>CAISXF010000020.1 GCA_903889445.1 uncultured Pseudomonadota bacterium
AATTTACCTTAAAAACGCAACAGATGGTCATTGGCACATTGCAGCAGTCAGTGTACCTGTTCCTGGTTCAATGCACGACAAAAAACGCTGCAATCAATTACAAACCTTAGAACGATTACCAACAGGGTGTAAAGTGGGAGCCGATAAAGGACGCTAAGGCTTGGCAACCGATCCCGTGAGTACAATAAGCACTCTTGATTCCGAAACGGGTATTGAAAAACAAGTTTTAAAAAACCAAAAGGACAGGAACTGACTGAGCAACAAAAAGCGTTTAATCGCGCTTTAGCCTCAATTCGGATTCGGGTGGAACATTGCATCGGTTGGATAAAAAACTGGGCGATTCTTGCTACTCAGAAAACGAGGCTTTGCCCCGAAACTCAGTGATGGTGAGGTAATCACCATGGAACTAGTGGGTGAATTTATGGGAAAAGACCAAGACAAAAGCATCAGGCGATATTTTCGCAACCATTGGCATTATGGGTTTCCAAACTTAGGTTCTCGCTCTGGTTTTTTAAACTTAACTTAAAACAAGGAAAAATAACGATGCAGTTTTGGCTAATGAAGTCCGAACCAAATGTATTTAGCATTGACGATTTGGCGCAATGCTCGAATCAAACCGAATCGTGGGAAGGCGTGCGAAATTATCAGGCGCGTAATTTTATGCGTGAAATGGAATGCGGTGATTTAGCGTTTTTTTATCATTCCAACTGCAAAGAAATCGGGATTGTCGGTGTGGTGAAAATCGTAAAATCTACTTATGTCGATGGCAGCGCGTTCGATGAAAAAAGCCCGTATTTCGACAAAAAAAGCACCATTGAAAAACCGAGTTGGTGCTGTGTAGATGTGCAGTTTGTAGAAAAATTTGAACGCACAATAACGCTGCACGAATTAAAAACAAAAACAGAGTTGGCGGATTTTCAATTGGTGCAACGTGGCAATCGATTGTCGATTTTGCCTGTCACCGAAACGCAGTGGCAGTTTGTTTTATCCATTCGCGCCACGCCTTAACTTTTTCAACGTCACTACGTTGTCACGTTTATCATCGATAATTCTCATTTTTCATGGAGCGAATTTATGGCAAAACTCATTGTTAATGTCGGTAGTACGTCGGTCAAAACGCAATTATTCGACGATAATTTGTACGTCAAAGCCACGTTAAATGCCGATTACGGTGCCACGAATGGTTTGACGATTGAAGGCGTAAATGTTCAAGGCGAAGCCTTTTTTCATCACGATGAAAACATTCACGATGCAAAAAATACGCTGGCGTTTCTGTTTAATTATTGGCGCGAATTACTGGCTAAAAATGAATTGAATTTGTCAGAAATTGGACATCGTGTGGTTCACGGTGGCGCGGATTTCAAGGCTATCACGACTATATCGCCCGACGTTTTGGCGCAAATTGCTCAACTCGATAATTACGCGCCGTTGCACAATCCGCTGAATCGTTTGGGCATTGAAATGGCGCGTGAATTATTCGCCAACGTACCACAATTCGCGGTGTTCGATACGGCATTTCATCGCGAAATTCCCGATTACGCCGGACGTTATGCGATTCCTGAAAAGTTATCGGCGAACGTGGATTTTTATCGCTACGGTTTTCACGGCATTTCGTGTCAACACAGCGTCAATGCAGTAGCGAAATTGTTAAACAAATCACCCGAAAATTTGAATTTAATTATTTTACATTTGGGTGGTGGCGCGAGTGCGACGGTTGTCAGAAATGGCGTGAGCGTCGATACATCGATGGGATTTTCACCGACCGAAGGCTTAATCATGGCAAGTCGGTGTGGCGATATTGACCCAATGATTGCAATTACCTTGCAACGCGAAGGCAAAACCATTGAAGACATTAACCGCTTGTTAAATAAGGAAAGTGGCTTGCAAGGTGTGTGCGGCGAGACCGATATGCGGACTATTTTAAACAAAGCAGAGCACGGTGATGAATCTTGTCACATAGCTTTAAAATTGTTCTGTTATCGTGTGAAGAAATACGTCGGTGCTTATTTTGCGGTGCTAAATGGTCACGTCGATGCGCTGATTTTTACCGGTGGCATTGGTGAAAATGCGCCAGCTATTCGGCAGCAAATTTTAGAGGATTTAAACGGGTTAGGTTTTTCGCTGAATTCCGATTTAAATTCTCAACGGTTTAGTAGTAATATCGACATCAGCGGCCCTTTCAGTCGTTCGCGTATTTTTGTAATCCATGCTGAAGAAGAGCGCGAAATCGCGCAACAAATTCAATTTTTTTAGACTAACCTCAAGAGCTTTTATGCAAGAAAAAACGTACGATTTTAAACTCGATGCAACGTTACAAACCAAGATGAACGCCTATTGGCGAGCGGCGAATTACTTGTCTGTTGGACAAATTTATTTGCTGGATAATCCGCTTTTGACTGAACCGTTAAACATTTCGCACATCAAACCGCGTTTGTTGGGACATTGGGGAACAACGCCAGGTTTGAACTTCATCCACGTTCACGTTAATCGGTTGATTAAAGAACACGATTTGAACATGATTTTTGTGTGCGGCCCTGGACACGGCGGCCCTGCGATGGTGGCAAATTGCTGGCTCGAAGGCACTTACAGCGAATTTTATCCGAACATTTCGTTGGATAAAGAAGGTATGAAAAATCTGTTTCATCAATTTTCATTTCCAGGCGGTATTCCCAGCCACGTTGCACCCGAAACACCAGGTTCAATTCATGAAGGCGGCGAATTAGGCTACGCGCTGTCACACGCCTACGGAAACGTGTTTGATAATCCTGATTTAATTGCGTGTTGCGTGATTGGTGACGGCGAAGCGGAAACGGGCCCGATGGCGGCTTCGTGGCATTCAAACAAATTTTTAAATCCAGCGCGTGATGGCGCGGTGTTGCCGATTCTGCATTTGAACGGTTACAAAATCGCGAATCCAACGTTGCTAAGTCGTATCAGCGAAGAAGAATTGACCAAGTTGTTTGAAGGTTATGGCTACGACGTGCATTACGTTGAAGGTCACGATCCAGAAGTCGTGCATCCTAAAATGGCGGCGGTTTTAGAAAGTTGTTTAACCACGATTAAAGCGATTCAACACCAAGCGCGTAATGCGAACGGTGCGATTATTGAACGTCCGCGCTGGCCGATGATTATTATGCGGACTCCAAAAGGCTGGACTGGCCCAGAAAGTGTTGACGGTAAAAAAACCGAAGATTTCTGGCGTTCACATCAAGTGCCGTTGTCAGGTTTAGCGAATAATCCTGAACATATTGCGATTTTAGAATCGTGGTTAAAAAGTTATAAACCCGAAGAATTATTCGACGCGAATGGTTCGCCGTTACAAGAATTGAAAGAACTCGCGCCGATTGGTCAACGTCGAATTGGCGACAATCCGCACGCAAACGGCGGTGTTTTGTTGCATGATTTACGGATGCCGAATTTCCGTGATTACGCCGTTGATGTTCCATCGCCAGGTTCAGTCGATGCCGAAGCGACGCGCGTGATGGGAATATTTTTGCGCGACATCATGAAAAATAATATGGATCAAAAGAATTTCCGTATTTTTGGCCCCGATGAAACTGCGTCGAATCGTTGGGACGAAGTATTTGCCGCAACGTCGCGCGTTTGGATGGAAAAAATTCTGCCCGAAGATACTGATTTGTCACAAGATGGTCGCGTGATGGAAATTCTGAGCGAACACACTTGCCAAGGTTGGCTCGAAGGTTATTTATTGACGGGTCGCCACGGTTTCTTCTCGTGCTACGAAGCGTTCATTCACCTTATCGATTCGATGTTCAATCAACACGCGAAATGGCTCAAAACCACGAATCGTATTCCGTGGCGCAGACCGATTGCGTCGTTGAATTATTTGTTGACCTCGCACGTTTGGCGACAAGATCACAACGGTTTTTCACACCAAGATCCAGGTTTTATCGATCACGTTGTGAACAAAAAAGCCGAAGTGATTCGCGTGTATTTACCACCCGATGCGAACACGCTGTTGTCTGTGACCGACCACGTTTTGCGTAGTCGCAATTATGTGAACGTGATTGTCGCGGGAAAACAACCTGCCCCACAATGGCTGACAATGGATGAAGCAGCAAAACATTGTGAAGCGGGTGTGAGCGTTTGGGAATGGGCGAGTAATGATAATGGCGCGTCGCCAGATGTGGTTATGGCGTGCGCGGGCGATGTGCCAACGTTGGAATGTTTGGCTGCGGTGGATATTTTGCGTCGCGAAGTGCCAGACTTAAAAATCCGCGTGATTAACGTGGTGAATTTAATGAAGTTACAACCTGAATCGGAACATCCGAATGGGTTGAGCGACGAAGATTTTGTAGAGCTATTCACACACGATAAACCTGTCGTTTTCGCTTATCACGGTTATCCGTGGTTGATTCATCGTCTGACCTATCGCCGTAGTAATCACGCGAATATGCACGTTCGCGGCTACAAAGAAGAAGGCACGACTTCCACGCCGTTCGATATGGTGGTGATGAATGAAGTGGATCGTTTCCATTTGGCGATGGATGCAATTGACCGCGTGCCACGTTTGAAAGATCAAGCGGTGTATTTGAAACAAGCGTTGCGAAATAAATTGATTGATCACAAACAATACATTTCGACTTATGGCGAAGATATGCCAGAGATTCAAAATTGGAAATGGTCAAATCCGACTGGATAATTTTCGGTTGTTTTAACCCTTAAAAAAACCACGCGAGAATGTTTATTCCGCGTGGTTTTTTATGTGGTAAATTTAAGCGGCAGAATCAGTCACCTAACTTTTAATCTTCAGGATATTTTATGCAAAACGAAATTGAACACGTCCGCGCCACCGCAGACTTGCTACACAGCAAAGCCGAAATCGAAACGGCGTTAGACACGATGGCAGAACAAATTAACCAGTTGCTCGTCGGTCGAAATCCGTTGGTTTTGGCGGTGATGAATGGTGGATTAGTGACTGCGGGGCAATTATTACCACGATTAAAAATGCCGCTGACGGTGGACACGATTAACGCCAGTCGTTATCAAAATAAAACCGTCGGTGACGAAATTGAATGGCTGGTCAAACCGCGTACGCCGTTGAAAGATCGCACGGTTTTATTGATTGATGACATTTTGGATGCTGGAATTACGTTGGCGGCGATTTACGATTATTGTGTTGAACAAGGCGCGAGTTCAGTTTATACGGCGGTTTTGTTGGACAAATATTTGCCGCAAGATAAACCGCTCACCGCTGATTTTGTTGGTTTGAAAGTCGCCGACCGTTACGTTTTTGGTTACGGCATGGATTACAAAGGCTATTGGCGCAACGCCGATGGCATTTATGCGTGTGCGGAATAATGACGATGAATCAAACGCAACCTTTTGGCGCGGTCATGTTGGATATTGCGGGTAAAACGCTTACGGATTCTGAACGTGAAATTCTCAATCATCCCAACGTCGGCGCGGTGATTTTGTTTGCCCGAAATTATGAAAATCCCGAACAAGTTGCCGATTTAATTCAATCGATTCGTGCCGCACGAGACGGTGAAATTCTCATCGCGGTTGATCAAGAAGGTGGGCGGGTGCAACGTTTTCAAGCCGGTTTCACCCGTTTACCGCCGGCGGCATTGTACGAAAATGAACCTGAAATTGCGGAAGTTGCCGGTTGGTTAATAGCGGCGGAATTATTAGCCGTGGGCGTAGATTTCAGTTTCGCGCCGGTTTTAGATGTGGATTGTGGCGTAAGTACGATTATTGGCAATCGCGCATTTTCGCAAAATGCTGAAAAAGTCACGCAATTGGCAAGTGAATTTCGACGCGGCATGAATCGCGCTGGCATGGCGGCAACGGGCAAACATTTTCCCGGTCATGGCGCAGTGGCGTTGGATTCGCATTTGACGTTGCCGATTGACGAACGTGATTTGGACGCGCTTCGACACAGTGATTTACAACCGTTTCGCCAGCTGATTTCGGAAGGATTAGAAGGCATTATGCCGGCGCACGTTTTGTATTCGCAGATTGACGCGCAACCGGCGGGATTTTCGGCGTTTTGGATTCAGCAAATTTTGCGCGACAAATTAGGTTTTGATGGTGTGGTATTTAGCGACGATTTGAGTATGGAAGGCGCGGCGAGCGTCGGCGATTTTTCAGAACGCGCCAAAGTCGCGCTGCAAGCGGGTTGCGACATGGTTTTAGTTTGCAATAATCCGATTGCTGCCGTCGAAGTTTTAAATTCATTGCCGATTAAAAATAATCCTGATCGTGAACGCCGTTTGCAAAAAATGCGTGGACAATTCACGGGGAATTTTGAGCAATTGAAAACCTCAAAACAATGGCAACAAGCGGTATTTTTGGTAGAAAATTTCACGAAAAATTACGCTTAATCATGCGATTTCCAAAAATAAAACTGCCTGCGGGTTTATCGATTGCCATTTTATGTGGCTTGATTTTATTGTCGCTGCAATTGATGAGCAGCGCGACGCAAGAATCGTCGAAACTTAGCGCGATGTATTCGTGGTTATTGTTGGTGAACGGCGTTGGAACGGTGGCGTTATTGGGATTGGTTGGCGCGAATTTATATTCACTCGGTCGCCAACTCAAACGCCGCGAAGCAGGTTCACGCCTGACGATTCGGATGGTTTCATTGTTCGTGGTGCTGTCGCTCGCACCAGCTGGAATTGTGTTTTATTTTTCGATGCAGTTTTTGCATCAAGGCATCGACAGTTGGTTTAACGTTGAAATGGATCGTGCGATGGAAGACGCGCTCGAACTCAGTCAAGCCTCACTCGATCAACGGATTCGCTGGAATAAAGCGCAAACGCAGCAACTCTCCGAAAAAATAGCGGAATTACCTGAAGCGCACGCGACGTTAGAAATGGAAAATTTTCGCGTGCAATCGGGCGCGGCTGAAATGACGTTATTTTCGCGTCAAGACCGAATTATTGCGTCGAGTAGCGCGAATCCGAGTGATATTTTGCCCAGTTTGCCAGATGAAAATACTTGGTTACAATTGCGCCAAAACGGTGAATTTGCGGCACTTGCGCCAGTTCGAGATGATGCGTTAATGATTCGCGTCATTCTCACCGTGAAATCGAAAGAATTGCGTTATTTGCAGGCGTTGTATCCCGTGCCAGTACGAATTGCGGATTTGGCAGATTCGGTTGAATTTGCGTTTGTGCGTTATCAAGAAATGAATTTTTTGCGTGATTCGCTGAAAATGACTTTTTCGCTCGCGTTGTCGTTGGTGTTGTTAATGAGTTTATTGGCGGCGATTTGGATTGCGTTTATCAGCATTCGCACGATTGTTGCGCCAGTGAAAGAACTGGTGAAAGGCACACAAGCTGTGGCTTCGGGACAATATGACCAACAATTGCCGGTGATGGCGCAAGACGATTTGGGATTTTTGGTGGAATCGTTCAACGAAATGACTCAACGGATTGCGCGAGCCAGCCAAGAAACGCGCATGGCGAGTTTTGAAGTTGAAAATCAACGTGCGTATTTGGAAACGATTTTGGCAAATTTAACCGCTGGCGTGATGAGTTTTGACGCAAATCATAAAATTCGCACCGCGAATCAAGCGGCATTCCAAATTTTTCATGTGTCTGCGTCACAGTTTATCGGCGAAACGTTGTTAGAATTGGCGGACGATTACACCGAATTAGCCGAACCATTAAAAGCGATTCAACGTTTTTTAGAACAAGCCGAAGGTATTTGGCAACAACGTTTAGTTTTTTTGGGTTCAAACGGACGACAAGAATTATTATGTCGTGGCACGCCGTTATTTTCGCAAAATGGACGCAAAGTCGGCGCAGTCGTGGTGTTTGACGATGTGACGGATTTAATTCAAGCTCAAAAAAATGCGGCGTGGGGCGAAGTAGCGCGACGTTTGGCGCACGAAATTAAAAATCCGCTCACCCCGATTAAATTGTCGGCGGAACGTTTGCAGCACAAATTGGCGGATAAATTAGAGGCAGCCGATGCGGATATGTTGCAACGTTCGACGCGCACTATTGTTCAACAAGTTGAAGCGATGAAAGAAATGGTGGACGACTTTTCGGAGTACGCAAAGCCGTCGAAAAAACAGGCAGTGAATGTCGATTTGTCGGCGTTGATTCAAGAAGTTTTGTCGTTGTATGTGTTAAAAGCGGGGGTGAAATTCAACGTGAATTATGAAAATAATGCGCTGATGATTCACGGCGATCCGGTCAGTATTCGGCAGGTTTTGCACAATTTAATTAAAAACGCGCTGGAAGCGATTGACGGTCAAGGTCAAGTTGACATTGACGTGCATCGAGTACAAAAAAATAATATCAACTTTATTGAAATCGCGTTGCACGATGATGGCGTGGGAATTAAAGACGAACAAATTGAACATATTTTTGAGCCGTACGTCACCACGAAAGTAAAAGGTACGGGTTTGGGTTTGGCGATTGTAAAAAAGATTATTGAAGAACACGGTGGCGCAATTTGGGTGGATTCCAGTCGCAAAATTGGCGCGGGATTTGTCATTCAGCTACCTGCTTTATGAAGCCAAAATAATTCAAAAACAAACATTTTTGCAAAAATAGATTGTATAAAATCAATTAAAACAATATACTGTGAAACATCAATCGCGGGGTGGAGCAGTTTGGTAGCTCGTCGGGCTCATAACCCGAAGGTCGTAGGTTCGAATCCTGCCCCCGCAACCAGATTTCTAAATGCCCCATTTTTGGGGTTTTTTATTTTCTAGGCTTTGAGTTAGGTGACTTATTCCATGCCTGAAAATTGAACGTAATAATGGAAGAGCCTGTGGCTCTTTTTTTTTGATTAAAATTAAGCGAGGACATCATGAAGCAAGCTCCAGAACACCTGCTTGCGTTAATCGAACCTGTGGTTGAAGGGCTAGGTTATGACTGTGTCGGTGTGGAATATAATCCACATCCTAAAAACGGTCTGTTACGCATTTATATTGACCATGCGAATGGTATTTTAGTAGAAGATTGCACCAAAGTGAGTCACCAAGTTAGCGGTGTATTGGACGTTGAAGATCCAATTTCAGATAATTATTCCTTGGAAGTTTCGTCGCCAGGTGAAGACCGCCCTTTTTACAAAATTAGTCAATTTAGCCAATATATGAACAGCACAGTTATGGTTCATTTATTCTCACCTGTAAATGGTCGGCGCAAAATTACGGGTAAAATCGTGCTGGTTGAAGACGATGTCATTACGCTAGAAGAAAACGAAGAATTATTACCCATTCCCTTTGCAGCAATGAGCAAAGCGCGTTTAGTTCCCGATTATTTAGTCGCCAAAGGAGGGCGCAGTGGCAAATAAAGAAATTTTGTTAGTCGTAGATGTTTTTGCCAATGAAAAAGAAATTGAAAAAGAAATCGTCTTTCAAGCCATTGAAGCGGCATTAGAAGCGGCAACCATTAAACGTTCTGGTGGATACATTAAAGCGCAAGTCGCTATCGATCGCAAAAACGGTGATTATTTAACGCATCGTTGTTGGGATGTGGTTGCGCCCGATTCGACATTGGGTAGAGATGTTGAATTTCCAATGAGTCAAATTTTGCTCGAAGTGGCACAATTCGACGACCCCGACGCGAAAATTGGCGACGTGATTTACGAAGAAATTGAATCGGTAGATTTTGGGCGCATTGCCGCTCAAACCGCGAAACAAGTTATTATTCAAAAAATACGCGACGCAGAACGCAACAAAATTGTCGATGCCTATAAATCGCGCATTGGCGAATTAGTGACTGGCACCGTAAAACGCATCGACAAAGGCAGTGTTTATTTAGAATTGAGCGGACACGTTGAAGCGTATATTGCGAAAGAAGATATGATTCCGCGCGAAGCCATGCGTTTAGGTGATCGAATTCGTGGCTATTTGAAAGACGTTCGCAGCGAGCCGCGTGGCCCACAATTATTTGTCAGTCGTAATGCGCCCGAATTATTGATTGCGCTATTTCGTTTGGAAGTTCCCGAAATTGCCGAAGGGACTATTTCAATTATGGCGGCGGCGCGTGATCCTGGTTCGCGTGCAAAATTAGCGGTGAAAAGTAACGATCCACGTTTAGATGCCATCGGCACTTGCGTCGGAATGCGCGGTTCACGAGTTCAATCTGTGACGAATGAACTTGCTGGTGAGCGCGTTGATATTATTATTTGGAATCCGAGCGACGCACAGTTTGTGATTAACGCGATGTCACCCGCCGAAATTCAATCGATTGTGGTGGATGAAGATAAACACAGCATGGATTTAGCCGTGGCTTCGATAAATTTATCGCAAGCAATTGGTCGTGGCGGTCAAAATGTCCGTTTAGCCAGCCAACTAACTGGCTGGGAATTAAACGTTATTGATGCGTCGAAAGCCGAAGAAAATAGCGAAGCCGAAGCGAATAAACTGATACAAATGTTCGTTGATTTATTAGATATTGATGACGAAATTGCGGTGATTTTGGTCGAAGTCGGTTTTAATACTATCGAAGAAATTGCTTATGTGCCGTCTAACGAATTATTAGAAATCGATGGTTTCGACGAAGAAATTGTTGAAGAATTACGCAAGCGAGCAAAAGACGCGCTATTGATTCGCGCCATTGCCGCAGAAGAAAGTATTGAGGTTTCTGTAAAACCTAGCGAATCTTTAGTCGTGCCAAATGAAGCATTGCTCACAATGGAAGGCATGGACGCTACATTAGCGCAGGAACTAGCCAATAACGGCATTGTGACATTGGATGATTTAGCCGAACAAGCCGTTGATGATTTATTAAAATTTACGGGTGTTGATGAAGATCGCGCAGCAAAACTAATCATGAAAGCTCGTGCGCCGTGGTTTGTCGAATCAACAACCGAATAGAGGATAGAAGAATATGAGTATAAAAACAGTACGTCAGTTGGCAGAAACCGTCAAAATTCCATTAGATCGTTTGTTAGTACAATTGAAAGAAGCGGGCTTAACCGCCTCGACCCCAGAATCCGAAGTGAATGACGCAGAACAGTCAAAATTGCTCGCACATTTGCGTCAGCGTAACGGTAAAGCAACATCCGAAAATGAAAATGCACCGAATCGTGTGGTGTTAAATCGTCGCAAAGTGAGCGAATTAAAACAATCTAATACGCCAGGAACTTCGACGAAAAGCATTAGTGTTGAAGTACGTAAACAAAAAACGTATATCAAACGCGAACCCCGAATCGCTGAAAATGGATCGCTTGCGCCAGTTATCGCAACATCTAATCAATCTGTTGGCGAAAAAACAGCGGTCGTTGCCGCGTCTAAAAATGTAGAAGTGAATGCGGCTCAAACCACTGCGTCTAACGCTGATAACGTGGCTTTTGAATTGTCACCGGAAACAATCAAAGCGCAAGAAGTGGAAGCCGCGCGTAAAAGCCAAATGGAAAAAGATCAGCGTTTGGAAGATTCGATTAACCGAAATGCGGACAAAGTTCGTCAGCAAGCAGCCGCCAAACAACAAGCGGCAGCGAACGCATTAAAGCAGCAAAATAGACCGCAAACGACGGGGGCAAGACCGGCTCAAACCGGTGCGAAACCACCACAAAATGGCACGAGACCGCCACAAACTGGCGCAAGACCGCCGCAAACTGGCGCGAAACCTCCGCAAACGGGTGCGAAACCGCCACAAACTGGTGCAACACCACCTCAACCGGCTGCCAAAACGCAAGAAGAAAATCGCACCCGTCGTCCGGCTAAACCAGCGGGCGGTAACTCGTCCTACACAGGTAAAGACGCGAAACGTAACAACAAGAAAAAAACGGGCAAGCAACCTGCTCAACGTAATATCATTCAAAATGACGGCAAACATCAGTTTGAAATGCCCGTTGCACAAATGGTTTACGAAGTGACCGTTCCTGAGATGATTATCGTCGCTGAATTGGCAAACAAAATGAATGTCAAAGCGGCATTAGTCATTAAGCATTTAATGAAACTTGGCATTATGGCGACCATTAACCAAAGCATCGATCAAGATACGGCGGCGATTTTAGTGGAAGACATGGGACACACCGTCATTATGCAAAGCGACGATGATTTCGAAAAAGAAATGCTCGCTGAAGTGACCGAAGACGAAAATTATCCGGAATTACCGCGTGCGCCGATTGTCACCATTATGGGACACGTTGATCACGGTAAAACGACGTTACTCGATTATATTCGTAAAACGCGCGTCGCGGCAGGAGAAGCGGGTGGGATTACGCAACACATTGGAGCGTACCAAGTGAAAACCGATCACGGTTCGGTTACATTTTTAGATACACCTGGTCACGCAGCATTTACTGCCATGCGTGCACGAGGCGCGGATGTGACGGACGTAGTTATTATTGTGGTCGCAGCCGATGATGGTGTGATGCCGCAAACCAAAGAAGCGGTTGAACACGCCAGAGCCGCCAAAGTGCCGATTATTATCGCCATGAACAAAATGGACAAACCTGGCGCGAATCCTGACAAAGTGATGCAAGAATTGTCGGTGTTGAACGTGTTGGCGGAAGAATGGGGCGGCGATGTGCAATTCCTGAAAATTTCCGCAAAAACCGGCGAAGGCGTAGACGAGTTAATCGAATCGTTGATTGTTCAAACTGAAATTTTAGAGTTGAAAGCTCCGATTCAAGGCGCGTCGTCTGGGATTGTCATCGAATCCCGTTTGGATCGTGGACGCGGCGTAGTGGCAACGGTACTGGTTCAACGCGGCACATTAGAAAGTGGACAAATGGTTTTATGCGGACATGAATATGGGCGCGTTCGGGCGATGTTTAATGAACTCGGTAAAACTATTAAAACCGCTGGGCCGTGTGAACCGGTTGAAATTTTAGGATTATCAAGTACACCGAACGCGGGCGACGAATTCTTAGTCGTACAAAACGAACGTGTCGCCAAAGAATTAGCGAAACATCGCGAAGACAGAAAACGTTTTACCCGCCATGCCGCGCAACAAGCCTCAAAATTGGATGAGGTCTTCGCAAAAATGACTTCGGGCGAAATCTCGACGTTGAATTTGGTCTTGAAAACCGACGTACAAGGCAGTTTAGAAGCGTTACGCAGTTCGTTAATTGAATTGTCGAATGACGAAGTTGAAGTGAAAGTGGTTTACGGTGGCGTGGGCGGCATTAACGAAGGCGATGTGAATTTAGCCTTAGCTTCAGGCGCAATCTTGATGGGCTTCAACGTCCGTGCTGACGCGACTTCGCGTCGAATGATTGAAGAACGAGGCGTAGATTTACATTATTACAGCATCATTTATGAAGCCATCGACGAAGTTAAAAAATCGATTAGCGGCATGTTGGCTCCAGAAATCAAAGAAAATATCGTTGGTTTGGCACAAGTTCGCGAAGTCTTTACGTCACCGAAAATGGGCGCGATTGCCGGTTGTATGGTGTTGGACGGTTTCGTTAAACGTAATTTACCGATTCGGGTCTTACGCGAAAACGTGGTGATTTACGAAGGTCAATTGGAATCGTTACGTCGTTACAAAGACGATATTGCCGAAGTTAAAATGGGCATGGAATGCGGTATTGGCGTGAAAAATTACAACGACGTTCGCGCAGGCGATCAAATTGAAGTATTTGAACGCATAGAAGTCAGACGGGAATTGTAATGGCGAGAGAATTTGCTCGGCACACACGAGTATCTTCACAAATGCAAAAAGAGTTGTCGTTAATTTTACAGCGTGAAATTAGCGACCCTCGAATTGGTTTTGTGACGATTAACGAAGTGATTGTGACCAAAGATTTAGCGGTGGCGAAGATTTATATCACCGTTTTGAATACCGACGATGCGGGTAAAAGAGCCAGCACGAAAGCCATGAATGCAATATCACCAATGATTCGACATGCTTTGGCGAAACGAATGCGATTACGGCATATTTCGGAATTACGTTTTTATTACGATGATTCATTTGATACCGGAATGCGCGTGGCGGAATTATTGAATGAAGTGTCGGACGATTTGGTTGATTAAACATAACATTGGAACAAAACAATGACCAAAAAACAAAACGGTTTTACGTTAGTTGAACTCATGATTGCGATGGCGATTGCGGGAATTTTGACCAGCGTGGCGTATCCAAGTTATGTGACCTATGTTCAAAAAGCCAAACGCTCTGAAGCACAAGCGGCGTTGGTTTCGATGGCGACAGCAATGGAACAGTGGCGAGTTGAAAATAATAACAATTACGGTGATGGAACAGATTCTATTTTTGCGACACAGGTTCCAACTGATGGCGCGGGAACCAAAACTTATTCGTTGACTTTTACAACTACGGTTTCTGCATCTGATCCGACAAAGTACGATAAATATACACTTACTGCAACGCCTGTTACACCTCAGGATGCGGATATTTGTGGCGTACTGACATTAAAATCAACAGGTGAAAAAGGGGCTAATAACGTATCACCAGATACTGCCGGTTGCTGGTAATAGCACATAAAAGCACGAAATCGTTGACTTTAATAAGTTCGCTCTATAAAATCACGACAGCTCGAAATAGATTTACCGTTATGCTTATCTCTACGAAGTTTAGTTGTACTGCTCGTCCTGCTTAAACCATGAAGTAATCTTTAATTTCACAGCTCCACCCCCGAAAGGGATTTACATTTCAAATTTTTAAAAGGCTACAACAATGGCAACAGGTACAGTTAAGTGGTTCAACGCTGAAAAAGGTTTCGGTTTCATTCAACAAGAAAGTGGTCCAGATGTATTCGTTCACTTTCGTAACATCGCTGGATCAGGCTTCAAATCATTAGATGAAGGACAAAAAGTCCAATTCACAGTGACTCAAGGTCAAAAAGGTCCACAAGCTGAAGACGTTACTTTAGTCTAAATCTTGTAAGATGAAAAAGCCGCCGTTTCGCAAGAATCGGCGGCTTTTTTGTGCCTGCAAAAAATTAAAAATTACCCACAGCGCGTTTTATTCGTAAACCCGCTAACGCAAAATCATAATTGGCATTGTTCAAATTATTATGCGTTATTGTTCGTAAATCCTCCGCTTGAATTACTTCGGTGTGCGTAGCTAAACCTTGTTGATAGCGGTCTGTCGTGACTTTTAAATTTTCGTCCGCCTGCACAATCGTTTGTTTCGCCACCTGCAAACGTTGTTGGGTTTCTTGGCTATCCAACCACGCTTGTCGAACTTGCAATAGGATTTGCCCTGACAATTCTTCGCCTTGTTCTTTTAACGCTAAGGCTTGTTTTTCTAAAGATTCACCTTTGTGATTCGTGCTGCCGTCGTACAATTTCCAATCCACGCCCACATTTGCTTGCCACAAACCTTCATACGCTTGATAACGATTTTGTTGATATTGATAACCGCCATTCAACGCGACTTGCGGCATCAAACCCGCTTTCATGGCCTTCGTTTGTTCACGCAAACTTTCGATTTGCTCATTCAAAACGACCAATTCAGGACGTTGATTCAACGCACTTTGATTTAAATTTTCCAACGTTGATTTTGGCAATTCGGGAACCTGTTTGGCGAGTTCCACTTTCGCTGTCAATGGGCGCGTCAGCAATTGGTTGTAACGCGCTTTGGCATTGTCATAAACATTCGCCGCTTGTAACAAAAGTTGTTGCGCGTTCAATAATTCAACATCCGCCGCCAACACATCATTTTTCGCCACAACGCCTTGGTCAAACAAATTTTTCACGTCTTTTTGATGACTTTCTAAACTGTGAATATGACTTTGGGCGACTTGCACCGCGTCTTCCAAACGCAAAACGGCAATATAACTGTCCGCAACCTGCATTTTCAAATTCAACGCGGCAACTTGTTCGCTCGCTTGCGTCGCATCCAACGTAGCTTGCGCGGCATTGATGTTGTGAGTAATTTTTCCACTGGTATAAATCGGCAACGTCGCCATCGCTTGCGCTTTCACACTGCCCATTTGTTGCATCGCGAATTGTGCCGCCTTCCCTTCGATATTAGTTTTCGCAGACGGCGTTTCGTTATATTGCGTGTAACCCGTTCCGACATTCAAATCAGGTAAGTTTTGTCCTTCAGCCGCTTGCAATTGTGCTTGTGAAACGTCGGTATTCGCTTGCGCGGCTTTGATTTGATGATTACTATTTAATGCCGCCGTCCACGCATCGTTTAAATTTTCAGCATGAGCGTTGAATGTAAGTAATAAACAGAAAGCGAAGGGAAATTTTGAATGTGTCATGAAGTTGGAATTACCGTGAGTGTGTGACAGATTCGGTTAGAATAAAGCAAATTCAACCTTTGTGGCAGATTTATGAAGCGTTTTCTGACTTATTTAATTTTACTTTCAATTTTAGCGGGTGCGAGTTGGGCAGGTTTTTCGTGGTTTGAAGAACGCCAACATTACGAAAGCACCGACAATGCCTATTTAAAAACCAACAGCGTTTTGATTACGCCCAAAGTGTCGGGCTACATTATTGATTTGCGAATTGACGATAATCAAGCCGTCAAAAAAGGTGACATTGTCGCCGTCATTGACGACCGCGATTATCAAGCCAAACTCGAGTTTGCTCAGGCGCAAGTGATTGAAGCGCAAGCTCATATTCAACGGATTCGCGCCACAAAAAATACGCAACACGCCAACATCGCTAGCGCAGATGCAGCGGTTTCGGTGGTGCAAGCCAAACGCCATCACATTACGCAAGATTTGGAACGCTTCACGGCGTTAATCGAACGCGGTTCTGCCCCGCAACAAATACTCGATAAAATGCACGCCGAATCGAAACAAGCTGCCGCTGAATTACGCGGTTCGCAAGCCGCCGTTTCCGCGCAACAAAAACAACTGACCAGTTTTGACAGCGAAATTTCTGAAGCCGAAGCGCGTGTTAAACAAATGCAAGCGCAAGTTTCGTTGGCAAAAATCGATTTGGAAAATACCAAAATTCGTGCGCCGTTCGATGGCGTAATTGGACATCGTGGCGTACAAATTGGCGCGTATGTTGAAGCAGGAACAAATTTAGCATATTTGCTTGAAACGCAAAAAATCTGGGCGGAAGCGAATTTCAAAGAAACGCAAATCGAAAATATGAAAGTCGGTCAGCCCGTCAAAATCCACGTTGATGCGTATCCGAACATCAATTTCACTGGAAAAGTGGACAGTTTCGCACCCGCGAGTGGTTCAGAATTTAGTCTTTTGCCAGCGGAAAATGCGACGGGAAATTTCACCAAAATCGTGCGGCGTGTGCCAGTGAAAATCGTTTTTGATGCTAACGAAAATACTACGTTATTGAAATCTGGCTTTTCGGTGAACGTGAAAGTGCAAGTGAAACCGCTATGACCGCCGCCTTCAATGAAAGAGGTGAACGGATTTTAACGACAGGCGAATGGATTGGCTTTTTCAGCATGGCGATTGGCGTATTCATGGCGGTATTAGACATTCAAATCGTCGCCAGTTCGTTACAAGAAATTCAAGCGGGTTTGTCCGCGACGCAAGATGAAATCGCGTGGGTTCAAACATCTTACATTATCGCCGAAGTCGTGATTATTCCGTTATCGGGCTGGCTCGGACGAGTATTTTCAACGCGCTATTTATACGTTTTATCGGCGGGTGGTTTTACGTTGTCGAGTTTGGCGTGTGCATTTGCGTGGAATTTACCGTCAATGATTGTGTTTCGCTGCATTCAAGGATTTTTCGGTGGCGCGATGATTCCGATGACTTTTACGATTATTTTCATTTTGTTCCCGCCGCGATTACAACCGACGATGAGTATTGTGTTGGGGCTAATCGTCACAATGGCACCGACAATTGGCCCTGTTTTGGGCGGTTATTTGACCGATGCGTACAGCTGGCAATTATTGTTTTTAATCAACGTCATTCCAGGTTTTATCGTTTGTTTTATGGTGTTTAGTTTTCTCGACATCGATAAACCCGATTGGGTGTTACTGAAAAAAATCGATTTTATCGGCATTGCGTTGATTGCGATTTTTTTGGGCAGTTTGCAATATGTTCTCGAAGAAGGTGCACACGATCAATGGTTTGAAGATGATTTGATTTTAGCGTTGGCGATGGTGGCGACATTAAGTGGCGCGGCGATGTTTTGGTGGGAGTTGACGAATCCACACGCGATTATTGATTTGTATGCGTTTAAAAATCGAAATTTTGCCATTGGTTGCGCGTACAGTTTTGTTTTAGGCATTGGACTTTACACGATTATTTATTTAACGCCGATTTATTTGGGCAGCGTGAAGGGTTTGAACAGTTTGCAAATTGGCTATTATTTGATGGTCGTCGGGCTGTTTCAATTGGTGTCGGCATTTATTGCGGGGCCGCTCGAAAAGAAAATGGATTTGCGTTTAATGCTGTGTTTGGGCATGAGTTTATTTGGTTTAGGATCGTGGCTGAACGGTGAATTAACGGCAGAATCGGGTTATTGGGAATTTTTTATTCCGCAAGCGATTCGCGGCAGCGCGTTGATGTTGTGTTTTTTGCCGATTAACACGTTGACGCTGGGTTTATTGCCGATGGACGAAGTGAAAAACGCCAGCGGTTTGTATAATTTAATGCGAAATTTAGGCGGCGCGATTGGTTTGGCGGTGGCAAATACGTTGATGTTGACGTTAAATAAAAGTCATTATGCCGTGTTGCGAGAATCGATTAGCGCGACAGATGAAATCGGGCAACATTTAACGCAAATTGAATTGAAACAATTAACGAATTTAGCGTGGCGCGAAGCCGAAGTGATGACGTTTAATAATCTATTTCAAATTATCGCTTTCATCTTTTTATCAGCATTATTGCTTGCCCCGCTTTTACGAAAAGTCGGTGCGGAGAAAGCGGCATCGTTACCAATGGATTGATTCCGACGTGCTTTATTTTTTGTTCATTTCAACCAGCAAAAGGTGGATTGCAACCATTCTAAAATGATAATTTTGAAACGGGCAAAAAAATTCCCTTATTTATCGGATGGATAAGTATTTTCGGCGTAACTGGTTTGATAATTGCGTTAATCATGCCACTACGAAAATTTAATTTAGGAAAAAAGCATGTATCAATATAAAAGCTCAATTTTAACCTTTTCAATTTTATTAACCGCAGCAACATCGCTTACCAGTTTTGAAGCAAGTGCCTTACCGAGTTTCACCCGTCAAACTGGCGCGGCGTGTAGTCAATGTCACACGCAATCATTTGGCCCGAATTTAACACCGTTTGGACGTGATTTTAAATTGGGTGGTTATACGATGAGCAACGGCAAAGATTCTAAAATCCCCGCCGTTAGCGCATTAGTTTCTGGTTCATTTACCAATACTAACAAAGACCAAGACCCCGCCAATATCCCCGCAGGCTACAACAAAAATAACAATTTCACCTTTGACAGTGTTGATGCGTTTTATGCGGGGAAAATTTATGGCAAAGTCGGTGCATTTGCTCAAGTGAATTATGACGGTGTTTCAAAAGCCGTCACAATGGACAATACCGATATTCGTTTTGCCGATAATATGGATATTATGGATACACCCATCACTTACGGGATTTCATTAAATAATAATCCAACCGTTCAAGATTTATGGAATACCACCGCATGGGGTTTTCCATATAACGGCAGTGCATTACAACCAGGTGCGGGAACAAGCGCGTTGATTGATGGTGGACTTGGCGCACAAGTAGGTGGCGCGACGGCTTACACCATGATTGATAATTTATTGTATTTAGAAGCAGGCGGTTATACGAGTTTATCGAATGGCATTCAAAAAGGTATTGGCATTCCAACGGGTGATAGATTGGAAATCGACGGTGCCGCACCTTATTGGCGAATGGCGTTGCAAAAAGATTGGAAAGGTCACTTTTTAGCGGTCGGTCATTACGGAATGATGGCAAATGTGTTCCCAAGTCGTGATAAAAGTATGGGAGCAAGTGATCGTTATACCGATATTGCATTTGATGCGACTTATCAATATATGGCGAATCCGAAACATATTTTTGAAGTCAAAACGACCTACATTTACGAAGATCAAAAATTGTCTTATTCGCACCTGACTAACGAATTAAATCCCAATGCGAAATCCTATTTGAATACGTTTAAATTCAACACTTCTTATACATTTGATCAAACTTATGGCGTAACGTTTGGTTATAACAATGTGAAAGGTTCAAACGTTTCGACATTAAATACAGCCGATGACGGAACGACTTTTTACGATATTGGCAAACCAAACAGCGATTATTACACCGCCGAATTGGTTTATATTCCCTTTGGCAAAAGCGGTTCTTATCTCGCACCGTGGTTGAATTTGCGGACGAGTTTGCAATATATTGGTTTTGCAAAAGTGAATGGTTCGACGCAAAAAACGTCGGATAACAACACCTTCATGTTGAATGGAATGTTGGCATTTTAATTTCAACTAAAATTTATTTCATATTCAAGGCGTTCAAAAGTGAATTTTGAACGCCTTTCTTTTTTAGGATTAGCGATTATGGCTGACAATACTTACTCACGATTCAAAGATATTTCGATTAGTGAACGGATTTTAAACACCGTTTTTTTGTTGACGATTGGGCTGGGATATTTAGCCGCGTTGGCAAATATGTATTACACGCATCAAGGTTTGGACGGAAAAGCGGGACTTTCGGTGGAAGATGTGGTAATCAGTTATTACGGTTCGTCCACGCAAACCCTTTTGGGAACAGCGGTAAAAGGTATTATGGCTCCAAACCTAAAAATAAAAAGTGACCAAGATGTGATTTTGAAATGGATTCACGCTGGCGCGGATGAAACCGGTTATAACGAAAACATTGCACCTATTTTGAATCGCGATTGTGTGTTATGTCACACGCCGAGTATCAATCCTTCGTTGCCTGATTTAACCAATTACGCGGGGGTTTCTGAAGTTTCCCACGCGGGTGGCGCGACCATTCCGACCTTAATTCGTATTTCGCACATTCATTTATTTGGAATCGCGTTCATTTTGTTTTTTATTGGCAAGATTTTTCTACTCTGTGAAATCAATGTGTATGTGAAACGTGTCGCGATGGTGGTGCCATTCGCCGCGATGTTGTTGGATGTAGTATCGTGGTTCATCACCAAAACGATTCCAGGGTTTGCTTATGTGGTGATTTTGAGTGGCGCGTTGATGGGGTTGTCGATGGGCTTGCAAATTTTATTGAGCATTTATCAAATGTGGTTTTTTTCTGAAAAAGAGTAATTGTGTATTAGAGTTTATGCACAATGTTATTTTCCGAAAATGATTATGAAATCTCTGTTTTGCATACAAAAACACAAGCCTAATACGTCAATTTTTTATTGTGCATAAACTCTAGTTATTAGGCTTGTTTTTGCATTTTTTGAATAGTTACAATACATTCACCTGTTTCGATTGAACGCTGACGCTGCTCACGTTGCGTAAGTAAATCCGCCAGCGTAATATCCGACAAATAACTGTGAATATGCTCACTCAAACCTGTCCACAAATCATGCGTTAAACACATGCTTTCATGCTGACAATTCGCTTCGCCACCGCATTTAGTCGAATCAATTGGTTCATTTACCGCTTCAATAATCGCGGCTATACTGACTTGTTCTGGGAGTTTGCGTAATTGATAGCCGCCACCCGGGCCTCGTACTCCGCGCACAAGATTTGCCTTCCGTAATCGTGCAAATAGTTGTTCTAAATATGACAGCGAAATAGTTTGGCGCGTTGCAATTTCAGCGAGCGTGACGGGGATTTCTTGGCTGTAAAATGCCAAATCCAACATCGCTGTTACCGCATAGCGACCTTTAGTAGTTAAACGCACATGGAATCCTGTTGGTTAATAAAGTAAAGTTGGTTTAACTATATACTTAACCTAGCAAAATAGTCAACTATACAAATCATTAAAGAATAGATGCACAAATTTCGGCTGTTCTACATATCAACGTGATTCAACTGGTATTTTTTCACCCGATACCGCAATGTTTCGCGCGTGGTTCCCAATGCTCGCGCCGCTGCCATTAAATTATTGTCTGCACGTTCCAACGCTGTTTTGATAATAAATTTATCCATATCATCCAACGCCATGCTGCCATCGAGCGGTAAATGCAGATGCGTCGCGTCAGCGGTCACGGTATTTTCAGTCGGTTTTCCGAGCTGCAACCATTGCACTGGAAAAATCGCATCATCGGCAAATAATACACAACGCTCAATCACATTTCGCAATTCACGCACATTGCCGCGCCAATCATGCGCTTTGAGTTTTTGCCACACTTCGGCGGGAATTTGTTTAACGTGTTGACCCGCTTTCGCGTTGTATTCCGCGACAAATAACGGCACGAGTTCATCTAAATCATCCACCGCTTCGCGTAATGGCGGCAAATTTACACAAAAAACATTTAAA
>CAISXF010000021.1 GCA_903889445.1 uncultured Pseudomonadota bacterium
ATGTTAGATACGTCTTTAGCGTTAATGAACGCGAAATAATCCATTTTAATCAAACAGGTATCACACGATGAGACGCACTAAAATTTTAGCCACATTAGGCCCTTCGACAGACAAAGAAGGTGTGTTAGAAGCCTTATTCGAAGCCGGTGTTGATGTGGTGCGTTTGAATTTTTCGCACGGTTCAGCCGAAGAACACATTGAACGCGCTCGCCAAGTGCGTGAAATTAGTCAGCGAATGAATTGGCAAGTCGGCATTCTCGCGGATTTGCAAGGGCCTAAAATTCGGATTGCACGTTTCAAAAACAAAAAAGTCTTTCTTAACGAAGGGCAACGCTTCGCGCTCGATTTGAATTTAGGCACCGACGACGGCGATCACGAACAAGTGGGTTTTATTTATGAGCCGCTTGCCGAAGAAGTTCACCCTGGCAGTCGTTTATTATTGGATGACGGGCGCATTGTGCTGGATGTTGTCAACGTTGAAAATGGACGTGTCAATTGCACCGTTTTTGTCGGTGGCGATTTGTCGAATAACAAAGGTATTAACTTGTTAGGTGGCGGTTTATCGGCGGCGGCGTTGACCGAAAAAGATAAAGAAGACATTAAAACGATTGGAAAAATTGATTGTGATTTTGTTGCCGTTTCGTTTCCACGTTGTGCTGAAGATTTACACGAAGCGCGACGATTGCTCAAAGCAGAAGGTTCGACAGCGGGCATTGTTGCCAAAATTGAACGGGCTGAAGCGGTTGCCGACGATGCGATTATGGACGAAATCATTTTAGCTTGTGATGTGGTCATGGTGGCGCGGGGCGATTTAGGCGTTGAAATTGGTGATGCCAAATTACCCGCGATGCAGAAAAAGTTGATTAAACGCGCTCGTTCGTTAGATCGAGTGGTAATCACGGCGACGCAAATGATGGAGTCGATGATTGAAAATCCGATTCCGACTCGCGCCGAAGTGTTTGACGTGGCCAATGCCGTTTATGATGGCACCGACGCGATTATGTTATCTGCTGAAACGGCATCGGGAAAATATCCCGTTAGAGCGGTTGAGGCAATGAATCGTATTTGCTTGGAAGCTGAAAAATTGGATATTGTGCGTGTCTCACATCATCGTGTAGACCGAGAATTCAAACGCGACGAAGAAGCCATTGCGATGGCGGCAATGTACATGGCGAATCACACCAACGTAAAAGGTATTGCGGCATTGACTGAATCCGGTACCACACCACTTCTCATGTCGCGCATGAGTTCTGGAATACCTATTTTCGCGCTCAGTTGCCAACCCAAAACACTCGGAAAGGTGACGTTGTATCGCGGTGTTATTCCGATTTATTTTTCACACGAGGCGCAAACGCATGTGGAAGTGAATCGTGACATTATCACCCAACTCCGAAGCTACGGCATGGCACAAACCGGCGATAAATTTATTATCACGAAAGGCGATTTAGCGGGCGCAAAAGGCAGTACGAATGATTTGAAAATCGTCACGGTTGGACACCCTTTAACGCCCTAATAGCTTAATAACTACTTAATGTTTAAGAATACAAACTAAAGGACTAATGTTGATGAATGATGAATTTAATATTTTATTAAAACAATTGCGTGATGAATTTGTTGCCGAATTTCCTGAGCGGTGCGATGCCTTAGAAGAGAGTGTTTTAGCATTTGGAGAAGGTCGTGAAGGCGCATTCGATGACATGTATCGTCTAGTCCACAGCTTAAAAGGGGCCGGCAGTCAATTTGGTTTGTTGATAGTGACCGCCATTTGTCATCAATTTGAAAGTTTTTTGAGCAGCGGGGCATTAGCCAAAAATCCATTAAGTTTGAGTTTTGCATTAAGTTATGTCGATTTATTGAAGCAAGTATCTGAATTCATCGGATCAGAAAACACTCATTTTCATGATATTGAACACAGTTTAGAAGCATTAAGAACGTCTAGTATGCCAGAACACGCCTCGGTATTGTTGATTGAGCCGTCTCCATCACGCCGAAAATTATGCCAAGGTGTTTTAAATTCTTTAGGTGTGCGCGTGGTGGTGCAGGAGCGCGGTATGCTTGCGCTGGAGCAATTACTGCACGAACCGTTTGATTTGTTAGTAGCAGCGCGTGAATTACCCGATTTAAACACGGTAGCACTTGTGTCGGCGTTGCGCGAATCCAATAGTCGGAATAAACATATTCCCGTGATTTTGGTTAGCAGCAACGCCACTCCTATTCCAGATTATTTGACGATTAACGCAGTATTAGCGCGTGACGCACAATTTATTCCAAATTTAACCAAAGAAGTTGGCGCGATTTTGCAACATAAAAAATAAAGCCACGTTCAAGGTAAAAAGTGCGGGTGTGTATTTTTTACCTTGGGCAACGCGAACTTTTCACTCCCCAGTTTTAAAACTCTCATGAACATCAATTCTCAAAAACTCTCTAGCGCACGATTCGCGCAAGCCACCGACGCATTTGTCGAAATTTTTACCGCTTCGGTTGATTTTGATAAACGCATGGCAAACCAAGACATTCAAGGTTCACTCGCTCACGCCACGATGCTGTGTAAAGTGGGCGTGTTAACCGACGAGGAACGCGATTTAATTATTCGTGGTTTGACGCAAATTCACGACGAAATTCAACGCGGCGAATTTGAATGGTCGATTCAGCAAGAAGACGTTCACATGAACATCGAAGCGCGATTGACCCATTTGATTGGTATTGCGGGGAAAAAACTGCATACCGGTCGGTCGCGCAACGATCAAGTGGCGACCGATATTCGGCTGTATTTGCGTGATGAAATTGCCAGGATTGGCACTGAATTAACGCGCCTACAAACGGCGATTTTAGAGTTAGCCGCGCAACACACCGACACCATTATGGCGGGTTTTACCCATTTACAAGTCGCGCAACCGATTGTATTTGGTCATCATTTAATGGCGTGGTTTGAAATGCTAAACCGTGACGCTGACCGTTTGCGCGATTGTGCAAAACGATTGAATGTTTCACCGTCGGGCGCGGCGGCATTGGCGGGAACGAGTTATCCGATTGACCGGTATTTTAGCGCGGAATTATTGGGTTTTTCACGTCCGTCTGCCAATTCGTTGGATTCGGTGAGCGACCGCGATTTTGCGATTGAATTTACCGCTGCCGCCAGTATTTTGATGATGCACTTGTCGCGTTTTTCGGAAGAATTGATTTTGTGGGCCAGCGCACAGTTTGATTTTATTGATATTCCCGATGCGTTCTGCACCGGTTCATCGATTATGCCGCAAAAGAAAAATCCCGATGTTCCCGAATTGGTGCGTGGCAAAACGGGGCGCGTCACCGGTCATTTGATGGCGTTATTGATGCTGATGAAAGGGCAACCGTTGGCGTACAACAAAGACAATCAAGAAGACAAAGAACCGCTTTTTGATACGGTCGATACAGTGTTGAATTGCCTTCGGGCTTACGCCGACATGGTGCCGCATTTGGTGGCGAAAAAAGAAAATATGTATCGCGCCGCCAAACAAGGTTTTGCGACGGCGACCGATTTAGCCGATTATTTGGTGCGAAAAGGATTAGCGTTTCGTGACGCACATGAAATTGTGGGTTTGGCGGTACGTTTAGGCGTGGAAACTAAACGCGATTTGTCCGAATTATCACTCGCGGAATTACAAACCTTTTCGCCACTGATTGGTGAAGAAGTATTTGACGTTTTATCGCTCGAAGGTTCGGTAGCATCACGTTTACACATTGGCGGAACGGCACCAGAAACCGTGCGTTTGGCGATTACGACAGCGCGTGAAAACTTAACTCAATCATGATGAATTCGGATTCGTTCAAATTGCTATTGCAGGCGTTGAATTTCACCCAAAACGGCAGCCATTACAGCAAAACTTTTGGGGAAGTCGTTTTAACCGCTGATTTTGAAAGTAAAAAACTGATTTATCCGAATGGTTTAAACGTTCATGAACAACAAACCTGCAACTTTTCGGCGGCTGAAAATTTTGTCGTGTTTGAATGCGTGCATCGTTTGCTTGAAAAAGGTTACGCGCCAGAATCGATTGAACTTGAACCAAAATGGAAAGTCGGACACGGTGCAAGCGGTGGACGTGCCGACATTTTGGTCAAAGACCGCGAAGGAAAATCGCTGTTAATTATCGAATGCAAAACTTACGGCAACGAATACAAAAAAGCCTTAAAACACACGATTTTTAACGGCGGACAATTATTCAGTTACGCGCAACAAGATCAATCCACCCAATTTTTATGCCTGTATGCGTCTGATTTCGTCGATAAAAAAGAACTCTCACGCGAGTATTTTGTTATTTCACTTTTGGACAACGAAAAAATCGCCCCGAAAGAAGACGGATTATTGAAACGTTTCGATAACGCGCAAGATGTCGTCGAACGCTTTGAAGTTTGGAAAAACACTTACCAATTAGAACCCATGCCGTCGGTGATTTTTGAAGATACCAGCGCAGCGTACATTATTGGCAAAAACAAATACACCTTAGCCGATTTAAAAAAAGTCGATAAATTAGACAAAGAAGGAAAATACCACGAATTCCGCACGATTCTTAGGAAATACGCGGTAGCGCGACGTGAAAATGCGTTTGAAGTGTTGGTGAATTTATTTTTATGCAAAATCGTGGATGAAACCCAAAACGGCAAACCAAATGAACAACAAGATTTAAAGTTTTATTGGAAAGGCATTGCGTACGACAGTTATTTTGAATTGGTCGATAGATTGCAAAGCCTGTACAAAATCGGCATGGAAAGCTATTTAAAACAAGAAATTGTTTATGTCAGCGACAAAGAAATTGATGACGCATTTTGGGCAGTTAAAAATGGCAGAAATTCCAAAAATTCTACGAAAAACACCGTGATTGAATTGTTCACAAAATTAAAATACTACAAAGGCTTAGATTTTGAATTTGTGAAAGTTCACAACAAAAATATGTTTGAAAAAAACGCCAAAATTCTCATTGAAGTGGTGCGAATGTGGCAGGATTTACGGCTTAAAACGGATGAACAAAACCAGTTTTTAGGCGATATGTTTGAATACTTTTTAGACAACGGCGTGAAACAATCCGAAGGGCAATTTTTTACGCCGATGCCAATTTGTCGTTTTATTTTGATGGCGTTGCCGCTTGAAAATGCCATTAAAGACAATGAACATGCGCCCAAAACCATCGATTATGCGTGTGGCGCGGGGCATTTTTTAAACGAATATGCCGCGCAAATTAAGCCGTTTGTTTTACAACACAAAGAAATTCCCCTCGCCGATTTTTATGCTCAAATTGTTGGCATCGAAAAAGAAGACCGTTTAGCCAAAGTCGCTAAAGTTTCTGCGTTCATGTACGGGCAAGACGCGATTAACATCATCGATGCCGACGCATTAGCCAATCACGACGACGTAAAAGCAAACAGTTTTAACATTTTGGTCGCCAATCCACCGTTTGCCGTGGAAAGTTTTTTAGAAACACTCGATGAAAAAGACCGCGACAATTACGAATTATTAAAAACCGTTTCGGATGTGACCAGCAACAAAAACATTCAATGCTTTTTCATTGAACGCGCCATGCAATTACTCGCGCCACACGGTTTAGCCGCTATCATCGTTCCGTCTTCCGTGTTGTCAAATTCAGATGCGACGCATGTTGGCAGCCGCGAAATTCTGTTAAAACATTTTGATATTGTCGCGCTGGTTGAATTAGGCAGCGGCACGTTTGGCAAAACAGGCACAAATACTGTCGTGTTATTTTTACGGCGAAAACATAAAAATCCCACCGAAGCCGACCAGTATTTTAATCGCGTCAATGATTGGTTTGACGGTGACGACGAAGCGGATGTTTATCAAGATTCATATTTCATTCGCCAATACTGCCAACACATTGGCATTCCGTTTGAACAATATGAAACGCTGTTAAATGGCGAACCGTCTGCCGAATTACTCGCGCATGAATTGTTTGTCGATTATCAAAAACAATTCGACGGTTCGAGTGAAATTCTCAATTTGAAAAAACAAAAATCGTTTCTAGCCAAAAGCCACGTTGAAAAACAAACCGAACTCGAAAAACGTTTTTTAACATCGTTGCGAACCATCGAAAAAGACAAACTCTTTTATTTTGTGTTGGCGTTCACCAATCCGCAAAAAGTTCTCGTCATCAAAAGTCCGTCCGACAACAAAGAACAAAAAGCGTTTTTAGGTTACGAATGGAGCGCGGCAAAAGGCAATGAAGGCATTAAATTAACCACCGATTCAAACGGCAACCACTTAACGCCGCTTTATGATTTAACCAACCGCGACAATCCCGAAAAAATTAACGCTTTAATCACGCAAAATTTTTTAGGCGAAACGTTTGAAATCCCCGATGTTTTACAACCTTTTGCCTCGTTGGTGAATTTAGTTGATATGCTCGATTTCTCGCGCAAAGATTTTGATAAAACGATTTCGTTGAATAATAAAAAAGCTGTTGAGATTGAATCGAAATATAAGTTGGTCAAATTGGGCGATGTTGCTCTAAATATAATTAACGGTTCTACACCATCAAAAACAGAAAAAAAATACTGGGATAGTGCCGATATTCCTTGGCTAACTACACCCGACATCAAAAAATTGGAACAAAGCGAGGTAAGTCAATTTGTTTCTAATCATGCTTTGACAGACAAAAAAGTACGAATGGTGCCAAAAAATTCAGTTTTAATAACTTGTACTGCAACAATTGGAAAAGTTTGTATTAACAAAATAGAGCTTTGTACAAATCAGCAAATAAACGCCATCGTACCTAATCTTGAAAAAATAAACGCTTATTACCTTGGTTATTATTTAGTTGAAAATGGAATCAGGCTGAAAAATTATTCAAGTAATTCGGGTGTTATTCATATCAATCTAACAGAATTATCCAATTTCAAAATCCCACTTCCACCTTTAGACATTCAACAGCAAATCGTGAGTGAATGTGAAGCGATTGATGGCGAAGTTGAAAAAGCGCAGTCAGAAATTCAAAACACAAAGATGGCGATTGATGAAAAGGTCAAAGGCTGTTTCACAAACGGTTTTAACTTGGACAAAATAGAAAAAGTCTTAGTTTTAGAATATGGCAAACCGTTACCTGAAAAACAAAGAACGATAGGCGAATATCCTGTGATGGGTTCAAATGGAATCAGTGGTTATCACAATGAATACTTGATTGAAGCCCCTGCAATCATTGTCGGTAGAAAAGGCTCGGCGGGTAAAGTTGTTTATATTGAGCAAAATTGTTTCCCCATCGATACAACTTTTTATGTAAAACCAATTAAGCCGTGTTCAATGAAATATCTTTATTACATTTTGTTGGCAATGGAATTAGAAAAAATGATTAAAGGCATTGGCGTTCCTGGCATCAACAGAAACGATGTTTATCAATTGCAAATCCCCGTCCCCGATTTAGAAACGCAACAAACGCTAGTTTCTGAAATTGAAACCTTTGAAAAGCAAATCGACGACGCGCAGAAAGTAATTGATGGCGCGGCGAGTAGAAAGGCAGCGGTTTTGAAAAATTATTTATGAAATATCCAAAGGTGAAAAAATGAACGCACAACCTCAATACATTACGAATGCTGAAGGCGAAAAAATGTCAGTGATTTTGTCGTTGTCGGATTATCAAGAATTGCTTGAAGACTTAGAGGATTTAGCCGCGATTGCTGAACGTCGAAATGAAATCGCACAACCGTTTGACCAAGTTTTAGCTGAGTTGGGTTATGACATATCGCATTGAAATCAAGCCCAGTGCGAAAAAGGAACTTGCACAATTGCCGCGTGAAATAGGTGCAAGCGTTGTGAAAGCCATTGCGGCATTAGCTGAAAATCCACGTCCGCACGGTTATAAAAAACTGACGGGTTCACAACAGAGTTATCGTATTCGAGTTGGAAATTATCGCGTGGTGTATTCACTTTTTGAGCAGCAGTTAATGATTGAAATTGTCAAAATTGGCGATAGAAAAGACGTGTACGGCAACAAAAAAGATAGAAATAAACGATTTGTTTAATGGTTACGCAAATAGAAACCTTTGAAAAGCAAATCGACGACGCGCAAAAAGTAATTGATGGCGCGGCGAGTAGAAAGGCGGCGGTTTTGAAGAATTATTTATAACACATTAACTTTTAATAACTTATGAAATTAGCAACTTTTACATATCAACATCAAACACGCATTGGCGCGGTGATTGAAAATCAAATCGTGGACGGTTTGGGTGACGCGAATTTGCCTACGGATATGATTGAATTTTTAGAACAAGGCGATAGCGCGTTGCAAAAAATGCAGCAACTGATTTTATCGGAAACACATCGAATTCCGTTGGCGGATGTGCAATTACTCGCGCCGATTCCCCGCCCGCGAAAATATCTGGGGATTGGTTTAAATTACGCGGATCACATTGACGAAACGGGTTTAGAAAAACCTGAATTCCCGTTGTTTTTCACCAAACAAAGTAGTTGCGTCATGGGTCACGGCGATTCGATTTTTTTGCCGCGCGTGTCTGAAAAACTCGATTACGAAGGGGAACTGGCATTTGTCATTGGCAAAAAATGCAAACACGTTTCCGTTGAAAACGCGCACGAATTTATTGCAGGTTTTACGATTGCAAACGATGTGACCGTGCGGGATTGGCAATTTCGGTCGCCAACGTGGACGGTCGGTAAATCGTTCGATACGCACGGACCGATTGGTCCGTGGATTGTGACGGCGGACGAAATTCCCAATCCGCACGCTTTGAGTTTGAAAACATGGGTGGATGATGAGTTGCGCCAAAATTCAAATACTTGTTATATGATGTTCAATTGTTATGAAATGATTGCGTATTTGTCGCAAGCCATGACGCTGGAAGTGGGCGACATTATCACCACGGGAACGCCGAACGGCGTAGGTGTTAAAATGAAACCGCGTGGTTATTTGAAAGCGGGACAAGTGGTAAAAATAGAAATCGACGGTATTGGCGCGTTGGTCAATACGGTGGTAAATGAGCCTTAAAATCGTTGCGCTAAGTCGTAAAAAAATAGCGCGACACAAATTATTATTAAACTGAAAAGGAAATAAAAGATGAGTAATGTTTTTTCGTGTACGGGAACTGTAGGATCGGACGCTGAAGTGCGATTTTTACCCTCGGGACAAGCTGTGTTAAATGTTAATGTTGCCAATCATACGGGATTTGGAGATAAGCAAAAAACGACGTGGTTGCGCGTTGTCGTTTGGGGGAAAAAAGCAGAAGGAACGCTCAAAGATTATTTAAGGAAAGGGCAGCAAGTTTTTATTTCTGGTGAATTGACCATGAATGAATACAAAGCGAATGACGGTACGATGAAAACCAGTTTAGAAGTCAATGCCTCGATTTTGGATTTAGTCGGTAAACGTAACGAATCTTCGGGTTCCAGCAATTATAACGCGCCTGCACCAGCGGCAAATTACGCGCCACAACCGCAGCAATATCAACAACCCGCCGCGCCGGTTTATCAACAACCCCCCGTTCAAAATTACGCGCCACCTCCAGCACCGAATTACGCGCCACCCCAAGCTCCCAGACCGGTCGCCGCGCCTAGTTTTGACGCGCCTTACGATGACGATATTCCGTTCTAATTTTTGCTAAAATGAAAAAACCGCTGGCATTGAAATCGGCGGTTTTTTTTTGCTATTCACGGTCTAAAAACACGGCAAACTAAAATGATTTTAAAAACTATCGCCCAACGTCAATTTTTAATAACTTTTTTACAAATTATTGGAGTCGCCGCCGCGTATTTTATCACGGGGAAATTGGGGGATTTACTCGCGATTCCACCCAGTTACGCGACCGTTATTTTTCCGTCGTCGGGCATTGCGTTGGCGAGTATTCTACTTTACGGAAACCGCATGGCGGGGGGCGTATTGCTCGGTGCATTTTTGCTGAACGCGAGCATTCCGGTCACCCCGAACTACTTTTTAGAAAATTTAAATTCAGCACTGCTTATTACGTTAGCAATTTCGAGCGGGGCAACGCTGCAAGCCGTGGTGGCGGCTTATTTAGTGCGCCGATTTGCTAGCACTCCCAATATTTTATCCAACCAAAAAAATATCCTGTTGTTTTTATTTTACGGCGGTTTCGTTAGTGCGTTGGTTAATTCGACGTTTTCGGTTTCATTGTTGGTTGCCACCGGTCAAATGTCAGCCGAAGCCTTTCTTCTCAATTGGCTATCGTGGTGGGGCGGTGATGCCTTGGGCATCATTATTTTTACGCCGCTGGTTTTGGTCTGCTTATCGACAGAAAATCCCGTTTGGCAAGGACGGCGTAAAGCGATAACGTTACCGATTCTCACGATGTTTTTGCTGACCGTCATGGCGATTTTTTATGAAATAGAAACCAGCAACTCTCGCATAAAAATGGAATTCGACCAACGCACAAAAGAGTTGAGTAGCCTGATGGAAACAGCCATTATCAGCAATTTAAATGCCCTACGATTTTTGAATGACTTTTATATAACATCAAAATTCGTTGACGAAAATCAATTTCAAACTTTTGCTGCGTTCCCGTTAAAAATTTTTCCAAGCATGCTGAACCTGGGATTTGCACCCGTTATTAAAGCCGCCGAACGGGAAAAATTTGAAAATAGTTTAAAACGGAACGGTGTCTCAAATTTTCAAATTACAGAACAAGATGCAGAGACAAAAAAATTGGTGCGAGCCGGAAATCGTCCCGAATATACGCCCATTAGTTTCATTGAATCGAACAAATTGAGTGACAATATCCGTAATTTGGATTTGTATTTTATGCCCTCGCGGCGTGACGCAATGGATAAAGCCAGAGACACCGGCGAACTTTTTGTCACAACTAACGTGACTTTAGTGTACGAAATGGGCAAATACAATGGCGTGGTGGCGTTTATACCTGTTTATCAAACTGGTTTACCACACGGAACTATCGCAGAAAGACGCGCCGCTATTTTAGGTTACAACTTTGCCGCCTTTCGCAATGTTGAAATGGTGAAATTCGCGCTCAAAAATCAAAATCTAGCGGGTTTGTCTTATCGGCTGATTGACAATAACGCGCCTGTTGAAAAGGAATTATTGTTTGCCAGCGACGAACAGGAAACCGCGCCCGAAGCGTTAAGAAATACCAACATGTTAATGCGTCACACCACCTTTAATTTGGTGGGTGGACGAGTATGGCGATTTGAACTTACGCCGACGGCGGATTATTTTCTCGAACATCGTTCCGCCAACGTTTGGTCAATTTTGTGGTTGGGATTAACGTTAACCATTATCACGCGATGCTCAACTTTTAAATTTTCACTAAACCATCAAATTGTGTAGCTGGACGGCATAACTGACAGTTTATAAATGAGCAAACAATATGCGCGAGTATTTTGCGACTCAAACGGTTGCTAAGATGCCACCAATCTCTCG
>CAISXF010000022.1 GCA_903889445.1 uncultured Pseudomonadota bacterium
ACGTGAATTGTATTTGAGTTTGTTGGTTGAACGTAGCGCAGAACGGTTAGTTTTTGTTGCGTCGGCAGCGGGCGGAATGGAGATTGAAACCGTCGCGCATGAAATGCCTGAGCAAATTATCACCGTCACGATTCACCCTGCCACGGGTTTGCAAGCCAGTCATTGCCGCAGAATTGCATACTCATTGAAACTCGAACGCGCTCAACAGTCGCAACTTGAAACAATTATGCGCGGCATGATGGATTTATTTTTGGCAAAAGATGCGAGTCAAATTGAAATCAATCCGTTAATCGAAACTGAATCGGGCGAGCTAATCGCACTCGATGCCAAAATCAATTTTGACGACAACGCGCTGGCATTACACTCCGATATTTTGGCGTTGCGAGATGTGCGCCAAGAGGAAGCCAAAGAAAATGAAGCCCAACAATTCGGGCTAAATTACATTGCGCTCGACGGGAATATCGGTTGCATGGTGAATGGCGCGGGTTTAGCGATGGCGACGATGGATTTAGTGAAATCAAAAGGTGGATTTCCTGCGAATTTTCTTGATGTCGGCGGTGGTACAAATGTCGAAAAAGTTTGCGAAGCATTCAAACTGATTTTAGCCGATGGCGCGGTAAAAGCCGTTTTAGTGAACATTTTTGGTGGCATTGTGAAATGTGACGTGATTGCTCAAGGAATTTTAGCGGCAATGGCGCAAATCGAAGTCAATGTCCCAGTCGTGGTGCGTTTGGAAGGAACAAATGCCGAACAAGGCAGGGCATTATTAACGAACACAGGTTTAAAACTTTACGCCGCGAACGATTTAAATCACGCCGCTGAACAAGTTGTGGCATTAGCGGAGGCAACAGAATGAGCATTTTAGTCGATAAAAATACCCGCGTGATTTGCCAAGGTTTCACCGGAAAACAAGGCACTTTTCATTCACAACAAGCTCTCGATTACGGCACAAAATTAGTCGGTGGTGTAACGCCTGAACGTGGCGGCTCGACGCATTTAGGATTGCCTGTTTTTAACACAGTCGATGATGCGGTTAAAAATACGGGAGCGACAGCAAGCGTGATTTATGTGCCGCCTTTTTTTGCTGCCGATGCGATTTTAGAAGCGGTCGATGCGGGCATTGAATTGATTGTGTGCATTACTGAAGGGATTCCAACCTTGCAAATGTTGCGCGTCAAAGCGGCGATGCAAGGCACGAAATCGTTGTTGATTGGTGCGAATTGCCCAGGCATTATCACCCCCGACGAATGCAAAATTGGCATTATGCCTGCGTCGATTCACCAAGCGGGCGTGATTGGTATTGTGTCGCGCTCTGGCACGTTGACTTATGAATCAGTGCATCAAACCACGCAACAAGGTTTAGGACAAAGCACTTGCGTGGGGATTGGTGGCGACCCGATTCACGGCATGAATTTCATTGATGTATTAAGTCTTTTTGAAGCTGACCCAAAAACCAAAGGCATTGTGATGGTTGGTGAAATTGGTGGCAGTGATGAAGAAGCGGCGGCGGAATATATCAAAGCGCACGTCACAAAACCCGTTGTCGCATACATTGCCGGACAAACCGCCCCCGCCGGAAAACGAATGGGACACGCGGGCGCGATTGTCACGGGTGGAAAAGGCACTGCTGAGAGTAAAATGAACGCGCTGAAAGCCGCTGGTGTCGAAGTTGTTCACGCATTGACGGATATTGGCGTTGCAATGCAACGTTGTTTGTAATTCAAATCGAGGAAAAATTATGAAACATTTACATTTATTATTTGTCGCGCTGTCATTAGGCAGTTTTTTAGGGCGTGTCGCCTTATCGCAATTTCGTCCTGAAATGTTACAACTAAAATGGGTCAACATCGCACCGCACGTTATTAACGGTTTGTTATTGTTGACGGGTTTTAGTTTAGCGTTCAGTTATCCAGGCGATTACGGTTGGATTGCCGCGAAATTAGTCGCTTTATTGGGTTATGTTGGCTTGGGAATGATGACGTTAAAAAGAACCGATGTGACACGTTGGTATGCGTTTGGTGGCGCGTTGTTATTGTTCACCTATATCGCAAAAGTCGCCATGACGAAAAGTATTTTTTAATTAAGTAGGTCGGGTTAGCATCGCGTAACCCGACTTTTTGACCAGAATTCACACAATTATGATATGCCTGCGTTTTTACGTTCAAGATCTTGAATGTAACGCAAAACAATGGATTCTTCCATTGGCTTTAATTCTCTAAATTTAACCCCCACCAATTCAGAAAACGTCCCTCTTTTGAATCCGATCATTGGGGATTTCGTCACAATTTGAAACGAGATATTAACGTTATCGTGATCTGGCATGACGAGAGTGCAGTTTTCATAAATGGTCTCAGGCATCAAAAAATATGAAAACGCCCTGTCCTCATTTTTCATTGAAAAGCCAGTCAAGCTAATATCGTGCAAATTTAAGCAAATCAAATTTGATGACCGTTTTTCAAGATCATCGGCGTAAGCTGCACTATTTTTCTGCTCAAGCCTTGCTTTGATTTTATTTGTTAAGGTCATTTTTTCATACTCTCTAATAAAAGCTTCTTTCCTGGCAAGCAACTCTTTTTCAATTTTAGCGGGTAACTGTTTTTTGATAAGACTAATGGCGTTGTTATAGGCTTCCGTATATTCTTCGGCACTATCTTCTTTCGGAGCTACGAGTGCGATTTCACATATACTTGGATTCGTTATCGGTGTGTTGACTCGGTAGCAGTCACGCCGATTGTACCAAAGTAATGAACTGGGAATGGGCATTGAAAACGCGGGATTACCTTCATACTTTACCAAGGATATTTTGTCACCCGTGAAAGCGACTTTAATTCCGTTAAATCTGGTTGAGAATTTAACGTACGGCGTACTTACTAATTTTTTATTAAAATAATCCGACGAACCATAATCTAAAATGAGCGTACCCTCCTTGTAATTTATAGCGATAATGGAAACTGAGATACTCTCCCCCCCTCCTAAGTCAGCGGTTATCTGATCGAGCATCGATAAATTGTTAACAATCATCGCTCGATTGTGAAGTATTGAGGAATCTTCGTCTTTCATTTGTATGCCACCAAAGTTTTAAAATTGTTTATTGTAAAAGAGGATTTAATTTATGTGTTGGTTGTTTTTAATCGCAACGGGTTGTGTTGAAATTATTTTCGCTTTGAGTTTGAACTATGTTTTTATTTTACATTATTCGTGCTAATTCATAGAAAAATAGTCGTTAATTTACTTTTTTTAAAATATACCCCCAGCAAAAAACGCCGCTGTCACGAATACCGTTTCGACCAGTTTATCGAATTTTTGACTCAACGGTATTTTAGCGGGTTTGGTAGATTTTGCGACGATGTCTAATGGCGCGGGCGCAGATATCGTTTTGAGCTTTTTTACTGTTTTTTTTTCAGCCTCTGGCTTGTTGCCTTCAACGTCGTCGAGTAATTCGTCAAATGTACCTTCCGTTTCTTCAACTAATGGCAATGCGGACGGCGAGTTGTGTTTGACAGAAACTTTTTTGCGGGCGACGGGGCTTTCAGCGTTGTTGACTAATTGCAATGCGGGTTGTGGCGTGTGTTTATGCAAAATTTTGATAACACCTTGATAAAACAAACGACTTAAATTAAAACAGTGTTTGCCAATAAAATCGAGTACCGCCAACAATGAAATTTCGGTGATTAGACGTAAACCGGCAAAAAGTATGACTAATAAAAACAGCGTGGCACCCGAATTACCAAACGCCACAGCTAAACTGGTACCAACTTCTTGTCCCAAAATACCGCCACTGTGACGCGGTAATTCAATGCCTGTGGGTAATAAATAAAAATGAAACAACGCATCTGCTGCCACAATCGTCGTCACCGCGCCCAACCACTGCAGTGTCATCAGTGTGTGTGATTGCTCCAATCGCTTTTGACTGTAATTCAGATAACCTTGCCAAACAATAATAAATGGAAAAGTGTACGCGCATAATCCAAAAAAACTAAGCATAAAATCGGCGAGCCATGCACCAAATACACCGCCCGCATTTGAAATCGTTTGCACTGAACCGCTGTGCGTCCAACCGGCATCGTCGTTATTGAAGGTCAAAAGTGAAATCAAAAAAAATAATGCTCCCGCAATGACGCTTAATAATGCGACTTCGCGTAAACCTCGAAACTTTTTTTCTTCCATTACTGCTGACATAATTCGATGCTCACTGTTTAACATTTATTTTTTTCGTCGTCATTGCAGAGATTTGCGATTACATTTTTTCTGTATCGCCTAAATAACGATAAAGAATACTTTGCCAATTTGGCTGGGAAAGTTTATTAAGCAAGACATAATTGATTTGTTTTCGTATAGAACTATTTAATGGTACAGCGATGGCATAATTTTGTTTTTCGAAGGTAACAGGAAGCACCCGAATAGTTCCGTTAAATTCCGTATTGACCAAGTATTGCAAGGTAGCAATGTCATACACAACGGCTCCTACCTTCTTTTCAGATAATGCTTCTAGGCTTTCTGACGCGGTTTGATAACCTACATAGTTTCTATTATTTTTATTTAAATAATTTTCACTGGTCGAATGTTTCACCGTCCCCACTTTTATTTTTGCTAAATCTTCAGGGCCATTTATTGTGGACTGTAACTTATTGACAGTGATAGAAGAGGACATCGTAGCCGTAAAAGTAGATATCATTAAAATTGCCGTGAACATCCAAAACAATGCGACTAATCGTCCACCCAGAGTAATAGGATATTTATCGCCATAACCGATAGTCGTCATAGAGACGGCAGACCACCAAAATCCACTCGCTACGCCTTTAATAATGCCGCCACCAAAATGATTAGGGTTCTTGGTGCGTTCAAATGTCCAAACCAAAAAGCCTACGGAAAGAAGTGCTAAGGTTAAATATAAAATAGTCTTTGCCACATCCCAAGATAATAGACTGGTTAAAAATGTAGAGCTACTATACGAATTATCCATTGATACAGCAATGCCTAGTCCTGTGTTGTAATAGGGCTGAGAGAAATCAAACTTTTCTTCTCTAGTGGGTGTGACTGATAATGCCGCAATTCCAACATCAACCGTGCCATCAGAAAGGGCGTTAATTAAACCATTTAAATCATATTCTACAAATTCATAGTTCACATTCATATCCACAGCTAGTTCCCGCCACAAATCAACACTGATTCCGCTGAAGGCACCATCAGGACTTTTAATGACAAATGGAGCGATTTGTTTTATACCAATAGTTAGTGTTTTTGTTGGTATATTGGAAGATGTGGAGATGTTTTCTGTTGCAGAAGCTAGTCCAACAACATTAGTTAGAAAAAAAACAGCTATTAAAAAAAATCGTAATCTCATCTTTTAATCCTCTTTGCTAATATAAAAGTCGCCGTAGATAATGGCATCGTTACCAAAATCGGATGTCATTTTTTAAGTTTTCTGTTGTTGTAATGTCAAATGGATTGTAATTGAACTATCCAATTTGAACTAACAAAAACGTGCCGCGATAAATTTCTTCTACCGTCTTAAGAATCCACTAACGTCGAAATTCCGCCTAAATCATCCAATTCATTTCATTGTCGACAATTTTTCGCAAAATACGACGCATAATTTTACCAAAAATTCCTTGCTGGTTTAAAGCCCCGCCTTTTAGGGCGGAAAGGTAGCCACGCGCAACGAGTAAGGCGAAGTTGCATTCAATGTGGCTACCGATTTGGGCGGGGTGTTTGCTCCCCCGTCCAAATCATCAAAGCATCCGACCAACGGGAGGATTCCTCATGCAAGAGCGGGAAGCGGGAATGGTTTCTGGTCACTATGACGACTTTAGATCAGACCACATCGTGGTATTTCTCAAGATAAGTTGCCTCTATATTACTTTCTACTCTTGTCAAAAAAACCTTGGAATCCATATAGAGCCTAATTTTTAAATCTTTAAATTTATCTTCGTATTGTTCGTATTCTTTAAGGCGTTGGTGCATAAATACCAAAAATATGGCAATCTTTAGCAAATCATTTTCAATTAATTCTGAAAATTCACTGAGTCAAAGTCAAAATACAAAATCACTTGTGGGTTGAATACGATAAAGCGAACATTTTTTAAAACAATACTTAAAACCACGAGAAACAATCAAAAACTATGGCAGATAGACCAAGAAAGCGCGTTAGTCAGCGTTACGACAGACCAAATCAAAACAGGAAAAAAAAACAACGCTCTTTTTGGGGGTGGTTTAGCGGTAGTCTATTTCTTATCGCGTTAGGCGTGGGTGGCTTTTTCTTGTTTAGTTATTTAGGCTATTTGGATTACAACGTTCGCAAACAATTTGAAGGCAAACGCTGGGCAATTCCGGCGCGAGTTTATGCGAGTCCAGTTGAGCTTTACGCAGGTTACAGCACGAATATCGAGCAGTTTGAATCGTTGCTAAAAATGCTCCATTATCGCCAAGATAATAATTTACTTGCTGAAGGAACTTACGTTAGAAAAGCGCAACAAATTACCGTGAAAACGCGCCCATTTAGTTTTTGGGACTCTCCGCAAAATAGTAATTTGGTGCGCTTGAATTTTACTGCATCGAGTGTTGTAAATATCACCGATTTAGGCAATCAAAACGCAGAAATAGCGTTATTGCGAATGGATCCCGTGCAAATTGGCAGTTTATATCCACGCCTCAAAGAAGATCGCGTGTTAATTAAATTACAAGAGGCACCCCCCGCGCTGATTAACGCTTTGTTGGCTTCTGAAGATCGTGATTTTTACCATCATTTTGGCATTTCATTTCGGGGAATTGCCCGCGCCATGTTGGCGAATTTCCGTGCTGGGGCGATGGTTCAAGGCGGCAGCACGATTACCCAACAATTGGTGAAAAACTTTTATCTCAGTTCCGAACGCAGTTTAACTCGCAAAATTAACGAGGCGTTTATGGCGTTGATTTTAGAATATCGTTACAGCAAAGATGAGATTTTAGAAGCCTATTTGAACGAAATTTATTTAGGGCAAAACGGCAATAGTTCCGTGCATGGTTTTGGTTTAGCGAGCGAGTTTTTTTTTGATAGTACGTTGAAAGATTTGCCGTTGCATCAAGTGGTTTCATTAGTCGCGCTGGTGCGAGGACCGTCGTATTACGATCCACGTCGGGTGGCAGATCGTGCATTGCAACGGCGTAATTTAATTCTCGATGAAATGGCGACCGCGAAATCGATTACCGTGAAACAAGCGACTGATGCGAAGGCGAAACCGTTGGGCGTAATTGCCAATGTTCACCGGTCGGCAAATCGTTATCCGTATTTTATGGATTTGGTGAAGCGGCAATTAAGTCAGGAATATCGCGAAGAAGATTTAACGTCGGAAGGGTTGAGTATTTTCACCACGTTGGATACGCGCGTTCAAGATACGCTTGAACAAACGATTAAAACCCAACTGATGCAACTGGAAAAATTACCGAAAGCGACCGACGATTTGGAAGCCGCAGCGGTGGTCACTCGTCGTGACAGCGGTGAAATTGCCGCGTTAACCAGTGGACGCGAAGTGGTTTCAGCGGGATTCAATCGCGCTTTGGATGCGGTGCGTCCGATTGGTTCGTTAATTAAACCGGTGATTTATTTAACCGCGTTAAATAATCCGAAAAAATACACGATTACTACCTCGGTGAGTGATACCGAAATCGTGGTACCGAATAAAGGCAGCGAGCCGTGGGTTCCTAAAAATTACGATCACCGCGAACACGGCAGCGTCAGTTTGCATCAAGCCTTGGCGCATTCGTACAATTTAGCGACGGTGCGAATCGGCATGGATGTCGGCGTAAATAGCGTCATTGATACCTTGCGAAATATGGGCGTAACCCGCGAAGTTGAATCGTTCCCGTCGTTTTTACTGGGTTCAGCACAACTCACGCCGTTGGATGTGACGCAAATGTATCAAACGCTGGCAGGTGATGGATTTTTAAGTCGATTGAAAGGGATTCGCGCCGTGGTTTCAGCAAAAGGCGAACGCTTGCAAAGTTATCCGTTTATTGTCAAACAAGCGATTGATCCAGGGGTGACGTACATTGTGAATACGATGTTGCAAGAAGTAATGACCGAAGGCACCGGACACAAAGCGTACGATGTATTTCCGAAAAATTACGGTTTAGTCGGTAAAACCGGCACGACTAACGATGCCAAAGACAGTTGGTTTGCCGGTTATACCGGTGATTATTTGTCGGTAGTTTGGGTCGGGCGAGATGACAATAAACCAATGGGGTTAACGGGTGCCACTGGCGCGTTACCGGTTTGGTTGGCGATAATGAAACAAATTTCGACCCAGCCTGTGAATTTAATTGCGCCGGATAATATCAAAATGGCTTCATACAGCAGTTGTTTCACTTCGCGCCGTTATCCGTATATTGCCGGCTCCGAACCGCGTGCAACAAGTTGTAATGAGAGCAGTGGCGGCAATGGTTACTACGCCCCCAAAATGGGCGGCGATAACGCTATCGCGCCAGTTGAATCGACAACTGACGACGAATTGCCCGAAAATTTTTAGTGTTGAGTTGAGAAATAATTTATGAAAAAAAAGCGTTGGTTTATTGCTGCGTTGTTGAGTTTGAGTAGTTTCATTGCCGCTGCGGAAGATGTGCCGGTGAAACAATTGAAAGCCTTTTTAGCTTCCGCTAAAACCATCACGGCGAATTTCAAACAGGTGTTAATTAACGAGGCTGGCGATCCGTTTCAAACCAGTTCGGGCTTGTTTTATTTGCAACGTCCGGGCAAATTTCGGTGGGATTATACCAAACCGTTTCAACAGCAAATTATTTCCACGTCCGGTAAAGTGTGGTTTTACGATACCGATTTGGAGCAAGTCACGATTAAAAAGTTAGACGAGTCGGTGGGTTCAACGCCTGCGTTATTGTTGAGTGGCGATGTGCCGTTGGAAGATAATTATTCGATTGAACAACAAGGTGCAGAAGGCGATATGAACTGGGTAAAACTGGTGCCGAAAAGCCAAGATAGTACGTTTAAATATGTGTTAATTGGGCTTGAAAAAGGCGTGTTGAGCGGAATGCAATTGAATGATAATTTTGGACAATTAACGCGAATTTATTTTTCAAATTTAAAAGTGAATCAACCTGTTGAGGCGAATTTGTTTGAATTTATTGCGCCCAAAGGCGTGGATGTATTTTCCGAATGAAAAACGGAGAGGCGCGAAACGTAAATTTAAAAACCTGTTGTTTTTTATCGACATGGTGTGATTAGTTTTCATTTATTTCGTTTACTTGTTGATAAATAACGAAATATGTAGGTTTTAAAAATGGTTGTAAAACTTGTAAGGAAATAATTTTGCTGGTATTATCGCCACTGTGACATAAGTTTTGTTGTATAAAAACAAATTTAAAACTTGCAACCCAAATACTTTCTGAGGATTCAAAATGACAAAAACAAAATTAGCTTTAGGCGTAACGACGACTTTATTCGCATTCGCCGCCGCAACCGTCGCACCAGAAGCGGCTGCACATGCTAGCAAAAAAGCACACAAACATGCTAAAAAAGCGGCTACTTACCAAACCACCGAAACGCATTCTTCATCGTTTTCACATTCTTCAAACAGTAGCAACGCGAAGGTGGATGCGTTAGAGTCACAATTGCAATCCATGCAAGCTGAAATTCGCAGCTTGAGAGCCGCTTCAGGTC
>CAISXF010000023.1 GCA_903889445.1 uncultured Pseudomonadota bacterium
GATACTCAATTTTAAAAACGGTATGGCTACCGTAGCGATAATCCATAATTGATCCCTAAAATTGGTCATTTTAGTACAATTTGATGATGAAATCTGACCAGCTAAAGCTGGTGGTTTTAACCTTTCACATGGAAATAAAACTAGACGACGATTTCGATTAGTATTTTAGGTGAAAAATCATTGGAGCGAACGAAAATTTTAACTAGAAATTCGCTAAGCCATTTATTTTAATTATTCCCAATAACGCCCTTTTTTTAACCGCGATAAACACCATTATCGGCAACAATAGGTCTCTTTTCTAAGCACGCCATTTATAGAATGTGCTTATAAAATATGCCATAATGACTCTTTTATTAAGTAAATTCTAACTTTGTACAATATGAAAACACTCAACAAGTCTGATTTAGAAGAAGCACTAAAATTATGCAAAGGCGCGTTTATTTCCGCTGCTGGGTTCAGTTTAGTGATTAACATTTTGCAACTCGTGCCAACTATTTATATGTTGCAACTGTACGATCGCGTCGTACCAACCGGAAATCATTCGACTTTGATAATGCTAACGCTAATTATGATGGTGTTGTTTATCACGATGGGAACGTTGGAATGGGTGCGGTCGCAAATTTTAGTTCGCGTGAGTACCCGTTTGGAAACGTTGCTCAACGAACGTTTATTCAAAGTCGCTTATAAACAAGCTCTTTATACGGGCGGACAACGCGCTTCGTCGCAACCCCTTGATGATTTAACTGCGCTACGTCAATTCATGACTGGCAACGGTTTATTCGCGTTTTTCGACGCGCCTTGGTTGCCGATTTATATTGCCTTGATGTTTGTCTTCCATTCAATGTACGGCTGGATGGCGGTATTTACCGCCGTTTTGCTAATTATCGTCGCCATTGTTCAAGAAAAAGCGACTAGCAAAATGCTGAGTGAAGCCAACAATTTGGCAATGGCGGGACGCGGTTTGGTAAATAAAAACCTTCGCAACGCGGAAGTTATCGAATCAATGGGCATGTTGAACAACATTCAAAAACGTTGGTTAAAAGGCACCAATCAAGTTTTAGTGTTGCAAGCCACCGCTAGTTCACGCGCCGGTTTAATCAGTGCCAGCTCAAAATTGATTCGTCTATCGTCGCAATCGTTAATTCTTGCCGTGGGCGCGTATTTAGTTATTGAAAACGAAATTACGTCTGGCTTAATGATTGGTGGTTCGGTGTTGTTAGGTCGCGCCCTCGCACCTATCGATATTGTCATCGGTTCATGGAAAGGGTTTATCAGCGCACGTGGACAGTATTCACGTTTGAACGATTTATTGCGTCAAATTCCTGCCGATGCAGAACGCATGACTTTACCCACTCCCGAAGGCACTTTTCAATTTGAATCTGCGGTCGTCGCGCCACCCGGTGCAAAAGCGGCTGTGCTGAAAGGCATCACCCTCAACATTGCGAGAGGCGACGTGATTGGTGTCATCGGGCCTAGCGGTGCCGGTAAATCGACATTCGCACGCGCATTATTAGGAATCTGGCCCTGTAATCAAGGCAAAATTCGTTTAGACGGCGCGGATGTATTTACTTGGAATCGTGACGAATTGGGGCCACATATTGGTTATTTGCCACAAGACATCGAATTATTCGAAGGCACCATCAGCGAAAATATTGCCCGTTTTGGTGACATTGATCCTGAAAAAGTGGTTCACGCAGCGAAAATGGCAGACGTTCACGATTTGATTTTACATTTACCCGAAGGCTACGACACCATGATTGGCGCGAGTGGCGGTAATTTATCAGGTGGACAACGTCAACGTGTTGGTTTGGCGCGTGCGTTATATGGCGAACCGCGCATTATCGTCTTAGATGAACCAAATTCAAATTTGGACGAAATCGGCGAAGCGGCGTTAGGGAATGCAATTCAACGTTTAAAACAAAATCAAGCCACCGTCATTATCATTACACACCGAAACAATGTGTTAGCGAACGTCGATAAATTACTCATTTTAAACGATGGTTTAGTATCGGTTTATGGCCCAAAAGACCAAGTTATCGCGCATTTGCAACAACAGCAAGCGCAAGCTCAAGCGGCGCAGTCTGCTACGCTTGCCAACTAAGGCGGCAAAATTATGAAAGTAGAAACAGCGAAAATACATCCCGATAAATTAAAAAAACAAGCTGACGTTTCGCTCGTCACAAACGATATGCCGATTCGTACCCTTGGCATGGCGGTTGTAATTGGCACCGTTGGCATTTTAGGCGCGTGGAGTTATTTAGCTCCCATCAGCAGTTCCGCTGCGGCTCCAGGGTTCGTGACGGTCAAATCACACAGTAAAACCGTTCAGCATTTAGACGGCGGTATTGTGAAAGAATTGATTGCGAAAGACGGCGACATCGTCAAAGAAGGCGACGTGTTGCTGGTTTTAGACGGTACAGAAATCAAAGCGCAATTAGAAATCTTACGAGGACAACAAATCACGCTCGCGGCGCAAGTAGCCCGTTTGAACGCTGAACGTGACCGCGCCGGACAAGTTAGTTATCCAAAAGAAGTACAAAATCTGAACGATGCGCGGGTGATTGAAGCGCGACAAGGTGAAAACCAAATTTTCAACGCTCGCAAAAACGCGCATGATGGTGAAGTTTCCGTGTTGAATCAACGTATCAGCCAATTAAATTCACGCATTCAAGGTTTGCAAGGTCAAAAAACCAGCAAACAAGAACTCCACCGTTCTTATGGCGAAGAAGCGAAAGATTTACGCGAATTACTCGCCGAAGGGTTTGCCGATAAACAGCGTTTGCGCGATATGGAACGTAATTTAGCGGCGACGACGGGTGAAATTGCATCGTTAAGCTCCGAAATGGCTAGCAGCGAAATGCAAATCGGGGAAACTCGTTTGCAAATTTTACAAATTCAAAAGCAATTCCAAGAAGAAGTTGCTGATAAATTGGGCGAAGTTCAAGCGCAGTTGTATGACATCAACCAGCGCATGACGGCGACCAACGATAAAGTGAGCCGAATTCAAATTAAATCACCGGCGGCAGGTCGTGTCATGGGCGTGTCAATTTATACCGTTGGTGGTGTAATTACACCTGGAAGACCGATTTTAGACATCGTACCGCAAGGCGAAGAGTTAGTGGTTGAAGCGCGAGTTTCGCCGATGGATATTGACCGTGTTCACGTTGGTTTGGTGGCAGAAGTGCGTTTCAGTGCATTTAAACAAGCTCTTGTACCAAAAACAGAAGGCACGTTAATCGGTTTATCTGCGGATAAAATTACCGACGAACGTACCGGTCAAGCGTACTACAATGCGAAAATTGAACTTACGCCAGACAGTTACACTAAGTTGGGTAATATGGAGTTACTACCAGGTATGCCTGCTGATGTATTGATTAACACGGGCGAACGCACCGTGTTTGAATACTTAATGCAACCACTTAGCAATGCGTGGGCAAAAGCGATGATTGAGGACTAATTTATGAATAAATTGAAATTAAAACATTTAGTCGCCTGTATGATTTTGGCGCAAGCTCCCCATGTTTTTGCTGAAGATTTAATGACGATTTATCAGCAAGCGTTAGAGGCTGATCCCGAATCGAAAGCGGCGGCAATCAGTATGGCGATTACCAAAGAGCAAACGGGTTCAGCGTTGAGTGAAATGTTGCCGCAAATTAGCGGTAGCGCGAACTGGTCAGGAAATGACAATACGAATCCTGCGGCAAAACCAGCAAATAGCACATATATGGGAACTCGCTATTATGTTTCATTGAATCAAACTTTATTTGATTTTGGAAAATTTTGGAATTGGCGACGCGCAAATACCGTTGAAGAGCAATACAGTGCCGAAAATATCGAAGCCCAACACGCGCTAATGCACAAAGTGGTCGAGAAGTATTTCGGTGTTTTAGAAGCGGAAGATCAGCTGTATTTTTATCAAACTGAAAAAAATGCGATGGCAAAACGTTTAGAACAAACGCAAAAGCAATTTGCAAAACAATTAGTCAAAATTACCGATGTTTACACGATTGAAGCCCGCCTAGATCAACTAAAAGCCTCGGAAATTGAAGCCGAAACCATTGTTGTTACGGCAAAAGAAAGTTTAAAAGAGCTGACAAATACGCCATTTTCGGATTTGTACAAACTCAAAGATAACGTGGATTACAAACCGTTAGACGGTCAATTAGAGCAGTGGCTAGAAGTCGCGAAAAGTGAAAATCCCAGTTTAGCCGCACAATTAAAAGCAATTGAAGCTGCACAAACGGGTGTGATTGTGCAAAAATCCAAATTTATGCCAGTTGTTGATTTACAGTTAAATTATTACGATACTAATACGGGTTACCAAAGCTCAAAAATAACGAACAGTGGTAGCGTCAGCACACAAGTGGCGGCAATTAACGTTTCTGTGCCGATATTTGACGGAGGTTCGAGCATTCACCGTTTATTTGAATCGGAACACCGTTTGGAATTAGCCAAAAATGAAAATGAAGCTAAAGTTCGAGCGTTGATTAAAGAAACTAGCGATTCCTTTTTGAGTTCAAACGCCAGCGTGCGCCGAATTGCGGCATCGCGTAAAGCTGTCGCTTCGGCAGCAAAATCGAGTGAAGCGACAGACAGCGGTTTTAAATTAGGCGTTGGCACGGTGACTGATATTTTGAACGCACAACAAGAAGAATTCAAAGCGAAACGGGAATTGTCACAAGCGAAATATGCGTATATTAAGCATCGCGCTCGTTTCATGCGGTCGGTGGGAATGATTACGGAACAGAATATTCAGGAAGTGAACAATTGGTTGCAACCTAAAGCGTTTGTTCCCGCTGCACCGATTATTGAAAAGAAAGAGGATAGAACGAAAATTAAACCGACAGTTTAAAATTCGGCATAATGACGATACGCGCGAATGACTTTTTGACCTTGCGCCACTGATAGAAATTGTTTGAGCAGTTCGGTTTTTTTAGACTGAACTGCTTCGATAAAAAGTCTGTCCATAGCTTGAACAGACTCCAAAACGCCTTGAACAGTGCGCTGATCTTCATCAGATAAAGACGAGTTTAACAGCACTTCCAATCTCGATTGACGCTCTGCCAACACATTCGAGAGCTGTTGCCAATCACCTATTTCAATGGCTTGCGTAATGCGTAATGAAAAAGCATTCAATTCTTGCAGCAACATCGGCTTATTATCGATGTTCTGGCGGAATGGCATCCCACGCTTCTTTCACTGAGCGCATTAAATCACCCACTTCATCCAAAATCTCAATGCTATTTTCGGCACTGGCTTGAAATAATTTGGTGTTAATGTATTCGTAAAGTCGGGTTAGATTTTCAGCAATAATGCCACCGCGTTCTAAATCAATGCCGTCAATCAATCCACCGACAATAGAAATGGCGCGAGAAATATGGGTACTTTTTTCTTCAAAACTTCCTCGTGTAATGCCGCCTTTCGCCGCATTAATTTGCATCAAAAACCCGCCCATTAACATTTGAATCAACGCATGCGGCGTGGCTTCATCCACAATGCTTTCCGTATGCACGGAGGCGTATTGATTTGTATACTTTCTGTTATTCATTACTGCAGCCATGATTCGCTCTTAATTGCTGGTTGTTTTTGGTGTGAGTGCTTGAGTCAAATAGGTTCCCGTGTTTTTAAACTGAGCCACGGCGGCATCCATTGCAACAAACTGTGCTTGTAAAGTTTTTTGCGTGGCAGCTAATCGGGCGTTGACTGCCGTCGTTTGCGTCGTTAAATCCGTTAGTGTTTTATTCAGACTGTCTTGTTGCACACTGAGCGCACCTTTTGTGTCTAAATACTGCGTAATTTTAGTATTTAACTGCGTTGCTACCCCGCCAGTAGAAGTGAATACATTTGCTACTGACGTAGGATTCCCAGCTAAAGCGGTATTTAGTTTGGTGCTATCTAGCGACATTACGCCTTTTTTATCAAAGGTAATACCCAATTGATTTAAAGAATTGTAATCACCCGTCGCCGAACTGACCGTGCTATTTATGGTTTGTTTGACCTGAGAAATAATATTTTGAACTGTTGTATCGCCTAACAATGCACCGTTGCTCGGACTGCCTGGCGAAACGTAGTTCGTTAATTGTTTAAGTGAATCATTTAATTTGTTGTACGCATCAACAAAGCCGCTGATTGGACTGAGAATAGACGAAGTATCTGAATGGCTATCAATCGTTGAAGTTCCGGTCGTCAATAATGTTAATGTCACTCCAGGAATTGCATCGCTGATTGAATTTGATGTGCGAGTCACTGACTGTCCACCATCATTCGCGTTAGTGGCATCCGTTGTATCAAAAGTTGATGTCGTGGTTGTTGAGGTAAAATTCGGCGTTGCCGCTGAATCGACTGCCACTGTCGGATCAAGCGTAAACCTGGTATCGCCTGCACTTGCATCAATCCTAAAACCGTTATTTATCCCTGCCGCCAATGCGGTCAATACTAATTTTGACATCGTTTGAGCAGGCGTAATGGTCAGAATTGGATTTCCACTTGCATCGACTTCACCCGTATCAACGGTTGTAGCTCCAACGTTAGTTGTCATAATGCTTGCTGAAACTAACTTATTTTCGGGTGAATAGTTAATAGCATCACGCAAATTTTCTAATGTGTCATTACCAGTTGTTGTCGTAATAGTTTTAGTTGGAATCAACGTTCCAGAGGAATCAACAAGAATCGGACTACCATTTTCATCGACAGCAAGTGGCGAACCATCAGTATTAACCGTTGTTGTGGTATTTGCAGAAATAGTGACTGAAAATTTAGTCGCCCCAGACGCATCTTTAAAGCTAATTATACCTGGTGCAACTTTATCGGTGGCTGAGAACTCTACGGCGGAGACTGATTTTTGAGCATTGACCGGTGCCGAATCTAAACTCAACTGCATGTCACCTTGTGACGCATCAAGCGTAAATTTGTTATCAACACCTGGTTGTTTAGCGGTAAAAACTAATTTTGAAACCGTTGTTCCAGGGTTAGTTTTAGAGTCAACGTTAATTATGCTTGCTGTAACGCTTGTATTTCCTACTGCATTGTTAATCGCGTCTTTAACTGCGAACAGTTTGTCATTATTCCCTTGCGTAATAGTAACGGAAAATTGTTCGGCACCCGCAAGATTTTTAAATGAAAGTACACCCGGTGCAATCACATCTGTAGCGGAAAATTCTTTGCTCGATACACTACGTTGAGGCGTTGCAGAAACAGGCTGTGCATCAATGGTAACATTCGCGTCTACTGCTGCTATGGTATTGAAATTGGCGGGCGTTTCCACAGTATTCAAATTAAAGCGTGTGTCACCGAGAGAGGCATCCACGCTAAAGGTATTTGCAATACCTGCTGTTTTAGATGTTAATACTAATTTTGAAACCGTTGTGCCAGGTGTGGTTTTCGAATCAACATTTACAATGCTTGCAATAACACTATTGTTTCCTTTTGTGTTGTTAATTGCATCACGCACACCAGCGAGCGTGTCATTAGTCCCAGCTGTAATAACAACTGAAAATTTAGGTGCGCCCGTATTGTCATTAAAAATCAGCACACCATCTTTGACAACATCCGCACTTTTAAATTCTGTAGTGGAAACAGATTTTTGAGCCGTTGCTAACGTGTTCACTTTAATGATATGGGATGAAGCGGTTATTCCAGGCTCACTCGAAACTTTTACAATTTTTTCGTCACTAGAGGTAACGACCTGTGAAGCAAACGCTGTACTTTTATCAAGTGCGTTAACCGTACTTTTAAAAGCTGACAAGGCACCTTTTAAAGTGCCTAATCCACTGAGTTTGGTTTGCGAAACCGTTGTTTTAGCTGTAATAGCATCAAGTTGGGGTTTACCTTCGGCAGCCGTTAATTGACCTACTGTACCGGCAATATCGATACCGCTGCCGACACCTACTGAAGTTGTTATAGCCATGACTCGCTTCCTCGCTCAAAAATTAAATTTACACTTTCCCGTTCACAATCGATCCGGGCTTTCCTTCCAACTCTTTCATGTGTCGAATAAAATCGAGCATTTCAACTGTTGGGATTTGACGAACTAATTCGCCTGTTTTGTTATCTACAATTTTAATCACAACTTGTTTGGTCGCATCATCAATCTGAAATTGTAAATTGTGATTCGCACTTTGAAGCAGAGCGTTACCCACAACTACCGCCGCTTTTACATTTTCCGCGCTCAATGGTTGTTCAGTTTTATTTTTGAACGCATTAACCTCTGTTGCCAAAGATTGTGCGACTTTTTCCGTCACTGAAACCGCTTGACTTGATACGTCTGCAAATTGAACGGGCGCATTTTTTTGAACTTGGATAGGTGGCGTAGTCGGCGTTATATTTATTACATTGTTCATGACACCCTCGTTTTTCATCTCGCGTGAGACTTACTTTTACTGAAATACCACGCAGATTTTGATTAGGAACATTACAAAGAACTTACCGGTTAAAGCTAATAATCGGAACTCTAACCGGTTCATTGTAAGTATAAATCCTTATCTCAACAAAGTCATGACACTTTGACCAGACTGATTTGCTTGTGCCAACATCGCTGTTCCAGCTTGTTGCAGGATTTGAGCGCGGCTCAAGTTGGCAGTTTCTACAGCAAAATCTGCATCCATAATGCGTGATTTAGCAGCAGACTGGTTTTCAATACCGTTTTGCAAATTCGAAATGGTGGTCGTGAAACGATTTTGAGTTGAACCCAAATTGGAACGTTCCGTGTCAATTGACGCAATCGCCGCGTCAATACTATTCATTGCAGATAACGCATAATCCGCCGCCACAGCATCCGCTGCTGTTGAAACACTAGTGACTAATTTGTTATTGGTTACAAAAGAGGCTTTGTCTGTGTCATTTGAGGTGGTTGTCGCCAATGGATTACTCACATACGATGCTCCGGCGATTGCTTTGGCAATTTGTAGACCCGCAAGCGTTTTTTGCGCTTCTCTATCAGCCCCGAAGTCATTGCCCGTTTTTTGCGCTCTATTTACAGCGTCGTTCAATGTATTGGGCAATATCAATTCGTTGCTAGGGTTAGCGGCTGTTGCTTTTGTGCCAAGAGTGTCACCTGTCAATGCGTTCATTGTCGTAACATATACGTTTTGACCTGAAGCCGCTATATCTGCAGTTGCCGCTGCTGCCAATTGTGAGGCTGTGGTCAGTAATGAAGCGGCTTGATTTGAATCCGTCACCGTAGCCGTTTGCATTGTTGCGTCTGTTGTACTAATAGCCGTACTCGCCGCTGTATCCGATGAAGATGCTGCAGTCACACCGTCTAAAAATGCTTGTGAAACAAGATCCAACCCTTTATTAGTTGAGCTACTTGCAAGAGTAACTGCTGATGATCCCGCCACTGCTGTAGCCGCCGCAAGGTTTGCAGTAGAAGCGGCTTTTGCTAATGCTAAATCTGTAGGTGCTGCCATCGCCGCTTTCGCCGCAACAACCGCTGCGTTAGCTAATTTAGCCGCAGAATTAGCTGCACCCAAATTAGCATCTAATGACGCAGTGTTCGCATTATTGGCAACCGTAGAAGCCAGTGTTGAATCAATAGGTTGTTGAGCAGGACTCAATGTTGCGCCCGTAACAGGTGTCAACAAGGTAGTCATGTTTGAAACATTCACGTTAATGCGGCTGTTGGTGTCAGTAGTAGCACCCACTTGAATGTTCAAACCACCTGCCAAATCACCATTTAAGATTTTTTTGCCGTTGAATTCACTGTTTTGAACTACACGAATCAATTCATCGTTCAATGCTTTAAATTCTGTGTTCATTTTAGCGCGATCAGAAGATGACACACCTGCGTTGCTTGATGACTGAACGGCTAAATCACGCATACGTTGCAAGGTATCCGTTAATGAACCTAACGCACCCTCAGCAGATTGCGTTAATGAGATGCCATCGTTAGCATTTCTAACGGCAACCGTCATGCCGCGAACTTGTGAAGTCATTCTGTCTGCGATTGCCAAACCTGCTGCATCGTCTTTCGCGTTATTCACACGAACGCCAGATGACAAACGGTTCATTGCAGTAGAAAGCGCACTGCCAGAAGTGTTTAAATTACGTTGACCGTTGATTGAGCCAAGGTTGGTGTTGATTACGAGTGCCATGATATATCTCCAAAAGCCTTTTGAAGCGAAATTGCCCAAAAGTGATTTAAATTAAAACGACTAAAGATTTTATGCTGCAAAAAAGTTTGTAATTCGAAACTCGCTGGGTTATCGGCTCGTTTTTTCGTTACTTTAATTTTTTATTTACCAATGTTTACATCTTACAAAAAATAGTTTCCTCTTGCCTATCAAGAAATCAAACAGGCACAGAAGCGTTCTTTTTCAATCCGTGTGACTGGCATTTTGACGCTATCTCAACAAAGTCATTACGCTTTGACCAGATTGATTTGCCTGCGCCAACATCGCCGTTCCAGCTTGTTGCAGGATTTGAGCGCGGCTTAAATTCGCCGTTTCCACAGCAAAATCCGCATCCATAATGCGCGATTTAGCCGCCGATTGATTTTCAATGCCGTTTTGTAAATTTGAAATGGTGGTGGTAAAACGATTTTGAGTCGAACCTAAATTTGAGCGTTCTGTATCAATCGCCGCAATCGCGGCATCAATAGAATTGATGGACGATAACGCATAATCGGTCGCTACGCCATTGGTTACCATGACGGTTTCAGTGACTAACTTATTGTTGTTAATGAAAGAAAATTTATCGGTATCATTGGCTGATTGCGTTTTCGTCTGGTCATCAACGTACGATGCCGACGCGATTGCCCGTGCTATCTCTACCGCCGCCAACGCTTTTTGTGCAAGTCTATCCGCGCCAAAAGAACCTTCTGGCGATCGAGCTACCGCCGAATTAAATGTGCTGTCGGCGGGTGGTATCACTGCATTAGAATCAGTTGTCGCAATGGTATCGCCAGTCAGTGCATTCATCGTTGAGGCTAAGATATTTTGCCCCGCTGAATCAATATCTTCCGCTGCCGCTGCTGCCAGTTGTGTCGCGGTGTTTAATAATGCGGCGGCTTGATTTGAATCGGTTACCGTTAACGCCTGCATCGTAGCATCTGTAGCAGCAACCGCTCCAGCAGCGGCAACATTCGTGCTACTCGCCGCCGTGACCGCATTCAAAAACGCATCCGAAACAATGCCCAAACCTTTATTGGTTGTACTAGCTGCCAAAATGTTGGTAGATGAACTCAATAACGCCGTTGCGGCAGCGACGTTGGCAGTTGCCGCTAATTTGGCAAACGCTAAATCATTCGGTGCCGCCGATGCTAATTTTGCCGCGACAATCGCGGCGTTGGCTAATTTTGCGGAATTGTTCGCGTCTTTCAATTGAACATCTGCCGCCGCAGTCGTCGCTGCATTAGAAACGCTTGCCGCCAATGTGGAATCCACCGCTTCCGCTTTAGGGTACAAAGTTGCCTGTGTGACCGGTGTTAATAACGTTGTCATGTTAGAAACTGCGACACTAATACGACTATTTGTATCAGTCGTCGCGCCAATTTGAATGTTCAATCCCCCCGCTAAATCACCGTTAAGAATTTTTTTGCCATTGAATTCACTGTTACCGACAACCCGCAACAATTCCTCATTCAACGCTTTAAATTCCGTTTGCATTTTCGCGCGATCCGAATCCGAAACACCTGCGTTGCTCGACGATTGCACCGCTAAGTCACGCATACGTTGCAATGTGTCGGTTAAAGAACCTAACGCGCCTTCAGCCGTTTGCGTTAATGAAATACCATCGTTAGCATTTCGGGTCGCCACTGTCATGCCGCGAATTTGCGTCATCATACGATCTGCAATCGCTAATCCTGCGGCATCATCTTTTGCCGAATTAACACGAATGCCAGACGATAAACGCTGCATGGCAGTCGATTGAGCCGATGCCGTTCCATTTAGGTTGCGCTGCCCGTTAATTGAACCTAAATTTGTATTGATCACGAGTGCCATTATTGACTCCTAAAAGTTATTCAAAATAAGTGCCTCTAAATAAAACAAGCGCAGTCGTATCTCAATGCTGTCAAAATGGTCGAAACTAATTTTCGGCGAATTTAACGCGATGTTTTTTATACTATTCATTTGCTGTTTTTTTTAGGCAAAATTATTCTGATAATACGCAGAATCGTTCAGCGTGTAATTCGCCTCTCGGAAAAACAAATTACACTCTAAAATTACCGCGTAAAATCAGTTACTCAAATAAAAGCACAATAAACGCCAACTATTAAAAAACACAAAAATAACAATGTATTAACTAAAAACAAACCCGAAATGCCAATCGTTTGACAGGTTTATTTCGTCAAATTCAACTTTTTCTACTTTTACGTTAAATCACTCATGTTTATTCTTCACAGTTCCAATAAAACCGAAAATTTAGTGACACAATTGAGCGTGGTCATTGAAACCTTGCCTTTGCAGTCGCCGTTAAGCAAAGAAGTTTTTTTAATTCAAAGCCAAGGCATGGAACGTTGGTTGTCGCAACAATTGGCGCAAACGTTTCAAGTGTGGGCGAATTACGAATTTTTGTTTCCAGCGAAATTTTTTAGCACCGTCGCGCAACGTTTGGACAGCCGTTTAACCGACGCGGCATTTGATCGCCACAAAATGACGTGGCGCATTGAAAACGTGTTGCGCGAATTGAATGACGACGATTTTTTGCCGTTAAAACAGTATTTGGCGGGCGAAAATCCAGAATTAAAACGCTACCAACTCGCGCAAGAATTGGCGCAATTATTCGATCAGTATCAAATGATGCGCCCCGATTTATTGACGGCGTGGCAAGCGAATAAATTGTTGTACGACACAGCGGATGAACGTTGGCAAAAAGCGTTGTGGCGCAACATTACCGCCGAAATCGGCACGCAACATCGGGGCGCGTTGTGGCAAAAAGTCATTGATAAATTGTTGAATGCCGACGCGGATTTTTATGCGGACAAATTGCCAGAGCGCGTGATTGTGTTTGGCATTAACACCATGCCGCCGTTGTTTTTGGCGTTTCTGCATGGTCTGTCAAAACATTGTCAATTGCATTTATTTTTGCTGAATCCCTCGCAAGATTATTGGGCGGATATTCCCAGCAAGCGAAAACGTTTAAAACAAACGCCCGAAGAACAATACGATTCCCATCCGTTATTGTCCTCGTTAGGTCAACAAGGGCGTGAGTTTCAAACGTTATTATTGGAACAGAATTTAGACATTGATTTAGATTTGGATACGTTTGAACGTGCGGATAACGTGACGAATTTGCAGCATTTACAAAATGATTTGCTGGAAAATAAACTGCCACTTTTTGAAGGTGAGCGCGTTGGACTTACTCGTGATAATTCGATTCAAATTCACGCTTGCCATTCCCGAATGCGCGAAGTCGAAGTGTTGAAAAATCAGCTCATTCACGCGCTGGAAAATGACAAAAATTTGGAATTGCGCGACATCGTCGTTATGTCGCCCGATATTCAAAATTATGAACCGTTTATTTCTGCCGTTTTCGACGATATTCATCACACGATTGCCGACCGCAGTTTGCGTTTGAGCAATCACGCGCTGGATATTTTTATTCGATTTCTTCATTTATCGCAAAGTCGTTTTGGTTGGCAAAGTGTGTTGGATTTACTCGCGCAACCGATGGTTCACACGCATTTTGATTTGTCCGAAACCGATTTAGAATTGATTCGCCATTGGGTGAAAGATACGCAAGTTCGCTGGGGAAAATCGGGCGACCATAAAGCCGAATTAGATTTGCCCAATTTAGACGCGAACACTTGGCAAGCGATGTTGAACCGTTTATTTATGGGTTACGCGGTCGGCGATGACAGCGATTTTGTGCAAGATATTTTGCCGTATCCCGACATTGAAGGCTCGACCGCGTTGGCGTTGGGCGGTTTGAATGATTTTTTACAGCTACTTTTTACCGCCAGCGAAACATTCAAAACCGTGCAACCGTTGAATGCGTGGCGCACTTGTCTTTACAATTACGCCGAAATTTTATTGAGCAATGCCGAAGGCGTGGAACGTCAACAAGTCAACGAATTGCTCGACGAATTGCCCGACCAACTCAACCATTTAGCGGACGCAAACGTCGCGCTACAAGTAATTATCAGCTGGTTAGACAGTCGCGTTTCTGAACGTAAATCGTCGAATGGTTTTTTGCGTGGACAATTAACGTTTTGTTCGATGCTGCCGATGCGCTCGATTCCTTTTAAAATCATTGCGTTGCTGGGTATGAATGATGGCGAATTTCCGAAAATTGACCGTCCGCCGACCTTTGATTTAATCGCGCAACATTTCCGAAAAGGCGACCGCTCACGACGGAATGACGACCGTTATCAGTTTTTGGAAATTTTGTTATCGACGCGCCACCAATTGATTTTGACGTATCTCGGGCAATCGTTGAATCATAACGACAAAATCCCGCCGTCTGTGATTATTAGCGAATTACTGGACGTGTTGCGCGAATCGTATTCGCTCGATAATTTGACTGTTTTTCATCCGCTGCACGGGTTCAGTCGGCGTTATTTTGACGGGTCGAATTCACATTTAATCAGTTATTCCCAACCTGATTTCAACACCGCGCAAGCGTTAAGCGCGAATAAATCCGCGCCCAATTCTTGGTGGACAGGCGCGTTAAATTCGACGTTTGAACCCGTGATTGAATTGAACGATTTGTTTTCTTTTTTTCGGAATCCGCAAAAACATTTTTTGCGTCGCCAACTCAGCGTTCAACTCAAAACGTTAAACAGCATCGTTGAAGAACGTGAACCTTTTCACCTCGAAAGATTAGATACCTATAAAATCCAACACGAATGGCTGCAAAAACATTTACGAGGTGAAACGCTTTCTGTCGATAGATTAAAAGCGCAAGGTTTATGGCTTTCAGGCATTTTAGGCGATTTAGAATTTGACAAACAACACGCTGAAATTGCTGAATTCGTGGAAAAAATTAACGCCAAAAACATCGGCGAACAGATTGAAAATGTGGTGATTGATTTACATTTTGGCGGTTGTCGATTGGTCGGTAAATTGTCGAATTGCCACGAAAACGGCGGTTTGTTTTACCGTTATACCAGCTTGAAAGGCAAAGATTTCATGGGCGCATTGTTGCATCATTTGATTATCAACAAAGTAAAATCGCAATCCACACATTTGTTCAGTTATGACACAAAAGAGCCAAAATTGAACGAGTTGGTTTTTTCGCCCGAACTTGCGAACGATGAATTATTGACGGATTTGTTGGCGATTTATCAAAATGGTTTACAGCATCCAGAAGCCTTTTTTACCGAAGCGATTTTTGCGTATTTGAAAGGCAAAAAAGACAAATTGAAAGCCGCAAAAGATAAGTTAATTTACGATTTAGAAAAAGATTATGAGTTAGAATTACGCCGCTTTTTTGATGAAACGGATTTTGACCGTATTTTAAATGACGATTTTGAGCAACAATGTTTGAAATTTGCGCCCATCTGGAATGCGTTGATTAGCGAATGAAAGTCTTAATTTTTGAATATATTACCGCGAACGGCGAAGCCTCAGAAAGTTTGGCGCGTGAAGGAAAATTGATGCTTGAAGCGTTACTTTCTAATTTTGCGACATTGCCCGTTGAAGTGATTGTTGCGACAAAAAACGATTTTCAAAACCAACTCAAAACCGTCGATGCAGTTTGGGTGATTGCGCCCGAATGTGACGGAATTTTGGAGCGTTTTTGTCGTGACGTTGAACACGAAAACAAAATTCTACTCACGTCACCCGGAAAAGCCGTCGCGCTTACCGCCAATAAATTCACCACGTTTCAGCTTTTAAACGCGGCGAAAATTCAAACTGTTCCGACTGAAATTTTTAATGCGGCGTGCCATTACGACCAAACCAAAGAATGGATTATTAAACCGATTGACGGCGTGGGCGCAGAAAATACGTTTTTAATTACGTCTGAAAAAGACTGGAATGCCCTGCCCGCGCTCGACAAAAATTACATTATTCAACCGCATTTGTGCGGTGAAAAAACCAGTTTATCGTGTTTATTCAAAAACGGTTTTGTCCGATTATTGTGCGTGAACGCGCAGATTTTCGCGGTAAAAAATCAACAATACGTTTTGCAAAATATAAACGTTAATTGCGAAATCGACGATGGGCGTTATCAAAAACTCGTTTCTGAAATTGCTCAAGCGTTTCCCGATTTATTTGGTTACGTTGGCGTGGATTTAATCGAAACCGAAAATGCTTGTTTTGTGTTAGAAATCAATCCGCGTTTAACCACTTCGTTTGTTGGCATTGAAAAAGCGTTAGGTGTAAATGTCGCGGAATGTGTGTTGCAATTATTGCACTGTGACGTGCAAAATTTAAAATCACGCCCAAACACGCTTAACATTGAAGTTCAAATTTAAGCGAATCCAGATTCACAATTTACCCCAAAAATTTTATGAAAATAACCCCCTTTTTATTACGCGCCACCGTCGTGGCTTGTCTTGTAAATCCAACGGCTGGAAATGCCGCAGAATATGGCAGCAGTCAATATTTACCTGGCTTTTACGGTGATTTTGGCATGGCGACCACACCCGCTTCGGGAACCTATTTAAGTAATTTTTTGGGTTACAATTGGGCAGAAAATAAAACTGACGAAGCCACTTTATTGTTTGAATTACCTGGCGTGATGCACGTCAGCGAAACGAAAATTTTGGGCGGCACTTATTCGGCGGGATTTTTCCCTTATGTGTTACGCAATGCTTACACGACGAAAAATGACGGCATCAAACGTGAAATGGAACGCGGTGGCGCGGGTGATATGTACGGCGTGCCGATTTCGTTGTCGTGGCAATGGAAAGAATTGTCTTTTGTCGCATTTGAAGGAATTGTCGTTCCAACGGGCGCGTATGATAAAGACCGCTTGTTAAATGCGGGGCGAAATTCATGGACATTCGATAACAATGTTGGCGTGACGTGGAATCCTGATGACGGCAAATATGATTTTTCAATGATGTTTGGTTATATGGTCAATACCGAAAACAACGCCACAAAGTATCGAACGGGCGACGAAGTTCATGTTGATTATTCGGCGGGATATTACATTTTACCGTCTTTGGGAATTGGCGTAACGGGTTCGTATTATCGCCAAGTGACGGCAGATTCAGGAACAGGCGTTCCAGCGGATACCATCAATGGTGAATACAGCAGCATCGGCCCCGTGGTCACTTACACCGTCAAAATGGGCGACCGCGATGTCAGTTTCTCCGCAAAATGGCTGCACGAATACGATGTGAATAATCATATCGCGGGTGATTACGCCATTTTGCGGACAGGTTTAAAGTTTTAGTTAATCTAAATTCAGAGAAATAAACACCGAACTGCCTTGATTTGGAACGCTGGTAATGTGAATGTCACCATTTAACAAATTGATGATTTCTTTTGACAGCGACAATCCCAAACCTACTCCAGGAATGCCGCCACTTTTATCAACACGGAAGAAACGCTCAAACACATGAGCAATTTCGTCTTGGGTTAAACCCAAACCCGAATCGCGTACTTCAATTTCCACGGTATTTTTCGTGGCGGAGCGTTGCACATTTATGAACACATCGCCGCCATTAGGCGAGTATTTGTAAGCGTTGTCGATAATGTTCAGCAACGCTTGTTTGAATTTATTTTTATCTACATTCAAACTAATTTCAGATTCAAATGGCACATAAATAATCGCATCGCGTCCTTCTGGAATTGCAAAATCCGCAATCGTTTGTTGAATTAAATCCGCTAACGGACACGATTCAATCACAAAATCCGCGCCGGCGCGTTCTTCAATTCGGCTTAAATCCAATAATTCGTTAATCATGGTAATCAGCCACGTTGATTGCTGATGAATCATGCTGATAATTTCAGGCTGCATTTCGGCAGGAATCATTCCGCTGTTTAATAACTCCGAATAACCGTGAATCGTCGCCAACGGCGTGCGTAATTCATGGGTCGCGATGGTGAGAAAGTCCGATTTAATGCGGTTTGATTCTTCTTCTTTGGTGATGTCGTGGAAAAAGTACAATTTACCTAACAAATCACCATTGGTGAAAATAATTTCACGCCGTCCAAACAACAAAACGGTGCGTCGGGGGCGAATTAACTCAATACGCAATGGTTGGCTTGTACCATTCAACGAAATAAACGGCTCTCTAGCTTGATTAGATAAATTGGTTAAAAATTCTTCTTTTGTCATGCCTAACAAATCTGAAACCGATAATCCGGCAATTAAACTTGCCGATTTATTCACTAACAAGATTTTATTTTGATTATTGACCAACACATAACCACTTGGACTAACATCAAAAACACTTTGCAATTGCTCAGTGCGTTTATTGAGTTCCGTGATATTGTCGGAAATTTCATTTGCCATTTGATCAAATGCTCGCCCAACTCGAGAAATCTCATCATTCCCCGACATTTTACTGGCGATGCGATAATTTTGATTTTCGGAATAACTGTTTATCGCATCGGTAATTATTTTGATTCGATTGGTAATTGTTCTGCCTGTAATGGTAAACATGAAAATGCCGTTTAATCCGCCCAGCAATATCACCATCTCGAACAAATTTAAAAATAGTTCGCGTGTCGAAGCCATAATTTCATCAACAGGCGCGAGCAAATAATAATGCCAATTTAACGGCTCTAACGTCATACCAATCACGATATAACGACGATTATGAAGCTGTAAATCATCGGTCAATAATTGCGGTTCGTGGGTTAGTGGTATTTTAAGCAATGCGGCAAATGATTTTTCTTGCTCCAAATTAGGTTTAAAACCTTCGGGCGAGGCTTCAAGTTCTTTTTGCCATGCACCCGCTAAAACGAAATTCCCTTGTGTATCAACCAAAAAATGTTCTGTGTCTTTGTACATTTGCTCACTTTCAAACATAAATTTAAGTACGTTTGTGAGCGGCATATCTTCGCCTAAACTGCCAATCCATTCGTTATTAACGTAAATCGGATAAATAGCACTGACCATCCAAACTTTTGGCACAGGGTCAAATAAAGGCGGTGTAAAACGGAGAATTTTTTGCGGATTTAATTCAGGATTTGCATACGTCAGCCAAGGCGTTTGCGTGTAATCATTATCTGCTTTTTGCTCAAAAGCGAATTCAGGATAATTTTTATCAAAAATAATTTCGCTCCGATGCGGCGACAAATACCAAATATTTTCAAATCGTTTACTCGCCGCTGCGCCGAAAGAGTCCATCGTGTGTTTGATTCGCAAATGTCGTATTTTTTGCAAATCGTTTTCACTCGAATTTGGCGGTAAAAAAATACCTGATTCTAATTTACCGTTAAAATTGGGTTTACGATTTCGCCAAACGCCATCCGGATTACGTTCCATTGTTTGATAAAACGTTTTAATTTCACCTTTTTTAATCGGTTTAGCCAATTCTGATTCCAGTAATTGCACTAAATTTGCCAGTTTAGATTGAGATTCTTCAAAACGCTCAGACGCTACCGCTGTAAATTTCGCCGTTATTTTTTGTAATTTAACCGATTCACTGGTTAACAGGTTATGTTGAAAGAATTGATAAATTAGCACCGAACCCAGAGCCGCTGATAACAGCGTGCCACTTACGACAATCAGTGCCATTTTTTGGCGAATTTTTATTTGTTTCATATTTTATTTATGCCAATTTTTACGAAAATATTTTTGCTAATCCAAATTAAAACGCACAAAAACCGAACTGCCATCGTTCGGAACACTTTTGATATAAATATCGCCGTTAAATAAGTTAATAATTTCTTTTGACAGCGACAATCCTAGCCCCACACCCGGCACGTTGCCGCTTTTATCGACACGGAAAAAACGGTCGAAAACGTGAGCAATTTCGTCGTCGGTTAATCCTAAACCACAATCTTTTGTTTCAATTTCAACAAAATGGGGCGCGGCATCGTAATTCACATTGATAGAAACCGCGCCGCCATTGGGCGAGTATTTGTAAGCGTTGTCGATGATGTTCAGCAACGCTTGTTTGAATTTATTTTTATCTACATTCAAACTAATTTCTGATTCAAATGGCACATAAATAATTGCGTCACGTCCTTCTGGAATTGCAAAATCCGCAATCGTTTGTTGAATTAAATCCGCTAACGGAAACGATTCAATCACAAAATCCGCTCCGGCGCGTTCTTCAATTCGGCTTAAATCCAACAATTCGTTAATCATCGTAATGAGCCACGTTGATTGCTGATAAATCATGCCGATAATGTCAGGTTGCATGTCGGCTGGAATCATTCCGCTGTTCAATAATTCCGAATAACCGTGAATGGTTGCCAATGGCGTGCGTAGTTCATGGGTCGCGTTGGTGAGAAAGTCCGATTTAATGCGGTTTGATTCTTCTTCTTTGGTGATGTCGTGCAAGAAATAAAGTTTGCCCAGCACATCGCCATTCGGTAAATAAATTTCACGCATACCACACAACAAACTGACGCGGCGCGGTTTAATTAAATCAATC
>CAISXF010000024.1 GCA_903889445.1 uncultured Pseudomonadota bacterium
AGGCTTAGATAAAATCGCGATTGCAGATTGGGTTAGCCAAATGGCGACGCTACGCAAACAAGGCGTGGACGTGATTTTGGTTTCATCCGGTTCGGTGGCGGAAGGCGTGTGGCGGTTGGGTTTAAAAACGCGCCCGACCACATTACACGAATTGCAAGCCGCTGCCGCAGTGGGACAAATGGGCTTAGTGCGCGTATTCGACGATAGTTTTCAACAGTACGATTTACATGCCGCGCAAGTTTTATTGACGCACGATGATTTGTCGAATCGGCAACGTTATTTGAATGCGCGTAGCACGCTTTTGACGTTGTTGGATTTTGGTGTAGTGCCGGTGATTAACGAAAATGATACCGTGGCGACCGAGGAAATTCGTTTTGGCGATAACGACACATTAGCCGCCTTGGTTGCGAATTTAGTTGAAGCGGATTTGCTGATTATTTTGACCGATCAACAAGGTTTATTTACCGCTGATCCGAGTGTGAATCTTGACGCGACGTTGATTTCACAAATCAGCGTCAACGATGAACGCTTAGAAAGTATGGCGGGCGAAAGCCGGAGCGGTTTGGGACGCGGAGGAATGTCTACCAAAGTCAGTGCTGCACGATTAGCGGCGCGTTCTGGCGCAGCCACAATCGTTGCTGCGGGTGCCACAGTGAACGTAATTAACTCGATTTTAAATGGCGAAGAATTAGGCACACACTTTTTGCCCGACATCGAACCGTTATTGGCGCGAAAACGTTGGTTAGCCGGACAATTGCAAGTGAAAGGGCAATTAGTTTTAGACAATGGTGCGGTTGAAATGCTCAAAAATAACGGTAAGAGTTTATTGGCGGTGGGCGTGAAATGGGCGACGGGACAATTTGAACGCGGCGAATTAGTATCGTGTTTAGATTTAAACGGTGTTGAAATCGCACGCGGCTTAGTCAATTACGGCAGCGAAGAAACCCAAAAAATTGCCGGTAAAAGCAGTTTAGAATTTGAAAAATTACTGGGTTACGCTGACGATTTAGAATTGATTCACCGCGACAATTTAGTGTTAATTTAACTTTTAGTTTGGGTGACGCAACAAATGCACTAACCACGTTATTTCGTCTTGCGTCATAAACAGTTTCCACGGCGGCATCGCCGTCCCTTTGCGTCCGTTGGTAATGGTATCGATGAGAAATTCATCTGATTTTTGGACTAAATCTTGAGGCTGCAATGGCAAACCCAAACCGCCTTGTAACAATAAACCGTGACACGCGCCACAATCGTTTTTTAATAAATTTCGCAGTTCGATTTGTCTTTCCGACGACGGTTCAACGGCGAAACAAGCATGACTCGTCAATAATAAAAACAGTAATTTTTTCATGAGGCGATTAGGAATTTTCAATTGATTTGGTTATTGTAATGATTGCTGATAAATTTACCGAATAAACACACGCAAAGCGCGACGATTTTTATGAAAAAACTTCCCAAGGTATTATTGATTGATTTGGAAAATTGCCCCAGTCAGATAAATGAATTATTAGAAAATTTAGCCAATTATTCGCAAGTTGTGATTTGTTACGCGCAAAGTGGCGCAAAAATTCCGATTGACTGGCTTTTACCTCTGACCCAATTTGTTAACGATGACCATTTGAAAATCATCAAAATGCCCAATGTTAAAAAAATGCGGCGGATTTTGGGATTACTTTTTGGGCGGGTATTTTAATGGAAAAATTGCCTAAAAAAACGCATTTCGATATTGTATCTAACGATTTGGATTTTGTGGTTGAGTTATTGATTACTGAAAAGCGTAGTGCGAAGCGAATTGGACGAGTGGTAAAAGAAGAAGTTACGATTAAAATCGTTACAGCCGTTGAACAACCTAAACCCGTCTCGGAGAAACTGGAAACCATAAAATCACCACCGATTCCACAACCTAAAATAATCACGCCAATTCAACTCTATTGCGCCCATCTGGCACAATATCCAAATAAAACCGGCAAAACAAACGACGTTGTTAAACAGTATTAAAAACGTATTTCAAGGCAAAATAGTTCCTTTGGAATTATTGGAAGAATTGGTGAAACACGGTGTTATTACCATCAACAACACAAAAATTAGTTACAATCTGCAAAAAATAAACACATTTAAAACACAGGGCTAAAGATGTCAATGATACAAAGTGACGTAGAAAAAACGTTTGAAGAGAGTGCTTACAAAACCATTCTCTCTACCACAAAAGTGACGGAATATAAGTCCGACAAAAATGGCAAGATTATTTACTTTTATCAGCAAAATGGGTTGAGTAAAGTCACGGGGCTTTATTCTCACGTTAGATGTGTGATTCATCCCGCCCAAGATATTTCAGCATTAACCTCTATTTCCGGGGTGGAAGTGAATTTAATGGATGAATTTCACAGCAATATGCTCGAATTTCCGTCTAAAATTTACAAAGATGAAAAACCGTGTCATTACGGCATTGGTTTTAATGTAAAACCTGCGGCGTTGAGTGATTTTCTGTTGGCGTTTCACCAGCTAAAAGGACAAAAATCGTCCATTGCACAAAGTGACGTGGAAAAAATGTTTGAAAAGAATGGATTTACTCAAAATCTCGCCAATCAAAAAATCATCGAATACCAATCTAACAAGAATGGAAAAATCGTTTATTTACGATTGGATCACGGCTTACCGCGTTATATTCGCGTCGTGGTGAATCCGGACGAAATGCCGACAAAACTGGTTGCGATTGACGGCGTAGAGATTAACGAAAAAAATGAATTTCAACACGCCGGCAATATGACCTCATTTCCAAAACGAGTGAACAAAGGCACCGCGCCGATTCATTACGGACGTGCTTTTCACATCAATTCCGTCAAAACCCTTGGCGATTTTCTTACCGCTTTTCATAAACTTTAATTTTCAGGATTAAAAAATGTCAGACATCGAAATTGCACAACGTGCCACCATGAAACCCATTATTGAGCTTGCTCAACAAAATTACGGCATTTCGCCCGAACATTTAGACCCGATTGGGCATTTCAAAGCGAAATTGTCGCTCGAATATGTCGCCAGTTTAGCGGACAAAACTGACGGTAAATTGATTCTCGTCACGGCGATTAGTCCCACGCCAGCCGGTGAAGGCAAAACCACGACCACCGTGGGTTTGGGCGATGCGATGAATCGTTTAAATAAAAAAACGATTATGTGTTTGCGTGAACCTTCCCTCGGACCTTGTTTTGGTGTGAAAGGTGGCGCGGCAGGTGGCGGTTACGCGCAAGTTGTACCAATGGAAGACATCAATTTGCATTTTACGGGTGATTTTCACGCGATTGGTGTGGCGCACAATTTATTGTCGGCGTTAATCGATAACCACATCAATCACGGCAACGACCTCGATATTGACCCGCGCAGAATTCAATGGAAACGGGTTGTCGATATGAATGACCGCGCGTTGCGAAATATCGTCGTTGGCATGGGTGGCGCGGCAAACGGTTATTTGCGCGAAGACGGTTACGACATTGTGGTGGCTTCTGAAGTGATGGCGATTTTGTGTTTAGCCACGGGTCGCGCAGATTTGAAAGCGCGTTTAGGGCGCATTGTGATTGGCTACAAATCCGACAAAGTGACACCGGTTTATGCGCGAGATTTGAAAGCGCATGGCGCGATGGCGGCGTTATTGAAAGATGCGATTAAACCGAATTTAGTGCAAACGCTCGAAAACAACATTGCGATTATTCACGGCGGGCCTTTTGCGAATATCGCGCACGGTTGCAACACCGTCACGGCAACAAAAACCGCCTTAAAATTGGCAGATTATGTGGTGACGGAAGCGGGTTTTGGTGCAGATTTGGGCGCAGAAAAATTCATCGACATCAAATGCCGAATGTCGGGTTTAAAACCGTCGGCGGTGGTTTTAGTGGCGACGATTCGAGCGTTAAAATTTCACGGCGGTGTGGTGAAAGACGAATTGAATCAAGAAAATTTAGCAGCGGTTGAAGCGGGTTTTGAAAATCTTGAACGTCATTACAAAAATATCACCGAACATTATGGTTTGCCGTGCATGGTTTGTGTGAATCATTTCACGTTTGACACCGAAGCTGAAATTGCACTTTTACAAGAAAAATGCGCGGCATTAGGTGCGACGTGTATCGTGTCGAAACATTGGGCGAATGGCGGTGAAGGTGCAGAAGATTTAGCAAATGCCGTCGTTGAAATCGTTGACAATCGTGAACCAGAATTCAAATTTGTTTACGATGAAAATTTGAGTTTGTGGGGAAAAATCGAAACGATTGCCACCAAACTTTATGGCGCGGGTAGCGTTACGGCGAGCGCGAAAGTGAAATCACAACTTGCGGCGTGGAATGCAGATTACGGCACGTTTCCGATTTGTATCGCGAAAACACAAATGTCATTTTCAACCAATCCCGCCTTGAAAGGCGCACCGTCTGGGCATACGATTGAAATCCGTGACGTGCGATTAGCGAATGGGGCTGGTTTTGTTGTGGCAATTGCGGGTGATATGATGACGATGCCTGGTTTGCCGAAAGTGCCAGCCGCTGAACGCATTGATATTGATGATGACGGTAAAATTACTGGTTTGTTTTAAGCTACAATAACGCTGTTCCGAATAACAATTTTTACATTTGATAAAGGCGAAAACTTATGACAGGCAAAAAATTCAGATTAGTGACTCGCAGTGATTTTGACGGGTTGATTTGCGCGGTACTTTTGAAAAACATGAATTTAATCGAAGAAATCAAATTCGTGCATCCGAAAGATATGCAGGATGAAATTATCGACGTGACTGACAACGATATTACGACCAATTTGCCGTATGTGAAAGGCGTGCATTTAGCGTTTGATCACCATTTGAGCGAAACCATTCGCAACAGTAAAGCCAACAATCACATTATTGACCCGAATGCCCCGTCGGCGGCGCGAGTAGTTTATGATTATTACGGTGGCGCAACACGGTTTCCGGCGAGTTGGGATGTCATGATGGCAGCGGTGGATAAAGGCGATTCCGCGCAATTCGATAAAAACGAAATTCTAAATCCTGATGGTTGGGTGTTAATGAATTTCTTGATGGATGCGCGGACAGGTTTGGGACGCTTTAAAGATTTCACCGTTTCAAATTATCAATTGATGATGGATTTGATTGCTTATTGCAAAAACCACTCGATTGACGACATTTTGCAATTACCCGACGTGCAAGAGCGCGTGAAATTGTTTCGCGAACATGAAGCCGCCGCAAAAGAGCAAATCACCCGCTGTTCAACGGTTCACGGTAATTTGGTCTTGTTAGATTTGCGTCAAGAAGAAACTATTTACGCTGTAAATCGTTTTATGATTTACGCACTGTATCCGAATTGCAACATCTCCATTCACGTTATGTGGGGTGTAAACCACCAAAACACCGTGTTTGCGATTGGCAAATCCATTTTGAGTCGCACTTCAAACACGAATGTGGGCGAATTATGTTTGAGTTATAACGGAGGTGGTCATTTGAACGCGGGAACGTGTCAAATGGCTAACGAAACGTGTGAAAAAGATTTGCAAGATATTATCGCTAAAATCAAAGCCGACGGTTAGTAGCGGCGTTTTAAAGTTTTAATTTTTCCATACGGCGTATTGTATTTTGCAATGCGCCGTTTTTTATTTCCATGTGAAAGGTTAAAACCACCAGCTTTAGCTGGTCAGATTTCATCATCAAATTGTACTAAAATGACCAATTTTAGGGATCAATTATGGATTATCGCTACGGTAGCCATACCGTTTTTAAAATTGAGTAT
>CAISXF010000025.1 GCA_903889445.1 uncultured Pseudomonadota bacterium
TACGTTACGATTTAGCGGTGGAATCGCCCGAATATGTGAAGGAATTAGTCACGCATCACGTTGGCGGTTATTTGAAAATCGCGCCTGAACACACCGAGCAAAACGTGTTAACGAAAATGATGAAACCGGGCATGGGAACGTATGACCGCTTCAAAGAAATGTTCGACCGTTTTTCAAAAGAAGCCGGCAAAGAACAATATCTGATTCCGTATTTTATCGCCGCACATCCTGGCACGACCGATGAAGATATGTTGCAACTGGCGTTGTGGTTGAAACGCAATAATTTCCGTGCGGATCAAGTTCAAGCGTTTTTACCGTCGCCCATGTCGATTGCGACGGCAATGTATCATTCTGGCAAAGATACGTTGAAAAAAGTAAATCGAACCGCTGCTGATATTACGATTCCAAAAAGCGTGAAACAACGCCGCATCCAAAAAGCCTTTTTGCGTTATCACGATCCGAAAAACTGGCCGTTATTGCGCGAAGCCTTAAAATCAATGGGACGCGCAGACTTAATTGGCAACGGTAAAATGCACTTAATTCCCACATTTCAACCTGCTGGCACGTTTGAAATAAACGCCAAAACGCAGCCGTTTAAAACGAAATACACCACCGGATTTGGTAAAACAGAGCAACGCAGCGATGCGCGTTCACCAAAAACTCGTCGCACTCGTTAACTGTGTATTTTTCGATTTTGATAATGAGATGAAATGTTAAATTTTAAGTCGCTATTAAACGTTAGTGCATGGATGTTAGCGATTTTTCTTTCTAGTGCTGCCGTTGCCGCTAACGAAACGGTGCAATTACAATTACGTTGGCATCATCAATTTCAATTTGCGGGTTATTACGCAGCACTCGAAAAAGGCTATTACGCGAAAGCGGGTTTAGACGTGGTTATTCATGAAGGTAACACAGAAAGTTCCGCCCTTACTGAAGTGCAGAAAAATCGCGCACAATATGGCATAGACAATAGCGAAGTGCTTCATGAACGTTTAAATGGCGTGAAGTTAATTGCATTGGCAGCTATTTTTCAACATTCGCCGTCGATATTAGTGACTCGGAAAGATATTTTGTCAATTAACGATTTAATTGGCAAAAAAATCATGTTGGCAATGAATGGTGACGATGATATTTTGATGATGATAAAAAATGCGGGTGTTGACAAAACACAATTTGACACGTTGCCGCACAGTTTTAACATCCAAGATTTTATTAAGGGAAAAGTGGATGCTTATGCCGCTTACAATACCGATGAAGTCTATACGTTAAAAGATAAAAAGATTGCATTTAATGTGTTAGAACCACGCGCTTACGGTATAGATTTTTACAGTGATATTTTATTTACTATGGAAAGTGAACTGAATGAACATCCCGAACGTGTGAAAGCCTTTCGTCAGGCGAGTCTTGATGGTTGGGCTTACGCGATGGAACATCCCGAAGAAATTATTGAATTATTAGTAACAAAATATCATTGCCAAAAAAATAAGGACGCATTGCGTTTTGAAGCACAAGCGATGCGTTCATTACTTATGTCGGATTTGGTTGAAATAGGTCACATGAATCCAGAACGGTGGAAGCGCATGGCAGATGTATTTGTTGAAAATAAATTGGTGTCGCACCGAGAAGCCAGTGAGCGATTACTGAATTTTACTTTCAATCCAAATATAAAATCAGACAAAGAGAAACAGCAAGATTATTTTAGTTTTGCGATAGTCATTAGCGTTTTGATTGTTTCTATGATTCTCACTTTGTTAATTGCTTATGAATCCATTCGCCGTGAAAATAAGCAACGACGCATAATAACGGACGCTTTGTTGCGTCAAAGAAATGAATTGGCGTTATATAATCAAATTCTCAAAAAAGTGGGCAGTAATACCATTGATTTAAAAATGCTACACACGCTGTTGGAAGAATTTATTTTGGGTATCGAAATACAATATCCAAATATGATTTGTGCAATATGTTTATTAAACCAAGAAACGGGACAACTACACTTGGGCGCGGCACCGAGTTTGCCGGAATTTTATAATAACGCCGTTGATGGTTTAGAGATTGGTGTCGGTGTCGGCTCATGTGGAACCGCCGCATTTTTAGGTGAACGAGTGATTGTTGAAAATACTTTTGAGCATCCGTATTGGATAAATTTTATTGAATTAGCGAAACACGCCAATGTGCAATCGTGTTGGACACAACCAATTAAAAATAGTCAAAATGAAGTGTTAGGCACGTTTGCCATTTATCATCGCGAGCCGACCGCTCCTGAAGCGAGTGAATTAGTGTCGATTGAACAATATGCGAATTTGGTTATGCTGATGGTTGAGCGTTACCGTGACGATACAAAAATTCAGCAACTCGCGTTTTATGACCCACTGACCAGATTACCCAATCGGCGTTTGATGTCGGAACGCTTGCGTTTCGGTATTGAATCGGCACGACGGGAAGGAAAGATATTGGCGTTGTTGATGATGGATTTGGACAAATTTAAAGCGGTAAATGATAATTTTGGACATTTAGCAGGTGACGAATTATTGGAACAAGTCGCGGCAAGAATTCAAGGGCGATTGCGTGATGTTGATACTGTGGCGCGTTTGGGGGGGGATGAATTTATTATTTTACTGAAAGATATTGCTCACGTTGACGATGCGGCACGAGTCGCGGAATGGATTGTGCATGATTTGAATTTGCCATTTCAGCTGACACAAGGTGATAACGTTTTTATTTCCATGTGAAAGGTTAAAACCACCAGCTTTAGCTGGTCAGATTTCATCATCAAATTGTACTAAAATGACCAATTTTAGGGATCAATTATGGATTATCGCTACGGTAGCCATACCGTTTTTAAAATTGAGTA
>CAISXF010000026.1 GCA_903889445.1 uncultured Pseudomonadota bacterium
GAAATCAGCGTCGTTTTACCGCAGCCCGACGGCCCAATTAACATCATCAATTCACCCAACAAGATATTCAAATTCACGCTGTTGAGCGCAATGACTTTTTGCTCACCGGTATCATAAGTTTTGGTTAAATTTTCACAGCGTACAGCGATGTCCATTTTTATCCTTTAAACACAATCGCGGGTTCTAAACGAATCACTTTTAAAATGCTGATAAACGCGGCGAGCATACAAATCAAGCTCACGCCCACACCACTAAAAACAAGTAATTGCCACGGAAATTTGAACGCCAAAATTGAATGTCGCATTAAATACCCAAATAATGCCGTCAATCCCACACCCATTCCGTAACCAATAATTCCCACCAAAACTGCTTGCAATAAAATCATTCGCAACAGTGTCCAATTGCTGGTTCCCATCGCTTTTAATACACCAAATTGTCGCAAATTTTCGAGCGTAAAATTGTAAAATGTTTGTCCGGCAATCGCCGCACCGACAATAAAACCCAATAAAACCGATATGCCAAAGTTAATCGGTATCCCCGTATTTTTTATGAAATAGTTGTAAGTCATATCCATAAATTCTTGTTGCGTGTAAGCCGCCAGCCCCGTATCGGCACGAATTCGTTTCGTCAATTCATGTAAATCCTGACCTGGTTTTGCTTTTACCAATACAAAAGATAACAATTTTCGTTCTTTGGGCGCGTAACTTTTAGCGCGGGAATACGTTGTGTAAATAACCGGTTGTGATTGAAATGTGCGTGTCACTTTGGCAATTCCCACCACAAAAGCACGATGATCGTTCAATTCCAAATTATCACCGACTTTGAGCGGAATTCTTTTACCGCCTGCAACCAACGGCGGTTTGGCGAGTTTTTCCGTCGCGCCATCAACATCGACAATCACACCATCACTGCGTCGTAAATCCGCTAATTTTCCGTCTAATAAAACCGGCGGTGCGCCGATTAACGTGGTGTCATCCAAGCCAATTACGTTGCACGTTTGAAATGTCCCATCCGCCATTCGCGCTTTCAACATGCCTTTATACATCGGCATCGCCCATTCAATTCCGGACACGCCACGCACACGATAAAGTTCGGTATCTTGCAACGGTTTAATGTCATCGACAAACTGAACTTTCTCATCCATCACCCAAATATCAGGCAAACCGACATCAGAAATAAAGCTGTAAGTGCGTGCCAGTATTCCAATGAAAATCGCGGGTTGCTGGGTCATAATCAACGACGCAAACGTCAAACCCATCACGATGCCGATATATTTTCCTTTGTCACCCATCAACATTTTTATGGCAATGTAGTTCATTTTTAAACTCCCTTAAACAAATTCGCCAACGCCATCAGTTTTGCGCTTGATGGTTGAGTTTCAAAAATACCACTTAAAGGCAAATCTGGCTGCATTCCGCGCACAAATAAATAACGCACGCCGCCAAAATGTTTTTCAATATCGTAATTTGGCAAACGACTTTCTAAATATCGATGCAACACCACGCTATAAAGCCAATACTGCAAACCGTAATTGTGTTCGCGCATCGATTGCAACAGCGTTTCGGGTTGATAATCGGGCAAATAATTCGTCTTATAATCCATGACGTAATAACGATTTTCATACACGCAAATCAAATCGATAAATCCCGTCAAATAACCGTTAATCGTTTTGCTGTCCAACGTTTGGTAACTCGGTTCATCGGCTAAAATTCGGTTAATCGCGTCGGTGTTAATTTTTTGCGTCGCCAAATAAAACGGCATTTCTTTCAAATAATCCGATTCCGACAAATTCATCAGACAAAAATTCGGGTCATTCGACAACGGCGTTTGCACGACCGCTTGCAATAATTCATTCAGGATTTCAGGTCGCGCCACTTTCAAACCGAAACGCAAACAGGCTTTATCTCGCGCTGTCGAAATATCAATGCCATTCGCCAAATCCGCAAAATTGAACGTTTCCAACAAATTATGCACCACGTTTCCGGTGTGCGAACCGCGTGGTAATTCCAGCGTAATCGGCGGCGCATTTTCAAACGGCTCTTGCGCTTTATCTTCCGGCAAATCGGGCGTAAAAGTTCGACTTAACGCCGAAAGCGCGGTGTAGCTGCTCATTTGCCACGGACTAAAACGCAAACGGTGGCGCGTTTGGTGATGCAAAATCTCCGTTTTCACGTCGGGCGAATACTGCCCGTCAGGTTTTTCGCCTTCAAAAAAATGTTCATAATCGAAGCATTCTGGCAGCGTTCGCTTCAAATCTAAAAACGCATTTTGCTGACTTGCTGCGTCGGAATTTTCAAACTCAAACAAATGCGCGAATGCAGAATTATTCGGTTTTTCTTTGGTTCGCACATCCGCCCACGCCAAATAACAGCGATATTTTGCCCGCGTCACGGCAACGTAAAACATTCGGCAATCTTCGGCACGTTGTTCATCTAACGCTAATTTTCGATGCTGTTCAAAATCTACCGAACCCAAATCCACACACATTTTGCCATCAATATGACATTCGGCGCGGTCGTCATGCCACAATTCACTCGGCATCCAAAGCGACATACAAAACACAATCGGATATTCCAGCCCTTTGGCGCGGTGCATCGTGACAATGTTCACCGCGTCTTCGTCACTTTCAAGACGCAATTGTTGCGCGTCATTGGTACTCGTTTTTTTCGCCACCGCATTAGTAATGGCGATTCGTAACCAATCCAGCGTTTTTTGCGGCGACAAATGTTCATCCAACGCGGCTTGCTGCAACAATTCTAACAAATGATGAATGTTGGTTAATTGCCGTTCGGCGAGATGATTTTTCGCCAATTGCGGCGTGACTTTTTCAGCCGCCAAAAACGTGTGCATCATCGCCATTAAACCGAATTTTTGCCATTGCTCGTGATAATGTAAAAACTTCGCCAGCCACGAATCTAAAGCGGTTTCGTCGTTTATCAGCTTGTAAAACGCTTGTCCGTGCGGAATGTTAGCGAACCAATTTAACGTCAGCGCGTGTTTTAAGGCTTCGGTATTCGTCGGATTGACCAGCGCATTTAAAAGCGTGTGTAAATCGGTGGCTTCGGGTGTTGTAAAAATCGATTCAGTGCTGTTCAAAACGGACGGAATTCCTGCGTCGCGCAACGCAATTTGAAAGTCTTTCGCTTGTTTATTTTTACGAACCAAAATCGCAATATCTTTCGGTTTTAAAGCGCGTCCTTCGTCTGCTTGAATCAAAAAATAATTGCCCTGCAACAATTTCAAAATTTCTTCGACCACCGCAAAATAAAAACATTTCTCAACGGTGTTATTCGCGCCACCTTTGTACGCCGTCCAAGAATCACCAGAATTCGGTAGTGCGTGCCACAACATCAACGGCGGCAACGGATTTTCTTCAAAATAAATCGCGCCTTTTTCGTGCGAATTCGCCGCTGAAACATCGTTAAATTCTAATTCTTCAATCAAAAATGCGTTATCGCGTTTAAACGTGTGATTCACCGCTTGCACTAAATTCGGATGCGAACGCCAATTTTGCGCGAGCGTAAAAGACGCATTTGCGCTGTGTTTTGCGTCCAAATACGAGTAAATATCCGCGCCACGAAATTTATAAATCGCTTGTTTCGGGTCGCCAATTAAATACAAATACTGACTTTCAGCGGCGAAAAGCGTTTTGAAAATAAACCATTGACTGTCGTCGGTGTCTTGAAATTCGTCAATTAACGCGACAGAAAAACGCGCTCGTAATTCTTCCACTAATTGTTCAGGTTTATTTTCGCCGCGCAACGCTTCATCGAGGCGAATAATTAAGTGGTCGAACGTGAGCGCGTTGCGTTCCAATAAACGTTGATCGATTTCGCGCCGTAATGTTTCCGCTAATTCACGTCGCAACGAAACGCCGCATTGGTCAAACGTTGTTTTTAAATCGTCGAAAAGGGTCGTATTGATGCCTAAATCATCTGCAAAAGTAGGTTGTTTTTTTAATACGGCTTTTTTTAATGAATCGTAAATGCCCGTCGTTGTTAAAAGGTCGAAGGCTTTTTTGTCGATTTGAGAACTTTCACCATTCAACCACGCATTCAGCATTACAAAGTGTTTGGCGGCTTTGCTTTCTTTCGTGAATTTATCTAAATCGTTTTCTAATGTTTCGCGGAAGTCGTTAAAATTGGTTTTTGCCGCGTCGAACAGAATTTTTAACTCGATTAACAGCGTGTTAATTTCTTTTATTTCAGTCGGAAAAATCGTGACGTGATGCCCAATTTTATCAACACTTTTCAGTAATTCATCAGGCGTTTTGTACTTCGCCGTTAAAACCGAGGCTTCCCACGCGCCACGTTCATAAAGATTTTTTCGCCAAAAATCATCCGCGCAACTTTGCGTAATTTGCGCTAAATCGTCGGTCAATTCCGCGTTAAAAAGTTGTCCACTTTCGAGCGCGTGTTCACGCAACACTTTTTGGCAAAAACTGTGAATCGTAAAAATACTGGCTTGGTCAATCGATAATAAAGCGATTTGCAAACGCCGTTCGATTTCGCTGTTTTCAATCGGCAACGCATCGAGCCAATCGAAAAGTTCATTTTCACCCGATTTTAAAGCCCGTTTCGCGTCAGTTAAGCGTAACCGCACGCGCGCTTTCAATTCTTCGGTCGCGGCTTTGGTAAAGGTGACGACGAGAATTTTTTCAATCGGTAAATTTCGTTCAACCACAAAACGTAATACCAACATCGCCAACGTGTACGTTTTACCGGTACCTGCACTGGCTTCAATTAAATTTACGCCATTCACCAATGGCGTATTGAGCGCGTCGAAACAATTTTTTTTCATTTTTTTGTGAGAGTTTTAATAAAATTACAGTGCGGTGACAGTTTCATCAAATAGTCATGAATCGGTTGTTAGAATGATTTATAGCAAATCGCATCAATGTTAATAAGTCCAACGGATAATAAAGCATGAAAAATAACACGGTGAGTTTTAAAACAAAAATCACGTTAGGATTTTTTTCTATCATCGGTTTAATGAGCGTATTGATTATTTCTACGCTGATTAACTATGCACGCACCGAACAAGATTTGCAAAAAATTAAAGATGTCTTTTTGCCCAACGCTTTACTGTCTGGACAAATGGCGCGTGACATTGTGCAAGTTCAACAATTTTTAAGCGATGTTTCAGCTACACGCAACAATGCCAGTTACGTTGACGCAGAACATTCACGCGAAGATTTTAAAAATGGTATCGAACAATATCGACACTATGCCGCCCACGATGCCAATAAATTAAAAGCGATTGATGCCTTAGAATCGGGATTTGATGCGTTTTATATCGACGGCAAACGCATGACAGAAGCCTATTTAAACGAAGGCTTGGAAGCGGGCAATCAAATTATGGGTGATTTCGACCACGCAGGGAATAAATTATCGACGCAAATGATTCGGCTCAGAAACAGTGAATCGAAAGGCGTAAAGGACAGCATTCAAAACATTTTTAACGACACACAACAAATGCGAAGCACCTTGTGGATTATGGCTTCCGTGATTATTGGTTTGGCGGTTTCAATTGCGTTATTGCTTAGTTATTATTTGAGTAGACAATTGGGTATTGATCCGTTTTATGCGAAAGGAATGGCTAAAGAAATTGCCGACGGACATTTATCGCGCGAAATTACGCTTCGGAAAGGCGATCAAGACAGTTTGTTGCATTCAATTAAAAATATGCAGCAACGATTATTGGTTCGCCGTACCGAAGAACGCCAAGCCGCTGCCGAAATTCTACGCATTAAATTAGGATTAGATAACGCCAGCAAAGGCATTATGATGGCGGATAATAATCGAAATCTGGTGTATTTGAACGATGCCGCGAAGAAGATATTGGAACAATATCAATCTGAAATTAAAGATTCATCCGCGCATTTCGATGTTGAAAATTTGATTGGTTTGAATATCGACCGATTTCATCAAAATTCAGTACATCAAATGGGATTGCTAGATTCGCTCACAGAAAGTGTTTTTTCATACGCCAAGCTCGGTAGTCGAACGATGACCATTGTTGCCAGTCCGATATTCGACGAACGGGGCGAACGTTTAGGCACCGTGGCAGAATGGTACGACTGCACCGCTGAAACGGTGGTTGAACAAGAAGTGGCTAACATGGTAAAAGCAGCCAGTCGCGGTGATTTTTCACAACGGTTTAATCTGGAAGGAAAAGAAGACTTTTTACTTGATTTAACGCAAGGCTTAAATCAATTATTGAACACTTGCGAAATGGGTTTGAAAGACATCGCCCACGTTTTATTTGCGATTTCACAAGGCGATTTAACACAAAAAATCGAAACAGAATATGAAGGGACGTTTGGCGAACTTAAAAACGATACCAACATGACGGTCGAAAAACTCAAAGCGATGATTGAGCAAATCCGAAGCGCGACCGACAGCATTTACAGCGGTTCAACAGAAATTGCAGCCGGCAATAATAATTTGTCGCGTCGAACTGAAATGCAATCGGAACGTTTACAAGAAACCGCCACAAGTATGGCGCAGCTCACGGAAGCAGTAAAGCATAACGTCAATAACGCCCAACAAGCGAATGATTTAGTAACCAATTCCGTGAACATTGCAATGGAAGGCGGCAAAGTGGTCGAAAATGTGATTGAAATGATGGATGGCATCAATCAATCGTCGCGCCGCATTGAAGATATTATTGCGGTGATTGACGATATTGCGTTTCAAACTAACATTTTGGCGTTGAATGCAGCGGTAGAAGCGGCACGAGCGGGCGAACAAGGTAACGGTTTTGCGGTGGTCGCGGTTGAAGTTCGCAATTTAGCTCAACGTGCCGCATTAGCCGCCGCTGAAATTAAAAAATTGATTGCCGATTCGGTTAAACAGGTGAATAGTGGTGGTCAATTAGTTGAAGAAGCTGGACAAACCATGAATAAAATTATTGATGCCATTCAAGGGGTCACACAGATTATGAGCGAAATTAGTGGCGCGTCCGCTGAACAAAACGCCGATATTATTCAAGTCAATCACGCGATTAACCAAATGGATGATGCCACACAACAAAACGCCGCCTTAGTTGAACTCTCCGCCGCGGCAGCTGAATCACTCGAAGAGCAAGCGCAAAATTTAGCGGTTGTGATACGCAATTTCAAAATATAGAAAAATCATTTTGAAACCTTCATTTTTTTACTTTTAATTTTTAACTATGCCTAATTTTATTATTCTCGTTGTTGAAGACGAAGATGCCATCCGCGAGATGTTGATGGTTGTGTTGGAACAAGCCGGTTTTCATGTTCACGCGGTGGCGACAGCGGAAGAGGGACAACATTTTTTAAATAATACCTTACCCGATTTGATTTTACTGGATTGGATGTTGCCGAATATCAGCGGCGTAGAATGGGCGCGGCGTTTACGCAAAGAGCCAATTTATCAAGCATTGCCGATTATTTTATTGACGGCACGCGGCGAAGAAGAAGATAAAATGCGCGGTTTCGGCTGTGGTATCGATGATTATATGACGAAGCCGTTTTCACCGCGCGAATTAGTGGCGCGATTGCGAGCGGTGTTGCGACGTAGCAGTAAACATCAATGGTCGCCGCAAATTGTCGCCGGTGATTTAACCATTGATACGGAACAACATCGACTGACCATTGGCGATCATATCGTCGAAGTCAGTCCGACCGAATTTCGGTTGATGCAATTTTTTATGACGCATCCCGACAAAGTGTTCAATCGCACGCAATTACTGGATCAAGTTTGGGGACGCAGCGTGTACATTGAAGAACGTACGGTTGACGTGCATATTCGCCGATTACGCAAAATTTTAGAAATTTATCACCGTGAAGATGTCGTACAAACCGTGCGGGGTTTTGGTTATCGTTTTTCAACAAAAAAAATAAACGAGTAACACAATGGGCATTTGGAAACGCGAACTCATTATTTTCCTGTTGCTTTTTTCGGTAGTTTGCCTCATCGGTTTATTAACGGATAAATTTACGCAGCTGCTGTTAGCATTGATGTTATTTTCGTTATTGCGTCATTTGTATCAAATCAATCGCTTTGAAAAATGGTTGCGTACCGGCGGACAATCGAGTTATCCCAAGACAACCGGCGTGTGGGAAGAAATTTATTATCATGTTTACCGCATCAAAAAAAATAATAAACGCCGTAAAAAGAAACTCGGCAAAATGGTCGATCAATTTCGGCAATCGACCGAAGCCTTGCCCGATGCAGCGGTAGTTTTAAATGCCAATGACGAGATTGAGTGGGCAAATAAAGCGGCTCTCGATGTGTTGGGCTTGAAGCGATCTGACAAGGGACAGCGCATTCCGAATTTAATTCGTTTTCCCGAATTTATTCAGTATTTAAAATCCAAACAATACGATGAACCCGTTATTTTGCCGTCACCGTTAAACAATGAAATCATGTTAGCCGTGCGGATTACCAATTACGGCGCGGGTTTACGGCTACTGTTGGCGCAAGATGTAACGCAATTAAAACAAATGGAACGAATGCGAAAGGATTTTGTCGCGAATGTGTCGCACGAATTACGCACGCCGTTGACGGTGATAAAAGGCTATTTAGAAACGCTGGAAGATATGGATGATGGCATGTCGCCGCTATTGACTACGTCAGTGAAAAATATGCAGGGGCAAGCCGAACGGATGCAGCATTTGATTGAAGATTTGTTATTGTTAGCGCATTTGGAAACGAAAAGTAAAAAACATGAAATCATCAACATTCCCGAGCTACTCACGCAAATTTGCCATGAAAATGAAGCCGCGTTGGAAATTGGGCGCATTGAATTAACGTTAGATTCGGATGCCATGCTAATTGGTGAAGAGCATGAATTACGCAGCGCGTTTACGAATTTGCTGGGAAATGCGTTGAAGTATTCGCCCGACGATACGCCCGTGAAAATTCGTTGGTATCAAACTGAAAATAGGCTATTGCTGGATGTGATTGATGAAGGCGAAGGTATTGCAACAACAGATGTGGCGCGAATTACAGAACGTTTTTATCGTGTGGAAACAAAACGAGTCAAAAAAATAAATGGAACGGGGCTGGGATTAGCGATTGTGAAACACGTTTTAATGCGGCATGATGCACAACTCATTATTCGTAGTGAATGGAGCAAAGGAAGTTGTTTTCAGTGTGCTTTTCCGCTTAAACGGTTAGCGACAAAATACTAATTTTTTCACACGAAAATGTTGAATCATCATTATTTTTGAGGAAGGATAGCACCATGAAAGAAAAAATAAAAAAACTCTTAAACAATTTTTTAATCGGAATTTTTGCGGTTATTCCGATTGCGCTCGTAATTAAAATTTTGTTTTTCGTGAGAGATTTGCTCGTGGATATGGTTCGTTTTGTTTATAGCTACGCCGATAATACGATTTACACGATTTTATTTTTGACCTTGAGTTTTGTGGTTTTAGTGTCGATTGGACACAAAATAGCTGTGGAAGGGCGCGTTTGGTTTATTACGTTGATTGATATTGCGATTGAAAAAATTCCTTTTTTGAACACGATTTACCGCGTTCTGAAAAAAGTAATCAGCATGTTTTCAAGTAGCGACAAACAGTTTGCGAAAGAAGTGGTTTATGTTGAATATCCTAAAGAAGGCATTTGGGTTCCCGCGTACGTCACCAACCGTTTTGAGAATAAATATGTGTTATTTATTCCTACGTCGCCCAATCCAACGTCAGGTTTTACGGTAATTGTAGATAAAAATAAAGTGGTGAAATCACAAATGAACATTGAAGAAGCGAGCAGTTTTATTGTCAGTATCGGTGTGGATTATGACAAAGTTTCTGAGTTAGAAAATTTGCCTTAAACAAAAACGGGGGGAATTGAAAACCTCAATCCCCCGTTTTTTTTCAGGGGCTGTCTGTGAAGTGAACGGTGCTGTAATGCCGTCAGCAGCAGAACCCCGCAGGTAATAGTGATAGTCGCCTGCTTCTTAGCAATAAGGAATCCCCGTTCCCTTTAGGGCGGGGAGGATGTCAATGCCCATCGTCCACTTTGGACATCCCAACTAATGACCAATTATCGAATTCAGGCGCACCGCTCGTGTCGTCGCCGTTGTTGTAACTGATTCGGCACACATATTTGTGCTTTTTAGATGCTGCTCCCTCGTGCGAAACATCGGCTTCCGCGCTGACAACGTATTCGTAATTCCCTAAGCTCCACGCATTCAATGGTTTGGCAGGTAATGTGACGGTCGTTTTTTCATCTAAATCCGCTTTAAGATGTTTATTGCAATGCTGAAAAGCCAATTCTGTCATTGGCGAAGATTGCGACATATTACTGCCTTGATCGTTGCTTTGAATTAAAAATAAATCCGATTTCGCCACATCTTTTGCAACGGGAATCATCCATTCACGCTGTATCACCACTAAGCCAATCACGCCAGCAATCAATAAAAAAACTTTTGTTTTGCTCATTTTGTTCATCAGTTCACATTTCTTAGACGGTTAAAAATGCGCGAATTGTAGCACAATAGAAGTCACGCTTTAACGCGCTAATGTGTCGATTAGTTTTCCCATATTATGATTCGTGGCGGAATTGCTAATTATTGACCAATGAACGTTATAATCGCCGCATTATTAAAAAATTATCAGGATTGTTTTATGTCTCAAATGAAGAAAGTCGTTGCCTCGACCATGCTCGGCAACGGTTTAGAATGGTACGATTACGCGCTTTACGGCACGTTCACCGCGTTAATCAGCAAACATTTTTTTCCCGCTGGCGACGAAAATGTAGCGTTAATTGCAACGTTTGGTATTTTTGCCATTGGCTTTTTAATGCGCCCCCTTGGCGCGATGATGTTTGGTTATATTGGCGATAAATATGGACGCAAAAACGCGCTGTCGTTGTCGATTTTAATGATGGCAATTCCAACGGCGTGCATTGGTTTATTGCCCACTTATTCGATGATTGGCATTTACGCGCCCATTTTATTGACGCTGATTCGCTTGGTTCAAGGTGTCGCAATTGGCGGCGAATTTGGCGGCTCAATTGTGTATTTAGTCGAACATGCCAAACCCGCTAATAAAAATCGGGTCGGCAGTTTGTCGATGTTAAGCATGTTGATGGGTTTGTTTTTCGGCACGATGATTTCAGCCGTGTTGGCAAAAATTATGTCACCCGAAGATTTCGATACATTCGGCTGGCGGATTCCGTTTATTTTAGGTTTTTTCATTGGTTTAGTCGGGTTATATATTCGGACAAAATTGCACGAAAGCCCCGTATTTATTGAAGCGCAAGAAGCGGGTCACGTTTCTGAATCCCCAATTAGCGAAACCTTTAAAAATAATTACAAAGAAGTATTGTTGGGCGTTGGCTTGTATTTAGCGGTGACGATTCCGTTTTATTTACAAACCGTTTTCATGCCCAGTTTTATGGTGAAATTCATGCACTTTAGCAGTGCCGACGCGCTGATAATTTATTTAATCGTGTTGGGCGTGATGATGATTTGCACGCCAATTTCTGCGATGTTGTGCGACACGACCAATCGTGAACGCTTGATGAAAATTATCGCGGTGTGTTATTTGTTATTTGCGATTCCCTACGTTTATTTGTTGGATTACAAAACGTTTACGTTTGCGCTGATTTCTCAAGCCGTTTTTGCCAGTATTATCGCGTTTTATATTGCGCCAATTCCTACGTTAGTCACCGAACTTTTCCCCGCTCGCACTCGTTACACGGGAATGTCGTTGGCGTGTAATTTAGCAGCCGCGATTTTTGGTGGCACGTCGCCGATGTTAATTACTGCGCTGATTACCAAAACTGAATCGAATTATCCGATGGCAATTTATATTATGCTTGCCGCTGCGATGTCGCTATTTTGTGTGTTTGAAGTCAAACGTCGCCGCGACACGAAACGCCTGTATTTGATTTAATTTTTGATTTTACGCAATGGCTTCGTAGGGGCGTACTGCGTACGCCCGCAATGCACAAAGCTATCATTAAAATTCGTTTTTATGCGGGTTCACGCAGTGAACCCCTACAATAAATTACTACTTTCTAACCTAAAACCATGAATCATTTTATTTACCGCGATAACCAACTTTTTGCTGAAAATGTAGCCGTTCAAACGATTATTGAAAAACACGGCAGCCCTTGTTATATATATTCGCGTGCGACGTTGGAACGCCATTGGCACGCTTTCAACAACGCTTTCGGCACGCAATCGCATTTAATTTGTTACGCCGTCAAAGCCAATTCAAATTTGGGCGTGTTAAACGTGTTGGCGCGATTGGGTTCGGGCTTCGATATTGTTTCCATCGGCGAATTACAACGGGTTTTACAAGCCGGTGGCGACGCGAAAAAAATTGTATTTTCCGGCGTGGGCAAACGTGAAGACGAAATTCGTGCGGCGTTAACGTTGGGAATTCGCTGTTTTAATGTGGAAGTGCTAGACGAATTGGAGCGCATTAACAAAATCGCCGGTGAATTAAACGTGATTGCGCCCGTTTCATTCCGCGTCAATCCTGACGTGGACGCGAAAACGCATCCGTATATTTCCACGGGTTTGAAAGAAAATAAATTCGGCATTGCGATTGAAGACGCTTTAGCTGCGTATCAACACGCCGCGTCGTTGCCGAATATCAACGTGGTTGGCATCGATTGTCACATTGGTTCGCAATTGACCGAAACGCGCCCATTTTTGGATGCGCTGGACAAAGTTTTGCAGCTGATTGACAAGTTAAAAGCGGCGGGAATTGCGCTGAAACATTTGGATTTAGGCGGCGGTTTGGGCATTCAATATCGAGATGAACAACCGCCCGAACCCGCAGAATATATTGCAGCGATATTGGTGCGTTTGGGTGAAACCGAGTTGGAAATTTTGCTCGAACCAGGTCGCGCGATTGTCGGCAATGCGGGGATTTTAGTGACGCGCGTGGAATATCTGAAGCCGACCGAACACAAAAACTTTGCGATTGTCGATGCGGCGATGAATGATTTGATTCGACCCGCGTTGTACGGCGCGTGGCAAGATATTATTCCAGTGCAGCTCGGTAGTTCTGCGCCTGAAATGACGTGGGATATTGTCGGGCCAGTTTGTGAAACGGGCGATTTTCTGGGCAAAGAACGTGAATTAAAATTAGCAGAAGGCGATTTATTAGCCGTTCGTTCGTCAGGTGCTTACGGTTTTACGATGAGTTCAAATTACAATTCGCGTCCGCGTGTCGCTGAAATCATGGTGGATGGCGACCAAATTCACGTTGTCCGTGAACGTGAAACACTGGCGCAATTGTGGCAAGGTGAATCCTTGTTGCCGTAGTTTTAAACCATGTTAACCACAGATTCAGCGGAATTTTCGCCGTTTTTATTTTCATTTAACGCGATGGGTTGTCCGTGCGAATTGCAGTTTTACGCGAAAAATAACGTTTACGCTCAACACGTCGCACAACGAGTGATGGCCGATATTGACCGTTTGGAGCAGCGTTATTCACGTTATCGTGCCGACAGTTTTTTGTCGAAAATCAATCACGTTGCGGCAGTGGGCGGTTCCATTTCGGTTGATGACGAAACGGCGGGATTGTTGAATTACGCGCAAACGTGTTACGAACTCAGCGACGGTTTGTTTGATATTACCTCCGGTATTTTGCGGCGAGCGTGGCGATTTGAAACGAACGTTTTGCCCGACGATAAAGGGATTCAAGCGTTATTACAAAAAGTCGGTTGGCAACACATTCGCTGGGAAAATCCGACGTTGACCTTTTTACAAGCCGAAATGGAAATTGATTTTGGTGGCATTGTGAAAGAATATGCGGCGGATCGCGCGGCGACGTTGTGTTTAGATTCGGGAATTTTGCACGGCATGGTGAATTTGGGCGGCGATATAAAAATCATTGGCGCACATCCTGACGGCAGCGCGTGGCGCGTTGGCATTCAACATCCGCGCGACAAAACCAAAGTCTGGAAAACCGTTGTTTTGAAAACGGGCGCATTAGCCAGCAGCGGCGATTACGAGCGGTGCATGGTGATTGACGGCGTGCGTTACGGGCATATTTTAAACCCCAAAACGGGTTATCCTGTGCGACATTTAGCCGCCGTCAGCGTAGTCGCCGATTTTTGTGTGGTCGCGGGAAGTGCCGCCACCGTTGCAATGTTGAAAGAAACGAAAGGCGAGAAATGGTTAACATCGTTGGGGCTAAAAAATTACACGTTTAAAAACTAATTTAAAATTACTTCGCCGCCACGATTTCGCGCACTCACCACGCTAAATTGTAACGGTGTGTCAGCAAAAACCGCTCGCGCTTGTTGTGCCAAATGTTCCGCCATGTCATGACCTTCAATCAAACAAAATCCAGTCGGTCCCCAAGAAGTTTGACCAATAGCCACCGCGCCACGTTGCGCCAACCATTGCATCGCGCGGGCTACGTCGGGGCTGGTAAATACACCACCTTGTGCGGGTGAAAAATGTTTGCCCACCGTGCGTTGTAATTCCGTAATCACTTCACCAAAACGCGCCAAATCATTTTCAGCCATCGCGGGTAACGCCTGCATTAACAACAAATAACACAAGCGTTCGGCTTCGCTGCGTGGAAACGGCGGCAACGTTTTGAAGGCTTGAATTTCTTGTTGACCGTGCAAACCTTGTCCGCGTTTATCAAAAACTAAAATAAATCGCCAATTTTCAGGTACATCAAAATGCGCCAACATCGGCGGCGTAATGGTATTTTCACCGCGTCCGCCATCCACCACAAAACCGCCTTGTTCAAAAATACCAATGCCAATGCCCGAGCGCAAACCGCGATCCATCACGGCGGCAATTTCGCGTACGCTTAAATTTAAATCGTAAAACGCATTTAATCCTGCGCCAATCGCCAACGCCATTTGTGTTCCTGAACCCAAGCCGACGTGTTCAGGAATGGTAGAAATTATGTCAACGTTCAGCGCGTCCGACACATCAAATGCCTGACAAAATGCACTTAAACAGTGAGCGGCACGGATTGATTGTGGGTGTGGTTGTTTGTGATTTTGGGTAATCGTAATGTGTGTAACGGGTTCATTTAAAGCCACACCAATGCTGCCAAAATGCCGTTGTAACGCGCCACTCAAATCTAAAAAACCCATGTGCAGCCGTGCGGGGGCAATAACAGAAACAGAAGAAAAGGAAGTCATGCGTAAATCAGTAAAAAGAAAGAATGACGCAACGATAGCAGATTTTGGAATTATTGAAAGTCTGTTAGAAAAACTTCGTTGAACTAAGTATTCAGTCAAAAATAACGTCTCAATTTCTGGACAATTGTGGAGGGTTGATATTCAGAAAATTACCCCATTAAACGCTGCTTTCTTCATTACTTTCCACTCTCGCGTAAAAAAGACCTTGGAATCTATCTGGCGAAGGCTTGATTGAAAAGCCAAACGGGTTTTACGAACTACAAGACAGCATCGAACACCCCGCCCGTTGTCGCGCCCAATCTGGACGTTTAGCGGCATAGTTTTGTTTGCCGGTCTGTTCACAGTAAGGCTGACGCAATACGTCTAACAATCGATGAATCTCAGTGAAATCGCCTTGTTCGGCATCGTCGATGGCTAATTGCGCCAAATAATTCCGCAACACATAATTCGGATTCACAGCATTCATGCGGCGAGTTCTGTCCGTTTCAGTGATGCCATTTTGATGCAATCGACGCGCGTAGCTTTTCAACCAGTCGAATCGCCGATGTTGATAAGCGTCGTCCAATTGTTCTGGCAGATAATAAGCCGCACTCAACGGTTGCAACCAGCGTTCAATTTCGACAGTGTCGATATTGACCGACATATCAACATTCGCGAGTTGCCGATAAAAAATCGTCATATCTGTTTCGACGATTTGCAATAACGTTTCTAAATCAGATAATAACGCTTCGTCGGTCGCCATTTGAACATCGGGTAATCCTAATTTTTCTGCCTTCATAACGTGTAAATCATGTTGAAGCGTTTGGTTGTAATGATGCTGCAGCGTTTCTTGTAAAAGCTGCGTTTCGGGAATCAGCGGATAAATCGCGTTCGCCAATTGCGCCAAATTCCAAAACGCCACGGCGGGTTGATTTCCAAAACGATAACGCCGATCCTCCGCGTCGGTGGTGTTCGGAGTCCAATTTGAATCGAAATTTTCCAGCCAACCGTAAGGGCCATAATCAATCGTCAAGCCCATAATCGACATATTGTCCGTATTCATTACGCCATGCACAAAACCGACACGTTGCCAATGTACGACCATTTCTGCGGTGAGTTTGCAAATTTCGCCAAACCATTGCAGATAAATGGCGGGAGACGGTTCGCCCAAATGCGGAAAATGCGTGCGAATCGTGAAATCCACTAATTTTTTCAACAACGGAATATCATTGCGAGCGGTTAAAATTTGGAAATGCCCAAAGCGCGTAAACGTCGGCGTAACGCGACAAACCACCGCGCCTTGTTCATGTTTTGGATTGCCGTCGTAAAACATATCACGCAACACGTTGTCGCCCGTCAACGTCAAACTCAACGCGCGAGTCGTCGGCACGCCTAAATGGTGCATGGCTTCGCTGCATAAAAATTCTCGTACCGAAGAACGTAACACCGCCAACCCATCAGAACGGCGCGAATAAGGCGTTTTGCCCGACCCTTTCAATTGCAACGCCCAGCGTTGTTGGCGTTGATTGATGACTTCGCCCAAATTGATGGCGCGACCATCGCCCAATTGTCCCGCCCATTGACCAAATTGATGTCCGCCGTAACACGTCGCGTACGATTCCATGCCGTCCGCCAAACGATTACCCGAAAATACTTGCGTAAAATCTTCGGAATGACAAACCGCTTCACTTAAATCTAACAAATGCGCGACTTCGGGCGCAAAAATCACCCGTCGAGCTTGGCGGGTTTCAGTCGGTAAAACAGCAGAATAACACGCGCCAAGCACCTGACGACAGGCATTGTGTGTTTCAGAATCGGCGGGCAATTCTCGAATAAAACTATTATCAAATTTGAGTGCGTCGAGCGCGTGAATTTTAGTGGTCATGATTTCTATTTGTGCGTGAGTGGATTTAATAGTTTATCGCATTGTTTGATTTGAATGTTCAAACGAATTTTTTAACCATTTCAATACGGATAATGCGGCGGATTGGGTGCGGTAACGATATACTGATTCACTTTATTTTTCATTTTTAAGAGCCAAATTCATGCAAGAACCTGTTAAATTTTCCAGCGCAGCCATTTCCGCCCAATTATTACAAGGTCTGGAGGCGTTGAGTTACACCGAAATGACCCCGATTCAAGCGCAAAGCATTCCGTTCATTTTGGCGGGCGACGATATTATTGCCAAAGCGAAAACGGGCTGCGGTAAAACGGTCGCCTTCGGTTTGGGTTTATTGTCGCAAATCGATGTGAATCTTTACGAAACCCAAGCGTTGGTATTGTGTCCGACTCGTGAATTAGCCGACCAAGTCAGCAAAGCGATTCGCAGTTTGGCGCGTTTTATTCCAAACGTTAAATTGCTGACATTGTGCGGCGGCGTTCCGCAAGGACACCAAATTGCGTCGTTATCGCAACACGCGCCACACATTGTCGTTGGCACGCCCGGGCGAATTCAAGACCATTTAAAACGCCAAAGTTTGAGCTTGAAAAAGTTGCGCGTGTTGGTGTTGGATGAAGCTGACCGCATGTTGGACATGGGTTTTGAAGATCAAATTTCGTTCGTAGTGAAACAAACGTCGAAAACCAAACAAACGTTGTTATTTTCGGCGACGTATCCCGATTCGATTTTGGACATGAGCGCACATATTCAACAATCGCCAGTTGAAATTACCGTGGACGAAACGCATGACGACGGGCAAATTGAACAGCTTTTTTATAGAGCTGAAGAGTTGCAAAAACCGTTGGCGGTCGTGGCGTTATTGGCGAAACATCAACCCGAATCAACCGTTATTTTTTGCAACACGAAATACAATTGTCAGGTGATTGAAGATTGGCTCGGGCAACAAGGTTACGCCGCGCTGTCTTTGACGGGCGATTTGGATCAGCGCGAACGTGACCAAACGTTGCTGCGGTTTGCGAATAAAAGTTGTTCAGTTTTAGTGGCGACAGACGTTGCTGCGCGGGGTTTGGACATTAAGGATTTGTCGGCGGTGATTGTTTATGATTTATCGCCCGACCCCGAAGTTCACGTTCATCGAATTGGGCGAACAGGTCGTGCAGGTCAAAAAGGTTTGGCGTTCAGTTTGTGTGCCGAATCGGAATTAGACCGCGCGAAAGCGATTGAAACGTATCAAAAAATGTCGATTAAATGGGATAAATTTAACCCCGCAAAACTGTCGAAAAATACCACGCTCAGACCCGCGATGGTGACGTTGGTGATTGATGGCGGACGTAAAAGTAAAATTCGTGCGAGTGACATTTTGGGCGCATTGACGGGTGACGCGGGTTTGGCGGGTAGCGAAGTCGGCAAAATTGATATTTTCGACGTGCGGACGTATGTGGCAATTAAACGCACCAGCGCGAATATCGCGTTGTCGCGTTTGCAAGAAGGGAAAATTAAAGGACGAAAATTGCGCGTTCGGGCGTTGGGATAAATGGAAATCCCCCCGATTAGGTCGGGGGAGTTTTAGAATTTAATACTCAAACGAAGCCGACAAACAGATGAGTTTATTCAAAGATTTTGATTTTTCGATATTAAGTGATTCTGATTTTAAGGAAGATTCGGTCAGAGAAGAATTGATAACGCCTCTTTTAAAAGCATTGGGCTATTCAGTATTTGGTGAAAATAAAATAATCCGAAGTAAATCCATGACAGTTTTTGTAACGATAGGAAGCCAAAAACAAAAAATAAATATCACGCCCGATTATTTATTAAAAATTGGGAATGGCATTTCGTGGATATTGGACGCAAAACATCCGAAAGAAAATATTTTAGATGGCAAACACCGTGAACAAGCCTTTAGTTATGCGATTCTTCCTGATGTCAGGGCGTATTATTATGCGTTGTGTAACGGAAAGGAAATTGTAGTTTTTCATATCGCAAAAACAGAACCTGTTATCAATGTACGACTTGCCGACATTGATAATGAACTCAATCCCATTGTCAGCACATTGTCGCCTAAGTTCATAAAAAAGCATTACTTTTTACAACAAGGCGATAGTGCCGCTTTGCATTTTATGGATAAAATGGACGAGTTGGAAACGCTTGCGAAGCAGATAGAAATGACAGGCAAATTAACACTTAGGAAACGTATGACAATCATTGAAGTTATAGACGAAGCACTTGATATGGTACAAGAAGACAGACCTGAATTTGTGCTTTCATGTGATGGTAAAGCTGAATGTAGAAAAGTGATAGATTATGCGTTGGAGCTATTGAAATTTAGGAATTTATGAACAACTACGAAAAAAATAAAACCGCACAGAGATTAAAGGGCAAAAGTTGCGCGTTCGGGTGTTGGGCTAAATAGATTCCAAAGTGTGAGTGCGACCAAAAGCAATAACCGCGCGTTGCTTTTTCTGAAAACAAAAAATCCCGACATTTCGCGGGATTTTTTGAGGTTTAGAAATGTGTTTATTTTTCTAATGCCGTTTGAATTATTTTCACTAAATGTTGACCAGTTGTAATCACCCACTCAATCATTGCGTTACTCGAATCCAACAAATACGCCAACACTTCGGTGGGAGTCATGCCTTTAAACTTACGCGCTAAAAATGGCGCAAGCAATAAACCTAACGCCAAACCAATCACCGTCACACCTGAAAAACTATTATTTTCTTCAGGAATAACGGGCGTTTTAACGGCGGCGGGTGGAGTTGCGTCAACAATGGGCGCGGGTAAATTCGCTTCTTCATGTGCTTTTGCTAACAATTCCGGCAGCGTAATGGTGTAATCGTCCGTCACGATATTCGCAGTGACATTCGGAATACTCGGTAAATCACCATCCCCTTTTCCCACTTTGAGCTGGGCTTTCATGCCCTTTTCCATGTGTTGCGCGATGTCGCAATGTACCAAATAGGTTTTATCGCCAGGCGGTAAAATCAACGTGCCGGAAATTTTTGCAGGCCCCGAAACTTCTAAGTGAAACATGCCTTTTGGATATAAATACTTGGGCAAACCGTGCATCATCCATTGATGGCGCACATTATCGTCATTGATGAAATGTACGGTCAATTTAGTGCAAGGCTTGAATTGAAATTCCTGCGTATCAAACGCAAACATTCTACCAGGGAATTTTTCAGCATATTTATGACCCGCGTGAACCGTGATTTCTTTGGTTTCAGCAATTTTGTCACAGCCACCCGGAAGTTTATCCGGATTATTGCCCATAACCATGCCGCCCGCCATATCCATCAAATGCCCATCACCATGATTCATAAGCATGCCATCGTGATCTTGATAGTCCTGAGCAAATGCTGGCAGGGCAAATAACGCCGCGAATACACTGACCGATACTAATTTCATCATTTCTTTTTTGCCTCGTGGTAAATAAAACAACGTCCTTGTCGTGATGTGCTGATGGGAGAAGAAATTAGCCTTTCAATTTAGCGAGTAATTCATCAACACGTTTTTTAAAGGGCGCACTTGATAAATAGACAATGTACAAACCGGCAAAACCAAAAAAGCCGTACATTAACATTTCGTTGCGGCTTGTCGATTGACCTTTACCCGCTTGGAAGCCCATGTGAGCGTCTAAGCGTTCGCCTTGTCCGGCATCAGGTACCAATGTGATGTGGATTAAGTATTTGCCTGCTTCTGGCACGCCTTCAGGTAACGAAAGCATAATCGTTCCCGATTTGTGTTTGGCTGCTTCTTGGAAAAAAACGCGCTTGCCTTCGGGTTCTTTTGTGACTTCAAATTCAACCGCCATATTGCGGTATTTCATGTCTTGGTAATCAAAAACTAACTGCGTTAATGTGCCGATACTTGGAATGTTTCCACAAAAATCTTCCGCTGGAAAGGCGGCTGGCTGATAAGCCGTGTAATGAATCCAATGCGTGGGCTGTAATTCAAATTTGCATTGATCCGTGTCTGTACCTGCCGCGCCACCGTGCGCCCACAATGCCGACGAAAATAGCAACGCGGTTACACCGAGTGACGTTTTTTTGATAAGTTTTGCGATGTTCATAAATCCTCTCGACCTGCCTGAATAATTATTATTGTGATGAGTTAACCGTACGATAATTGCACAGCGTTCAAACTAACTGTACGCTAAATATACAGCACCCGCTAACTTTAACACGTCGATTTAAGCAAAGAAAGTCGCATATAATGATAAACCGCTTGCGACCGTTATGCGTATTAAAAAGCCTTTGTTCGAGTAGCGTATTATTGCTATCTGACCTTAATTTTCGTAGACTTGCGCCAATTTTTCTTTTTACTTTTTATTTGGAGTTCTACCGCATGGCATCGTTGACCACCACGCCCGCTTGGGTGGCGTTACAAAATCACTATGAACACATTGGCAATCAACGTTTAATCGACAGTTTTAAAAACGATTCGTATCGTCATGAAAAATTTTCGTTGCAATTTAATGATATTTTGTTCGATTATTCTAAAAATCGCATCGACGATAACACGTTACCGTTGTTGATTAACTTGGCAAAACAAGCGCAGTTAAAAACAAAAATTAACGCTATGTTTTCCGGCGAAAAAATCAATGTGACGGAACACCGCGCCGTGTTACATACCGCGTTACGCAATCGCAGCAACACGCCCATTTTTGTCGATGGTCAAGATGTGATGCCGCAAATTAACGCTTCGTTGAAAAAAATGCGCGGGTTTTGTGAGCGCGTTCGTTCGGGCGATTGGAAAGGTTACAGCGGCAAAGCGATTACCGATATTGTTAACATCGGCATTGGCGGTTCTGATTTGGGACCGAAAATGGTCACTGCCGCGTTGCATCCTTACGCCACCGCCGCGTTGCGCGTGCATTTTGTCTCTAACGTCGATCAAACCGATTTAATTGAAACGTTAGAAAATCTGTCACCAGAAACCACGTTATTTTTAGTCGGTTCAAAAACATTTACCACGCAAGAAACGTTGACGAACGCGAATTCCGCTCGCACTTGGTTACTGAAAACGGCACCCGATGCGTCAGCCGTCGCGAAACATTTTGTGGCTTTGTCAACGAATGCGACAGTGGTTGCCGAATTTGGCATTGATGTTGAAAATATGTTCGAGTTTTGGAATTGGGTTGGCGGACGTTATTCACTTTGGTCGGCGATTGGTTTATCGGTTGCGCTGTATGTCGGCATGGATAATTTTGAGGAATTGTTGGAAGGCGCACACGAAGCCGATAACCATTTCAAAAACACGCCGTTTGAACAAAATATCCCGGTGATTATGGGATTGTTGGGCGTTTGGTATAACAACTTTTTCCATGCTGATACGCACGCGATGTTGGCATACGATCAATCGATGCGTTATTTCGCTGATTATTTTCAACAAGGCGACATGGAAAGTAACGGTAAAAGCGTGACGATTACCGGCAAAAAAGTCGATTACAGCACCGGGCCGATTATCTGGGGACATCCTGGTACGAATGGACAACACGCTTTTTATCAGTTGATTCATCAAGGTACCAAATTGATTCCGTGCGATTTTCTTGCGCCCGCCATCAGTCATTATGATTTACCTGAACATCACAAAATTTTGATTTCAAACTTTCTCGCGCAACCTGAAGCCTTAATGCACGGCAAGTCGGCAGACGAAGTGAAACAAGATTTGACGGCGGAAGAATGTGAAGACAGCGTTTTAGTCGCGGCGAAAGTGTTTGATGGCAACAAACCGTCGAATGCGTTTTTGTTTAAAAAATTAACGCCGAGAACATTGGGTTCATTGATTGCCTTATACGAACACAAAATTTTCGTTCAAGGTGTTATTTGGAATATCAATTCTTACGATCAAATGGGCGTGCAGTTAGGTAAAGTGTTGGCGAAAGTAATTTTGCCCGAATTGAATAATGATGATGAAATCACCAGTCACGATTGTTCGACCAATGCGCTGATTAACACTTATAAAAAACTAGCTCGCGAAAGCTAAACCGTTTTTCGTCGCACATTAAAAAAGCCTTGTGACTTTGCAGTCGCAAGGCTTTTTAGTTTCAGAAAGTGTGAGCTTAAAGAATGGATTTTAAAGCTAGAATGCCTTTATGAGCATCTCTTAATTCTTGTTCAGCTTGTTGATTAGCACCCTCTTTTACATGATTACGCGCCGCTTTAATCAAGCCGTTAGCTTTGCTGCTAGCTTTGAAAACTGAGTCGCTTGCGTTGATTTCTTTAACAGAATCTGACGCATCTTTAATCAATTTTGATACAGCTTCAGCGTCGCCGCCAGCAATAAGTGCGTCAACAGCCACTTGAATTTTGCCAGCTGTAATATCGATAGCAACTGTAGGTGTGTAAACGATACGACCTGCATCGGTTTCAGCAAAAGCAGTGGTAGAAACTGCACCGAAAGAAGCTGCAACCAATGCCGCTAAAGCGATTTTTTTCAATGTATTCATTAACGTCTATCCTCAAATTGTTATTATTTTGGGTTGAAAGGGAAAATAGCACACCGCATAACGATGTGTTGACCGTAATTCTAAACACATTTACGAATTTTTCAACCAATCCAACAATTACACGCACTTTTTATCAGTTAATTTACCGACCACTGCACCACGCCGCTGTAAGCTGTGATTAAAACAATCGCGCCAAAAACTAATCGATACCAGGCGAAAACCAAAAAATCGTGCTGACTGATATAACGCAACAAACCTTTGATTGCCCATAACGCACTGAAAAAAGCCGCAATCATTCCTAAAACAAAAACAGGCGCGTCAGCCGCTACATCAAGCAATTCGCGGTGTTTATATAAATCGTACACACTCGCTGCAACTAACGTAGGAATCGCTAAAAAAAATGAAAATTCTGTCGCGGCTTGGCGCGATAAACCAAATAATAAACCGCCGATAATCGTTGCACCGGAACGCGAGGTACCAGGAATTAACGCAAAGGCTTGAGCAAAACCTAATTTCAGCGCGTCCCATTTTGATAGTTCATCGACCGCGTTAATTCGCACCGTATGTTGTCGCTTTTCTGCCCAAATAATAATGAACGCGCCCACAATAAATGCCAATGCCACCGGAACGGGTTTGAATAAAACCGCTTTGATATATTTGCTAAATAAAAAGCCTAAAATTGCGGCGGGTAAAAAGGCAATCGCTAAATTGAGCGTGAAGTTTTGCGCGGCTTTTTCTTTGCGTAACAATCCGCTGAAGGTGCTGCCAATTTTGCGGCGATATTCCCAACACACCGCCAAAATCGCGCCAACTTGAATGACTAATTCAAATAATTTGCCTTTGTCGTCATTAAAATTGAGCAAATCGCCCACCAAAATTAAATGTCCTGTACTTGAAATAGGCAAAAATTCGGTTAAGCCTTCGACGATACCTAAAATCAATACTTTTACCGCGAGTAATAAATCCATAATTTTTAATCTGTGTGAAGTTAACGTTTTAAATTGATGGTGATACCCGCGCCGTCAAACGATTTTGTTTTACCGGCTTCGGGTTCAATCGACATGATTGATTGCGTATCGAGTTCGAGTTCGCGTTGTATTTTTTTAGGTTTTTCAACGGATACCACGGATTTTTCTGGCGTAATCGAAATTGTAGGGTTGTCTTCGGTTCGCACTGGCAACGACAAGTCTAACGCTTTGGGTTCTGCAATTTTAGCCGTCGGTTCAACCGTCCGATGCTTTTTATGATGATGCGAACGCCAACCCGTCAACATCGACATCGCCACAATCAAAAAACTGATTAAAAATACACGACGTTTTTTCATTTCGTTATGATCTCAACGGGAATTTGACCGATTTTCGCCTGCCATTTTGCGGGTGCGGTTTGATGAATCGAAACGCCGTGCGAATCGACCGCGACTGTGACGGGCATATCTTCCACGACAAACTCGTGAATGGCTTCCATGCCTAAATCAGCAAACGCCAAAATTTTGGATTTTTTTATCGCTTTTGAAACCAAATACGCCGCGCCACCGACCGCGATTAAATAAACGGCTTTGTGTTTTTTAATTTCAGCGATTGCCAATTCACCGCGTTCAGACTTGCCAATCATGCCGATCAAGCCCGTTTTTTCAAGTAATGGCGCGGTGAATTTATCCATTCTTGTCGCCGTTGTTGGTCCCGCTGAACCGACGACTTCATCACGCACCGCATCGACTGGCCCGACGTAATAAATAAATTTATTGGTGAAATCCACACCGTCTGGTAATGCTTCGCCACGTTCTAACATTTCGCACAATCGTTTATGCGCCGCGTCACGCCCCGTTAAAAGCGTGCCGCTTAACAACAACGTTTCGCCAACTTGCCACGTTGTCACGTCTTCGGGTTTGAGCGTGTCTAAATTCACTCGACGCGCCGCGCTCACGTCCCACGTTACCACGGGATAATCGTCCAAATTGGGCGGTATAAATTCTGCCACACCCTTTCCGTCCAACACAAAATGAACGTGGCGCGTCGCTGCACAATTCGGAATGATTGCAATTGGTAAATTCGCGGCGTGCGTTGGATAATCCAAAATTTTCACGTCCAAAACCGTCGTCAAACCGCCCAAACCTTGTGCGCCAATACCGAGCGAGTTCACTTTTTCGTAAAGCTCTAAACGCAATTCTTCCAACCGATTCGACGCGCCACGCGCTTGTAATTCCTGAATATCAATCGAACCCATGCACGCTTTTTTGGCGAGCAACATCGCTTTTTCTGCCGTGCCGCCAATGCCAATCCCTAAAATTCCTGGCGGACACCAACCCGCACCCATCGTCGGAACGGTTTTTAAAATCCAATCGACGATATTATCGGACGGATTCAACATCGCAAATTTCGCTTTGGCTTCCGAACCACCGCCTTTTGCGGCAATGTCGATTTCCACTTTATCGCCCAACACTATTTCGGTATGAATGACGGCGGGCGTGTTGTCGCGCGTGTTAATACGTTCGCCAGAGGGGTCACGCAAAATCGACGCACGCAACGGATTATCCACGTTTTGATACGCCCGCCGAACGCCTTCATTAATCATATCCGCTAAACTCAACTCACTTTCCCATTGCACATTCATACCGATTTTCACAAATACCGTGACGATGCCCGTGTCTTGGCAAATCGGACGTTTTCCTTCCGCACACAAACGCGAATTGATTAAAATTTGCGCCATTGCGTCTTTGGCGGCGGGACTTTCTTCGCGCAAATACGCGGCGTTCAAGGCTTGAATAAAATCTTGCGGGTGATAATACGAAATGAATTGCAAGGCTTGCGCGATGCTTTCAATCACATCTTCTTGGCGAATTAGAGTCATAAATTTTTCTCAAATTTAAATAGCGTTAATGGACAGACAAACTGATTTTTTCGTATAGCGTTTTAATTTTTATACTTACGCCTCTAACTTAGCAGCTATCAAACCCTGTATATCCGAAGGACTAAACGAAACCGCCCAATGCCAATGTCCGAATCCGCCTTGTTCATTGACGGCTTTCACCCACTCGTTTAAATACTCGCGTTTGGTGCGATTGCGCTGGTCATCTTGCCCTTTTACTTCCAAAATTAAATACTCGCCATTGGTTAAGCGAATAATAAAGTCGGGATAATACTTTCGGATAACACCTTTGAAATTGTAAAAAATTACAAAACCTAGATGGTCGTTTTTGACAAACGATTGCACTAATTCTGATTTTTCTAAAAAGTAGGCTTCGCTTGCTTCCCAAGTGCTGTCATAAACGCAATGGCTGATATGTGATTTATTTAACCATTCACACGGTTTGCTGGTGTACCAAGTACGAACATTTGCACTTGAACGAATCGGATGCTCTTTGTCAAAAATCGCCGTTAATTTCTCACTGTTTTCGGCACGAATTTCTGTCCAAATATGCTGAACAATCTTGTTCATGTTCAAAATAATCAAAATTTTGCGTTTTGAATTATCCAAATGAAACAAATCGTGTTTGACTTGTATTTTGTCCGACGCAATAAATTCATCCACTAATCGAACCAATTGCGCTAAAAAGTTTTCTTTACTGCCTTTCCAATCGGCACGCTTTTCGGCGTTGTAAATGGTAGAAGCCACTTTGAAAATGATAGTTTGAATGCGCGTATCTTCTGAAATTTGCTCTAAACCGATGGCGGATTTTACGGTTGCATTCGGCTTGCCTGCGATAACAGCGGCTAATTCAGTTTCAGTAATGGCTTCGTAAGGATCTAATTCAAGCGTTTTTACGGTGTCCCAATTCAACGTTAATTTAGGTTTATAAACGGGGTCGATGCGTAACACATTTGGGAATGTAATCTCATGTTCTGATTTTTCAGCAACAGGTTCAATTTTTGTTTTAGGTGAAACGGGACGCGGTGACGTGTCGCCGCCTTCGTGTGGTAGAAAACTAAACGGTACACCAAAAATGTTGACGTATTCTGCCTCGAATAACCCATCTTCGCCGACTTCGTAAGATACACGCCGCAAACCACGTCCAATAACTTGTTCACAAAGCAATTGGCTCGAAAAGGCGCGTAATCCCATAATGTGTGTAACCGTTTTTGCATCCCACCCTTCGGATAACATACCAACCGATAACACATTTTGAATTTGCTCGCCTAACTGTCCTTCTTTGCCAACCGTATCAACGGTTAAACGCAAAATTTCCGCTTGCTGTTTTTTGGTTAATTTAGGCGTTGATTCTGTTTCATCATCGGTTTCAATAGTAATGATTTCAACATCGTTTTCAGCTTCAGCCGCTTCCAATACTTTGCTATCAATTTGCAGTGTTTTTTCTGGATCGCACAATTCAGGAATTAACACTTGCCCATGATCAAACGCATATTTAATGCGTGACGAGGTTTCTGTACGATTGGCAACCGTAATCATCACAGGCGGGATTTTATGCCCTTGTTGTTCCCATGATTTTTTTGTTTCTAACCAATCCAACCCTAGCAAGTAATACGCATTGATAAGCAAATCAGGTAACGGCTCGGCGGCATCGGCTTTGCGGTTTAAATCGTCTTTAACTTCATCGTCCATGTAAATATGATAAAGCCGTGATTTCAATTCTTTGGTGGTAATACTGTCATCACGCACCACCACGCGAGGCGTTTTGACTAAACCCGATTCAATTGCATCGTTCAAACCAAAATCTGACACAATCCACGAAAACAAGGCTTCTTCATTGGCTTTTTTGCCAGATGGCGCGAATGGCGTGGCTGATAAATCGAAACAACGCAAAATGCCGCGTGTCGCATGAATTCTGTCTAAACCACCTACCCAAATTGTACTTTCTTCGATGTCTTCTTTTTTTACGCCTTTGATTTTACTTTCAGCAGGCACGCGCCACGCATGGTGGGCTTCGTCGTTAATGACAATCAAATTTTTAACGTTTGCCATTTCGCCTAACACTTGTTTGGCATACGCTGTGCCGCTTATTTCCATTCGTTGGCGCGTATCCACTGAACGCAATTGTCCCTTTTTAACTTTGGCATCGAGCTTGTCTTGGTCGTCCCATGCCAATGTATGCCAATTGTGAATAATCATTTTGCCTTGCCGCAATTTATCCATTAAATCGGTCGGCACAATGTTGAACAGTTCGTAATAATTTTGTTCATGCTGCGGCAACAGCACTTGCAAACGGCTTTTTACCGTGAGATTTGGCGCGATAATCAGCGCGTGTTTGCTAAATCGGTTGTCGGTGGGATAAGTGACTTTGTTCAAAAACTGCCATGCCAAAATCATCGACATTACAATCGTTTTGCCTGTTCCCGTCGCCATTTTGCTGCACAAACGCTCAAACGTGCCGCCGTCACCTTGAATGTTAATGCCGACTTTATCTGCCGCTGGTGCTTCGATTAACCAAATTAAGGTTTCAATCGCTTCTAATTGGCAAAAGAAAAAGCGGTTTTCACGTTCGCTCGCATCTTGCCAATGTTCCAACAAGCGTTTAGTCATGCCCGTTACGCCGCTGTAACCCGCGTCGCGCCATTTTTTAATTTCTGGGCGAATTTGATTCACTAATTCAATTTCTACAAAAACACCCGCATCATCAAACCCTTTTGCATTTGGCGTGGCGACAACATAACCCGCTGGACGGCGACCTTCTTTTTTTAAGAAATTACGGTTTTCGCGTTCGTAATGCCAATACAGTTCTGGTTCAAAATACGGTTTGTTGATAATTAACGTATCGATTGTTTTCATAGTTCACGAATAGGTGTCAAAAAAGGATTGAGTAGGCGCACACCAGAACGTTCAACATCACGGATATTGCGTGTGACTAATATCAAATCATGTTCTAACGCGGTGGCAGCTAACAAACTATCTATTACAGGAAACGGATCGCCTGCATTGATTTGTCCCCAGCGGTCAGTAATGGCATCAGTTACAGGTAATATGCGACCTGCCATTTTTGCCTGCAAAGTTAAAAGCCGCTGTTCTAAACGTAAGGCTTGCACAGGATCTCTGCGACGTAAGCGTTCAATGCCTAAACGAATTTCCCCCGTTACTAACACCGACAAAAACTGTTCATTCTCATTTGTTTGATCAAACCACGCTTGCACGTTTTTATCGGTACGTTCACCTTTTTGCAATTCTGAAATCACATTGGTATCAATTAAAAATCCCATTCGGGTTGCTCCCTGCCAAAATCTCTTGGACGTTCAAAATCAGAATCTTCTAAGCCTTCCATTACGCTTGTTAGAAGTGTTTTTACATCATTGCTTTCTCGTAACGTGTTTTTTTGGATTGCAATTTTGTCATTAACAAGAACCAACACTCGAATAGAAACACCATCAGGGATATTTTCAGGAATCCGAATCAAGTGATTTTGTGCTACGGCTTCAAATTCAATCGCTTGCATCATGCTCTCCTACAGTTTAATAACGCGCAAACATTCAATGCCACGATCATCAATAATTTTGACCGCAATTTTTTCGCTTTTTTCAAAGGGCAATGACAACGTGCCGCTAAACGATTCAATTTTTTCGTCGTCAATTTCAGCTTTTAAATTCCGCGCTAATTTGTCCCAACCTTCGCCGTTGCCTGACATGGGAAAAAAGACTTGTTTTGGAAATAAACTGCGTCCGTCGTAATCGGTATCGAGTAACCACATGGCGATATTCTTTTTGCCGCCACTGTCAACATTGCCCGTTTTCGGATTGTAATAATCAAAACCTAACACTTCGACTTGAATTTGTCCGTCGTCTAAATGTTTAACGCTGACATCAGGTTGACCAATTAACCAAAAACTTTCATTACTTGAGCGACTTTTACGCAAATCATCGGTGAGTAAATCCGCGTTCATTTGCGCTTTCAATAATTTAAAACCAATCAAATGTTCAGGCGTTTCGTCAATATCTTTGGCGGCTTCTTCTTCAAACATGAACGCACAAAATAGCAAAATATCAGGCTTTAATAATTGCGCCTCTTCCATTGCATTCGCCACAATCCGCGATTCTAACGGCGCAAATTCACTGCCAAATACCACAAACACTTTTTTAGGCACATCTTCTTTGGTTTCGCCTTGCGCTTGAATGTATTTTGTTCCGACTAAGGTTTCAAGACGCGAAAATTCAATGATGCTGCCGCTTTTTGCTCGCACACCTGTTTTTAATAATTCATCGCGCCATTCATTATGACGATACGTTTCACCCGACCGCGCAATCGAATTATCCGCACCCGAGTTTTCATTTTCGAGGTCGTCTAAACTTTGGGCATACGGTGCAGGCACGGCTTCAACGGTAAAAGGCGAAGTAATTCGCGCTCGTTTGGTATCTTTTAACGGTTGGTCGTAAAGGGTTTCGGTGGCGGGAGGTTCGTTGTTGGCAATGCTTTTTAGCGTAACGTGCGGCACAGTTTTATAAACAAAGCCACTTGATATGCCGTCGTTCGGACGTGCCAATTGGTAATAATCAAAGTTTGCGGTCATCAACCGTTGTTTTGCCAGCGTTAAAGCCACGCGGGAAGTGTCGCAGGTTATCCAACGTCTGCCCCATTGCTCGGCAACGTAGGCGGTTGTACCACTGCCGCAGGTTATGTCTAAAACTAAATCGCTGGGGTCGGTGGTCATTAGGAGGCAGCGTTGAATTACTTTTTGTGCTGTTTGAACAACATAAACTTTATTTCGTTCTGCTGTTCCCATTGTGTCAGTCCAAAGATTAGCAATTGGAACTGCGGGGAAATCGTCTATGTATAGCTTATAGTTAACGAAAGATTTTGTTGCAAATAGTCTATTAACTTTAGCGAGTTGATTAAGTCCATCAAGCGTTGTTTTCCAGTGTTGATTTGCTTTAGGTTTATATTTTTTTTCTTCAAATTCAAATTCAACCACTGTTTTTGATGCACCGTCTGATGTTAATGGTGCGCCAAGAAAAACTCGGGCATTTTTAGGCAAAAGTAATGGATTTTCAATTTCTTCTTTAGATATAGGTCTAATTTCTCCACTGTCTAATTCTACCGATGTATATCTATCACCTGAACCTTCACCAATAATTTTTTCAGAAAATAGTTGATTAAACTTTATCTTGTCTTTATTTTTTGCATAAAAAACAACGTAGTCACAAATACCTGCAAGCGCAGTTGAAGCAAAACCACCTGTTTTTTTAAAAGAAATCAAACTAACAAAATTCTCCGCGCCAAAAACTTCATCCATAATTTCACGCACATGATGCACATTTTCATCAGAAATCTGCACAAACACACTGCCGCTTTCGTGCAATAATTCGCGTGCTAATAACAAACGGTCGCGCAAATACGTTAAATACGAATGAATGCCTAATTCCCAAGTATCGCGGAAGGCTTTAATCGTTTCGGGTTCGCTGGTTAAATCTTCGTCTTTGCCGTCTTTGACATCGCGCTTATTCACAAACGGCTGAAAATTACTGCCGTATTTAATGCCGTAAGGTGGGTCGAAATAGACCATTTGCACCTTGCCAGCCATGCCTTCTTTTTCGAGTAACGAATTCATCACCAGCAAACTATCGCCTGCAATCAAGCGATTACTCCAGTTTTCTTTGTGCTTGTAAAAATCTAAGGCTTCGCGCAGAGGTTTTGCGTCATCAAACAAACTTTGTTGACCGCCGTCGTCTTTGGCTTTTTTAACGGCTTCGATGATAGTTTTAGAATCAATGCGTTCGTGAACGTGCAAACTGACGGTGGGAACATCAAAACTGGTGTGTTCGGTTTTACCAGCCCATTGCAGCTGTGGGTCAAGATGCGGGTCGTAGGCGTAAGTTTTCTTTTCGCCTTTTTCTGGGTCAGTTTTTGGCGTGACCAAACCCACAGGCGGATTATTCACGCGCTCTTTGTCGGCGTGGGTGTAGGCTTCAATGTGTTTTTGTGGGGTTGGTTTTTTCATGGTGTTTTGTTTCTGTTATTTTTGTGGTGGTGTAAGGAAAATCCGCTTCATCAAATTAAATTGTATTAACTAGCTGGTGCGTTGTTTATTAGAAATTGCTTCATGACAGCAATCATCGCGCCATGATCAAAAACGCCCGCACTTTCGCGGCAACTGTGCATCGCCCACATCGGATTACCCACATCAACGCCACGAATGCCCAATTTTGCTGAAACCGTCGCGCCAATCGTGCTGCCACACGATAATTCATTTCGATGCGAATACATTTGATGCGGCACATTGGCGCGTTCGCACCACCGCATAAACATCGCCTCCGAAACACCGTCCGACGTGTAACGCTGATTCACATTCACTTTAATGACCACGCCCTGATTGACGTGAACGGTGTGCGCGGCATCGTAAACTTGCGGAAAATTCGGGTGATAAGCGTGCGCCATATCCGCGCTAATCAAAAAACTTCGCGCCAACGCTCGGGCAAAATCCTGTGAACTTTGCGAAGTTGCGTCACTCATCCGTTGCAATGTGTCCGTCAAAAAACTGCCCGACGCGCCGCAATGACTTTCGCTGCCGACTTCTTCGTGGTCGAAAAAGGCACAAATCAACGTGCTGTCATTTTTCAAAATACGCTCATCAAGCAGCGCGTTTATCGCCGCATGACAAGACGCTAAATTGTCGATTTGTCCGTTGGCGAAAAACTCTTGATTCGCACCCCAAAAATTGCCTTTTTGCGTATCGAAAACGTTTAAATCCCACGCCAAAATTCGCGCCGTGTCGTCGGGTAATTGCGATGTTAACAACGTTAAAAACTGAGACACGGGCAATTGTTCCGCCACATTGGCAAACAACAAACCCAATTCATTTTGTTTGTGGAATTTCAAACCGTCTTCATTGACGTTGCGATTGAGATGAATCGCTAAATTCGGCAAACGCAATAACGGCTGTGGAAAATGCACCAAACTTTGCGCCAATTCACCATTTTCAGTTTGATAATTGACACGCCCCGCAAGGCTTAATTCGCGGTCTGCAAACGTGGCGATAATTGCGCCGCCGTAAATTTCAACATTTAAACGTTCAAGATTTGCCGTGGTCGTGGTGGGATTCGGTTTGATGCGTAAACTGGGCGAATCGGTGTGTGCGCCAATGATTTTAAACCCCGTTTCGGCGACCGATTTTTCACCGTGAACAAACACGATAATCGAGGAATCGCCGCGCACGACGTAATAACGTCCGCCGTTTTCCAATTGCCACGTTTCGGTTTCGTACAATCGTTGAAATTGAAATGCCGCGAGTTGTGTTTCAAGAGTTTTGACAACGTGCCACGCGCTGGGGCTTGCGTCGATAAAATCGAGTAAATCTTGGGCGGATTGGTGAGCGAGTGATAAATTTTTCATGCGCGATTCTGCAAAAGTAAGGACGCGGAATTAACGCAATAACGTAAACCCGTCGGCTCAACACCGTCGGTGAAAACGTGTCCCAAATGGGCGGCGCATTGTCCACAAACAATTTCCACGCGGCGCATTCCGTGCGTGGTATCGATATTTTCAGCGACGCGCTTTTCTAACGCTTGCCAAAAACTGGGCCAGCCCGAACCTGAATCGTATTTCGTTTCAGAATCGAAAAGGGGCGCGTCGCAACAAACGCAATGATAAATGCCGTCTTCTTTGCAATCGACATATTTGCCAGTGAACGGCGGTTCGGTGGATTTCAACCGGCAAATGCTGAATTGTTCTGGTGTAAGTTGGTCGTCGTTAATCATGTTATTCCCAGCGTGATGTGGATTAAAAAAAGAGAAATGATACTGACATTCAAAACTAAAACGCAAACTTGTTGAACGTCTTTTTGATTCGCAAAAAGCTACGTCCGCATGTGAACCTCACGTTGTGGATACGGAATTTCAATTTTATTTTCGCGCAACGCCCGTTCCACGCGCATATTTAACTCGTGAATCACTGGCCAGCGGTTAATCGGATCGCTCACAAACGCCCGCAGCGAAAAATTCAACGTACTGTCACCAAACCCCACAAATAACACGCACGGTTCAGGTTCAGCCAAAATCAACGGCGTATTTTGCACGGTTTTCAACAGCAAATCATGCGCGAATTCCACATCCGAACCGAACGCAATGCCAATCGGAATCACAATTCGCGTGGTCGGGTCGCTCAACGTCCAATTCGTCAATTGACTGGTGATAAAACTTTTATTCGGCACAATCAATTCACGTTGATCAACATCCAACAACGTGGTCGCCCGCATTTGAATTCGGCACACGCGCCCCGTCACGTCGCCAATCGTCACCGTGTCGCCAACGCGAATCGGACGCTCAAATAATAAAATAATCCCTGACACCAAATTCGCGAAAATTTCTTGCAAACCAAAACCTAAACCTACGCCCAACGCCGCGACCAACCATTGTACTTGCGACCAACTGCCGCCCAATTCGTTGGCAACGCAAATAAACGCCACTGTAATAAAAAAGTATTTCGCCAATTGATTCGTGGCATAACGGCTGCCCGCTTCGATATTCCACCGCCGAAAAACCAGCAATTCCAACACGCCTGAAAAGTTCCGCACCGACACAATCGCCGCAAATAAATACACGCCCGCCAACAGTAAATTTGTCAGCGTAATCGGCTGATAACTTTCTTGATTTTCAATAATCGTTTTGTGCTGCCACAACACGATGCGATCTAAAAACGAAAACGCCGGCAAAATGTTTTTCCAAATCATCCAAAACCCTAAAATGACCGTAAACGTCAACATGACGTGCAGCAATTTCCGCGTTTGCGCGTTAATTTTGGGAATATCGAGCAACGCTTCACCGTCGATGGTGGGCGAATGTTGGTCGTGTAATTCTTGTTGCAGCGTCGCATTTTTCAACGCCAATTGCCGATTTGCCAACATCAACCAACGAAACAAAATTTCATGAATCACCACCACGAGCATCAGCAACCGCAACGTACTAATCAGTTTTTCTTGCAACTCCAACGCGCTCGAATAATAACCGGCGACGGCAAAACCCATAATCACCACCGGCACGATAATCACCAGCGCGTAACACACATAACGCAATTTAATTAACCAATGATTCGCGTGATTTTTCAACCACGTTTGCCACAGTCCACGACTTGGATGCAGCAGTTTTGCAAAAAAAAGGGCGAGTGCCATCAGCGCAATTAACAATGAAAATCGCCCCAACGAATCGCTGTATTCCGAAAATTTAGACGCGCTCGTCGCCCGAATTAAAAACATCGCTGGCACCATCACGAATCGCAACCACGCCAATTGTTGTCGCAACAATAATACGGTGCTTTTTTGCCATTGAAAATGTCGTCGGGCAATGCCGTCCGCCGCAAAGAAAGCGTAAAAAAATTGTAATAAAAATGCCGAATGTGCTGCTTTTTGCAGCCCCGCGCCGATGGCTTGATTAAAATCAATCAGACTGCTGGACGTTAAAAAAGTCCCGAATAAAAATGCCGCAGCGGGAATTGGCAACGTCAATAACACGCGATACGCTAACACTCGCAACGTGTAATAAAAATGGTCGGTGTGCCAATGACGTAACTCGGTTTCGTTTCGTTTTGAATGTTGGTGCGTCCAATGTTTTAGCTGCACCAATACGAATATCATCGCTAACGCCACGCTAGAAAATAACGCATTGTGCGAAAAAAGGTGAAACATTCCGCGCCACAATTCAAACCAATTCGTCGGTGAAAACAGCCATTGCAATGAATGATAAAGTCCCGTCAGCGTGTCCAAATTAACGGGTTCAGAACTCGTTACCCACAATAATCGTTCATCCAAATACGCCGCAAACTTGGTCGCTTCTGCTGACAATTGTTGACGCGAAAAATCCAAATCGCCCAACGTTCGCAAATAGGTCGAATCCGCCAACGCCAATTTATTCAGCAATTCTTTTTGATTATTCAGCAATACGCGCAATTCCGCTTGAATCATCATGCGCTGTTCAAACGGTAAATTTTCGCCGACTTGCCGCATCATTTGTTTGAGCGCGTCGTCTAAATTCAACAGTTGTTTTTGTTTATCTTCCACTTTGAATTGCTCCAAACTGGTCAACGCGGTTTCATTTTCGAGTTTCCGCGATTCCGCCGCCACTTCATTTTGACTCGCTAAACTGCGCCGTTGTTCACGCAAAATTTTTCCCAACGCGGGACTTAATGCCGCCAAACTAATTTTTTTATCCGCACTTTTAAAATCGTTTTCAATATTCGTGGTTTGCGTTTCGACGTAATTTTTTTGCTCGCTGATTTGTTCTATTTTCGCCGTGACCGCTTGGAATTCGCGGCTGTACTGAATGTTTTCACGGGTATTTTCTTGAATCAGCGCGTGTTTACCTTCGAGATCTTTTTCGGTTTGACTGAGCGCGTCTTCCATTTTTTTGGCTTCTTGTTGACGCAATTCAAACGCCAAACTTTCAATCGTGGTGACGATTAGCCCGAGCGATTTTTTTTGAATATCCAACAATTGAAGTTGCGCTTTTAGCAATTCCAGCCGCGCGGGTTGGCTGGTGGCTTCAACATCGAGCCGCTTTAATTCCGAGGTGCGCGTGTCAATCAGCGTTTTGTAATACAGTTGCCGCGCTTCGTGTTCGAGCTTGGAATCCGTCGGCGCAGCGGATAATTCGAGATTTTTCAGCGTCGTTTCAATCGTTTGTTGAGCAATAACGGTTTCTTCGCGAATTGACGCTTGGCGATTATTTTGTTGCGCCAAATCCGTTTCTGTCTTTTTAAGCGTGTCCTCAATCTGACTGATTTTGCCCTTTTCAAGAATCAAGCGTTGCTCTAATTCTTCAACCGGAATTTGACTAAAATCTTCGTTTTTTTGCTTGCTGAGTTTGTCGAGCGTTTGCTCAATTTCTTTTTGTAACGCTTTAGTTTGTACGGGGGCTTGATGGATCGCAGCGGTGAACGCGGTAATTTGCGTGAGATTTTGAGCGTTGTTAGTTAAATTATCTTGGGCGGCTTGATATTGTTTCAGAACGGCGGTTTTCACGCTTTCTTCTAAACCTTGGCGAGTGTTCAGCGCATCAATTTTACTTTGTAAAAACTCGGCAGTAATCGTCAGATTTGTTTCAACTGCTGAATCGGTTTGTGCGCTGTAACCGTTGTGAATGCTGAAAACGTTAATAAAAAGCAAAAATAAAAAAGGAAACAAAAATCGTATCATAACGCGCCAATTTAGCCAAAGATAAAAGTGACCATTATAGCGGATTTAAGACGTAGAATTTTGCACGCTTAAATCCGCTCTTGATTCAAAAAATCGCCGCTACAAAGTTTCAATACCAATCAACATCAGGGCAGAACTCGAATCAACTTCAGCCGTGCCAATGTCTTTTAACACGTCGGCTTTATTGTGTCGGTCGCCGTCGGCAAATTCGAGAACTTCAATGTCATTCAACATATCCTTACCATCCAAAATAGACGTGTTTTCAGAATTACTGTATTCGACCACCAATTGCGCCACGCCTTCAGCGTCCGGATTTAACGTGATTTGATAATCTTCGTACAAGCCAGCAAAAACCGCCACATCGACACCGTCGCCGCCATTTAATTCGTCATCGCCTTCGCCGCCATTTAGCGTATCGTTGCCGCCTTCGCCGTTAATGGTGTCGTTGCCTTCGTTACCTTCAAAGTTGTTGTTTGTTTTGCCACCTGCTTTTTCTTGCAGTAAATTAGCCAACTCGTTGCCAACGCCATCGATCGCTTTTAAACCCGACAAGGTTAAAAATTCCACGTTTTCACTTTGCGCCAAATCAAATGAAACTGATGATTTAATTTCATCTTGATCACCGCCGTTTTTTTCTTCGACAATCACATCAACCAGATTTTGCATAATGTAAACGTCATCGCCGTTGCCGCCAATCAACGAATCCATGCCTAAACCACCGTCCAATGTATCCGCGCCGTCGCCACCGAATAACGTATCTTCACCCGCCATGCCGTTGAGTACATTATCGCCAATGCTGCCGGTAATCACGTTATTGCCTTTGTTGCCGGTGCCGTTATTGCCTTTGCCTTGCGCGTCATCCAAAATTAGATTTTCAATGTTTGCGCCCAATGAATACGTCGATTTGCTGGTGACGGTATCGTTGCCGCCGATGGTCACGTTGGCGTTACTTTCGATGACCAAGTCTTTGCTGTTTTCAACAAAATAATGGTCGTCACCGTCGCCGCCCGTCATGCTGTCAACGCCGATTCCCCCGTTTAAAATATCGTTACCTTGTCCGCCGTCCAGCGTGTCATTGCCTTCGCCGCCGTCCAATTGGTCGTTGCCACTGCCCGCGATAAGTTTATCGTTTCCTTTGCCGCCGATTAACGTGTCGTCACCGTTGCCCGCGTCGAGTGAATCATTGCCCAAACCGCCGTCTAAAAAGTCATTGCCCGCATTGCCCCGCAACGTATCTGCGCCCGCTTTGCCGATAATCGAATCATTTTTTTCTGAACCAATCAGTAATTTTGCCGCATTCGATGGCGCGGTTAATTTTACGCCGTCAACTTTTACGGAAACCACGGCAGCCGTTGAATTATCGGGGATTATTATTGGTTTCACGACGACAGGAACTTGAGATTGAAAAATTTGCAGTCCGTCATTTTTATCTGCGACATAAACGGTGCCATTATTAACCGCCACGTCATACGCCCAGCCAGCTGTATCATGATTTTCAATCAACACGGGATGGCGCGGATTGTTGACATCAATTACTTGTAAACCTGCATCTTTATCGGCGACGTAGGCGATATTATTTGCGACCGTCACGGCTTCCGCTGCGCCCAATGTGTTGTAATTTCCCAGCAATTTTGGCTGTGAAAGATTGCTCACATCAATGATTTGTAAACCGCTGTCATTATCGGCAACATACGCCACGTCACCCACCACCGCTACATCGACGGCGTAACCATCCGTTTTAAAACTGCTGATTAACGTAGGATTTGTTGCGTCGCGGATGTCGATAATTTGCAACCCTTCGTACCAATCCGCCACAAACGCCACGCCATGACTAATCGTGACATTTTCTGACGCTCCGTAAAAACTGCCCAATAAAACAGGCGCGGCGGGCGTGCTAATATCAATAATTTGTAAACCGTTACTTTCATCTGCCACAAACGCTTGATTGCCGACCACTTTCACGGCAGCTGCAAAACCCGCCGTCGCGTAATTACCAATGAGCGTTGGATTCGATGGTCGGCTAATATCAATCAATTGCAAACCGCTCGTTCCGTCAGCAATAAACGCGGTATTGCCCAACACATCGAGATTAAACGCGATGCCTGACGTGTCATAACTGCCCAACTGTTTAGGATTTGACGGATTGCTAATATCACAAATAATCAGCCCGTTTTTATTGGTGGCTAAATAGGCGATATTGCCCACCACTGCTACGCCAAAATTGGAATCTTTGGTAACGTAATTACCGATTAAATTGAGTTTTGAGTTTGTCATTTTTATCGTTCTCTGCGACTGGAATCTGTGTTGGTAGATTTGGAATCTTCGCATCCGATTCGACGGCTGCACGGTTGAACTGGTGGCGTGACAGGCGGTTTTATTACGACGGCTGGCTCGGGTGTGACTATTTCAACCGGTGACGGTTTGTTAACGGTCTGTGTTTGAACGGTCGGCGCGGATATTTCAGGTCTCGGATTGTTTTGCGGTCTAGTTTGTGGACGCTGGCGCACCGGCTCGCGTTCCGTTGATTGTTCAACTTGTGGCTGACGTTGTTGCCAGTCATCATCGCGTGAATGTTGTGGCGAATTATGGTGACGCTGTTCATGTTCTTGAGGTTGCGGCTCCTGGTATTGGCGATTTTGGGGTTGATAACGAGGCTGCTCGCGCTCTTGCGGTTGCCGTTCTTCATATTCGCGCTGTTGATACGGATGATAATCCTGACTTTGCGAAGAATATTCAGAATGATGGTGAACACGACTGGGAACGCAGCCGACCAACAACGTCGAACCTAATAAAACCGTGACACCGAGCGAGTAATAATTTTTAGCTTTCATGATATTTCCAATTTAAATTGATGGTTGAGCAATCTTGTTTTTGACAAAGTCTGTCAGAAAACGATAAATTACGCGCTGAAACAATTGAACTTTGTGAACTCTGGAACAAGTGCGAATTTATGACAAATTACGAAAAAAGTAAAAAACCACGGCGCGTGGCGGCGGTGGTTTATTTAGTGTTTATGGCATTTATTTTGGGTGGAACGTATTTGTCCCAACACGGATTTTAAATAGTTGATAACGCGGGATTAGCGCATTCTAGCTAATCCCAACACACCAAATATCACCAAAATCATAACAATTGTTTCCATCGTTTCGATGGTGTATTGACTGAACTCAAACATGTTTCGCACTCTCTTTGACTAATTTTTGAACCACCAAACTGCCAATCATATCGCCTTCCACATTCGCAGTGGTGCGAAGCGTATCCAACACTCTATCAATCGGCAACAAAATTGCGATGGCTTCCGCAGGTAAACCGACGGATTGCAACACCATCACCATTGTGACCATGCCCGCGCTAGGTATTCCGGGTGCGCCAATCGCGGCAAACATCGCCGTAAACAGCACAATCAATTGCTGCGTAAAATTCAACTCTATTCCCACCAGATTCGCCACAAATAACGCCGCCGCCGCTTCATAAAGTGCCGTGCCGTCCATGTTGACGGTTGCGCCCAACGGAATCACGAATTGTGCGATTTCTTTCCGAACGTGCAAATTATGTTCCGCGCACCGCAACGTAATTGGTAACGTCGCTGAACTCGAACTGGTCGCAAACGCCGTTAATAACGCTTCTCTCGCACCGCGCCAAAAACGTAACGGTGTCATGCCCGTCACCAAATATAAAATCAGCGGCAATACAATCACGCCATGCACTAACGTCGTACCAATGACCACCGCAACAAATTTTCCTAGCGTCGCCAACAACGACACATCTTGTGTCACCACCAATTTAATCAGCAACGCCATAATCCCAAACGGCGCAAGCGTCATAATCCAGCGCACCATTTGCATCACGATTTCGAGAAATTCTTGTAACAGCGTGAGAATGTTTTTATAGCGTTCGCCGCCAATGACTAATGCCACACCTAGAAATAACGCGAAAATCAACACCGCCAACACGTCACCTTGCGCCAACGCCGCAAACGGATTCATAAATAAACCGTGCAGAAAATGGGTGAAAAAATCCGCCGGACTTTGTTGCTGTGCTTCAAAATGGCTCATCGCATTTTGGAACATATCCAAATGCAGCCCTTGTCCTGCGTGAAAAATTTGATTCGCCACCAACGCCAACACAATCGCAATCGTCATCGAAAACACGAAAAAACCAAGCGTATAAATCCACACGCGATGAATTTGTTTATGCGCTTGCAGATTCGCCACGCCCACCGCAATCGACGTAAACACCAATGGAATTAACACCATTTTGAGTAAATCAATAAACAGCGTGCCGACTAAATTGGCGACGTATAAACTCGTTTGCGTGGTCGCGGAATCTTTGCCCATCGACAATAAACCGAAACCGAATACCACGCCCAAAAATGCGCCGAGTAAAATTTGCGTGTTGAGCGACGGAAATTTCATTTAGCCGAGCCGCTTAATTTGTGTCAAAACGTCGTGCGCGTGACCGTCGTGCATTACGCCGTACATCACATTTTCGAGTAAACCCGCTTTGTTGATGATGAACGTCGAGCGTAAAATCGCCATACTTTTCACGCCATTTTTTTCACGTTCACGCCACACGCCATAACTTTCGCAAACTTCGCCCGTCGTGTCCGCTAACAATTCAACTTTCAAACCAAACTTATCGATAAACGCCTGATGGCTTTCGCACGAATCTTTGCTCACGCCAATCACAACGGTATCCTGGGCGGCAAATTCATCTGCCAATTTTGTAAAATCATTGGCTTCAATCGTGCAGCCTGGCGTGTCGTCTTTCGGATAAAAATAAAGCACGACGTTTTTTTTGCCTAAATAATCGGCTAATTGAATGGGTTTATTTTGTTGATTCATCGAAACGAATAAAGGCGCGATTTGTTTATTTTCTAACATGATTTTCATCCTAATTTGAAAAATGATATTTTCTTAAAAATGCCGCAACTTGAATTTTCATCGCAGCTTTGAGTTGCAAACTGTACTGATAAATTGCCGTGTGGTGAATGACTTCATGCGCCCAATGCAACACGCTGCTGATGGTATTGTAAATTTTGGCAAACCACCCAAACGTTAATAACGCGAGTTTGACCAAACGAAAAATGCGGGCAATCAACAACGTGGCGAATAATTTCACCACAATTTCAATTAAAATTCCTTGAAGAATCGCGCCATTTGCCAACAAAACCACGGCAAGAATGTTAAACGGTGTCGCAATAATTAGCGGAATCAAAAACGTCAGCAAGGCTTGGTTCGGGGTGGCACTTAACAGCCAATTATCGAACTTTTCTAAATGTAAAACTCGCGAAAACCATTGTCCAGCAATCGCAAGCGCGTCCCACAGCCATTCTTCGAGAATGACCAGAATGGCAAAAAAGGACAGCAGTAATTTTTTAATCACGCGCGAACTCCCTTACCATTCCAACACATTCCACATATTCACATCCGCGCCCCGATCCATTTGATTACTTCGCACATCCATTTTGCCGTCGCCGTCCGTATCGTGTAAATAATACGGCAAACCCGCGTCTGGAATGACTTTCACCATATACAATTTGCCGCTGCGCCGATATTCCTGAATCGTTTTTTTGCCTTTCCGAATAATCGTAATGTCAGGCTCTAACGTTTCACCGCTTTTCACCCGCGCGGGCGATTCGGGAACATCTGGCACATTTTCCAAACGCGGTGGCGCGTCGTCCTCAACGGCGTAACTGACAAACGGTAACAGCAATAAATACATGAATAATAAACGGTGCATAATTTTTCCTTTTTTTAGAGTGTAAACAAATCAGTTATTAAATACATGCGCCATTTTCGTCGCTTTCGTTTTTAAATAATCCACATTATCGTCATTCGACGGCACAACCAGCGGCAGACGCGCCACCACGTTAATTCCGAGCGATTGCAACGCCTCAATTTTGGCTGGATTATTGGTTAATAACGCCACCGAACGAATGTTTAAATCATTCAAAATTGCCGCTGCGACATCGTATTCCCGCTCGTCCGCTAAATATCCTAACGCTAAATTCGCGTCCACCGTGTCGAGACCATTATCTTGCAAATTATAGGCTTGTAACTTGTGAAATAAGCCAATGCCGCGTCCTTCTTGACGTAAATACATCACCACGCCACAACCCGATTTTTCAACATATTGCATCGCCCGCGCTAATTGTTCACCACAATCACAGCGACGCGAGCCAAACACATCGCCGGTCAAACATTCCGAATGTACCCGCACTGGCACGTTTTCTTGTTCGGTAACGTCGCCTTTCACTAACGCTAAATGCTCTTTTTCGTCTTGATTGGTTTGATAATAATGCAGCACAAACTCGCCGTTTTGCGTGGGTAATCGAGTTGTTAAAGTCGTTGTTAATTTTAAATTCACGTTTTGGTTTTACCTAAAAATGACATGATGCTTGTATTGTAGCGGTTGGCGGTTATTTTAGCCTAAAACAGCGGGTGGAAATAACAATCTGAACGCTGTCCCCTTACCCAATGTTGAATCCACCAAAATATGCCCGTGGGAATGATGCACCATGCCGCTCACGGTGGACAAACCTAACCCCGTCCCTTCGTCCACTTTTTTAGTGGTGAAAAAGGGATCGAACATGCGAATAATCGTGTGCGGTTCAATGCCTGTTCCGTTATCCGACACGCTTAATTCAATAAAATCACCTGCCAAATCATCCGCACACGCCACACAATGTGTTTTCAAATTCGTCACTTTATTCAATGAAATCGTAATCACGCCGCCTTTTTCTTTCATGGCATCGCGGGCATTCACTGCTAAATTGGTCAGAATTTGATGTAAATCCGTAATATCAATTTCTATGGTGTCCTCACAATTTAAGGCGACTTCTAGTTTGATTTGAGTGGTTAAAGCCGGACGTAACATCGTCAACACTTCGTTGATGACTTCAGGCGTAGGTTTCACATTCATACCCTCTTTTTTTGTCTCTTCGCGCGAATAGGTCAGCATTTTTCTAATTAACGTCACCGCGCGTTGTCCTGCAATATCGACTTGTTTGGCGTTGTATTCCAACTCCGCGCCCAACGCTTCATCCGTCATTTCTGAAGGAATAGACCGATTCAATTCGTTATACCCCAACATACACGCCAAGATATTATTGAAATCGTGGGCAATGCCCGAAGCCAGTCGTCCAATACTTTCGATTTTTTGCATTTGATTCATTTGAAGACGAAACGCTTCTTTTTCATTGTTAGCCAACGCTAGCTCTACAGCGCGTTTTTCTTTTTCGATGTTTTGACGGTGAAGTTCTTCGTTCGCTTCTTTTTGAAAAAGCAGCTCTTGGTTAATCAATTTTTGAGCTGTGCGTTGAATAACCAGTTTTGCTTCACGATTTTGCACCATCAAATAAGATTGCAGGAAAAAAAACAATAAAAAACTGATGAGCGTTCCCGTTGCGGCTGTAATCCTTGTGTTACGGGAATTCCACGGGGTGAATTGCTCAAAATACAGCGTCCACACCTTGCCATTAAAGACAACAAGCCGTTTTTCAAAAAAAACCACGGGGAGTGAATTATCCGCATTTTTGTACAACAAATTTTCAAGCTGTGTACTATCGCCATCATAAATATGTAAATTTAATGCGCTGTTATCCGCAACATTGTGAAGTAAATCGGTCATGCGAAACGGGCTGTAAATCCAGCCAAATATTGCATTTTGACGCTGTTCAACCGTGTCCAACGGTTTGTTGCTTTCATAAATCGGCGAGTACATCAATGTCCCCGCTTGAATATTTTGCTCGATTTCCTGAACTAAAATAACTTTGCCGGATAACGTCACTTGATTTCCATCTCGTGCCGATACCATTGCCGCGCGACGCACCGGTTCAGAATACATATCGTAACCAAATGCGCGTAAGTTTCGACCCGCAAAAGGTTCGATGTAAATAATAGACGTGTAAGCGTCACGCTGCCCGTTTGGTCTAATTTGATAATCGGGAAATCCTTCTTCTCTAATCTTTTTTTTATGCGTGTCGAGTTCTTCAGGTTTAATCCATTTTGAAAAACCCAACGCTTGAATGCCCTTGAAATGTGCATTTTTAAGTAACCGCGAGGCGTAAATGTTAAAGTCTTCGCGCGTGACTTCGGTCGAAGATTCAAAAAATGCCGCGCCACTCAATAGCGTTTGTTCATGTACTTCCAATCGAGCGATGATTTTTTGTTCAACTTCTTTGGAGCCATCGATAAATTTTAGATATTCATATCGTTGCGTGTTTGCTTCTACCCAATAACACACCGCACCGGTGCTAGCCAATGACAGCAATAAAACCGAAGAAGCTAAGATTTTGTCTTTTCTATTCATAATGTTAAGTTTTTAAGTTTGTTGGAATGGGAAACAACAATCTGAACGCCGTCCCCTGACCCAACGTTGAATCCACCAAAATATGCCCGTGAGAATGATGCACCATGCCGCTCACGGTGGATAAACCTAACCCCGTCTTCGCCCACTTTTTTAGTGGTGAAAAAGGGATCGAACATACGAATAATCGTTTGCGGTTCGATGCCCGTTCCGTTATCCGACACGCTTAATTCGATAAAATTACCATCTAAAGCATCCGCACACGCCACACAATGTGTTTTCAAATTCGTCGCCTTCTTCAATGAAATCGTAATCACGCCGCCACGTTCTTTCATGGCATCTCTGGCATTCACCGCTAAATTGGTCAGAATTTGATGTAAATCTGTGACATCAATTTCTATGGTGTCCGCACAATTTAAGGCGGTTTTTAGTTTGATTTGACGGGTTAAAGCTGGACGCAACATCGTCAACACTTCGTTAATCACTTCGGGCGTAGGTTTCACATTCATACTTTCCCTTTTTGTTTCTTGGCGCGAATAGGTCAGCATTTTTTTAATTAACGCCACCGCGCGTTGTCCCGCAATATCGACTTGTTTGGTGTTGTATTCCAGCTCCACTCTCAACGCTTCATCCGTTATTTCTGAAGGAATAGACCGATTCAATTCGTTATATCCCAATATGCACGCCAATATATTATTGAAATCGTGAGCAATGCCTGAAGTCAATCGTCCAATGCTTTCGATTTTTTGCATTTGATTCACTTGATGACGAAACGCTTCTTTTGAATCGTTAACGAAATTAAGTTCAACGGCGCGGGCTTCTTTTTCAGCATTTTGAAAAATCAGCTCTTCGTTGGCAATCAGCAATTCAGCGGCGCGTTTTTCTTTTTCGGTATTTTGAAAAATCAGCTCTTCGTTGGCAATCAGCAATTCAGCGGCGCGTTTTTCTTTTTCGGTATTTTGAAACGCCAACTCGGTATTGGCGATGACCAGTTCGTCCGCCCGTTTTTCTTTTTCAGTATTTTGAAACGCCAACTCGGTATTGGCGATGACCAGTTCAGCGGCGCGTTTTTCTTTTTCGGTATTTTGAAACGCCAACTCGGTATTGGCGAGGGCGAGTTCGTCCGCCCGTTTTTCTTTTTCGGTGTTTTGAAACGCCAACTCGGTATTGGCAAGCGCGAGTTCGTCCGCGCGTTTTTCTTTTTCGGTATTTTGAAACGCCAACTCGGTATTGGCGAGGGCGAGTTCGTCCGC
>CAISXF010000027.1 GCA_903889445.1 uncultured Pseudomonadota bacterium
ATATTTTGACGGCAATGAAACCGCTTCAACATTCTCCGCGCCTAACGCATCCACGGCTAACGCTAACACCAACGCCGAATCAATGCCTCCTGACAATCCTAAAATCGCACCTTTAAAACCATTTTTGCGAACGTAATCCGCTGTGCCGAGAACGAGGGCTTTATAAATATTGGAAAATTCCCCTTTTTGAAGTGCAGTTGGGGGGAGAGTTTGCGAGGAGGCGTGCTTTAAAGGCTGACCATTTTCAAATTCCACCACGCTGATTTGTTCGACAAATTCTTCTGCTCGAAAAACGATTTCACCTTCTGCATTTGCCACAAACGATGCGCCATCAAACACCAATTCATCTTGTCCACCGACCGCATTCACATAAACAATCGGAAGTTGCGCGGCTTTCGCGTGCGAGCTGATTAACGTTTCACGTTTTTGCGCTTTGCCAGCGTGAAACGGCGAGGCATTGAGCGTCAATAAAATTTCTGCGCCCGCGTCTTTGGTTGCTTGCACCATGTCGGAATGCCAAACATCTTCACAAATACTCAAGCCAATAAATTGACCTTTGAACTCAAACACGCATGGTTTTTCACCCGCCGTAAAATAACGCTGTTCGTCAAATACACCGTAATTCGGTAATTTTTGTTTACGATAAATCGCCGAAATGCAGCCTTCCGACAAAACAGCCGCGCTGTTATACAATTTTTCGCCATCAAATTCGGGAAATCCAACCACAATTCCAATGTCTGGCGTGATGTTTGCTAGTTGAAATAGTGCGTTATTAGCTTCACTTATAAAATCCCGTCGAAACAGCAAATCTTCGGGCGGGTATCCTGTGATTGCCAATTCTGGAAACACAATTAAATCAATAACTAAGGAGCGTTTTACCTTCGTTATAATTTCAATAATGTGGTTAAAGTTTGTGGCGACATTGCCGATTAAACTGTCAGTTTGAACAAGCGCGATTTTTAGGGTCATGACTTTTTAGGTAAAAAGGTTCAAAGGAATCTGCCGGCAATCATAACCTAAGCATCGAATTTTGTACTGACGATTTGATGGTACTAATTTTATTTTTATAACAGGTGAAGCCGATGAAAACTGAACAAGAAAACACCAATGATTCTGTCTGGTGGAATTTTATTGAAGCCTTGAGTGATGAATTTATTAACCAAACTGGCTTTGGCATTTATGCTCACATTACGCCGTTAGATGTACATCATGTTTATAAAGAATTTCAACAACATAAAGCACCGATTCGTAGTTTTGCTCGTAAGTACGTTCGCACTTATGTTTGATGGCTTTAAACGTGACGCTGCTGTTTTTTTGTTTTTTTGATGAAGTTGCAGCGTCAATTTTTTAATTTAAATTTAGCTTTGGTGTCATGAAAACATTAACTTATTCTTTGTCCGAAAACGTTTTACCGTGGTTTAAGCTGTTGATTCTTTCGGCGACATTCGCTTTATTATCCGGTTGTGCGGGGGATATGGATATTAAACCTGAACCCATCGCCCAGCATCGTCCCGTTGTCAAACACAGTATGAACGCACCGGCTGTCGATTATGCGTTGAGTTTTCAAGGTGCGCCGTATCATTATGGCAAGGCTTCACCAGAAGAAGGGTTTGATTGTAGTGGTTTTGTGAAATATGTTTACGATCATAACGGCGTGCATTTGCCGCGTACCGTGCGTGAAATGTCGAATGCGTTAACGCCTGTGGCGAATAACAATATCCATTCTGGTGATTTAGTTTTTTTTAATACGAGCGGGGATTCTGCGTCACATGTGGGCATTTATGTGAATGAAAATAATTTTGTTCATGCGCCCAGTTCTCGCGCGGGAAAGGTGATGGTGTCAAGTTTGAAAAATAGCTATTGGCGCGAGCGATTTATTGATGCACGTCGCCCCCAAAAGAATTGAAAATCGCACAAAATCTACACGTCTAAATCTTCGCTTTTAAACGTTCACGCTCCAACGTCGATATTCTAAATTAAGCACAAGCGCAGACAAAAGTCTGCACTCAACGCCTATTTCAACAACGTCACGACACGTTTTAAAATTCTTCCCAATCATCATTACCCGATACAAAAATTTCTTTTGGCATAGCCTGGGGGGACAACATCGCTTTTTTAACGGGCGAATTTTTTACAACCGAAACCGTTTTTTTCACCGTACTTTGTTGACAAACCGACACATTATTTCCTGTGTTGAAATACGCCAATTCTTTGGCTAAATTCTGAGTTTGCGTTTCGAGTGATTCCGCGCTTGCGGCTACTTGTTCGACTAACGCTGCGTTTTGTTGCGTAACATCGTCCATCGACGCAACAGCTTGACCAACTTGTGAAATACCTGCGCTTTGTTCATCGGAAGCACTCGCAATTTCGGCAATAATCGTGGTCACACCTTGAATAGCACTTACAATTTCTTGCATGGTTTGACCCGCCGCCGCGACTTGTTTGCTGCCACTGGCCACCCGTTCAACAGAATCACTAATCAGCCGTTTAATTTCGCCAGCGGCATTCGCGGCACGTTGCGCTAAATTACGGACTTCAATCGCCACCACCGCAAAACCTTTACCTTGTTCACCTGCGCGAGCGGCTTCGACCGCAGCGTTCAATGCCAAAATGTTGGTTTGAAAAGCAATATCGTCAATCACTGAAATAATATCGACGATTCGCAAAGATGATTCATTGATGTTGTCCATCGTACTGACTACTTCTTTAACAACGCTCACACCCCGATTTGCCGTTTCAGTTGCGCCCATTGCTAACACATTTGCTTGTTTTGCATTTTCAGTGTGTGCGTGACGGTTGAAGTCAACTCCTGCATACTTGCCGCTGTTTCTTCTAAAGCCGCCGCTTGTTTTTCAGTGCGATTCGCTAAATCATTATTTCCCGCTGCAATTTCTATAGATGCCGCAGCAATCATGTCCGTCGTTTCTTTAATTTCCGCCATTAAACTTTTCAAATTGTCTGCCGTATTATTGATGCTGACTTTCATATCATTGAAAATTCCTGCGTAATCTTGGGTAATTTGTTGTGTCAAATCGCCGTCAGCTAACGCCCCCGTTACTCGCACAACATCCTTTAAACCACTTTCCGTCACGTTGGATAAGCGGTTTAATGATTCCGCAATCGTTTTGGTGAAACCGGTTTTACCATTCATGCTAATTTTATAGTTAAATTCGCCTTGGTTTGCGGCGGCATCGACTAACTCTTGAATTTCTTTAATGATTTTTGCTAATGAATCCACCGTATTATTGACACCTTGTTTAGTTTCGCCAAACATGCCTTGATAATCGCGGATTACTTTTTGACTTAAATCTCCCTTCGCTAATGCTCCAACGACGCGAATAGTATCTTTAAATGCCTCTTCAACTATGTCACTCAGTTGATTTAATTCGCCACCAATCTCTTTTCCAAATCCTTGTTTATCAGCAAGATTCATTTTTTGACTGAAATCACCACGCGATACGGCATTGACAATCGTTTCAATTTCTTTAATCAATTGATTTAAATTGGTTTGCATCGTTTGCATCGCTCGTAATAACACGCTGATTTCGTCATTAGTTTCAATTACAATCCGTGAACTCAAATCACCGTGAGCAATGGCGGTAGCGACTTTTTGCGCGTTGTCGATTGCGCGAATGATAGTGCGAGTAAACGCAAAACCAATAAAAAGAGCGAATCCTAAACCCAAAACTAAAGTGATAATTGATCCAATTAGAATCATGTTATAACGTTCTTGCGCGGCTTCGTAAGTTTGTTTTGAAATCTCAATTTGAATGTTGATTAAGTTATCAATGTCCTCAGATACAGCATCAAAAAGTGGGCGAATTTCTATGATAATCAGTTTTTTAAGAATTTCAGTTTCATTTGCATTGATTAACGGTATAGCAGGTAACAATGCTAGATTGTTATATTTTTCATTGTCTTTAAAAAACTTATCAGTCATAACTTTCTCTTCTGGAGTCAAATAAGTCGCCATGTAATCTTTCCAAAGATTGTGAACTTTAACCATGTTTTCTTTAATCGCTAAAGTATTTCCCTCATTTTCCTCAGGGCTGTCAAAAACAAACCCCGCATTAACTTTTAATCGTGAAATAATTTGAAGTGCTTTAATTTCGGACAATTGTGTAGCAGGAACCAAGCGATCTTTATAAATTGTTTGTAAGTTATCGTTGCTATATGTAATACCAAATAAACCCACTGCACTCAGTACAATCGCTAAAATGGACATCGCGCTAATAATTGAAATCAGCCGCGAACGGATGGAAAAATTGTTAAACATAAAAATGTTCCCTTAATGGTTTTAAATTGAACAAGGAAAATAAAATAAAATAAAATGACGACTATTATTTTTTGTTCATTTTGCAGTTCGCATTATATCGACAGTGAATGAAGATTTATAAATAAACGTTTAATGTAAATAAAGGTTTTTTAATAATGGGCGATAACTTTGTTTGATGCGTGACGACGATAATTTTCGTGGTAACGATTTTTAAACCATTAAATACAAAAAAATTTTATGAAAAAATCACTGGTTTTCCTGACTGTACTTGCAACAACTAGCTTTTCAACGGCTAGTTTCGCACAACAAAGTTTATTTAATGTCCCGTCGGCGGAAATTACGGAACATGGAAAATTCTTTTTTCAAGAACAAATCAATTTAGGTAAGCTGTCAGGCGTGGCGAATACGACGATTGATTATGGGTTGGAAAATGAATTAGAAATTGGGGTGAACATTTTTAACGTGGATTTGTATCCGACGAATGAAATGCGGAATCCGTATGTGTTAGCGAATTTTCAAAAAGGCTTCACGATTAACGAGCATTATAAAATCGGGGTCGGTACGCAAACGGGTATGACACCGCCGATTCATACTCAAAAAGTTGATATTCCGAGCTTTTCTTATTTCAATAACGCAGTCAATTTTGAAGAATACGGACGGTACAATTTGGGGGCGTATCACGCCAATCACGCTTATGCAGGGGAGGGCGATTCGTTTGGAATTATGGCGGGCGTGGAATATCCGTTGCTCGAAAAGAAATTCCATTTGATGGGCGATATTTTGACGGGCAATAACGATATTAGTGTTGCGGTATTGGGTGTTGTATTTTTTCTGCCACAGGATTGGCAATTATCGTTAGGCGCACAATTACCCGCGCCCACGAGTGATAACGATTACGGCGCGGTGATTGAGTTTACAAAATTATAGCGTAGGTTTTGTGAAAGGAGTTGTTTTGAATCAATGGGGTGTATAGTTTTTATGCCGAGCAGTTTTAGGCAAAACAACCAAGGAATTGAAAAATGTATCCGATACAAGAAGTTGTTCAGGAATTGATAGAATTGATAGAGGTTAATAACTGGAAAGATAAATTCGAGGAGGCAATTAAAAGCACGCTTCAACAACACGTCTCTCAAGTCAAACACATCAAAAATCTTAAAGACTATTTAACATGGCTTAATGATTTACTTCACTGGGTTCCTACAGAAAATTATCCTGGCAAGGAAATTTACAACCGTCTCGCTGAATTTTACTTTATCTTTGATCAGCCGCCACTTTTAGCATTGCAGAACAAGATAATACCGCGTGATCACGCGCTACCATCAACTCCACTCTCCGCATGGATGGTGAGTTACGCTCAAGCGATGGGTGCATTTCTCGACACGCCCGAATCGCTAACGCCCGAATCGCTTGAATCCATGTACAACTCGCCCAATTACAACATGAGCGATTATATTTGTCCGCACGGCGGCTGGAAGAGTTTCAATCAATTTTTCGCGAGAAATCACAAGCCGGGCATGCGACCTGTCGCTGCGTTATGTGACCAAAGTATTATCGTTTCGCCAGCAGATGCGGTTTTCAAGGGACAATGGGAAATCCGCACAGATTCGCATATCACCATTAAAAATCTGCATTGGAAAGTACAAGAATTGATGGAAGGTAGCCCGTATAAAGATAGATTTAAAAATGGGATTTTTACACACAGTTTTTTGAACACGACCGACTATCATCGTCAACATACGCCCGTCGGCGGTAAAGTGTTAGAAGCGCGGGTGATTTTGGGACAAGTGTATTTGGATGTTTGTGCCGTTCCCGTTGAGCATGACACCGAAGGAAATTGCACGTTAAAAGGAAAGCGTAGACTTGAACTCCCTGACGACGCGGGATATGAGTTTACGCAAGCGCGGGGCTTGGTGGTACTTGAAACGCCGATTGGTTTAGTCGCGATATTGCCGATGGGTATGGCGCAAGTTTCTTCAGTTATTGTCACAGCAGAAGTGGGCGTAACACTTCGTAAAGGCGAAGAAATTTCGTACTTCCAATTTGGTGGTTCTGATATTGTGATGCTTTTTGAAGCATCGAGTAACGTCAGTTTTACCGCTCAACCAGATGTTCACTATAAACAAGGCACTAAAATCGCGCAGGCGTATCCAGTCCTTTAAAATCAATAATGGATGAGTTTCAAGCAAACTCATCCATTGCAAGTAACACACATCCCACGCTGTCTGGTATCATTTCCCCCATCTTTTTACCGCAAAAAACTCACTCAATGAACAGAACTGACTTATTTAAAAAACATCTCGCCCAACGCATTCTTATTCTCGATGGCGCGATGGGAACGATGATTCAAAGCTATAAACTCGACGAAAAAGATTATCGCGGCAAGCGTTTTGCGAATTGGCAAACCGACGTGAAAGGCAATAATGATTTGTTGTGTTTGACGCAACCCGACATTATTAAAGCGATTCACAGCGCGTATTTTGAAGCAGGCGCGGATATTGTCGAAACGAATACGTTTAATTCGACCACGATTGCGATGGCGGATTATGAAATGGAATCGTTGGCGTATGAACTCAATTTTGCGGCGGCAAAAGTGGCGCGTGAAGCGGCTGAGGAATTTTCAACACCTGAAAAACCACGTTTTGTCGCAGGTGTTTTAGGACCCACAAATCGAACCGCTTCAATGTCGCCCGACGTGAATGATCCAGGTTTTCGGAACATCTTTTTTGATGATTTAGTGATTGCTTACACCGAGGCAACGAAAGCGTTAATCGACGGCGGCGCGGATTTGATTTTAATCGAAACCGTGTTTGATACGTTGAACGCCAAAGCCGCGATTTTTGCGGTGGAAAGTGCGTTTGAAGAATTGGGTTTTGCGTTGCCAGTGATGATTTCTGGCACAATTACCGACGCTTCGGGACGCACGCTTTCGGGTCAAACCGTGGGCGCGTTTTGGAATTCATTGAAGCACGTCAAACCGATTTCGTTTGGTTTCAATTGCGCGTTGGGCGCGACCGAATTGCGCCAATATATTGAAGAATTATCAAACATTGCAGACACGCACGTTTCCGCTCATCCAAATGCTGGGCTGCCGAATGCGTTTGGCGAATACGACGAAACGCCTGAACAAATGGCGGCTGAAATTGCGGATTGGGCGGCAAGCGGTTATTTAAATATCATTGGCGGATGTTGCGGCACGTCGCCCGATACGATTCGCGCCATCGTCAAAGCGGTTGAAAAATTCCCCCCACGCCAAATTCCCGATATTCCCAAACATTGCGGTTTGTCAGGTTTAGAACCGTTGAACATTACCGCCGAAAGTTTGTTTGTGAACGTCGGCGAACGCACAAATGTTACAGGTTCAGCCGCGTTCAAACGCTTAATTATCGACGGCAATTTTGAAGCGGCATTAGACGTTGCGAAACAACAAGTCGAAAACGGCGCACAAATTATCGACATCAATATGGACGAGGGCATGCTCGAATCCAAAGAAGCGATGGTGCGTTTTTTGATGTTAATCGCGTCTGAACCCGACATTTCAAAAGTGCCAATCATGTTGGATTCGTCAAAATGGGACATTTTGGAAGCGGGTTTAAAATGTATTCAAGGCAAAGGCGTGGTCAATTCGATTTCGATGAAAGAAGGCGAAGCCAAATTTATTGAACACGCCAAACTCGTGCGACGTTACGGCGCAGCGGTGATTGTAATGGCGTTCGACGAAGCGGGACAAGCTGATACGAAAGAACGCAAAATTGAAATTTGCCAACGTGCGTACAAAATTCTCACCGAACAAATCGGCTTTCCGCCTGAAGATATTATTTTCGACCCAAACATTTTCGCCGTCGCCACAGGTATCGACGAACACAATAATTACGGTGTGGATTTTATTGAAGCAACCCGCGAAATCAAACGCACTTTGCCGCACGCGCTGATTTCGGGCGGCGTGTCGAACGTGTCATTTTCGTTTCGTGGCAATAATCCTGTCCGCGAAGCGATTCACGCGGTATTTTTATATCACGCGATTAAAGCGGGAATGTCGATGGGCATTGTGAACGCGGGACAACTCGCGCTTTATGAAGATATTCCACGCGAATTACGCGACGCTGTTGAAAACGTGATTTTGAATCAACACAACGGCGACGGCACCGATATGTTGCTCGCATTGGCAGAAAAATATCGTGGTGACGGTTCGATTGAAGTCAAAAAAGAAGATGCCGAATGGCGACATTTACCCGTCAATAAACGTTTGGCGCACGCGCTGGTGAAAGGAATTACCGATTTCATTGACGAAGATACCGAAGAAGCGCGTTTGCAAGCCGAACGCCCGTTGCACGTTATCGAAGGCGCGTTGATGGACGGGATGAATGTGGTCGGCGATTTGTTTGGTGCGGGCAAAATGTTTTTGCCGCAAGTGGTGAAATCGGCGCGAGTCATGAAAAAAGCCGTGGCGTATTTAATGCCGTTTATGGAAGCGGATAAATCTGCCGCCGACCGCCAAAGCAACGGCAAAATTCTTATGGCAACCGTGAAAGGCGACGTTCACGACATCGGCAAAAACATCGTCGCGGTGGTTTTACAATGCAACAATTACGACGTGATTGATTTGGGCGTGATGGTTTCAGCCGAAAAGATTTTGCAAACCGCGCGGTTGGAAAAAGTCGATATTATTGGTTTGAGCGGTTTAATTACGCCGTCTCTGGATGAAATGGTTCACGTCGCCAAAGAAATGCAACGCCAAGGTTTTACGATTCCATTATTGATTGGTGGCGCGACGACTTCTCGCGCTCATACCGCTGTGAAAATTGAACCGCATTATAAAAACGCCGTAGTTTATGTGACCGACGCATCACGCGCGGTGGGCGTGGCGAGTAATTTGTTGAGCGGTGAATTAGCCACGGATTACATGGCGAGCATTCGCGCGGAATACGTTGAAGTGCGCGAACGTCACAAAGGCAAAGAATCCAAAACGCTGCAACATTCGCTTGAAAATGCGCGTAAAAATAAACACGTTTGGACAAATCACCCTGTGAAACCGTCATTTTTAGGCGTGAAAGTGATTGACGATGTTTCGCTCGAAACGTTGGCAAAATATATTGATTGGTCGCCCTTTTTCCAAACGTGGGAACTCGCGGGCGGTTATCCAAAAATTCTAAATGATGAAGTGGTCGGCGATGTGGCGCGTAAATTATTCGCCGAAGCGCAAGAAATGCTCGAAAAAATTATTGCTGGAAATTGGCTAGAAAACCGCGCCGTGATTGGTTTCTTCCCTGCAAATTCTGTCGATGATGATATTCAATTATATGCGGACGAATCACGCCAAGAAGTGATTGAAACGTTGCATCATTTACGTCAACAAAACGTGAAAGCACCTGGTCGTGCAAATTTTTGTTTATCGGATTTTGTCGCGCCAATCGAAAGCGGCGTGGTGGATTATATCGGTGGATTTGCCGTGACGACGGGGATTAACATCGAAACGAAACTCGCTGAATTTGAAAAAGGCCATGACGATTACAGCGCGATTATGTTGAAAGCGTTGGCGGACAGATTAGCTGAAGCGTTTGCGGAGTACTTGCATTTGCTGGTTCGCAAAGAATACTGGGGTTATGCCAGCGACGAAAGTTTAGATAATGAAGCGTTGATTCACGAAAATTACAAAGGCATTCGTCCTGCGCCAGGTTATCCGGCGTGTCCTGACCACACTGAAAAAGCAAAATTATTTGCGTTGTTGAATGTGACTGAAAATACCACGATTGAATTGACTGAAAACTTTGCGATGTATCCGGCTTCAGCGGTAAGCGGTTGGTATTTCGCGCATCCACAATCGCAGTATTTCAACGTGGGTAAAATTGATAAAGACCAGCTCGTGGATTACGCCCGCCGTAAAAATATGACAGAAGATGTTATGGCACGGTGGTTGGTGGCACATTTGAATAATTAAGCAGAAATTTCAGCGTTCCCACGTTTCGACGTGGGAACAAGCACAACTCAAACAGATTGCTCCGGAATCGTGAAGGTCAACACCCGATTCGTAATCGGTTGTCATTTTCGTTGCATTTGCAGTGCCTGGTAACGTCAAAATACAATGAATCCTGCCAATGAAACGCTCACGCCGTTGATATTTACCATTATCCTCATTACTTTCTTTCGCACTTTCCGTTTTCATCAAAACTTCCGAAAGGATGATTGCCGTGAAAACACGAAAATGAATCACCGAAAATTTGCTCCATTTGCGCCTGCATACGTTGTATTTCTTCGTAAAGATTCCAAAATTGATTATCAGAAAATGGATCGATTAAAGTAAGTTTGAAAGGGAAAATTGCGGGTAAAAGTGGTTTTTTAATTGGTTGCCAAAAAGGTGAATCGTCTTGTTGGCTTAATTGTTTTATTTTGTCGTTTAACTGGAAAATCATGTAAGTTTGCACGCCCACTACGATGAGTAACACAGCTCCCGCCACCATAATAACTTGATCATTCATTTTATTTCTCCCATTTGCACAAAACAAATCGAATACGGAACATCCCTGTTCCAATGCTTTACTCTACAGAAAATCTACTCTTCCGTAGAAATGGTGATACGTTTTGGCTTCTCAGCCTCGCACTTAGGAATCGTAATTTCCAACACCCCGTTTTTGAATTTTGCGGCAACGGTTTCTGAATTAGCAGACACACCAGGCAAACTAAAACGACGATAAAACGCACCTTGTGTACGTTCCACCCGCTTGTAACCTTCTTTTTCGGTCTTCGATTCAGAATGTTTTTCACCCTTAATCGTTAAAACACCTGCTTCCAGATTAAGTTCAATGTCTTCTGGTTTCACGCCTGGAATATCGGCGTGAATCACAAATTGATTCTCTTCTTCCTTCACATCAACTGCTGGCATCCACTCAGCTGTTAAAAGTGAACCTTCACCGAACTCATTGCCCAGATTAGTGAAAGAACGTGATAACTCTTTTTGTAACTGACTTAGCAAACCCAAAGGTTCATAACGAATAATAGCCATGATGCGCTCCAAAAGTTTATTGAGTAATTCAAAAGAAATTCAAACCAATCACCGAAAAAACAGATTCAAATCGGCAATCGAAGGATACAACTTTTTTTTGGTGGTGAGCAAGTATTTATTTTGTATCGTATTTTTATTTTGAAGTATTAAAAAAAGCTGTTACATTGGCAAGATAGCTAAAAGCTACCATTGGTAATCAGCAAGTAATTCACCGATCTTCCATTCAAATAAATTACTTTTTGACCCGATTTTTTTTCAAAAAAAAACCGCCTCAGCATGATGCAAAAGGGCGGTTTTTTATTTTGGAAAAGCGGCAGAAAACTATTTAATTAAACTCAGTAAAACACCCGCTGCTACTGCCGAACCAATTACACCTGCCACGTTTGGCCCCATTGCGTGCATCAATAAAAAATTATGTGGATTGCTTTCTAAACCAATTTTATTCGCTACTCGCGCTGCCATCGGCACAGCAGAAACGCCCGCCGCACCAATTAACGGGTTAATCGGTGTATCGCTAAATCGATTCATCAATTTTGCCATCATCACACCGGCCGCCGTTCCAATCGCAAATGCCACCGCGCCTAACGCTAAAATGCCCAGCGTTTTGACTTGTAAAAATGCTTCAGCACTCAGTTTTGAACCGACTGCTAATCCTAAGAAAATCGTCACGATGTTAATCAATTCGTTTTGTGCCGTTTGACTTAAACGATCGACCACACCACTCGCATTCATTAAATTACCCAACGCAAACATGCCCACCAATGGCGTGGCAGAAGGCAACAATAAAATCGATAACAACAACAGCGTGAGCGGAAACAGAATTTTTTCGGTTTTGCTGACGTGACGCAGTTGCTGCATTTCGATTTTACGTTCGGCTTCGGTCGTCAACGCCCGCATAATGGGCGGTTGAATTAACGGCACCAACGCCATATACGAGTAAGCAGCAACGGCAATTGCACCGAGCAAATCCGGTGCGAGTTTCGACGCAACATAAATAGCGGTTGGCCCATCCGCGCCGCCGATAATGCCAATTGCCGCCGCATCTTTCAGCGAAAATTCCAAACCTGGAATGGCGTTTAATGCCAACGCGCCAATTAACGATGCAAAAATACCGACTTGCGCCGCCGCGCCCAATAATAACGTTTTAGGATTGGCAATCATCGGGCCGAAATCGGTCATCGCGCCCACACCCATAAAAATCAGTAGCGGAAAAATGCCCAACTTAATGCCGTAATACAAAAAATGCAGAATCCCGCCTTCTTCGGCAATTCCCGCGATGGGAATGTTGCTCAAAATTGCGCCAAAACCAATCGGCAATAATAACAACGGCTCAAAGCCTTTTTTGATGGCCAAAAATAACAACAAAAAACCGATGAGCATCATAAATGCCTGTCCACCAGTAAAGTTGTAAATGCCAGTGCTGTGCCACAATGAAGTTAAATTTTCCATGACAACCTTTATAAAGAAACTAACACATTGCCACCAGCAACCGCATTGCCTTCTTTCACATGAACCGCGCTGACTACGCCGGTGAATTTAGAACGGACTTCGGTTTCCATTTTCATCGCTTCCATTAACACAACGACATCGCCTTCGTCCACTTCGCTACCGACGCTGACTAACACTTTTAAAATGTTGCCCGACATCGGTGCGGCAATGGTTGCGCCACTTCCCGCGACAGCCGCTAACGGTGCCGCATGATGGGGAACAGCTTGGATATTTAACGCCTTGCCGCCTACCGCCACCGCCACATTGAAGTTTTTGCCATCGACGTTGACGGTGTAGGTTTCAACGCCTGACTCTTTTTTCGGTGCATTTGCAGCCGCAAAGGCTTCTGCGTCAGGTTTCGGTTCAAATGCGCTCGGATTATTACGATTCGCCAAAAACTTCCAACCAATTTGCGCGAATAAACCGTTAATTAAAGCGTCTTCTTCTATATTTCCGGTTAATTTTACATTTTCAACTTTAGCTTTTTCTTGAACATCTGCTATCAATTTGTTCATTTCCGCGTCGATTAAATCCGCTGGACGACAAGTAATCGGCTGTGCGCCATTTAAAACTTTCGCCTGTAATTCGGCATTAACGGGCGCGGGTGTTTCGCCGTATTCACCTTTTAAAACGGCGGCGGTTTCTTTGGTAATCGATTTATAACGCTCTCCATTCATGACATTCATCACGGCTTGCGTGCCAACAATTTGCGAAGTCGGCGTGACCAAGGGAATAAAACCTAAATCTTCACGCACGCGCGGTATTTCTCTCATGACTTCGTCAAATTTATCCGCAGCACCTTGTTCTTTAAGCTGACTTTCCATATTCGTCAACATGCCGCCCGGTACTTGTGACACTAGAATTCGACTATCTACGCCTTTCAAACCGCCTTCAAATTGCGTGTATTTTTTACGCACGTCACGGAAATAATGCGCGATGTTTTCGAGTTTTAATAAATCCAAACCGGTGGCGCGTTTTTCGCCTTCTAAACTAGCGACGATGGTTTCAGTGGGGCTGTGACCATACGTCATACTCAAAGACGAAATCGCTGTGTCAACGTTATCAACGCCCGCTTCGACGGCTTTAATTAACGTCGCGACGCTCAAACCGGTTGTCGCGTGGCAATGTAAATGTATCGGAATCGCCGTGCTTTTTTTCAATTTTGACACAAGTTCAAAGGCTTCGTACGGTTTCAATAATCCCGCCATGTCCTTAATACAAATCGAATCCGCGCCCATATCTTCAATCGTTTTGCCTAAATCCAGCCACGTTTGTAACGTATGAACCGGGCTAGTCGTGTAAGAAATGGTGCCTTGTGCGTGTTTGCCCGTTTGTTTAACCGCTTTAATCGAATGTTCAATGTTACGCATATCGTTCATCGCATCGAAAATACGAAATACGTCAATGCCATTCACCGCGCAACGCTCAATAAATTTATCGACCACATCGTCGGCATAATGGCGATAACCGAGTAAATTCTGACCCCGCAATAACATTTGTTGTGGCGTTTTCGGCATCGCTGCTTTTAATGCGCGTAATCTTTCCCACGGGTCTTCGCCCAAATACCGAATGCACGCATCAAACGTCGCACCGCCCCATGATTCAATTGACCAATAGCCGATTTCATCTAATTGAGCGCAAATCGGCAACATATCTTCGGTACGAATGCGGGTCGCTAAAATAGACTGATGTGCGTCACGCAAAACCACTTCGGTGATGCCTAATTTTTTAGTGTTAATAGCCATTTTTAATATCTCTCCTTTTGCTGTACAGTTTTATTAGCAACCGTTTAGCGTTTGATTGGCAAGGGTTGGAAGGTGTAATTAGGTATTAGTGTGTGCTGCGATATTGGTGTATCGCGGCAGTTATCGCTGCGATATAACTTTTATCGATCGCGGTATTTTTGGCAACAGGAATGCTGATGCTGGATACAGGTTCTTCAGGGAAATAACGCTGTATCAATCCAGACATTGTGTTAATAACGATGACAAGCATCGTTAAAAATAAAAACACAATACCCATGCCCGCAAACATCAATTCTATGCCACTGCTCATAAGTTCTGTCATGTTGCTCACTAGGTAAAATTTATAATTGGTGCATTGTATTATATTATCTAAAAAAAACTGTAGTAATTGCATGCGGAACGGTGTAATTTTTTACTGATAATGTTTCTTTAACGCAAAATTCAAGCCGTTGTCTAATTTGACGTTTATACTCATTTCAATATATCATTAAGAGATGGAAAATCGACTACCCGAAATCATTGATCCCACTCATCTTGCCGATAAACGCGGCGAATTACACGGACAAATACCCATTAACCGCTTAACTCGTTTGGCTGAACAATTAGTCAATGACGAGGGTGTTGTGACAGTTGACCTTTATTTTGGGCGAGAAGGTCGCACACCCAAAATTGATGGCAATTTAAAAGCAACGTTGATGCTTGAGTGTCAAAATTGTTTGGACGGTGTTGAATTTCAAATCAATCATGAAGTGAAATTAGGCGTTGTCATCACGTTTGAGCAAGTTGAACGTTTATCTGAAGAGCTTGAACCTTTGTTGCTTGAAGAAGAAACCATACTGTTAATCACGCTTGTTGAAGACGAATTGTTATTGCATCTGCCTGACTATCCAAAACATTCGCATGATTGCATCGCGAATAAAGCAGTTAAAAAACACACCGTTGCTTTCGATGAAGCAACCACCCAAAAACCGAATCCATTTTCTGTTTTAGCCCATTTAAAATCTACTGGAGAAGCCTAATGGCAGTACAAAAGAGTAAAGTTACCCGTTCAAGACGCGGTCAACGTCGTTCACATGACGCATTAACTGCAAAAACCTTATCAACCGATTCAATCACAGGTGAAATTCACTTGCGTCATCACATGACACCCGACGGTTATTTCAAAGGTCGTTTGATTGTTAGTAAAAATGCCGTTGAAGTTGATTAAACTCTATAATTAACGAACAAAAAACCACGCCGAATCAGAGTTTTTCTGATTCGGCTTCTTTTTATGCACTGCGGAGCGATTAGTCAGCGTGAGTTTAACTATTTCCATTGATGCAATGGGCGGCGATTTCGGGGTAGACGTTACCGTTCCCGCGTCATTAGCCCGACTACAAGAAAACCCAGCTCTTTCCCTCATTTTAGTTGGCGACGAAACCATTTTGAATTCGTTGTTAGCGCAAGCCTTGCCAATTTACGGCGAACGTCTGCAAGTTCAACACGCCTCGCAAACGGTAGATATGGACGAATCACCCGCCAAAGCTCTCAAAAATAAAAAAGATTCTTCCATGCGCGTGGCGATTAACTTGGTTCACGAAAAACGAGCCGATGCGTGTGTGAGCGCAGGAAATACGGGTGCGTTAATGGCGACCGCTCGATTCGTGTTGAAAATGTTAGTCGGCATCGACCGCCCCGCGATTATTTCGACGTTGCCGTCGATTTACGGACACACTCACGTTTTGGATTTAGGCGCGAATGTCGATTGCACCGCCGAGCATTTATTTCAATTCGCCGTCATGGGCAACGAACTCGTGAAAGCAATTGAAGGCATCGAAAGCCCGCGCGTCGGCTTGTTGAACATTGGCGAAGAAGATATGAAAGGCAATGAACAAGTCAAAAACGCCGCCAAATTATTAGAAAATTCGCATTTAAATTACATCGGCTACGTCGAAGGTAATTCGATTAACGCGGGAAATATCAAAGTGGATTTGATTGTCTGCGACGGATTTGTTGGAAATGTGTCGTTGAAATCCATCGAAGGCGCAGCAAAAATGATTGCCACCACGTTAAAAGAAGCCTTTTCTAAAAACTGGCTGACCAAACTTGCCGCAGTCGTTGCGTATCCTGTGTTAAAAAGTTTCAAACAACGCATCGACCCGCGTTTGTACAATGGCGCGAGTTTCCTAGGTTTGCGCGGCTTAGTCATTAAAAGTCACGGCGGCGCAGACGTGTTAGCGTTCAAAACGGCAATTAAATTAGCGGAAGTCGAAGTGCAACAAAACGTCATTCAAAAAATCACCGAACAAGTCGAAGCGACTTTAGCCCAGCGAGTTGCATTATGAGCCGTCATACAAAAATTATTGGTACAGGCGGCTATTTGCCTGAAAACATCGTCACAAATCAGCAACTCGCGGAACGTGTTGAAACGTCCGACGAATGGATTTTTGAACGCACGGGCATTCGCAGTCGTTGCATTGTTGCGCCTCACGAAACCGCAGCGAGCATGGCAGAAATCGCCGCCCGTCAAGCGATTGAAGCCGCGCAAATTGAACCGAATGACATTGATTTAATTATTGTCGCCACGGGAACGCCCGACAATGTTTATCCGAGTACCGCGTGTTTGTTGCAACATCGTTTAGGCGTGACAGGCGGCGTGGCGTTTGATATTCAAGCAGCGTGTTCAGGTTCGATTTTCGCATTAAGTATCGCCGACCAATACATCAAATCTGGCGCAGCAAAAACCGTGTTAATCGTCGGTTCAGAAGTCTGTTCGCGGATTGTCGATTGGACAGATAGAGGCACTTGCATTTTGTTTGGTGACGGCGCGGGCGCAATGTTGTTGCAGGCTTCCACCGAAGTCGGTGTGTTATCGACGCACATTCATTCCGATGGGCAATATGAAGATTTGTTAAATTGCCCCAACCCACAAGCAATGGGCGATGACGAATCATTGGGCTATATTGCCATGCGTGGAAATGAAGTGTTTAAAGTCGCGGTGAATACGTTGGGACGCATTGTTGATGAAACGCTTGAAGCGCATGACATGGATAAATCGGAAATTGATTGGCTCGTGCCGCATCAAGCGAACATTCGGATTATCGCGGCGACCGCGAAAAAATTAAAAATGTCGATGGAACAAGTGGTTGTGACGCTCGAAACACAAGGCAATACCTCGTCTGCGTCGGTTTTATTAGCGTTTAATGAAGCGGTGCGTGATGGTCGAATTCAACGCGGTCAAACCGTGTTGCTTGAAGCCTTTGGAGCGGGTTTTACTTGGGGTTCGGCGTTGGTTCGGTATTAACAATGAAATACAGCGAATTCAAACGCTGGCTAGAACAACAAGGCGTTCGTTTTAGTGGTGGAAAAGGTAGCCATTTGCACGCAGAATTGAACGGCAAACGAAGTATCGTGCCTTTTCACGGGGCAAAAGAAATTCCTAATCCGCTCGTGAAAAAAATCAAAAAAGACTTGGACTTAATTTAGGAGGCGTTGTGTTTTGTTATCCCGTGACGGTTGAAGAAGATGCTGAAAGCCAGCAAGTGCTAGTTGATTTTGTCGATTTACCGTTTGTACATTCGATTGGTGAAAATTTGGACGACGCGCTTTTAAATGCAAAAGATGCTTTGGAAACGGCTTTTGATGCGTTGATGAAAGACAATCAAATTATTCCAGCCGCGTCGTTTAAAAACGATTGTCCGAGTGTTAGCGTGCCTGTTTTGATTGCGGCAAAAGTCGCGCTGCATAATGTGATGCTTTCAAATGGGATTCGTAAAACGGATTTAGCTCGAAAACTCAATATCGCGCCAAACGTGGTGGAGCGTTTGTTGTCGTTGCGGCACAAAAGTCGAATTGAACAATTAGAAACCGCTTTGGCTTTGTTTGATAAACGGTTGTTGGTTGATGTTCAGTAGCGGGATTTACTTGGGGTTCGGCTTTGGTTCGGTATTAAATTCCACTTTTTACTTTTTATTTTTCTATTTTTTAACGGACAAAACTAATGAAAAAAATTCTTTTAATTGCTGCGATGTTTTTAACTTTTGGCTCTGCTGCAAATGCAGCTTGTACTCGTGCCGATTTAACGGGTAGTTGGGTTGCTTATTCCACTGGGGCTTATTCAAATGCAGCTAGAACATCTTTTACTGTTCCAGCTAAGGGAAATGTAGTATCTGGAACTTCTTTAAGTGCAAATGGTGTTTCTGGAACGGGTGATTTCACAATAACGTCATTCGACAAAAGTTGTCATTTTGTTGGCTATTCTTTTGATGGCACAGGTACTACTTATTTTGATGCTTATGTTAGTAAAGGAAAAGATAGTATGAGTGGAATGTGGTACGAATCTGTTGGAACTAATTTTTATAGCGGTTCATTCAACGCTAGTAAGCAATAAAAATGCGTAGTTTTGTTGATTGATTTAGCTTTGTGAAATTGTGATTTCTGGAGGTTTTACGATGGATGCAATTAGTTATACCGAAGCACGCAATTCATTATCAGCCGTGATGGCGCGTGTGACTGAAAATCACGAACCTTTGATTATTACGCCGCGCAAAGGTAAAGCCACGGTTTTGATGGCGTTGGAAGATTTTAATTCTTGGCAAGAAACGAGTTATCTCACTCGTTCACCAGCTAATGCCGCTGATTTGTTGGATGCTGTTAAAGAAATTGCAGCTCGACGCAATTTAATCGAGCGTGAGTTAATCGAAGCATGATTTCTTTTCGTGAACGCGCTTGGGATGATTACTTGTTTTGGCAAACCTGAACCATTGAAATATGAGTTTAGTGGTTTTTGGTCACGTCGAATTGATGATGAGCATCGTTTGGTTATCGTTATCGCCGTTTGAGTAAAGATTACGAAGTCTTGACCGATTCCAGCGCTGCTTTTATTCACATTGCTATGATTAACTTGATGCTCGGACGGTTGGCTGACTGATTTAAAACACGCACTAAAAACAAAGAGGGTAGTACAGGCAGATTAGATTTGGTATGCAGAGATTTGACGTGTAACGGTGAGCAAGTCGCTACCATCTACGAAAAACGGTGGAAAGTAGAGGAATATCACAAATCGTTGAAATCAAAATTAGGTTTAACAAAATCACCCTCTCGCACCATGACTACACAAAATAATCATGTTTTTATGTCAATTTACGGCTTTTTCAAACTGGAATGTTTGAAGATTAAGCACCAGCTTAATCATTTTGCTTTGAGAGCCAAATTGATGATTCGTGCAACCCTTGTGCCTATGCAGAATTGGCTAAACTTCACACTGCGTAACATCAGTTATTTAGGAAAGATGTCTATTGATTTTGGTATTCGGATCAAAAAGGATGCACAAATTCCAAATTCTCAAGGGAGTTTGGTTCGGACAGAGAAATTATTTTGGTTTCTCAACGTAGGCGAGCAAATGTTCATGGATTCGCCCCTCCGCATGACAGGCGTGGATACTTACCTCACTGGATTGCTTGCGTCTCCATGATGGTAAATTGTTGATTCAAACCCCTGTGATAGAAAACTCGAAGCCTACGCGAGACGTTGGCAGATTGAAATAAAAGACGTGGTTTTAATTTGGAAGATACACACCGCACTAATCGTCTGCGTTTGAAACGGTTACTTGCTGTGAGGGTCGTTGCTTTTTGTTGGGCGTACCGGACGGGTGAATGGCAACATGAAAACGTCAAACCGATTAAAAATACTTTTCAATAATGGATGATTTTTGTAAAGATGTTTTATATTTAACGCCTTCAACTGTTACCGAAACGGCTATTTTTCCCATTTTTTCAGAACGCTGTGTTTTAACCATTCCGTCGATTTTTATATCCGGATAATTTGAATTTTTTGCTCGGGCGGCAAGTGTAGAATAATGCTTAATGCCAGTGTTTTCTTCAGCTTCAACTAGCGAGATGTATTTTATTTCGCGAATCCAAATAGCAATGAAAGGTTTTCTCTCACCAACGCTTTGAGATAGAGCCAACTGAAATACTAAAGGTTTGAGCCACTTCTTTATGACTTTCAAATTTGATACCTGTATTTCAACTGCTTTTTCAGCACAACGGCGTGGACGCTGTCCTTCATCAACGCAGTAATAACCTCCCTAGTTATAACCTATTTGCTTGTGAATTTGTTTGTATAAAACATTCAGTTGCCGATTTGCCCTATATTTTAAGGGTCGAGTTCTCGTTTTCTGTGGGACACTTTACATCATGTAACGCTTCGTCTACACGGCAATAAACATAAATGATAAAATCTTTGACCGGCATGGCTCTTTATCCTGAATTGATTTGCTTTGGCAAAAGCAACTCTACAGGAAATGGGGTTATGCTTTCAATTCAATAAAAAGTCGAACATCGCGTTAGAGAAATTATGATGAAAAATTTTAAGATTTTGAAAACCAATGACTTTCCTTTTTTGAAAGGAGCGGGGGGATTTGCGTTAATCTCACTTTTAACCGCCTGCGAACCGACAAAAACGCTGCAAAAATTTGAAGGTTACACGCAAGGCACAACGTATCACATCAGTTTTTGGTCGTCGCAAAAAAACGTCAATGCCATTGCGTTACAACAAGCGGTAGATGGTGAATTAAAACGACTCGACGAACAATTATCAAATTACCGTGATGATTCGGTGATTGAAAAATTCAACGCAACCAATTCCACGGAGCCGCAAGAAATCGGGGCTGAAATTGTCAATTTAATCGAAAGAACGCGCGTCGTCAGTGAAGTCAGTCGCGGCTGTTACGATTTAACGATTAAACCGTTGTTTGATTTGTGGGGTTTTAAAGGTGAAACCTTAACGCCACCCACGCCCGCCGCGTTGCAACAAGTCTTAAAACAAGTCGGTTTTAATCAGTTAGAAATGACCGATGCCACGCATTTACGCAAACGGATTCCCAATTTAAAAGTCGATTTGTCGTCGGTGGGACAAGGTTACAGCGTTGGGCAAATTGCGGGCATATTTGACGTGCAAGGCATTGACAATTATTTGATTGAAATCGGCGGCGAATTACAAACGCGCGGTAAAAAACCCGATGCTTCAACGTGGCGCGTGGCGTTAGAAAAACCCTTGTCGGGCGAACGTTCGATGCACAAAATTATTACCGTTGACCGCGCCGAACCTTTAGCAGTAACGACTTCGGGAACGTATCGGCATTTTTTTGATGCCGATGGTAAGCGTTACAGTCATATTTTAGATGCGAAAACGGGCGAACCGATTCATCATGAAACGGTTTCGGTGACGGTATTTGATAATGACGCGACAACAGCCGAAATTTGGGATACGGCGTTATTGTGTTTGGGACGCGAAGCGGGAATTGAAGTGGCGAATCAAGCGGGAATTGCTGCCCTGTTTATTGAGCAGCAAGGTGACACGTTTAATGAATTTAATTCGACCGCGTTGGATGCCTTGAAAACAGTGATGATCAAATAGGTTTTTTATTGCGAACGCACCCAATCGCCAACTTTAATGCCCAATTTACTGATAGAACCTTCAACGCTACCAATCGCATAACGTGGCGCGATACTTTGAATCGTCAACACGCTGACGGGCTGTTTGTCGCTGGTAATATAACTGCTGTCGCCTTCCAAATGCAGCCCACTGCTCGCTGTTCCGTAAACAATCAATTGATCACCTACATTCAACTTTTCTTGTGCGCCCGCATCGATAAAGACTTTCTCGCCTTTAATGTCCGCAATGCGTGTCGCAAACGGGTAACAATTCAACGCTTGCTGAATATCGTGACTGGCTTTATCGATAATTTCGGTGATTTTTTTGCCGGTTTCAGTTGTGCGAAAACCATCGCTGCCCACGGCGTAACTCGCCGGAATAAAGACATTGCCTTCCGATTTATCGACATAACGGCGTTGCAACAATAACGCGCCGGTCATGCCATCGTGAACGTAAACATCAATGCCGATATTTCGTTTGCCTGAAATGTGACGCTCCCAACTAGTGACCAATGCTTCAATGCCGCTGCCTTGCATATATTCGTCGGAGGCAACCTCTAAATCACGAATCACGCCCGACAACACAAATTGTGCGCCAGATTTATTCGCCACTTGAACCACTTTCGGCACTTGATAAGCGTCGCGTTCTTGCATTTCCGGAGCTAAATCCGGACGCGGATACAACGCGATATTCGTGGCATTGATGCCGATAAACTGATTCGATTCCATCAACAAATTGTTAATTTCACGCGGAATACCATTATCTACATCGTTGGTTTCGTAATCGCTGATTTGTTCTTGCACCATACGCGGAAATGCTGTAGCAATCATGCGTTTCCGATACGTTTGTGGACACATTCCCGTCGGCGATAATTCGACCATCGCTTTAACGTGGTAAATATCACCAGTTTGCCATTCACGCAAAATTTTGGTGTTACTCACCGCCGCTGCCGAACGCATGGTCATTGAATCGAGCTGCAAATTATTGTGGCTGACCGATGATTGACTACGAACCGCCATTGATGACTGCTGCGACGCAACGCGAATGGCATCTTGTAAGGCTTGTTTTTTAGCGAGTAACACCGCGCCATTGTGGATCGCCGCTTGACCTTCAACCGTGGCGATATTTTGTGACAAATTTTGCGGCAATGTTGGCGCACACGAAACTGTGCCTAACATCGCACCGAATGCTGCAATCCTCAATAAGCGTGTGACCATCCGTTATTCCTCGATGAGTAACGGACGATTAAAACCAGACGTGAGCGGATAATCGTAACAATCCATGCTGTTACAATGCGCGGGCGTTGAAATCGCGGTGCTAGCGACTTGTATCGTTGGCGTAGCACTGGAAAACGGCGTTAATAATTCCGGCTGCTCTTTTGGCGGTACGGGAATTTGCATACATTCACGAACCATCGCTGCTGAACCGTTCATGCACTCGTAAAAACGCGGCGTGAGTTCAATCGCGACAACGGTTTCAAATGTGTCATCACCGGCGTACATATCTTTGTTAATCGCCACGGTACGCAGCACTTTCGCGCCACGCAAATACGCATCCACATACGATTTGTAACTGTCGTGCGTGATAATCATATTTTCAACGGTCGTCACGCCGTTCAATCGCACGCCGTAAACTTGTTCCGATAAACTGCGATACGCATCTAATTTTGCTGACCGCATTGCCATCAATTTAATTTGTGAACGCGAGTATTTGTCGCTCTTTTCAGCCGTTCCGTAACCCGTCGCAGTTAATTGTTTATTTTGAGAATAATCGTCGGCATCGCTGTTGTGTGAGCCGACTGACAGACTGGACATCGCAGTACAACCCGACAAGGCGGCACTCAATAAAATACCGAATAAAACAGGTTTAAAATAATAACGATTCATGGGAAATTCCTTTGTGAGTAAGCGGCTATAACGGCAAAAAGAGTTATTTCTTAAATTTTGTTGGTAGCGCGATAACGCTTAATTAAATAGCAAATCTAACAATGTGTAAAATAGCAATCCCATTAAGCCAATTAGTAGATGCGGATTTATCCGCATTTTTGCTCAAAACTGTGCGGATAAATCCGCACCTACGCGCCTTAATTTAACGGCATTGGTGTAAAATAGTGCAACGCATTTTTAAATTTCGGGGATATTTTGACATGAAAACGTATCTGGTTGGCGGTGCAGTCCGTGATAAATTATTGAATCGTCCCGTAACTGAACGCGATTGGGTGGTTTTGGGTGAAACACCCGAATCGATGTTGCAACGTGGATTTCGTGCGGTCGGCAAAGATTTCCCCGTGTTTTTACATTCGAAAACCAACGAAGAATACGCGCTGGCTCGCACTGAACGTAAAACGGCAAAAGGTTACAAGGGTTTTAGCGTGAATGCTTCGCCCGACGTGACGTTGGAACAAGATTTGTTTCGCCGCGATTTGACCATTAACGCGATTGCCATGACGGAACAAGGCGAATTGATTGATCCTTACGGCGGACAACGGGATTTAGAATTACGGTTATTTCGTCATGTTTCACCCGCTTTTGTGGAAGATCCCGTGCGCGTTTTACGATTGGCGCGATTTGCCGCCCGTTACGCGCCACTCGGTTTTACAATTGCGCCAGAAACGCATTCGTTAATGTGCGAAATTGTGGAAGCGGGTGAAGTCGATGAACTCGTGCCAGAACGCATTTGGGCAGAAGTCGTGAAAGCGTTGGGCGAAACGCAACCTTCGGCGTTTTTTTATACGCTGAAAGACTGTGGCGCGTTGGCAAAAATTTTCCCCGAACTCGACGCGCTATTTGGTGTGCCGCAACCTGAAATTTATCATCCTGAAATCGATTGCGGCATTCATAGTTTGATGTCATTGGAACACGCCGCGTTATTATCGCCGCGTTTGGAAGTGCGTTTTGCGGCATTAGTTCACGATTTGGGCAAAGCAATTTCACCCAAAGCGAATTTGCCGCACCATTACGGGCATGAACTTCAAGGCGTGGCGTTGGTCGAAAAAATGTGCGCTCGTTTGCGAGTCCCGAATCATTTTAAAAACCTGGCGTTACACGTCGCGCAATATCACACGCATTGCCACAAAGTGAGTGAATTACGCGCGGCAACGCTGGTCGATTTGCTGCAAACATTGGGCGCATTTAAACCGGATAATCATTTGCACGATTTTGTGTTGGCGTGTGAAGCGGATGCGTGTGGACGATTGGGTTTTGAACAAGCCGATTATCCCCAAGCAGAAATTTTTCTGCGAGCCGCACAAGTTGCCGCCAATGCAGATACAACTGTCGCGTTAAATCGCGGTTTGCAAGGCGCAAAAATTGGTGAAGCTATTCGCCGAATTCGCATAAACGCCATAAATTCAGCAGGTTAAAAACAACACTTTTTCTTTTATCCTTACTTTTTAGATTATTCAATGAAACTTTTTTCATGGCTTTTTGTAGTCATTTTGCTCAACAGTATTTTTAATTTCGCCACTAATTTACCGCAAAATGTCGGCGAAGATGTGCCTGCGGGTAAACTCAATAGTTTGTCTTACGCGCCATTTCGAGACGGACAAGATCCGATGTTGGGCAGTTTTCCGAGCGTGAAACAACTCGATGAAGATTTAGCGTTAATGGGGCAAGTCACGCACAGTATTCGGACTTACGCGAGCGCGGAAGGCAGTATGCCGTTGATTCCAGATTTGGCGAAAAAACACGGTTTGACGTTGTTACAAGGTGCGTGGTTAGGCGCGTTGAAACCCGATAATGCGATTGAAATTGCCGCGCTGATTCGTTCCGCCAATGAACATCCCGACGTAATTAAGCGCGTGCTGGTGGGGAATGAAGTGTTATTGCGTGGCGATTTGAAACCGGACGAATTGATTGATTATATTCGCCAAGTGAAACGCGCCGTGAAACAGCCGGTGTCTTACGCAGACGTGTGGTCGATGTACATGAAATATCCCGAATTGATTAAAGAAGTCGATTTCATCACGATTCACATTTTGCCGTATTGGGAAGACGAACCGATTGCGGTGGCGGACGCGCCGGCGCATATTGAACGCATTTACAAACAAGTGCAGCAAGAAGCCGATTTGATTGCGCCACACAAACCGATTTTAATTGGTGAGTCGGGCTGGCCCAGCGGTGGAAAACAACGCGGTTTATCGGTGCCAAGCGTAGTGAACGAAGCGCGTTTTATTCGAGATTTTATTAAAGTCGCCAACAAAAACGGCTTTGATTACAACATTGTCGAAGCCTTTGACCAACCGTGGAAAGCCGCATTTGAAGGCACGATTGGCGCGAAATGGGGACTTTACGACAGTTCACGCCGCCAAGTTTTTTCATTGACGGGCGACGTTTCAGAACATTCGACCTGGTGCCGAACGTTAGCCGCCGCGACGGTTTTATTTTTGGGCATTGTCACCCTTTTCAGAAAAGACACGCCAAATTTAAATACGCCTCGTTTGATTAGTTTTTTAGCGATTACGCAAATTTTAGCGACGGTGTTTGTGTCACAAATCGAAACGTTGTGGTTGATAAGTTACACGGATTTTCAACGTTTTCAAACGCTGATTATTTTAAGTTTTAACACTTTTCTGGTGAGTTTTGTGTTGCTGCGAATCAGCGCGGTTTTAAATCAGAAAATCCCTGCGCCCGAATTAGCGAAACGGTTGTATGCGTGTTTGTTGATGGTGATTATTTTCGCGTTGGTGAAAACGACCATTCTGGCGTGGGACGGGCGTTACGTTGATTTCCCCACGACGGTGACGCAATTATGGGTGGTGAGTTTGGTGGCGTTAGCGGCAATCAATTATTTCATTGAAAAAATGCCAGTCGCAAACAGCGTGAATTTAACCGCATTATTGGGTTACGTTCCCAGCAAACTGACGTGCCTCAAACGTGTAAGTTATTGGCTAATGGGTTTGAGTGGCGCGTTAATTATGGGCGAAAGTTATTCATTTATGGCGAGTCGCGATTTTATTATGGCGTATCCGTCGATGATTCCACGTTTGGCGACGGCGATTTTATTTACGCTAACTAACACGCAATTATTATTTTGGTTAGCGAGTTTGGGCATTTTAGCAGTGCCGTTTTATGTTAGCGGCAAAACGTGTCGAAATGATTAAAAATCATTGACGTGCCGCGCGTTCGACGCTTATAGTTTGGACACTTTTATTTTTTATTTTTTTAATCGATGGAGAGAAAATCGTGAGTAGTGAAGTTGTAGTTCATGTTAATGATAATGATTTTAACGAGTTAGTTTTAGAATCTGAATTGCCAGTATTGTTGGATTATTGGGCAGAATGGTGTGGTCCTTGCAAAATGATTGCGCCACTTTTAGATACGATTGCCGAAGAATTTGCAGGGAAATTGACCGTCGCAAAAATGAATATCGACGATAGTCCAAGTACACCGCAAAAATATGGTGTGCGTGGTATTCCAACGTTGATGTTGTTTAAAAATGGTGAAATTGAAGGCACGAAAGTGGGCGCGTTAACGAAAGTTCAGTTGGTTGAATTCATCAACTTGCATTTGTAAGCCGTCACGCTGTATTCCGAACCACAACGCTAAACTTGGTTTGACTGAGTTTGGCGTTTTTAGTTTTATGATTTCGACAAAATAAGAGTTTTCAATGCAACGTCTTTTTAACACGATTGGCATTATTGGCAAACCGAGCGATCCCATTATCGCTGACACGCTCACGCGCTTGTGTGCGTATTTGATTGTGCAAGATTATCGCGTCGTGGTCGCGCTAGACAGTGCGCGTTTTGTTCACAGCATTGAAGTCGAAAAATGCGCGGTCGCCGAATTGGGTAAACAATGTGATTTGGTGATTGCGTTAGGCGGTGACGGCACGTTTTTAGCGGCAGCGCGAGTGATTGTGGCAGATAATGTGCCGTTAATTGGTGTGAATTTGGGACGGTTGGGATTTCTCGTAGATATTTCGCCTGACGCGCTGCTCGAAACGTTGGCGCAGATGTTAGACGGTCATTACCGCGAAGAACAGCGTTATTTGTTGCGGGCGAAAATTATCCGTGACGAGCAAATTATTCACGAAGAAACGGCGGTGAATGAAGTCGCGATTCACCGTTGGATCACGCCGAGCATGATTGAAATTATCACCAAAATTGACGGCGTTTTTTTGAATTCGCAACGTTCCGATGGCGTAATTATCGCCACGCCAACGGGTTCAACCGCTTATTCGTTATCGGCTGGTGGCCCGATTTTATACCCATCATTGCCCGCGCTGGTTTTAGTGCCGCTGAATCCGCACACGTTAACCAATCGCCCGATTGTGATTCATGATGATGCCGAAATTGAAATCAGTTTTTGCCAAAATAAACAAATTAACGCGCTGGTGACGTGCGACCACATCGAGATTCCCGACGTGTTAATTAGCGACAAAATTTTGATTAAAAAAGAACCCGTGCCAATTCGGATTTTGCATCCGAACGGACACGATTTTTTTGAAATTTTGCGGAATAAACTGAATTGGAGTTATTGAATTAACCGCCCGTCATGTTCATATAACGCAAAATAATCGGCTGTTCTTTGACGTTGAATTCGTGCTTTTCAGGTTTGATTTCCATTGAATCAATAATCGCCTGTTTTAAATTGTCCGCGTTGAAATCGGGCGCACGCAAAATTGCTTTTAAATCGATGGAATGTTCATTGCCCAAACACAATAATAATCGCCCTTCAACCGTCAAACGCACGCGGTTACAAGTGCTGCAAAAATTGTGACTGTGTGGCGAAATAAATCCGACGCGAGTTTGCGTATTTGGCACAACGTAATAATCTGACGGGCCGCCCGTGTTGTCGGCACTTTTTTGTAACGTAAAACGGCTTTCTAAATCGGCGCGAATCTCATCACTCGAATAATACGCTTCGGCGCGATTGTGTTTTTCGACAATCCCGAGCGGCATTTCTTCAATAAAACTAATGTCGATTTCTTTATCAATCGCAAATTGCACCAAGTCGCCCACTTCGTCGTGATTGCGATTTTTCAAAATCACCGCGTTCAATTTTATCCGTTCAAAACCCACTTTTTTCGCCGCATCGATGCCGTTTAAAACGGTTTGTAAATCGCCAGTGCGAGTAATCGCTTTGAATTTCGCCGCGTCGAGCGTGTCCAAACTGATATTTAAGCGTTTCAAATTTGCCGTTTTTAAAATCGGCGCAGCGGTGACAAGTTGCGAGCCGTTTGTCGTTAACACCAATTCGCGCAACCCTTCCAACGCGCCAATTTGTTGCAACAATTCTAACGCCCCTTTGCGAATTAACGGTTCGCCGCCCGTAATCCGAATTTTTTTCACGCCCAATTCCACAAACGTTTTGGCGAGCAGGAAAATTTCTTCGAGGCTCAAAATTTGCTGGCGCGGCAAAAACGTCATTTCTTCCGCCATGCAATACACGCAACGAAAATCGCATCTGTCCGTAATCGAAATGCGTAAATAATCCACTTTACGACCAAAACGGTCGATGAGTTTTGTCGGGTTTTGTGCTTTCATATTTCCATTTTTTTAATAATTTCGACTGTCAAAATTGACACGTTACAAACCCGCATCAATAAATCAATCACCGTTTCTTTGTAATCCGCAAAACGATAAACGTTAAAATTCGCCGCAATCGTCGCATCTTTCGGTTTCTTTTCTTTGTATTGGTCAAGAATCCATTCCAACGCGCTCCGATTTCCTAATTTATATTCCCACGCTTCCGACGGAATCCCGCTCAAACTCGTGTTTTCGTCGAGTTCAATCACGCCGTTTATTTTATCCGCTTTCAACTTTGCTTTCGGAATTTTACTGGTGTTTGAATCGACACGTTTCAACGGATACGGTTCAACGGTTTCATAATTCAAATGCAACGCCATCAACGTTTTGCCCCATTCCAACCACTGCGAAAAATCGTCATAAAACGGCACACGCGGAAATTCACGTTTTAAATTCTGCTCGTATTTTTCACGATAAACAGGATGGTGCAACACCGCATAAACATAATGAAAAATGTCCGTTTTCGTCAGTTCAATTCCATAATGCGTTTTGAATTCTGTCCACGCCCAATTTGTGATGTTGTCGTGTGCATTACCTTCTTTGTCATAAACATAAAAAGGGAGGCATTGTGCATAATCCAAGCTAAACATTGCGTAATTTGGAATTTTATCTGTATAAAAACAAGAAAATGCCTGTCTTTCACCTTGTAAAAAACCGATTATTAAATTGTCTTTTAAAAAAATTTGAGGCATTTGGTTTTGCATTTCATTTAATTGCTTGCTGAAATACAGTTTTTTCTTAATAAAGGGACGATACAAACTTTCGACAATTAACGCTTCGTTGAATTCGTATTTAACGCCTTTTTCTAAATCTTTTTTAACGGCTCTCGACCATTTAATTGAGTAATCTAATTCGCTTTCAACTTGAGCATTGTAGATTTTGATTAAATGTTTCACTTTGTTTTCTAAATTTTGTTTGTCATCGTCATAAACCCATTCATCTCGCGCTGTGATAACCCCATTAGAAAACAATTTAAAAATTGCTCCATTTTGTAATTTGCCCGCTTTTACTTCTTTGTCGCAAACAGGCATCAAACTGTCAAAATCATTGTCGGTTAAATTGAGCCAATTGCCTTTGTCGTCGGGATGAATGCGTTCAAAGGGAATATCTTTGAATTTCGTGGTGTCAAACCAGTGTAATTTGTCTTTGCGCGGCATATCGTCGGCTAAAGAGAAGTAATAAAATTCGGCGTTTTTAGTCATGGTTTGTTTCTTGATAAAATTTTAATCGCAAACTGTCGGCGCAAAAATCAATGTCAAATTCGCGCCAAATAATTGAACGTTCGTTGTTGCCAATTTCAACTTGATTGAACGTTTCGGAATTTTTTAACAACGACATAACGCCTTTTTCAACATTAAAATCAGCCACAATAATAACGTCGTCGTGATACGTTATTTTGATGCTGTGATTTTCTGCATTGGGTTCGATGGTTTTGATTTTGTGAAACATGACGTTTAGTCTAAAGGTTCAATGTTAAAAGGCGTTTCCATGTTTTTACAAAAGTCCCAATCACGCAATAGTTCTTCTTGATGCAACGCCGTCCATTCTAAAACCATTGATTTCACACGTTTAGGTGCGTCGCCTCTGATAATTTTGATGGGGTTAATCACAATCACGAGTTCAAATTCACCGTATTCAGCGTGGAAATGCGGTGGCGCGTGGTCATCAAAAAACATTTTGATGAAAATTCCGTAAAACGAACTAATGGTTGGCATCATTTCTCTCCTGATTTCTTCACTAAAAATAAAACTACGAATACTGCAATTTTTCTTCGATATATTGATGCAATATATTTTCTGCAAAAACTTGATAACTCATGCCTTGTTTCAAAGCAAATGAATTCAATTTATCGAAATCATTGCTAGAAAGCGTGACATCGAAATGTTTTTTTTCGTTTAAATGTTGCTTTGCATATTGCTGTAATGTTCGTTTTCGTTGGGCAAGATTTGGTTTTGATTGCCATTCGCCATTTTCAACGCTGTTCAATAATTCTTGTTCTTCTTGGGTTAAATTATTCATGACTTATCACCTAAATACTGTTTCGTTAATTTACGACTTGGAATGATTGTTTTCAAAAATACCTCTGTGTCATTTTCAACATAAGGCACGATGTAAGCGTAATTATTTATTTCCAAAACCAAAATAGACTGATTCGGGTATTTTTCTTGGTTCGGATGGTCTATGTCGTCCAACACGTTGCCTTGTTCCAAATGATAAACGACATCATCAAAACTAATCCCGCGTTCGGCGATAAGTTTTTCATTTTTTTCACTGCTCCAACTAATTTTTTTCATGTTTTCTTCACTAAAAATAAAACTGCTACGCCCGTTTGAATGCCAAACACGTTATGTTTTGTGCCGGACAATTTGGGATTTTTACGGACATCGCTTTGCGTATCGACAATATAAACAAAATCAAATTCTTCTGCTAACGATTTACGAAAACCATCAAACGTGCGGCTGTCGATAAAACTACGATTGATGATAAATGAAATCATGCCATTGTCTTGTAATCGGTCGCTCGCCCACCGCAAAAACCGTGCGTACATATCATAAACTTTAGTTTTTTGAGCGGTGCTTTTGTCGATGTAGGTTTCTTTGATTCGCTTATCAATCGCGGGATATTCCCGATTTTTATTATTATCGTTTTCGTTTTGTTGATTGGCGTTGTAAGGCGGATTGCCGAGAATCACGGAAATTTTCGCGGCGTTTTGTTGCTTAATACGAGCGGTATTTTCGATGCTCAAACCAAACAAATCATTATTTGAACCGGTGAAATTCTCGCTGGCATTGTCCAGCGTATCCATCCAACAAATGTGATTGAATTCGACATATTCATTCATTTTTTGTTGATAAGTGTATTCGATATTCAAATTCGCAATGTAATACGGCAACAGCCCCAATTCGTTGGCATAAATATCGTGCGCGTATTTGTGAGCCAAACGGTGCGGCGGCAAATAATCAATCAAATCACACAAATACGTTCCCGTTCCGGTGCAAGGATCTAAAATTTTCACGCCTTCATCGGCGAGTGATTTGGAAAAATGTTTTTCGAGCAATAAATCCACGGTTTCGATTTGAAACTTCACAATTTCGCGCGGCGTATAAACGATGCCCAAACGGTCGGCGGCTTTTGGATTGTAGGCTTTGTAAAAGTTTTCGTAGATGGATTTTAGAAAAAATTGTTTGTCGTGATGGTCAGCAATCGCAGCGGAATTTGCTTTAATTACCGCGTAATAACCTTGAATTCCCGCCAGCGTGTTACGTTTCGTGGTGCCGCTGAAAAACGTATTTTCAACGTTGTACAATTCTTTGGCGATATTATTTTCACGGTGAAATTGCGAATCACTGAAAATGCTGGTGAAAATTTCTTCGGTCAAAATGTGCTGCAACAGCATTTCGTTAATATCTGACGGCGTAATCGCGGGATTGATGCTGTGTTGGCAAACGGTTAAAAAGTTTGCTCGTGCCGAAATAAACGCTGGATTCGATTTTTCTTGCACCGCAATCATGCCGCGCAACGCTTCCAAAATATGCGGTAAATTCTGTTTGAATTGTTCAATCGCCGCGTTGAATTCTTTAATTTCTTGGCTTTCGTAACTGACAAATTGCGTTAATAACTGGTCAAGTTCGCGTTCATTTTCAAGCGGTATTTCTAAAAAGCGTTGGTTGTTTTGATACAGAATCGCAGTTTTATCATCTTGAAAAAGCGTGTTGCTTAACGGATAACCGACGTTAATTTTCGCGAGAATTTCCTTTTCTAAATTGACGTTGGCTTTGCTTTCCCAATAACCGCAATCGAGCCGCAGATTATTTTTAATAATGCCGTCAGGACGAATTAAATCGCCGCGTTTATTTTTGATGTTGATTTCGCTAACCACCAACAAGTTACGCGAATCGCAATAATGATTTAACAGCCGTTTGAATTCGTCTTTAATCGCTTGCTCGTGCGATTGTCCGCTGAATTGGTAAATCTTGTGAATGGCGTTGTGATACTGGTGAATCGCTTGAATGGTCATAAATCCGAATGTCAAAAAGTGAAAAAACAAAAAGCGCAGAACCCTAAAATCCTGCGCTTTGCTAACGGTTAACGGCGTATTTTTATTCGACTGAAAATTCGCGCATCATGCCCATGTCTTCGTGTTCTAAATTGTGGCAATGATACATAAATAGCCCCTTGAAATCTTGGAATGGCTTGATAATTTTCACTCGTTCCATCGGCATAACCAGAACCACGTCTTTCAATCCGCTATCAATAAAACCGTCGCGCACCGTGTCGTAAGCGGTGGAATCGCCGCTAAAACTGCGACTGACAATTTGAAATTGTTGACCGTGTAAATGAATCGGATGCGCCATCGACAAATCCATCATGCCGCCCCCCATTCCTCCACCCATCATGCCCATTCCGCCGCGTTTCATTTCGCCGCCGTCGTGTTTCATGCCGTCATCCATTTTCATTCCGCCCGCTCCGTGTGCGTGGAAAATTTCAATCAATTGAATGCTGCCGACTTTCACCCGTTCAGAAGGCAACGGATTATTGAATTCATACGGGCGACCATTGAGCAACATCGACATTGGAGCTTCAGAAATACCAATTGGCAACGGATTAGTCGGATTCACCGTGTCGCTGATTTCGTAATGATTGAATTTCGATAATTGGGCGGGTAATTTTGGGCTATCGCTGACTTTTTTCGTGACGCGAATCGTGCAAATCGGATATTCGCTGCCCACAGGAATCGCGCCTTTGTGCATGCCCATGCCCATTTTTGGCAACACGCCTGCGAATGCTAAACTTTTCAACGTTAATTCCGTGCCTTCATTTCGTCCACTGAAATCTGCCCACACATCCAAACGTTCGCCTGGCGCAAGCATTACATACGATTTCACTTCGGGTTTTTCCAACAATCCGCCATCTACGCCAATCACCGTGACAGGCATTCCGTCATTCCACGCCAATTTGTAAATGCGAGACGTTGACGCATTCAACACCCGCAAGCGATAAGCGCGACTCGCGACATCCAAATGAAAATTCGGACGACCATTCACCAAAATTTTGTCGCCCGTAAAACCCGTCATTTTGTTGTGCATCATCGGCGCATAAACGAGCTGATTATCGCTGTCGAATTGCTTATCTTGAATCACCAAGGGAATTTCATATTCGCCCGACGGCAACTCTAACGCGGCTTCTTCTTCATCGTTGATAATTATCCCGCCCGCTAATCCGAAATAAACTTGTTTTGCCGTCGCGCCATGTTGATGGGGATGATACAGATTTAAACTCGCCCGATTAACAACTTCAAATTCATAAACCAGCGTTTCATTTGGATCAATAAAATACATCGGATGCCCGTCCATCACTTGTGGAACGTGCAATCCGTGCCAATGCGTGACGGTCGGTTGCGACAAACCATTGTGCAAATGAATTCGCACTTTTTGCCCTTTTTGCAGACGAATAATTGAACCTAAATACGAATTCGGCAAATCGGTGAGGGTGTTTTTTTCACCTTTGATTAATTTCGCCGTGTATTGCAGCAGGTTGGTTTTGCTGCCGTCTAAAATTTGAATCGCAGCGGGTTTACAAAATAACTCCAATTCCACGTCAGGGTGAAAATTCGGCGACGCTTTGTTGGGCGTTATTTTCGGCATCATCATTTCACCCGTGTGCTGATTGTGCATTCCCATTCCTTCCATTGCTTTGGCAAGCGAGGGCAGGGCAGTCAAACCAGCAAATCCTAAACCTGATTGCGTCAAAAAACGACGACGAGATTGATTAAATAGTGTCATAAAATTTCCTTGAACGATGAACGATGAATGAAGCGTTGATTGAAAAGTGCGACAAATTGTCACAGGCGATTTTGAGTTTAGGGCAGAAATCGGGCGCGTTCAAGTTAAATTAACCCTATATTTTTTAGCGTAGAATGCAGCCGCTATTTATTGGCTTTTCTAAAATCCCACGGGGCAATCGGATTCGAATATGCCCATAATCCACGACGTTGTAATTTGGCTGTATTTTCGAGTGGAATCAAATTGGTATCGTGTGCATATTGCCGATAAACCCACGCATTGCCAGACTCGACCATTTTTGCGTTCACATTCATCATTCCTAAAAATATCGTGCCGACACTGCGTCCGTATTGATCGACGTTTTCGACTTCTACTCGAACGGATTTACCGTTCACCAGATTTCTCAAATACGCGCCAGATTCTTTGCCGAACGGTTGTGCGGGATTTCCGAAATGGGCAATTTCTGGTGCGTCCACTTGTGCTAATCGAATGGTGACTTTTTTTACCGCTGTGACCACTGTAATCGTGTCGCCGTCTGATACCCGAATCACGTTGCCTTTAATTGTTTCTGCGTGTGAAAGTGTGGGCAATAGCGCAAGAAATAACGCGAGTGATTTTAAGTTTGAGATAGTCATTGCGTTTTTCCTTTAATTTTCAAAGTGAGAGATTGCGCCTGCCATTATCATGGTGTTTTTATTTCAATGTCGTTATTATTTTTCGCATAAACGTTAGGCGCGTAGACGATTGGTTCTAAAATCGCAGGCATTATTTCAATGCCGAAAGTCGAGAAATTGATATTGCGCTTTTTTAAAGTTGACTTTTTAGTCAAAATCGTTAAATTTACGCCTCTGGAGTGGCTTACTATTCGTATTCAACAATAATAAATGCCCCCTAAAACTAACGTTAGTCGTCAAACATAATTATTGTTCTGTCATGTAACAGAATATCAGGAGAACTCAATGAAGAAATCTTTTAAAAGTTTGCTGCTCATAGCTGGTATTGCTACGTTGTTAGCTGTTCCCGCTATTGCATCAGCTAACGCTGATTTAGAAAAATTAACACAAAACCCTGCTAACTGGGCAACATGGGGCGGCGATTATGCTGGCACACGTTTCAGTAAATTAAACCAAATCAACACCGAAAACGTTAAAACGTTGCAACCAGCTTGGTCTTTCTCGACTGGCGTGTTGCGTGGTCACGAAGGTGGACCTTTAGCAGTTAATGGCGTGTTATTTATTCACACTCCATTTCCAAACACTGTTTACGCGATTGACCAATCAACTCAAGCCGTTATTTGGGAATTCACCCCAAGTCAAGATGCTGACGTAACGATTCCAGTCATGTGCTGCGATACCGTAAACCGTGGTTTGGCTTATGGTGATGGCAAAATCTTTTTGCAGCAATCAGATACTGTTTTAACCGCATTAGACGCTAAAACGGGCAAACGTGTTTGGAGTGTCCAAAACGGCGATCCAAAATTGGGTATGACCAACACGAACGCGCCAATCGTTGTTAAAGATAAAGTAATTACGGGTATTTCAGGTGGTGAATTCGGCGTGCGTGGTTTCTTAGCCGCTTATGACATCAACACTGGAAAATTGGCGTGGAAAGGTTATAGCGTTGGTCCAGATAAAGACACGATTATCAACCCGAAAAAAACCACTTCATGGAAAGACGGTAGCGTTCAACCAGTTGGCGAAAACTCAAGTGTTAGCACTTGGAAAGGCGACCAGTGGAAAATTGGTGGCGGTACAACGTGGGGTTGGTATTCTTACGATCCAAAATTGAACTTGATTTATTACGGATCAGGCAACCCTTCAACATGGAACCCAGTACAACGTCCAGGCGACAACAAATGGACAATGTCATTGTGGGCGCGTGATGCGGACACAGGTGAAGTGAAATGGGTTTACCAAATGACTCCGCATGATGAATGGGATTTTGACGGCATTAACGAAACTGTTTTGGTTGACGAAGAAGTAAAAGGCAAAATGCACAAAACGTTAGTGCATTTCGACCGTAACGGTTTTGGCTACACGTTAGATCGTGAAACTGGCGAATTGTTGGTTGCTGATAAATTCGACAAATCTGTCAACTGGGCAAGCCACATTGACATGAAATCTGGTCGTCCTGCGGTTGTGTCTAAATACTCAACTGAACAAAACGGCGAAGACGTAAACTCAACAGGCATTTGTCCTGCTGCGTTAGGTTCTAAAAACCAACAGCCTGTTTCTTACTCTCCACAAACTGGTTTGTTCTATATTTCAGGCAACCATTTGTGCATGGATTATGAACCATTCGAAGTGGCTTACACAGCGGGTCAACCTTACGTTGGCGCGACGTTGACAATGGGACCTGCTGGCGCGGATGTGTTAACTGGAAAACCTGATAACTCAACCAACTTGGGTCAATTCACTGCGTTTGATGCGAAAACTGGCAAAATTGCTTGGTCTAACAAAGAACCGTTCTCTGTTTGGTCGGGTTCAGTTGCAACCGCTGGCGGCGTAGTTTTCTACGGTACATTGGAAGGTTACTTGAAAGCGGTTGACGCGAAAACAGGTAAAGAATTGTACAAATTCAAAACGCCATCAGGCATCATCGGTAACGTAAACACTTGGGAATTCCAAGGTAAACAATACATTGGTGTGCTTTCTGGTATTGGCGGTTGGGCGGGTATCGGTATTGCAGCTGGCTTAGATGATGGTAAAGAAGGCACAAACTCTGAAGGTTTAGGCGCGGTTGGCGCGTACAGAAGTTTGAGTTCGTTCACTAAATTGGGCGGCGTGTTCACCGTTTTTGCATTGCCTAACAACAAATAAGCATTTTTAAAGTTTGCTTTTTTAGTTAGTCAAAAAGCCCCGACCGACTTAATTCGGTCGGGGCTTTTTTTATTGAGATACACAAAAATTATTGTGCTTGTAGGGGCGGGTTCTAAACCCGCCCTGAAATACAACCCGTTTTTATAAGAATAAACAATCGGGCTGTGATGCAGGGCGGGTTTAGAACCCGCCCCTACAAATTTTGTTTTTGTGTAATATCCGTGAGGTTTTAAAAATGAAAATATCTTCTGTTATTTTAGGATTAACTTTGGGTGCAACGGTTTTCACAGCGAATGCCGAAAAATTCAAAGTGTGCGCCGACCCGCTCAATCCGCCTTATTCCGATAAAGCACAAACGGGTTTTGAAAATAAAATCGCCGCGCTTTTTGCCAAATCACTGGGTCAAAAATTGGAATACTTTTGGTTTCCACAACGGATTGGTTTTATTCGCAACTCACTCAATGCGTTCGCCGATGACAACGCCGTCGAAAGTAAAGATTTCAAATGCGACATCGTGATAGGAATGCCCGCCGGTAGCGACATGGTTTTGACGACGCAGCCTTATTATCATTCGACTTACGTTTTGTTGATTGCGAAAGGACGCGGTTGGGACAACATTCAAACGGCAGAACAACTCGCGCAACTTCCACCCGCGCAACAAGCAAAATTAAAAATTGCCATGTTTGACCGTGGCGCGGGAACAGATTGGCTGCAAAAACACGATTTGCTCGATCAAGGAATTCCGTATCAAAGCATGACCGGCGACAGTGAAAACAACGTTGCGATGCAAATTGAGCAGGATTTAAAAGCTAAAAAAATCGATATGGTGATGTTGTGGGGCGTGTTGGCAGGTTATGTGGTTTCGCAAAATCCCAATGGTTACACCGTCATTCCGCTGAAATCTGAAACGGGTTTGAAAGTCGATTATCAAATGACAATGGGCGTGCGTAAAAACGACAAAGCCCGACAAGAACAACTCGACAAATTGATTACTGAAAAATCGGCTGACATTACCGCGATTTTGTCGCACTATCACATTCCACTTTTACCGATTGAAGCATTGCCTTCTAAAAAAGACTAACTATGAAATTGACCAAAATCGTCGGTTTACACGCGGCACAATCTGCACTCACTTATTCACCGCAAAAAATTTCACGCGCGTGGCTAAACACCGAACGCCACGACAAACGTTTAGAAACGTTGTTTGAAACGTTGACTGAATTAGGCGTAACGATTGAAAAAGTCGAACGCAAAAAACTCGACAAACTCGCCGACGGCATGAATCATCAAGGCATCGTTTTGGAAGTGTCGTTGCCCGAAGAATTATCTGAAAATGAATTGAAAACCGCCGTCGAACATTTAGTCGAACCTGCATTATTTTTGGTGTTGGACAACGTTCAAGATCCACACAATTTGGGCGCGTGTTTACGAACCGCTGACGCGACGAAAGTTCACGGGATTATTATCACGAAAGATAACTCGGTTGGCATCACGCCGACAGTTTGCAAAGTGGCGAGTGGCGCGGCGGAAACCGTCCCCGTTTACATGGTGACGAATTTAGCGAGAACGCTACGCTGGTTGAAAAGTGAGGGTTTGTGGATTATCGGCACAGCGGGTGAAGCCGAACAAACGTTGTATCAAAGTGATTTTAAAGGGCCGATGGCGATAGTGATTGGCGCGGAAGAAAGTGGAATGCGTCGTTTAACCCGTGAACAATGCGATGTTTTGGTGAAATTACCGATGCTCGGCACGGTTGAAAGTTTGAATTTATCCGTCGCAACGGGCGTTTTACTTTATGAAGTGTTGCGTCAACGACAAGACGGATTTCAGTAGTTTTTATTTCTGAAAATGACGAATAACAGCCGCCTAAATTTCCACCATTCCGCGTGTGTCACGCACGTTTATTTTTTGTTAATTGGATTTTCCTTTGCTCCCATTGAGTTTATACATTCACATTCCGTGGTGTTTGAAAAAATGCCCTTATTGCGATTTTAATTCACACGCAGTGAAAGATTCGCTGCCAGAAACGCATTATATTGACTGTTTATTGGCGGATTTGGCGCGAGATATTGAACGCTACCAAGTCACGCGCCCATTGCATAGTATTTTTATCGGTGGTGGAACGCCGAGTTTATTTTCGCCCGAATCGATTAACCGATTATTGCGTGGCGTGGAATCGCAATTGCCTTTTTCTGCCGATATTGAAATCACAATGGAAGCCAATCCAAGCACGTTTGAATTTGAAAAATTCGCCGAATTTAACGCGATTGGCATCAACCGTTTATCGATTGGCGTGCAGAGTTTTGATGATGCGTTATTGACCGAATTGGGGCGCGTGCATTCGGGCAATGAAGCGATTTTAGCCGCCGAAATGGCGCACAAAGTCGGCTTCGATAATTTCAATTTAGACCTAATGTTTGGGCTGCCAAAATCCACGTTGGCGCACAGTGAACGCGACATTCGCACCGCGTTGGCGTTGCAACCGACGCATTTATCGTTTTATCAATTGACGCTGGAACCGAATACTTATTTTTACCGTTATCCGCCTGTTTTACCTTCGGATGAATTGATTTTTAACACGCAACAACATTGTCAGCGCATTTTAGCTGACCACGATTACGCGCAATACGAAGTGTCGGCGTACAGTTTGAGCGGCAAACAATGTCGGCATAATGTGAATTATTGGCAGTTTGGCGATTATTTAGGCATTGGCGCGGGCGCACACGGAAAATTGAGTTTAGCCTTACCGAATCGGGTGATTCGTACGCAAAAAAATAAACATCCCGACCGTTATCAACAAGAAAACGATTTTATCGAAACGGTGATTGAAGCCGCTGATTTACCGTTGGAATTTTTAATGAATCAATTGCGTTTAAAGCAAGGTTTTTCGTTGGCGCATTATTCCGCCGCCACCGGTTTAAATGCCGCGACGCTGGAACCTGCATTAACTGATTGTGTCAAAGCGGGTTTGCTTGTCGAGCGTGAAACTGTTTATTATTGTAGCGACAACGGTTGGAATTTTTTGGATGATGTTTTACAAAAATTTTTGGCGTAATTTTTAACTTTTTGAATCGAGAATTTATAAATGCACAGGTATCAACAGGATTTTATTCGTTACGCGCTGGATTGTGGCGTATTGAAATTTGGCGAATTTGAATTGAAATCAGGGCGAATCAGCCCGTATTTTTTCAACACGGGTTTATTCAACACGGGCGCACAATTACAAAAGTTGGGTGAATTTTACGCACACGCCTTAATTGCGTCGGAAATTCGTGTCGATATTTTTTATGGCCCTGCGTACAAAGGCATTCCGTTAGCGGTCGCGACGGCAATGGCTTTCGCAGCAATAACGGGCGACGATATGCCGTTTGCGTTCAATCGCAAAGAAGCTAAAGACCACGGCGAAGGCGGTTTATTAGTTGGCGCGACATTAGTCGGTCGGGTGTTAATTATTGACGACGTGATTACGGCGGGAACTTCGGTGCGTGAATCGGTGGAAATTATTAAAGCCGCCAACGCCACGCCTGCGGCGGTTTTAATTGCGTTAGACCGACAAGAAAAAGGCTTGGGCGACATTTCCGCGATTCAAGAAGTAACCGAGCGTTTTGCATTACCGGTCACAGCAATTATTAGTTTGAGCAACATTATTGACTATCTGAAAACAACAGGTGAAACGGAACAACTCGCCGCTATTGAAGCGTATCAAGCGCGTTACGGTATTTAATTTTTAAACAAAAAAAGCCCAATCGATTTAAAAAACCGATTGGGCGAGCGTTCCTTTCAGAGTACAAGCTAACAAACTATTCGACGCTACTGCCTTGTAAAATCTGCTGTTCCGTTTTCTTATTCATTACGATAATCGAAATACGACGGTTAATTGGATTCAAGGGATCAGTCGTTGGGCTATACGGAATACTCGACGATAAACCGACTACTCGCAAAATTTTATTATCTTCCAGCCCGCCCTCCGTTAATTCATAACGCGCTGCATTGGCTCGATCACTCGACAATTCCCAATTTGTGTAGCCTTTTTGGTTTGCCGGAAACGGCAACGCATCAGTATGTCCATTCAAACTCACCCGATTTGGCAACTCGTTAATAGCGGGAGCTAGAGCATGTAAAATCTGCTTGATGTGCGGTTCCGTTTGTGCACTGGCGAGTTTATACATTGGACGTTTTTGATCATCGACAATTAAAATTCGTAAACCTTCCGCTGTAATTTCAAGTTTAACTTGTTCTTTAAACTCGTTCAATTCGGGCATTTTGTTAATGTTACCCTGAATTTTTTCTTTTAACGAGACCAGCTTGGTTTTTTCGATTTCTTCCGCTTTTTTCTCAATCTCTTCAGTCGACGATTGTTCTACGTCTATGGTTTCGCCATTTTTTACCTGTCCTTCCTCGTGGGAAACCACATCTGAACCGCCACCTTGAATCATTGACGTGCGCTCACCGACTTCTTTGCCACCTTCCATCGAAATTTTGTACGGGTTGTTAAAAAAATCGGCGATTCCTTTGCGCGAGGTTTCTGATGTGGACGCGAGCAACCACATCAACAAAAAGAACGCCATCATCGCCGTCACAAAATCCGCATAAGCCAATTTCCACGCGCCACCGTGACGAACGTGACCGCCTTTTTTAATTTTTTTAATAATAATGGGCTGTAGTTGTTCCGCCATGACTGCGATTACCCTTTGTTGCTGCGTAATAAATCATCAAGTTCTTGGAAACCGGGACGTTTATCAGAAGAAATCATCGCCCGCATATATTCGGCTGTCATCGCAGGCGAAACGCCTTTCGCGCAACATAACAACCCTTTTTGAGCGCATCTGAAAATATTTCCTGACATTTCAGCTCGAACTGACATTAACGAACCGACGGGTCCAATAAAACCATACCCTAACAAAATACCGATAAACGTACCGACTAACGCCGCTGCAATCGCTTTTCCCATTACGGCGGGCGGCGAACCCACTAATCCCATCGTATGAACCACACCCATTACCGCAGCAATAATACCAAATGCTGGTAAGCCGTCTGCCATAGTTTGAATAACTTGAACTGGTGCGTGTTCATCTACATGGTGGGTTTCTAAGACTTGATCCATCAACTCTTCCAATTGATGCACTTCCACACCCGTCACAATTAAACGTAAATTGTCACAAATGAATTCCAGTAAATGATGATCCGCTCTGATTCTATCGGTAAATATCGCGGGATTACTTTCGGGATTTTCAATTAAATCTTCTAGTGACAACAAACCTTCTTTACGGGTTTTATTGGTCAGCATATAAAAACACATCAATAATTCTAAATAAAAATCTTTGGTGTAAGGTTCGGGCTTAAGCATTGATGTGGCAGTGAAAACCGCTTTTTTTACCAGTTTCAACGGATTGCCGACAAGCATCGCCCCGATTGCCCCGCCGCCAATAATGACAAACTCATTGTACTGAAGCAAAAGGACAGGATGTCCCCCTCCCATCATGTAGCCACCAATCAACGCGCTAAAAACTAATACATATCCAATAATAACTAACATTTTTTTCTCGTGTGCTGGTGTAATTAAATTACTACGCGCTATAACTTCTGATATAGCAGTCATCGTCAAGCATTGCGTAACGTTTTATCTAATCACATTAAATGTGGAAATGTGGCGTAGATTTGTCAGTTAATCGGCAGCAAAACGTATTTTTAAAAATTATACTGTGAATCACCATAATGAGGTAACGATAACTGTTTATAAAATTGTTGGCGTTTATGTGAAAAACTCACGCAGAATGCTACTATTAAACCAAACGCAATCACCTAAATTTTATTGTTTTATTTATGATGCTAATTTTTATCGTGAATCAATTGGCTGATTTTAAATCTATTCTCAAACTAACTATTTGTTATGACAAACATCACCCAAATCGATATGTAATGGTCAAGTTTTTTTATACACCATCTAAGGTTGGTTAACTGTCATTTGTGATTTAAAGTGACTGGACGACAGATAACCCAGCGTTGAATGTAATCGTTTACTGTTGTAAAAATTGACGATGTAATGAGAAATAGCCGCTTTTGCTTCACGATGATTTGTATAATCACGTCGCCAAATAGACTCCATTTTCAAGTTTAAAAAGAAACGTTCCATGGGCGCATTGTCCCAACAATTACCTTTACGGCTCATGCTGCCAATGTAACCAGTAAATCACGATGCAAATGGCTGGCATACTGACTTCCGCGATTAGAATGGACAATCAATCCTTTATCGGGTTGACGATGCGCGATTGCCATGCTCAAAGCGTGACACACTAAGTCTGCTGGCATAGATGAGGTTGCCCAGCCGATGATTTTGCG
>CAISXF010000028.1 GCA_903889445.1 uncultured Pseudomonadota bacterium
CAAATTCTAACTGATTTAATCAGCAATGCGCGAGACGCGATGAACGGGCGGGACGGTATAATTACTATTTTGTTGAAACAGGTCAAGGACGTTGCCGCGCATTGTGTGGCGTGTGCCTCCGCTATGGAAGGCGATTTTATTGAATTGAGTGTGATAGATAATGGCACGGGCATCGACCCGAAAATTATTACTCGGCTTTTCGATCCGTTTTTTACCACGAAAGAACAAGGCGACGGCACGGGCTTGGGATTATCAACAGTCAGCGGCATTGTGCATCAATCGGGCGGACATCTTTTGGTTGAATCGAATCAAAGTGAATTCAATCAGGGTAGCAGCTTTACATTACTATTTCCCAGTTGTCGTAGACGTTAGAATTGATTTACATTGATTGAGGATTGTACTTAGCACTTTGCTGAGTATAATAATTTAGCTAAAATCAAACCGAAAAAACATAATTTTGAAAATCATTTCACAACGTCCATTTTTAATCTATTTTCTGCAAATTATCGGCATCGCCGCCGCGTATTATATTGCGGGAAAATTGGGCAATTTACTGGTCATTCCACCCAGTTACGCCACCGTTATTTTTCCCTCGTCCGGCATTGCCTTAGCGAGCGTTCTACTTTACGGAAAGCGGGCAGGTTTGGGCGTATTACTCGGCGCATTTTTGTTAAACGCGAGCATTCCCGTCACCGCAAACGACCTGTCAGAAAGTTTAAATTCCTCCCTGATAACGTTCGCAATTTCAGGCGGGGCAACGCTGCAAGCCGTTGTCGGAGCTTATTTAGTACGACGATTCGCTGGCACCCCCAGCATTTTATCTAACCCAAAAAATATCCTGTTGTTTTTGTTTTACGGCGGCTTCGTTACTGCGTTGGTCAATGCCACGTTTTCCGTTTCGCTGTTCGTCGTGGCTGGGAGAATGTCAGCAGAAGCCTTTCTTCTAAATTGGCTATCGTGGTGGGGCGGCGATGCGTTGGGGATTGTTCTTTTTACGCCGCTGTTTTTGGTCTGGTTCTCGACAGAAAATCCCGTTTGGCAAGGTCGGCGCGTGGCGATAACATTGCCGATTTTAGCGATGTTTTTTCTCACGGTCATGGAGGTTTTTAATGCGGGGGGGCGCGTGGGGCGATTTGAAATGATGCCAACCGCTGATTATCTTATCCAACACCGTTCTACCAATATCTGGTTGATTTTATTGGTCGGATTTTCATTAACGACGATTGTCATCATTGCTGCGCTGGTATCTGCCATTCGGCGACATGAAGTCCAGCGGCTTGTTGATCATAAACGTAGATTGAATCAAGAGATTTCAGAATTTAAAATTGGTTTAGATTGCCTCACAACCGGCGTTATCTCTGTGGATAATAATCGCAACATTATTTATATCAATAACGCGGCAATCTCATTGCTCCGTAACTACGAAACCGATATTCGTAACGATTTACCTTGCTTTAATTCCACAGATTTAATTGGAAAAAATATTGATTTATTTCATAAGAACCCAGCACATCAAGCGAAATTACTCGTCGAATTAAAAACAACCACCGAAACTAAGATAAAATTAGCGGGTCATATTTTAAACGTGAAAGTCAGCCCCTTGATGAACGAATTAGGGCAACGAATAGGTTCAATTGCGGAAGTGATTAACATCACAGAAAAAGAAAAACG
>CAISXF010000029.1 GCA_903889445.1 uncultured Pseudomonadota bacterium
GGCACATTCGCGCCACCGTAACTTTTGTGCGGCAAACGTGAATACGGTAAATCAAACACGCCGTCCATTTCTGGCGTAGATAACGGCAACGGCGGCGGGTTAATCCACACTTCGCGGTCGCCGTGTTTTTGAATTAACGGACGCGCGTTGTACGGATTCGTTTCGCCGTGCATCACGCGCGAGGCGTGAGCATAAAAAATCGGGTCATTTTTCACAACTTCGTAATCTGGCAAACGAATCGCCGTTTTTTCGCGCAACGTTTTAATTAACGGAATTGTAGGTGCGACTTTAGTCGCACTATTATCCACGTCACCCAATGCGACTGAAGTCGCACCTACATTTGCGCTTTCTGATTTATCGCAAGGCGGTTCTTCTTGATACGGATTTATCGGCGGAGCAATCGCGCCAACTTTGTCAAAATCGGTCGAATCTTTCACCGCAAAATCAGCGGGAATTTCTTTCACAAAATGCGCCGTGCCACGCATGAATTTGATGTCTTGGATTTTTTCGCCTTTCGCCAAACGGTGCGCGACTTCCACAATCGCACGTTCGGCATTGCCAAATAAAAGTAAATCCGCTTTTGAATCAAGCAACACCGATTTTTTCACGGTGTCCGACCAATAATCATAATGCGCGATGCGGCGCAAACTGGCTTCAATGCCGCCAATAATAATCGGCACATCTTTGAACGCTTCGCGGCAACGGTGCGAATAAACAGAAGTCGCACGGTCTGGGCGTTTAGAGGCTTCGCCATTTGGCGTGTAAGCATCATTTGAACGAATTTTTTTGTCCGACGTGTAATGATTTACCATCGAATCCATGTTGCCGCTGGTAATGCCAAAAAATAAATTCGGACGACCTAATTGCTGAAAATCTTTTACATTTTTCCAATCTGGTTGAGCAATCATACCAACGCGAAAGCCTTGCGCTTCTAACATTCGCCCAATTAACGCCATGCCAAAACTAGGATGATCAACGTACGCATCGCCACTGACAACAATAATGTCGCAACTGTCCCAGCCCAGTTCGTCCATTTCGACGCGACTCATCGGCAATTGTGGCGCGACACCAAAACGATGCGCCCAATACTGACGATAACTGAATAAATTCGGGGGTGTGAGTAAAGTTTGTGACATTAGTGGCTCGTGACGTGGTCGATAAAGTTAGGATTGTACGCAATTAAATCTTTTAAGAATTTTTTAAACGGTAATCGGTAGGTTTTTTCTAATTGTGTGGCGCGTTTTTGTAACACTTTCCGCGAATAAATCGGTGTGTCTTCGTGAAAAAATAAACCCACAACATTTACCATACCGTGAACGGGTAAAAGTAATAATTTTGCTTCAAACAAACCGCCCAGCCATGAAAATAATTGCGTAAATTGTTCTTTGTTATTCCATAAATCCACCACCAAAATGCCGTCTTTTTTCAACATCGCTTTACACGCCGCGAAAAATTCAAGATTGCACAATGATTCCGCCATACCTTGTGAATCAAAGGCATCAAGCATGATGACGCTGTAAAATTCGCGCTGTAAATTCAACCGTTCCTGCGCGTAATGTGCGCCGTCGTCAATCACGACGTTCAAACGTGAATCGTGCGGCAAATCGAAATAATCATGCGCGACTTCCGCCACCGCCGCACGATATTCAACCGCTTCAACACGACAATCGGGGAATTGTTTTAACAGGTATTTCGCCAACGAACCGCCGCCCAAACCCATCAGCAAAATATCATCATCGCCCATTTCATAAAATAATAACCAACTCATCATCGCCTTAGCGTAATCAAGCTGTAATTGGTCGGGATTTTTTAACGACATCGCGCTTTGTTGGGCGAACGACCCAAAATGCAATGAACGCACGCCGTTTAATTCACTCACGTCAATCACGCCGTCGTTATCTTCGGTTTGGTAAATTAGTTTATAAGTCATTTTTATCTCTTAGTAGCGAAAGACCTCGACCGTTTAGGGCGAGGATGTAAGCGGCTCAATTCCGAATCTTTCATAGTGACAAAATCTCTCTTATGTTAAGATTTTTCCCAATTGCAATCAGAGGCTGGCATTAGCTCCATGATGACAACTTGAAAAGTAAAGGCTTGAAAATCACTTTCAGCAAAACCCTAGCGAACGGTGTGAAGTCTTGAAAATTAAAAACAACCCGAAGGCTTTCGAGGGCTAGTCTGTGAAGTGAGCGGTGCAGTAATGCCGTCAGCTGCAGAAACTAGCAAGTAGTAGCAATCGATGATACACACCTGCTCCTTAGCGATAAGGAATCCCTGCGGGGAGGATGTCAAAGATTAATTATTTAGACAAGTACGCTATGTTCACATACACTATAATCAACCCTTGTGGTTGATAATGCCTCTATTTTTTCAATGAATAAATGGTTTATATTATCCAAACGATTTGCCATGATAACCATCATTTTTCCAGAAAAAACCGAATTTTTAGTGATAAATTGTTCTAGCTCCACTTGGTTTTTAACGATAACTAAGGTTGCATCCGTTAACACTCTTGCAGCGACGTTGCGCGGATGATTTCGATAAAGTGCTATTTCACCGAAAAAGTCGTACTTGTTAATAACCGCAAACAAAATATCTTCTTGATTTCGTTCAATGTAAATTTGGACGCTGCCAGAGAGAACAATAAACATCGTTTTGTCGTTCCCACCCTCTTTAAAAATAACAGTACCTGCTTTAACTTGAATCGTGGGTAACATAAAAACTCCTAAATTTAGACGATAACCTTTATCTGCTTTACTAACCACGCACCAAACGTGTGTACTTGAGAGTAAATTCACCATTAATTGCCTGGTTATATCTGGGTGACGGATGCGGCTCGTTTATATTTTAAATCGAATAACTAACTATCTGGACGTATGAACGGTTCGAACTCTGGCAGAAGCTGTTTCTGGCTCTTTTTCATTGCTAGGGGACGGTTTTTTCTCGCCTTTAATTTCCGATAATTCATTTATTTTTTCTAGTAATAAATCGTTTGAACTTGCCAAACGATTTCCCATAATCACCATCATTTTACCGGCAAATGCTGGATTTTGAGCAATGAACTGTTCCAATTGTACCTGTGTTTTAATCACAACCAATTTGCTGTCCTCCATTGTTTTTGCACAGGCACTTCGAGGGCGATTTCGATAAAGTGCCATTTCACCAAAAAAATCGAATGGGTTAATTACCGCTAACTCGACTTCTTTTTCATTGCGATCAAGATAAATTTTGACGCGCCCACTGATAACGATAAACATCATTTTGTCATATGCGCCTTCTTTAAAAATGACGGTATTGGCTTTGATTTGTACTGTGAGCAATGACATAGTGAAAATTCCTGAAAGATGTAAAGATAAATTATCGACGATTCTGTTATGAAATCGCCGACTTTGTTTTTAATTATCAGTCACCGCACCAAGCGAAGCAGAATTGACTAATTTAGCATATTTCGCCAACACACCGCGTGTGTAACGGGGCGCAGGTTGTTGCCATTTTTCTAAACGGCGTGCAATTTCATTTTCATCAACGTGCAAAGTTAGCGCATTGGTTTCCGCGTCAATGGTAATGGAATCACCATTTTCAACAATCGCTAACGCGCCACCGACAAAGGCTTCGGGCGTAATGTGACCGACGACGAAACCGTGCGTGCCGCCTGAAAAACGTCCATCCGTAATTAACGCGACTTCTTTGCCCAAACCTTTGCCCATAATAGCAGAAGTCGGCGACAACATTTCACGCATTCCAGGCCCACCTTTTGGCCCTTCGTAACGAATCACAATCACGTCGCCTTTCACGATGTCGCCGTTCAAAATGGCTTGCAACGCTTGTTCTTCGGCATCAAACACTTTCGCGTTTCCTGTGAATAACAAACCTTCTTTTCCAGTGATTTTGGCGACGGAACCTTCGGATGCTAAATTGCCATATAAAACGACTAAATGGCTGTCTTTTTTAATGGGGTTTTCCAAATCGTGAATCATGTCTTGACCGATTGGATAGGGTTGAACGTCGGCTAAATTTTCCGCTAACGTTTTGCCCGTGACGGTTAAACAATCGCCGTGCAATAAACCGCTGTCGAGCAACATTTTCATCAACGGTTGAATACCGCCAATTTCAATGAGTTCCGCCATTTGATAACGACCGCTTGGTTTCAAATCCGCCAACATCGGAACACGTTTGCCAATTCGGGTGAAATCATCGAGCGTAATATCGACGTTGGACGCATTCGCCATCGCCAAAATATGTAACACCGCATTCGTCGAACCGCCCAACGCAATCACCACGGTAATCGCATTTTCAAATGCTTCTTTGGTCATAATGTCGCTGGGCAAAATGCCTTTTTCGAGCAAATTCAAAACTGCTGCTCCCGCACGTTGACAATCCAATTTTTTGTCTTCTGAAACGGCAGTTTGCGCGGAACTGTTTGGCAAACTCATTCCTAACGCTTCGATTGCTGAAGCCATTGTATTCGCGGTGTACATTCCACCGCATGAACCCGCGCCAGGAATGGCTTTGGCTTCGATTTCGGCTAATTCTGCATCGTCAATTTTATTGTTAGCGCGTGCGCCAACGGCTTCAAAAACTGAAACGACATCGAGTTTTTGGTTTTTGTGACAACCTGGCAAAATCGTGCCGCCATAAACAAAAATTGCGGGACGATTCAAACGCGCAATTGCCATCATGCAACCTGGCATATTTTTATCGCAACCGCCGATTGCCACCACGCCGTCGAAACCTTGGCAACCAATCACAGTTTCAATCGAATCCGCAATCACTTCGCGCGACACGAGCGAGTATTTCATGCCTTCTGTTCCCATCGAAATGCCGTCAGAAATGGTAATCGTGTTGAAAATCACCGCTTTGCCGTTCGCCGCATTCACGCCTTTTGCCACTTCGTCAGCGAGTTTGTTAATGTGCATATTGCATGGCGTAACCATGCTCCACGTTGAAGCCACACCGATTTGCGGTTTTTTGAAATCGTCGTTCGTAAAACCGACCGCGTGCAACATGGCGCGACTCGGTGCGCGTTCCATCCCGTCAACGACTAAAGATGAAAAGGTGCGTGTATTTTTAGTATCTGTCATAAGAATTTTTGGTTATTTGTTTAAAAAAGGTTTAATAATTGTCCCAACTGCTTTTACGTTTCCAGCTCAACTTCGGCAAAATGAAACCCAGCAACACACCGACTAACGCTAGAACACCGCCGTACAAAAACCAATCTTGATTATCGGTGTTTTGCAGAGCTTGATTTTCGAGTTTCACTTGCTGCAAATCACGTTCGACATTCACAAATCGCCCTTGTAATTCGTCGCGCTCACTTTTCAGTTGTACCGCGCTGCCTGAAATTTTCTTCAGTTCATTTAATTCACGGCTGAGTTTATCGCGTTCTGTTGCAAGTGATTCCTCAAGTGTTGTACCAGGTGTAATCACTTCTTTTGCAGCTTTCAGTTCGACTTCTAACTTAGCGACTTGCTCTTGCAATGCCGCGATGTTTTTTGCTGAAATATCATCTCTATCGTGTTCGGGAGCTTCTTTTTTCGTGTATTTCGCTTTGATGTAGCCTTCCGTGCCGTCAATCGTTCGCACTTTTACAAAACCAGTGTGCGAAGACATTTCACCCAGTGCCGTCAATGGCGTTCCCGTTGGCAACGATTTAAGTTTGCCGTTGTAACTCGGCGAACTCCACAGCGTTAAATTGTAATCATCTGCAACATAAATAATATCACTTTGAGCGTTTGCGTTAAGACTTACCAACATTAACGCAGTCAACATTAGTTTTTTCATCATGCCCTCATGTTAATCATTGAGTAAAGAAATTTTCGCGTCGCCACACAACAATAATTCCAATAACGCTTTTTGAGCGTGCAAACGATTTTCAGCTTCGTCAAAAACAACGCTTTGTGCGCCATCAATCACGTCAGCACTGACTTCTTCGCCGCGATGTGCTGGTAAACAGTGCATAAATAACGCATTCGATTTTGCTGCCGCCATGACTTGAGCGGTCACTTGATAATCTTTGAAAGCCATTTCGCGCAACTTTTGTTCTTCTTCTTGTCCCATGCTAGCCCAAACATCGGTAACGACCAAATCCGCACCTTTCGCTGCATCAATCGTATTATCAAAAAAGTGAACCCGTTCACCCGCTAACGCCACGATTTCAGGATTCGGCAAATAGCCTTTTGGCGCGGCGATGTGCAACGTAAAATCTAACACCATTGCCGCGTGAATGTAAGAGTGGCACATATTATTGCCATCACCAATCCACGCCACCGTTTTACCGCGAATATCGCCACGATGTTCAAAATAGGTTTGCATATCCGCTAATAATTGGCACGGATGCTCTTTATCAGTCAAACCGTTAATCACGGGAACACGCGAATTTTCCGCAAAATGCGTCACTGTTTCGTGTTCATGGGTGCGTAACATCACGCAATCCACCATCCGCGAAATGACTTTCGCGCTGTCGGCAATCGGTTCACCGCGTCCCAGTTGCGTATCACGCGGCGATAAAAATAATGCGTGTCCACCAAAATGCGCCATGCCCGTTTCAAAGGAAACGCGCGTGCGAGTTGATGATTTTTCAAAAATCATTCCCAACACTTGCCCTTTCAATGGCTGATAATCGTGGTCGCGATTGTGTTTTAACATCGTGGCGCGGGCGATAACTTGCCGCAATTCGTCGCTGGTTAAATCCAGCAAGCTGATAAAATGTCTAGGTTTTTTCATGGATTTGTTTGTTCTTGAATCAACATGGATAACGTGTCTACGAGTTGGGTTATTTGGGTTTCGTCGATAATTAACGGCGGTAATAAACGAATGACTTTATCTTGCGTCACGTTAATTAACAAGCCCGCGTTTAACGCTTTGCCGACTAATTCGCTGCAAGGTTTGTCTAATTCTATACCAATCATTAAACCTAAATGGCGAATGTTGACGACGTGTGAATTGGAATCTAGTTTTTCATGAAACGCTGCACAAATCGCGTCGCCTTTTTCAGCCGCTTGAGCAATCAAATCGCTGTCGGTTAAGGTGTTTAAAACCGCTAACGCCGCGCTGCACGCCAACGGATTTCCGCCGAATGTTGAACCGTGATTGCCAGCGGTGAATAAATCTGCTGCTTTTCCGTGTGCCAAACACGCGCCAATCGGAACGCCATTGCCCAACGCTTTCGCCAACGTGCAAACGTCTGGAATAATGCGGTTATGTTGAAACGCTAAAAATTTGCCCGTGCGCCCGATGCCCGTTTGAATTTCGTCCAACATCATTAAAACGTCGTATTCATCACACAACGCGCGAATTTGATTCAGATAATCTGGCGCGGGAATGTTTACGCCGCCTTCGCCTTGAATCGGTTCAGCTAAAATTGCCACAATCGACGCATTGTCAGCCAACGCCGTTTTAATCGCGGCAATATCGTTGTACGGCACGCGCACAAAGCCTTCGACCAACGGCTCAAAACCTTGTTGAATTTTCGCATTGCCCGTCGCGCTCAATGTCGCCAACGTGCGCCCGTGAAAACTGCTATCAAACACGATAATTGACGGCGTTGAAATACCTTTTGCGTGTCCGAATTTACGCGCCAATTTAATCGCCGCTTCATTCGCTTCCGCGCCCGAATTACTGAAAAAAACGTTGGTCATGCCGCTCATTTCGGTCAGTTTGTCGGCGAGATTTTCTTGGTTAGCGACATGATAAAGGTTCGACGTGTGTAGCAATTTCGCGCTTTGTTGACAAATTGCTTCATGCACCGCCGCGTGTGCGTGTCCCAAATTGCACACCGCAATTCCCGATAACGCATCTAAATAACGCTGATTATTTTCATCCCACAACCACGCACCTTCGCCCCGTTCAAACGTAACGGCGAGACGCGCATAAGTAGGCATAATGTGACTGTTCATAACGTTTTGCCTGTCAACAAAAAAAGGGCGGATTATAGGTTTCAATTCCATTGCAATCAAGTCTATGAACACACAGATTTCTTTTCGTTTCATAATGTTGATAGAATTAGTCGGTATTTTTATCCTAACTGGAGCTGTTTTTTATGAGTGTTACCGTTCGTATTGAAGAATTATTACAATCCCATCCCGTGCTTTTATTTATGAAAGGCACGCCCGATTTTCCACAATGTGGTTTTTCAGGTCAAACCGTGCAAATTTTAGAAGCGTGTCAGGCGAATTTTCAGCATTTCAACATTTTTGAAGATTCCGAAATTCGCGAAGGCTTGAAAGTCCATTCAAACTGGCCGACCTATCCACAACTTTATATTAACGGCGAATTGATTGGCGGTTGTGACATCATGATTGATTTGTACAAAAAAGGTGAATTGGTCGAATTGTTAGCAGCGGCAAACGCCATTCGAGCGTAGTTCATGGCAAAAGCAGGCGATTTAAAACGCGGCATGGTGGTCGAAATTAACGGCGTGCCGCACGTCGTCAAAAATGTAGACGTGAAAAGTCCGTCGTCACGCGGCGCATCGACGTTGTATAAAATTCGGTTTAACAATGTTCAAACTGGACAAAAACACGACGAATCGTTGAAAGGCGATGACTCTTTCAAAGACGTAGATTTAGTGCGTGCGAAAGTGCAATTTTCCTACATCGACGACGACAATTATATTTTTATGAACATCGACGATTTTTCACAATACAGTTTGAGCAAAGACGATTTAGAAGATCAAATCGATTTTTTAGGCGAAGGTTTGGAAGGCATTGTGGCGTTATTGGTCGATGATGAAGTGTTAGGCATTGAATTACCCAGCGTGGTGATTTTAGAAGTGGTCGAAACTCCGCCTGCAATCAAAGGCGCGACGGCAAGCGGGCGAACCAAAACCGCCCGTTTAACCACTGGTGCAGAAATTCAAGTTCCCGAATATTTAGAAACGGGCGAATTGATTAAAGTAAACACCGAAAGCGGTAAATTCATGTCCCGCGCGTAGATTAACTTTTTCAGTAGAGTTGCATTTTTGTTGAAAAAATATTCGTCAAATAAAATTGAGCGGTTAAATTGAATAGTTAAAGCAAAGTCACCTGTTTTTCAGAAACTAGGCGAAAGATTAAAAGCCCCGATTTGCATGACGACAAATCGGGGCTTTTTTGTTTGATTCAACTGTATAAAATTACAAATTCAACCACTCTTTAAATTCTGTCAGCGTCATAATGGGTGGCGCGTGAAAAATAGGTTTGATTTCCAAAATATCGGCATCGCCCGTGACTAAAACTTCCGCCATTCCAACCACCGCCAGAATTAAAAACATTTGGTCGGCTTTATCTCGAATTTGCGGCAAACCGTCAGGAATCAATTCGATTTTCACCGTTTCGGCATAAGGCAAAAAATCCGCCAGCAATAAGTGTTGCTCGGCTTTCGTGAGTTTGAATTTTGGATATGAAAACACACGAATTAACTCGCTTACCGTGTCTTTGCTGGCTAACGGAATGATTTCACCGTTTTGCCAACTGTGCCGCAACCACGCCATTTGTTGTTTTGAAAATAACAACGCTGAAATAATGCAATTTGTATCGAGTACGACGCGCCGACTCATACCGTTTCTTGCCTCGCCCATGAAATGGCATCATTCACATCTTGTTCGTTAATGCCTAAGGCTTCTAATTTTATGCGAACGGCATCCGCTTTTTGAATGCGAACTGGGGTGAGAATAATCCGCCCTGCATCTACCTCAACATTGAAGTATTCGCTGCTACCGACAGACAACACAACGGCTTTCGGCAATGTGAGTTGATTTTTACTGGTTAATTTCGCTAACATGATAAATTCCTAAAGTAATGAAGTAAGATTATATTACCATAAAAAAAGCCCCGACTTGCATCACGGCAAGTCGGGGCTTTTTTGTTTGGATTATGATTTGCTGCTGACTAATTTCAGTCGTGGTTTTTTGGCGCGATAAGCGGTGACATATTTGTCGAGTGCGTTTTGTCGTTCGGATTGTTTTAAATTGTACTGCATCAAAACCATGTTGTGGTTGCGAATTGCTTTTAATAATCGCAAGTCATAAACATCTAAATCACTTTCGTCCAACGCTTCCCATTTGCTAGTTAAGGCGCGATTACAAAATAGATTTTCGTTGCTAAAATGATGTTCGGTTGTTTCTTTGCCAACCGCTTCACGCGCAAATATCAATGCGTCCATCATGGGCGAATGTGCGTCACGCTTTTCTTGAATATCGAATGGACGACTCTGGTCAGATGTTAAAATTTTCTCAACTTGCAAATCGCACCAAACCGCAAAATCCGCACTCAGCCAGCGGGCAAAATCAATCGCAAGTTTAGGGTGAATCCATGTACCTTGATATTCAGGTTTTCCACCTTGAACAATCCTAACTATTTGATTTTGTTTCGTTGCACTTTTTAGCGCAACGCTTTCTTCGATGTTAAACATCGATTTCAACAACGCCGCAATGTACTCTTGAGTGCGTTCAGTTTTCAGATATGTTTCTGGTTTTTTGCCAAACTGTTTCGCAATCGCCGTTGCGTTAATCCACGCATATTTCGACTGGAATAAAACAGGCATGGTATCTTTGTAATTGATTGTTACTATTTTAGATTTTGTAGTCATTTTGAAAATCCTTGAATCGGGATTATTGAATAAAAGGTTGATGTGGCGGCTCTTATTCAAGGAGTTTTCAGGTTCGATGCCCTAGCCACGCGGAAATTATAAACGATTTTTCATTTTTATTACGCACAAAAAAAGCCCCGATTTGTGGTGATGCAAGTTGGGGCTTTTTTGAATTTTCAAACTGAACGTTATTCGCCTTTTCTATTTGACCAACTTCAACGTTCTTTCAGTTACGTCAGTTTTTGGGCGAGTTACAACGGCGGTTTGTTGAAATAGTCGCTCCAAATTTCCGTATTCTTCTGGATGAAAAATTTCCATGTAATCGCTTAACAATTGATTGCCGTCAATTTTTAAAAGGTTTTGTAATTTTGAAATGTGACCAAGGTTAATTCGGTCAATCCCTTTTTCTAAATCAACGATAACATCAACCTCAACGCCGATTTCTTTTGCAACATTGTCTGTCGTTAATTCATTTTCTTCCATTTTCATGGTAACGAAGTTGCCAAATTCTGTAGCGGTATAAACGCCACTGATTATTTGCTCATTTCTATATTTAGTTGGCTTGAAATCAGGACGCGCATTTAACCATTTCCGCGCTTCAGTGCTATCAATCAATGTTGAGCTACCGAATTTTGTAATTTCAAAAGCACCAGCACTTGCCGCATTCCTGATTGTGCGTTCATCAACACCTGCTAATAATGCCAGCTCTTTTATGGATAACTCCAACTCTGCATCCAGATGAGCGCGTGCCTCGCCAGCTTGATGTAAAAAGTGATACTTTGAATTTTCAAACCAACTATTGAAAGTAGGATTGCCAAAAACCGATTCTCCGATGAAATTCCGCATAGTAAACACGCAATCTATCACAACATCTTGAGAACAGAATGGTTGAATCGGGCCATTACCAGTAACGACATATTCGTAAGTTTCTCCAATATCGAAAATAAGCGCGGGAAAAGATTTTTTAATTTGTTCGAGAGTGAAACTTGTTTGTTTAGCAGCGTTCAGCTTGATTAAATCTTCTTTTTCTATTCCCAGCATCATTGCATAAAAATCATGCTCATTCCCACCAGACCAAAGGAGCATCTTAGAAATTGAATCATTCAAATACTTGAACATTTCAACTACTTCTTCAAAAACTTCTTCAACCCTAAAATCTACTTTTTTGCGTGCCATGATATTTTTCCTGTGAAATTTGATAACGTGACGAAAGTATATTGTGATAGATTTCTTTTGTCAAATATCATGTGATATATTTTTATAGTAATTTATCATTTTAAAAATTTAAGGCGTAAAAAAGCCCCGATTTGTATCACGACAAATCGGGGCTTTTTTGTGGCAAATGTTTCAGTTTTAACGCGAACTGACTACACTATGCGCCATCACTAAATTCAAACTTAAATTTTCATAAAAAAGGATAAATCATGTTTAAAAAATCGATGACGATTGCAGATTTCGACAGCGAATTACACCAAGCGATTCAAGATGAACACCAACGCCAAGAAAATCATATTGAATTGATTGCGTCTGAAAACTACGCCAGCCCGCGTGTTTTGGAAGCGCAAGGTTCACAACTTACCAACAAATACGCCGAAGGTTATCCTGGCAAACGTTATTACGGCGGCTGTGAATTCGTCGATAAAGTAGAACAATTAGCGATTGACCGCGCCAAAGCCTTATTCGGTGCGGATTATGCGAACGTGCAACCGCATTCCGGTTCACAAGCGAACATGGCGGTTTTCATGGCGTTATTGCAACCGCACGACACCATTTTGGGTTTGAGTTTGGCGGACGGCGGGCATTTAACGCACGGCGCGAAACCGAATTTTTCAGGCAAAATTTACAACGCGATTCAATACGGTTTGAATGCCACGACGGGCGAAATCGATTATGACCAAGTCGAAGCGTTGGCGTTAGAACACAAACCGAAAATGATTATTGCGGGTTTTTCGGCGTATTCGCGCATTTGGGATTGGCAACGTTTCCGCGACATTGCGGACAAAGTGGGCGCGTATTTGTTTGTGGATATGGCGCACGTTGCGGGGTTGGTGGCGGCGGGTTTATATCCAAATCCTGTGCCGATTGCCGACGTGGTGACAAGTACGACGCACAAATCGTTGCGCGGGCCGCGTGGTGGAATTATTTTGTGCAAAAGTAATCCTGAACTCGAAAAGAAATTCGACTCGACCATTTTTCCAGGCATTCAAGGTGGTCCACTGATGCACGTTATCGCGGCAAAAGCGGTGGCGTTCAAAGAAGCGATGGAACCCGAATTCAAAATTTATCAGCAACAAGTTATCGATAATGCCCGCGCAATGGCGAACGTGTTTATGGCGCGAGGTTTTGACGTGGTTTCAGGTGGCACGGACGATCATTTGATGTTGGTGTCGTTGATTGCGAAAGGTATTACCGGCAAAGCGGCGGATGCGGCATTGGGCAAAGCTCATATTACGGTGAACAAAAACGCAGTACCGAATGATCCACAATCGCCATTCGTGACCAGCGGCATTCGTGTTGGCACGCCTGCGCCGACGACGCGCGGTTTTAAAGAAGTCGAAATGATTGAAATTGCTGAAATGATGTGTGACGTGATGGAAAATATGGAAGACGAAAGCGTGATTGCATCGGTACGCGAAAAAGTATCCATTTTGTGTGCGAAATTTCCTGTTTACAGTTAAGTTTTACGCAATAAAAAGGCGGCGTTGTGTCAAACAACGCCGCCTTTTTTCATGCTGATTTTTTACAAAACAAAACCAGGTCTTTTCACCACGTCATCTAACGCCAACAACGTTTCTAAAAGCCCTTCCATTTCGCTTAATTTCCATGAATTCGCGCCATCGCTTAACGCTTCGGCAGGATTCGGATGCGTTTCCATAAACAATCCCGCAATCCCCACCGCAATTGCTGCACGCGCCAAAATCGGCACAAATTCACGTTGACCGCCCGACGAAGTGCCTTGTCCGCCAGGCAATTGCACCGAATGCGTCGCGTCAAAAACCACGGGACAACCTGTGTCACGCATCACCGCGAGTGAACGCATATCGGAAACCAAATTGTTATAACCAAATGACGTGCCACGCTCGCACACCATAATTTGCTGATTGCCAGTCGCTTTGGCTTTATTAACCACATTCACCATATCCCACGGCGCGAGAAACTGCCCTTTTTTGATATTCACGGGAATGTTTTGCGCGGCGACAGCTTGAATAAAATTGGTTTGGCGACACAAAAACGCCGGCGTTTGCATCACGTCCACCACGGACGCAACTTCAGCAAGCGGCGTGTCTTCGTGAACATCGGTCAAAACAGGCACGCCGATTTGTTTTTTCACTTTTTCAAGAATTGCCAAACCTTTCTCAACACCTAAACCGCGAAACGTTTCGTGTGACGAGCGATTAGCTTTGTCGAACGAGGATTTGTAAATAAACGGAATGTTTAAACGGTCGGTTAATTCTTTCAAATAACCCGCCGTGTCTAACGCCATTTGTTCGCTTTCAATCACGCACGTTCCCGCGATGAGGAAAAAACGACGTTCTAAACCGACTTCAAAATTGCATAATTTCATTTTTTATTCTCAAACGCAGCATGAACAAAACCCGAAAATAATGGATGTCCACGACGCGGGGTTGACGTAAATTCGGGGTGAAATTGACACGCGACAAACCACGGATGATCGGGGATTTCAATGACTTCAACCAAACGTCCATCAATCGATTTGCCTGAAAAACGCATGCCGCCCGCTTCTAATTTTTCAATATATTGATTATTGAATTCGTAACGGTGGCGATGACGCTCGGTAATTACGTCTTTTTGATACATTTGATGCGCCAACGTGTCTTGTTGTAAACGACATTGTTGACTGCCCAAACGCATCGTGCCGCCTAAATCTGAATTTTCGTCGCGGGTTTGTAATTCGCCACAATCGCCCATCCATTCGGTAATTAAACCAATCACCGGATGCGGCGACTTCGGCAAAAATTCGGTGCTGTGTGCGCCTTCTAAATTCACGACGTTTCGCGCAAATTCAATGACCGCAACTTGCATGCCTAAACAAATGCCCAAATACGGAATTTTATTTTCACGCGCATAACGCACCGTAGCAATTTTGCCTTCCACACCGCGTTCACCAAAACCACCTGGGACAAGAATTGCATCAACATCTTTCAATTTATCCGTGCCTTCGTCTTCGATATGAGCCGAATCAATATAAACAATTTTGACGTTCAAACGGTTGCGAATGCCCGCATGAATTAACGCTTCGTTAATCGATTTGTACGCATCGGTGTGATCGACATATTTGCCCACAATCGCAATTCGCACTTCGTGTTCCGATTGCGCGAGATGATCTAAAACAGTTTGCCATTCGTGCAAATCAGCAGGTGGCGCGTCTAATCGCAAACGGCGCACCACAATTTCATCTAAACCTTGCTCGTGCAACATCAACGGAATACGGTAAATCGTATCGGCATCAATCGCCGAAATGACCGCGTGTTCTTCCACGTTGGTAAATGACGCAATTTTGCGACGCTCAATCACAGGAATCGGCAACTCAGAACGGCAAATCAAAATATCAGGTTGAATCCCAATCGTGCGAAGTTCTTTCACCGAATGTTGCGTCGGTTTGGTTTTGATTTCACCTGCGCTGCGAATATACGGCACCAACGTCAAATGAATAAACAACGAACGTTCGCTACCAAGTTCAAAACGCATTTGGCGAATCGCTTCTAAAAATGGCAAGGATTCAATATCGCCAACCGTGCCACCGACTTCGATTAACGCAACATCCACGCCTTCCGCACTATCATAAACGCGGCGTTTAATTTCGTCGGTAATGTGTGGAATCACTTGAACCGTGCCACCCAAATAATCGCCACGGCGTTCATTTCGCAACACCGAATCATAAACTTGACCCGCCGTGAAATTATTCCTTTTCGACATGGTGGTTTTTAAAAATCGTTCGTAATGCCCCAAATCTAAATCGGTTTCCGCGCCATCTTCGGTGACAAATACTTCACCGTGTTGAAATGGACTCATCGTGCCAGGATCAAGATTGATGTACGGGTCGAGTTTGGTCATGGTGACTTTCAAACCGCGAGCTTCCAAAATTGCCGCGAGTGAAGAAGCCGCAATGCCTTTGCCCAACGACGACACCACGCCGCCCGTTATAAAAATGTATTTTGTCATGTATGTTTGTGAAGGTTTTAAAAAAGTGGGAAGAATGCGGGCATTTTACGCGACGATAAACACGCCGCGCAAACTGGATTGGCACGGAATTTAGGTACATGTGTTTTTTTCTGCTGTTGTTGCTGTTTCTTTTGTTAAGGTATGAAGACGTCCTGTGCTAGCTATGATTATACAACGCCAATCCGTTCCAGAATTAAATGTAAAATGTCCGTTATCATTCACCTGACCATTTGCACCGTAATTAACATAGTTTGCATAAGTGGATGTTACGGTAATGGTTGAACCAAATGCATCAAACGAGGCGATTGTTGCTTCAGTCGTAATTTGTTGTGTGTTATTTGCATTCAAATCAACAAACATATTCCAGCCACCTATCCAATCCGTTGTTTTTTTACGAATAACAACTGCTTTATGCTGTTTCAATGCTTCTGAACGCGCGAACTGTAACGCACTGACCATTGAATTTGCTGCCGTTGTTAATCGACTATTCGTAATAATCGATTGGAAACTTGGAAAACCTATTGCCAGAGTAATCGAAATAATAGCAACGACGACTAATAATTCAATCAACGTAAAACCGTTTTTATTTCCATGTGAAAGGTTAAAACCACCAGCTTTAGCTGGTCAGATTTCATCATCAAATTGTACTAAAATGACCAATTTTAGGGATCAATTATGGATTATCGCTACGGTAGCCATACCGTTTTTAAAATTGAGTA
>CAISXF010000030.1 GCA_903889445.1 uncultured Pseudomonadota bacterium
CGCTTGAATGTGTTGGTGGATGCGTGTCAATTTCGTTTGTCGGCGACCACGTTAAACGCTTATTTGCAGCACGATTTTATGATTGCGTTAACGGGTTCAAAATTTTTAGCCGCGCCGTCATTTTCGGCAATCTTACTTTTACCCGCTCAGTTACGAATGGCAGAAAAACCAGCGGTGACAAATTGGGGATTATTGTTGCGAATGGAAGTTGCATTAGCCGAATATCGGGCGTTTCACGTTTTAACTGACGCGCAAATTAGCGCAGTTATTCGTGATTTTTCTAATTCCGTGCAAGATTATCTCAGTGCGTCGCCACATTTTGAGCCGTTAAAAACGCCGGTTTTAAATCGTGAAAATTTAGTCGAAACGCCAATGTGGGACAATTTGCCGACGATTTTTCCTTTTGTATTATTGCGTGAAAATAAGCCGATTTCTCGTGCTGAAACGTTGGCGTGTTATCAACAATTTCCGCTGCAAAATCCACGCTGCCAAATTGGTCAGCCAGTTATGTGTGGCGACGAACAAAGCGCGTTGCGGTTGTGTTTGAGTGCGCCGTTAATTGTAGAGGCGGCAATAAATAAAGTGTGTCGGCGTGATATGATTCAAAAAGCGTTGTTGGTTTTGGTGACGCTTGAAAAATTGGTTCAACTTAACTAAAAGACGATTATGCAATTATCTAAACTCCTAGAGAAACTTCTCCAACGACAAGATTTAACGCCAGAAGAAATGCGCGAAACCATGCAATTCTTCATGAGCGGCGAAGCCAATGACGCGCAAATTGCCGGATTTTTGTGTGCGTTGCGTGCTAAAGGCGAAACGATTGATGAAATTACCGCCGCTGCGGAAGTGTTGCGCGAACTCGCCACGCCGATTGAAATTACTGGCGACCACGTTATCGATACTTGTGGCACGGGCGGCGATGGCGCAAATACGTTTAACATTTCCACCACCAGCGCATTTGTCGTGGCGGCAGCAGGCGGACAAGTTGCCAAACATGGAAATCGTTCCGTTTCAAGTTGTTGCGGTAGCGCGGACGTGTTGGAATTGGCGGGCGTGAATTTGAATTTATCGCCCGAACACGTCGCGCAATGTGTGACGCATTTGGGAATCGGATTTTTATTCGCGCCCAATTATCACAGTGCCATGCAACATACGCGCAACGTGCGGAAAAATTTAGGCGTGCGAACTTTGTTTAATTTATTGGGAACGCTTGCCAATCCTGCGAAAGTTAAAAATCAATTGATTGGCGTATTCGATAAAAAATGGGTCGAACCGCTCGCCCACGTTTTCAAAAAATTAGGCAGCCAACACGTTTTAGTGGTCAGTGCGGAAGACGGTTTGGACGAAATCAGCATTTCTTGTGCAACGCACGTCGCGGAATTGAAAAATGGCGAAATTTTTTGTTACACGATTACGCCCGAACAATTTAATTTGCCGCGTGCAACGTTAGAAACCATTGCGATTAACAACCCGGCGGACAGTTTGACGATGCTCAAATCTGTGTTGAATAACGAAACGGGGGCGGCGACAGATATTGTGTTGCTCAATGCAGGCGCGGCGATTTATGCCGCTGATTTAGCCGATTCACTTGCTGCTGGAATTGCCAAAGCTGAAGACGTCATTGCGAATGGCGCGGCGGCTGAAAAATTTGAACACTTTGTCTCTTACACTCAAACACTGACTTCATGATTCCTCAAACTATTTCACGCTTATTTGAACAACTCGCCATTTCTATTCCGAAACCCACCACTGAATTGGTGTATCGCAGTCATTTTGAATTGTTAATTTCCGTCGTTTTATCCGCGCAAGCCACCGATAAAAGTGTTAATAAAGCGACAAAAGAATTATTCGCTGTAGCAAATACACCTGAAAAAATCTTAGCCATCGGTGAAGAAGGCTTAAAAAATTATATTAAAACCATTGGATTATTTAACACCAAAGCCACACACATTATGGCGTTGTGCCAAAAATTATTGGAATTACACAACAGCGAAGTGCCACACACTCGCGCAGAATTAGAAAGTTTAGCCGGTGTCGGACGAAAAACGGCGAATGTCATGTTAAACACCGCGTTTGGCGAACCAACCATTGCGGTGGACACACACATTTTTCGCGTCGCAAATCGCATTGGATTGGCACACGCCAACACGGTTTTAGCCGTCGAAAAAGAATTGGTACGCGTGATTCCCGAAAAATTTAAACAAGACGCGCATCATTTGTTAATTTTACACGGACGTTATGTTTGCGTGGCGCGTAAACCGTTGTGTGAACAGTGCGTGATTAGCGGTTATTGCGAATTTTTCCAACTGACTGCACATTAAATTTAGGCTTATGAGTTGTCGAATTGACAAATCATCCACATAATAGAAAGTGAATTCATTGTGATTGTGTCACAAAAATGAATTCATTTTTTAATCAACATACCGGTTAAGCTCATGGAAAAGAAAAATAGAATCGCTTTATTTATAGACTTAGATAATTTTGTCGGCTTTTGTCTGGATGACGATTTGCCTTTAGACATCAAAAAAGAAATCAAAAAATTGACTGAACACGGTGATATTAGCATTCGTCGCTCGTTTGGTGACATTATGAAATTACCCATTTCAGAGGCGCGTAAAAAAGAATTGCGGGAAATGTTGCAAGCTAATTTGATTCGTCACGAAGATATTCCGTATTACAACGGTTACAAAAATACCTCGGATATTCGGCTGGCGATTGAAGCTATGTCAATTGCGTACACGCATCCAGACATCAATATCTTCGCAATTATTGCGAACGACCGCGACTATATGCCGGTATTTTCGAAACTCAAAGAAATCGGCAAAACGATTATCGGTATCGGCAGCACGAAAACCACGGTCGGCGAGTTGTACCGAAGCGCGTGCGACATATTTTATTATCACGAAGATTTTGGCAAAAACGAATATGGCGCGAAAAAAACAGAAACCACCGCTGTGGATGATGAAAATACGTTAATTGATTTGTTAATTGAAAAAATCCGTTACAACACTAGCAATGGTTTAAAAACCAATCAATCGACGATTGCAGCCGCAATTAAAAGTAGTCGCGCCGTGGATTTTACGGGTTACGCTTCGTTTCAAGGTTTTGGCGATTTGTGCCGATTGGTCGAAAAACGCGGCATGATTTCGATTACGTTGCGTCAAATAGGCGATTTAGATCCCGTGTTGGCGTGTAATAGCCAAGAAAATGAAAGCGCGATTGAACGTTTTCATGGGCAACAACAAGCTCAAGAAGCCGCCAATCCTGTTGCCGAAGATATGAAACGAATTTACAATAATTTCGTTAAATCAAAATTGAGTTTGAAAAATGATTTTCCGTTGCACGCGCAACGCGAAAAAATTTATCAGCAGTTGGATATTTTGTTGGCAGAAAGTGAACCTTATGGCGGCGTGGGCTTAAAAGCCGCCTCGGAACAAATCACCAAAAGTCTAGCGTTTGATCCCGATGATCAATCGTCAGTATTTAAAATTTTGTACAGTTTGTATCGTTCTGGTTGTTTTATCGTGCGGCGTACCGAAGATAATTACAATCCGATTGTGATGAGTAATCGCGTGGCGATGAACTACATTTATATGGACAAAAAACTGATGGAGAGTTTGATTAAACTCTTCAAATGGGACAGCGAAGACATTAAATTTGATCCAAGTCGTTGGTCAGAATTTTTTATTGGCGACACGTCTTATTCACAAATTGCTAAATTTGCTTACAACTATTTGTAGTCGTTCCGGTACAAAAACCGCCATTTAATCTCGTTAAATGGCGGTTTTTTCATGTTGATAAATTATGGCATAACCGTCGGTTGTTGGGCAGTTTCAACTTCTTTTTTCACGTCATCGTTGCTGTCATCATAACCAAACCAGCCCGCCATCGTTTCCCACAACGTTTTTTCCAAATCGCGTTTCGGCACATCAACCATTTTATCGGTACTGGGTTTTAAAACTGGCTCCGCACTCGGTTTAAAATCCCCTTGAATGTTTTTAATTTGATCACCTTCAAAGAAAATAGAAACCGTTTTTTGTTCACGCACTTCGCCGCCTTTTTTCGATGAAAAAATATAATCCCACCGGTTCTGATGAAAGAAATCCACCAACATCGGCGAACCCATCACATATAAAACTTGGCGTTTGGTCATATTGGGACGCAACTGATCAATCATCGTTTGATCAATCATATTGCCTTGATTTACGTCAATTTTATAGACATAAGGCAAGTTATTCAAAACAGTAGAACAAGACGTGAGCGACAGACTGAGAAGGCTTAAAGATAAAATTATTTTTCGCATGGGCGGCACTTCAAATTAGTAAAGAATGGCGTAAATTCTACGGGAATTGCCCCAAACAGTCATGTATTCGCCTTTAAAAAATGGCAAATGTTCGAATGCTCAATTTCTGGGATTTTCTGCACCTGGTCGCAAAATAAGTTAAAAACAGCGAAAATGTCGGCTATTCAGAAATCATTTTAACGGCAAAACGTGAACGCACTTTTCAATCCAATTTCTAAAACAGACAAAATGCCGCCCGCAATTTTACTTATGGGACCGACGGCTTCGGGTAAAACGGCGTTAGCGGTACAACTCGCACAAGCGTTAAACGGTGAAATTATCAGTGTCGATTCCGCACTGGTTTTCAAAGGCATGAACATCGGCACCGCGAAACCGACTTTGACCGAACGTGGCGGTATTCCCCATCATTTGATTGATATTCTGGATCCGAGTGAATCTTTTTCGACCGGACAATTTCGCGCCGAAGCGTTAGCGTTAATGACGGACATCACGGCACGGGGGAAATTACCGATTTTAGTGGGCGGCACGATGTTGTATTTTCACGCGCTGACCAAAGGTTTGGCGATATTGCCGCCAGCAAATGCTGACATTCGGTCGCGATTAGAATTGGAATTATCGCGTGACGGAAAAATTGCATTGCATCAACGTTTGGCACAAATCGATTTTCCATCTGCCGCACGAATTCACCCAAATGACCCGCAGCGCGTGCAACGTGCGTTAGAAGTTTATGAATTAACGGGCAAACCGTTGAGTGCATTTTTTAGCGAAGACCAACAAAATTCGCTACCTTTTCAATTTCAAAAATTTATTATCGCCCCCGAAGACAGAAAAATTTTGCACGAGATTATCGCGCAACGTTTTCACGCTATGTTGAAAAATGGTTTTTTAGCGGAAGTCGAACAACTGTACTTGCGCGGTGATTTGCACGATAAATTACCCGCGATTCGCGCAGTCGGTTATCGAGAGGCGTGGGCATATTTGCAAGGTGATTATGATTTAGCCACGATGACAGAACGCGCCATTATCGCCACGCGCCAACTCGCCAAACGGCAATTTACTTGGTTACGTCGTGAAACAGATGCACAGTCATTTTTGACTGGCGAACCGGATTTATTGGCGCAAGTTTTAGCCTCCATCCATCGTCATTGTTGAAAGTTAGTTTGAGGCGCGTAAAAAACGGTTGTAATAATGCTGTAATTTTAGCTTCTCATAATAATTCTAACCTCTACTTTTCTTTCGAGATTTCATCAATGAAACATCTTTTTAAAAACAAATTATTATTGGCTGCAATGGGTTTGTCAGCGAGTTTAATTAGCGTATCGGCAAACGCCGTTCAAACGGTTGATGCGGGTATTCCAGATTATCAAAAAGCCAGCGGTATTGCAGGCAATTTATCAAGCGTGGGTTCTGATACGTTGGCGAATTTAATGACGTTATGGGCTGAAGAATTCAACCGCGCTTATCCAAACGTCAACATTCAAATTCAAGCGGCGGGTTCATCGACTGCGCCACCTGCGTTAACCGAAGGCACATCAAATTTAGGGCCAATGAGTCGCGAAATGAAAGACGACGAATTGGAAGCCTTTGAAAGCAAATACGGTTATAAACCCACCGCCATTCCTGTTGCGGTGGATGCGTTAGCCGTTTTTGTGAACAAAGATAATCCGGTTAAAGGCTTAACGATGGAACAAGTGGACGCGATTTTTTCAACGACGTTGAAATGTGGCGGTGCAAAAGAAATTAACACTTGGGGCGATGCCGGTGTTGCCGCGTGGGGAACAAAAAGTATTCAACTTTACGGACGCAATTCCGTTTCAGGCACTTACGGTTATTTCAAAGATCACGCACTGTGCAAAGGCGATTTTAAAAGTAACGTGAATGAACAGCCAGGCTCTGCGTCGGTAGTTCAATCGGTTACTTCATCGGCAAACGGCGTAGGTTATTCTGGTATGGGTTACACGACCTCGGGCGTGAAAATGGTGCCGTTAGCGAAAAAAGGTTCAACGACGTTTGTTGAAGCGACACCCGCCAATGCCATTAGCGGCTCATATCCGTTGACTCGTTATTTGTATGTGTATGTGAACAAAAAACCAAATCAGCCGTTAGCTCCATTAGAAAATGAATTCATGAAAATGGTACTTTCTAAAACCGGTCAGCAAGTGGTCATCAAAGATGGTTATATTCCATTGCCTGCGAAAGTCGTAGAAAAAGAATTGGCTAAATTGAAATAATCAACAAGGCGTAAACTTTCCAAAGCGCAAGGGTCAAGCGAATGTTAAGTTCCTTTCCTTGCGCTTTTTGCCTTGAACCATTTTTAAAAAGAATTTATGTCTGAACTAAATAATTCCATGACGCAATCTTCGCTAAATACAGCGACCACCTCCGCCTACGAAAAATGGCGATTACTGAAAGATGCGATTATGCGTCGCGCCGTCGTCGCGGGCGGTTTGAGCGTTATTTTTGCCATTGTAGTGATTTTCTTTTATTTGCTTTATGTGGTGTATCCACTGTTTTTACCTGCCACGGCAGAACGAGTGTCGCAATATGTGATTCCAGGAGAAAACGCCGGAAAAACATTACTTTTAGCGGTCGAAGAACAAAATGAAATTGCCGCGCGGTTTACCGACACGGGACAAGTGATTTTCTTTGAAGCTAAAACCGGTAAAATTTTAGCGCAAAAAACGGTTTTGTTACCAGAAGGCTCAACCATTGTCAGTTCCGCTCAAGGTACACCGATGAGAGAAGGAGCAATTGCTTACGGTTTATCTAATGGGCAAGTGATTCTGGTTAAACAGCAATATAAAATGACGTTTGCCGGTGAAAAGCGCGTCATTACGCCGTCATTAAGTTATCCAATGGGTGAAAAACCGCTAGTGATTGATGAATCTGGCGCGGCGGTGGAAAAAATCGCTTTTAAAATCGGTGATAATTCCACGGTCATTGTGGCAAAATCGGCTAAGAAAATTCACGTCGCGAGTTTTGAAAAAGAACAATCGTTATTTTCCGACGAACCCACGTTGACCCGCACCGATTCGATACTCGATATATCAGGAGCTGACATCAGTGATATTTTGGTGGATAAAGAAGATCATAATTTGTTTTTGATGAGCAATGACGGCTTATTAAGTTATATCGATATTAGTAAAAAAAATGCACCTGAAATTAAGCAGCGATTGAATGTAGTCAAAGTGGGCGATAAAGTCACTAGCATTAGTTTTTTAAATGGTGATTTATCGTTAATGATAGGCGATTCGACAGGTTTGGCATCGCAATGGAGTTTGGTAAAAAATCCAACGGGCGGGCCTGCATTTGAACGAATTCGCGCTTTTAAAGTCTCAGAAAAAGCGGTAGTCGCGATTAGTACCTCCGAGCAACGTCGTCGAGGATTTATGACTGTCGATGCCAACGGGATGATGGGGATTTATCATTCTACTTCTGAACGTGAAATGATTAAAACACCGGTGAGCGATGCCACGCCGGTGGCAGCTATTTTATCGCCGCGTGCGAATGCGTTATTGATACAAAATCATGATGGAAAAATTCATTTTTGGCATGTTGATAACGAACATCCTGAAGTGTCGATTAAATCCATGTGGCAAAAAGTGTGGTATGAAAGTTACCCGAAACCGGCTTATATTTGGCAATCTTCTTCTGCTAGCGATGATTTTGAACCGAAATACAGCTTAACGCCGTTGGTATTCGGTACGTTGAAAGCGGCGTTTTATGCGATGTTAGTGGCGATTCCATTGTCTTTGATGGGAGCGATTTATACCGCTTATTTCATGTCACCCAAAATGCGGATTTATGCCAAACCAGCCATCGAAATCATGGGGGCGTTGCCGACGGTAATTTTAGGATTTCTGGCGGGTTTGTGGCTGGCACCGTTTATTGAAGAAAACTTAGCGGGCTTATTTGCCTTGCTGATGATTGTGCCGCTGGGCGTGATGGTATTTGCGTTTGGTATTCAATGTTTGCCCGAACCGATACGGCTGAAAATTCCTGAAGGTTGGGATGCCGCATTGTTAATTCCGGTCATTTTAATCAGCGGTTGGTTTGCATTTAGCATCAGCATACCATTAGAAACGGCTTTATTTCATGGCACGTTGCGCGATTGGTTTAAAGCCGAATTAGGCATTGGCTACGATCAACGCAATGCGTTAGTCGTGGGAATTGCGATGGGATTTGCCGTCGTACCAACGATTTTCTCCATTGCCGAAGATGCGATTTTTAGCGTACCGAAGCATTTAACTGTCGGTTCGCTGGCATTAGGGGCAACACCTTGGCAAACCATGATTCGTGTGGTGTTACTGACCGCCAGCCCTGGTATTTTTTCAGCGATTATGATTGGTTTTGGTCGCGCCGTCGGTGAAACGATGATTGTATTGATGGCAACCGGAAACACGCCCGTGATGGATTTGAGTATCTTCCAAGGTTTGAGAACGCTTGCCGCCAATATCGCTGTTGAAATGCCCGAAACAGAAGTGGATAGTACCCATTATCGTGTGTTGTTTTTAGCGGCATTGGTGCTATTTATGTTCACATTTGTGTTTAATACGCTTGCCGAAGTTATTCGTCAGCGGTTACGCGAAAAATACAGCTCGTTATAAAGGTGAGCAAAAATGATTAAAGTATGGTTTAAAAGTGGTAGTCCGTGGATTTGGCTGAATGCCGCCGCCGTCAGTACCTGTTTGATTATGGTGATTGGCGTGCTGGGCTTAGTGGCGGTGCGTGGCGCAGGACATTTTTGGGCATCGCCCATTGTGTCGCTGAATTATCAAGAAGATGATGGACAAGTGAAAACCATTATTGGTGAACACATTGACACCACCGTCACGCCTGCGGTGATGGCGAAATCGACCGGTTTCACGATGGCAGATAACGAGGATGTTTTGATTCAATATCTAATCAAAACGGGGAATCGTGATTTGACCGGTTCCGATTTTCGTTGGATTCAAGAACGTCACGTTAAAGCGCAAACTGAACCCGCTAATTTGATTGTCGTGGAGCGTCGTGAATGGGGTAATTTTTACGGACAACTTGCCGCCGTCAAAGAAGGCGATAAAGTGATTGCAACGGGCGAACAAGCCTGGACGGTGTTGCAAGAACGTTTGAACGTGGCACTAGAATTACACGAACAAATCACACACTTAGAGAAAAAAGAAGTCGGGGCGATTAACTACGGTTTTGAACAATTACGTTTGAAACAAAAAGGGTTAGAGCTTAAAAATGCTTGGAATGCTGAAACGGCGAAAGAATTTGCTGCTAAAAAAGCGGCTTACGATGTCGATTACAAGCGTTATCAAGCGCAACTGGCGGAACTTTATCAAAAAATTCGCCGCGATAGCTTGGTTGCTACGACTGAAAGTTGTGCTGAATTAGTCATTCCACTGTCAAAAGTAGTGGAAGTGACACAACCCAACAAAATGGGCGTGTTTACTAAAATAGGACATTACTTCAAAAAATTGGGTTACTTTTTAAGCGAAGATCCACGCGAAGCCAATACGGAAGGCGGTATTTTCCCTGCGATTTTCGGCACAATTATGATGGTTATCATGATGTCGATTATCGTCACGCCTTTTGGTGTAATCGCGGCGGTGTATTTGCGTGAATACGCGAAACAAGGTTTTACCACGCGCTTGATTCGGATTGCGGTGAACAATTTGGCTGGTGTTCCGTCGATTGTTTATGGCGTATTTGGTCTTGGATTTTTCGTTTACATTTTGGGCGGCAACATCGACAAATTGTTTTTCCCTGAATCGGCACCAGCTCCCGTTTTTGGTACACCAGGTTTGTTGTGGGCTTCGATTACGTTGGCGTTATTGACGTTGCCGGTCGTGATTGTTTCAACCGAAGAAGGTTTGGCGCGGGTTCCCAAAGCGATTCGTGAAGGCAGTTTGGCATTGGGTGCGACGAAAATTGAAACGCTTTGGCGTACGGTTTTACCTATGGCAAGTCCAGCGATGATGACGGGTTTGATTTTAGCAGTGGCACGGGCGGCAGGTGAAGTTGCGCCGTTAATGTTGGTGGGGGTGGTGAAACTTGCACCCACATTGCCGCTCGATGGCAATTATCCGTTTTTACATTTAGATCGTAAATTTATGCACTTAGGTTTTCATATTTACGATGTGGGTTTTCAAAGTCCAAATGTCGAAGCGGCGCGTCCATTGGTTTATGCCACGTCGTTATTGCTTGTTTTAGTTATCATTGGCTTAAATTTAGCCGCTATTCTTATTCGTAATCACTTGCGCGAAAAATACCGCGCTTTAGAAGGTTAAAATTATGTCAACACCAGAACCCCGCTCGCACAGTTTTGATGCGAGTTCGATTTTACGCAACGCACACGGCAATAACGATCCCGTTGAACCGTGTATTAAAGTTGAAAATCTCAATTTGTTTTACGGTAAAAAACAGGCGTTGCATAATGTAAATATGGAAATGCCGAAGAAAAAAGTCACGGCATATATTGGTCCGTCGGGTTGCGGTAAATCTACCTTATTGCGCTGCATTAACCGCATGAATGATTTGGTTGATAACGTCACGATTGAAGGTAGAATTTTATTGCATGACGACAACATTTACGACAAATCGGTGAACGTTGCCGCATTACGTCGTCGCATTGGAATGGTTTTTCAAAAACCGAATCCGTTTCCAAAATCTATTTTTGAAAACGTGACGTATGGTTTGCGGATTCAAGGCATTAACGATAAACGGATTTTAGAAGAAACGGTCGAAACATCGTTACGCGGCGCAGCGTTGTGGGACGAAGTGAAAGATCGTTTAAACGACAACGCACTCGGTTTATCGGGTGGTCAACAACAACGTTTGGTGATTGCGCGTGCTATTGCGATTGCGCCAGAAGTGTTATTGCTCGACGAACCCGCTTCAGCATTAGATCCGATTTCGACGTTGAAAATCGAAGAGTTAATTAACGAACTCAAAGAAAAATACACCATCGTCATCGTTACACACAATATGCAACAAGCCGCGCGAGTCTCCGATTACACGGCGTTTATGTACATGGGCGAATTGATTGAAATGGGTGCAACCAGTCAATTGTTCACCAAACCCACTAAAAAACAAACCGAAGATTACATCACCGGTCGCTACGGTTAATCAGGAAAAGATAATGGATAAATTTAATACCGCTCATCATATTTCAGGGCAATTCGATAAAGAACTGGAATCGATTCACACTAAAATTATCGAAATGGGACGATTAGTTGAACAGCAACTTTCATTGGCAATTCAAGCCTTTACGACGGGCAATGTTGAATTAGCACAGCAAGTGTTAAAGCAAGATGATTTGATCGATTCGCTTGAACAGACTATTGATGAGGATTGTGTTCGCACGATTGCGTTGCGTCAGCCAGCAGGATTTGATTTAAATCTGCTTATTTCAATCGTTAAAGTGACGAGTGAATTGGAAGGTATCGCTGCAAAAGCCGAAGGAATTGCCGACATAACGATTCAATTGAACGAAATGTTGCCTGCTGACACTGAACAAGAGACGGATAACGATGGACAATAGCAAAATAGCACATCATATTTCTGAGAACTTTAACAAAGAGTTGGAAGATATTCGCAACAAAGTGTTAACGATGGGCGGGTTGGTTGAAGAACAAATCGAACAAGCGGTAAAAGCCTTAACAACGGGCGATATGGAACTTGCGGAATTAGTAATCAAGCAAGATAACGACGTTGACGATTTGGAAATGGAAATTGATGCCGAATGCACGCAAATTATAGCGTTGCGTCAACCGGCGGCGTTCGATTTACGTTTATTATTGGTGGTGTTGCGCGTTATTAACGAACTGGAACGCATCGGTGATTTAGCCGAACGCATTGCGAAAATGGCAATTTATTTGTCCAACAACAGCGAAGGGCGTTTGGATCAATATCACGAATTAGAACACATGGCGGGTTTGGTCAAAGCGATGTTGCATAGTTCGCTGGATAGTTTTGCGCGGATGTCGATTGACGGTATTACTCGTATTACCGGCAGCGATGCACAAGTGGATCGGGAATATGCCAGTATTATTCGTCAATTGATTACGCAAATGATGGAAGATCCCCGCAACATTACACGCATGTTAGATATGTTGTGGACGGTGCGAGCGTTGGAACGCATCGGCGACCATTCGCGCTATATTTGTGAGCATTTGATTTACATGGTGAAAGGCGAAGATGTTCGTCATTTGACCCAAGCAGAACTCGAAAAGAAAATGACAAGCGTGTGATTTTATTTTGAACGAAAAAAGGCACGAATATCGTGCCTTTTTTTGTGAAAATTACTTTTTGTCGAAGTAATAATAGCCACCGAATTTACCTTTCAAAATCATTTTGTTTTCGGTTTTTTCTACCAATGAAAAGAAATCAAGGCGACTACTTCCAACTTGAGAAACCTTTAATTTCCCTTCTTCAACATCGTAATTGACCGGAGGTTGGTCGTAGTATTTCCCTTCGCGCGGAATGTGCAGAATGGTCAATTTACCTTCTTTAAAAATCCAAGTGTCTTCGCGCGGAAGAGCTTCTTCTTTTTCGCTTGCCGTGTTTTTAGTCGATTGCAATTTCCAAGTGCCAGCGACTTCATCTTTCGATTGCAACTCAATATCTGCAACTGCCGCACCAGAAACCGCTAAAATTAACAACATTGCCGCTTGATTCAATTTTTTCATATTCATCCCACATTCTGGTTAAACAATAGATTCGCTTAACATCGAGGCTGATTATGCGCCGGAATCGGTTCAACAAACAACATTTTGTTTGGCAAAACAATTTTATGCGACGGGTGATTCAATCCTGTGTAAATTCAATGTTTTTTTGTGTCACTGTTTTGTCAAAAACAATCATTACAATTCAAAGACTATGAAAAAAATTAAACCTAAAAAACACAAATTATTGCTCCGCAATTTAACGCTTGATGATTACGATAATCTAGCAGTATTGATGGAACACGTTTACGATAATCTCGGTGGCGCGTGGAAAAAAGATCAGTATGTCTCCCAAATTACTCGTTTCGCGCAAGGACAGATTGTCATTGAAGATAATGGCGTATTAGTCGCCGCCGCGTTGAGTATGGTGGTGGATTACTATCGTTTTGGCGATGTGCATACTTACGCACAAATTACCGGCGAAGGTTATTTAACCAATCACGACCCTGACGGCGATACGTTGTATGGGGTGGATATTTTTGTTCATCCAAAATATCGAGGGCTGCGATTGGGACGACGACTTTACGACGCCCGAAAAGAATTGTGTCGTAACTTGAATTTACGCCGATTTATCGCAGGTGGTCGGATTCCAGGCTATGCAAAATACGCCGAAAATTTAACGCCAGTGCGCTACATTGAAGAAGTGAAAAGTCGTGAAATTTTTGATTCGGTGTTGTCGTTCCAATTAGCGAATGGCTTTCACGTTCGGAAATTATTGACCAATTATTTGCCGATTGATAAAGAATCTCACGGTTTTGCGACGTTGTTGGAATGGGTAAATTTGGATTATATTGATACGCTGCCAACTGTTGGCGCGTCTAAAAAAAATGTGGTTCGTTTAGGTGTGGTTCAGTGGCAAATGCGGACGTTGGTCAGCGTGGAAGAATTATTAAAACACGCTGAATTTTTTATTGATGCCGTATCGGGTTATCACGCGGATTTTGTGTTATTTCCTGAATACATGAGTGCGCCGTTGATGGGTTTGTTCAACGACAAACATCCGCCCGATGCCATTCGCGCCCTCGCCGGTTTTAGTCGTGATATTCGTAATGGTTTACTTGAAATGGCGATGTCGTATAACATCAACATTATTGCGGGTTCGCTGCCTGAATATAGCAATCACGAGCTTTACAACGTGTCTTGGTTATTGCGGCGCGACGGGACTTTTGAAGCGCAATATAAAATTCATGTCACGAATGACGAGGTGACGTGTTGGGGCGTAAAAGGCGGCGATGCGTTAAAAGTATTCGACACGGATTGCGGTAAAATTGCGGTGTTGGTGTGTTTCGATTCTGAATTCCCTGAGTTGGCACGATTAGCCGCATTACAAGGCGCACAAATTATTTTTGTGCCGTTTTGGACAGACACCAAAAATGCCTATTTGCGCGTGCGATATTGTTCACAAGCTCGCGCGATTGAAAATGAATGTTTTGTTGCCATTACTGGCAGCGTGGGGAATTTACCGCACGCCGAAAATATGGATATTCAATACGCCCAAGCGGCGATTTTTAGCCCGAGTGATTTTTCATTTGCACACGATGCAATTTTAGCGGAAGCCACGCCAAATACCGAAATGACGTTAATTGCTGATGTGAATTTAGATTTATTAAAACAGGTACGAACACGCGGCGCAGCACAAAATTTAGCCAAACGCCGTGAAGATTTGTATCGCTTAGAGTGGTTTTAAAAGGGAAAATTATGAAAGAATTATGGTTACTTCGGCACGCAAAATCCGATCGAAACATCGATGTAAGTGATATAAAACGCCCACTCAAAAAACATGGCAAACGTGATGCTCAAAATATCGGTGCGTGGTTGAAAATGCAGCATTTATTTCCTGATGTGCTGTTGAGTTCGTCCGCTAAACGGGCAATTGATACCGCGCGAATTGTTCATCAAGAATTAGGTGTCGCCAATTTAGTGATTCAAGAGGATGCGCGATTATATGCGACCGATATTGAACAATTAAAAGCCGTATTGGCGAGTTGTTCAGAATCGGCGAAACAGGTTTTATTAGTCGGGCATAATCCAGAATTGGAAAATCTGCTTATTCATTTGGTCGGCAATGCGGCGTTGCCGGATGCTGAAAAATTATTACCCACTTCTGCATTGGCGCGATTATCGTGGAAAGGTGCGTGGGCAGATTTGCATAAAGACTGCGCTCAATTACAGTCGATAATTTATGCTAAATCGTTATTAAACGAATAACAGGGTCAGAAAATGTCTACGATTGGTTTACAACCCACGCAATCGCTCGCGGAATCGGGTCGAAAAGTATTTGTCCATCATTTTCATGATTTTTTAAAATATGAGGATGGCGTGCGTTTAGGTGAAAATAGTGAAGACGTGCATGATATGCGGGTCGCGTCGCGCCGAATGCTGGCAACGCTTCGCATTTTTGAACGTGGCTTTAAGCCGAATGCCTTGAAATCACTGAAACGCGGTTTAAGAAAAACGACTCAAGCCTTGGGTTTGGTGCGAGACTTTGATGTATTTATTGAAAGTCTCGCGGCTTATCAGCAAGAACAACCTTCCGATAGCCAGTCAGAACTCAAGTCATTATTCGATTATTGTGAACTTCAACGTGACCGCGCTAGAACTAAAATGTTGGCATATTTAGAGAGTGAAGCGTACAAAAAATTTAAGGTGGAAACCACGCATTTGCTGAAAAAAGAACGCCAGGGGAAAAATTTTCCTCTTTCTACGACCAAAAAACCGATTCCTTACCAAATCCGCCACGTTGCGCCGGTGTTAATTTATAGCCGTTATGAAGCTGTTTGCGCGTATGAACCTTTTTTAACTAACGCTGACGCGGAATTATTGCATCAACTTCGTCTTGATTTTAAACATTTTCGTTATGTCTTAGAAAACTTTCAAGAACTTTTAGGCAATGAAGGGACGATAGTTATTGAGGAACTTAAACAAATGCAAACCTATTTGGGCGACCTAAATGATGCTCAATTTGCAGGGCAGTTTGTAGAGCATTTTCTAAAAAAAGTCGCGACGACTGATGTCAAAAAATCTCCCGCAATAAAAAGCTACTTAAACGATAACGTCATGAAACGCGAACAACTTGTGGCGGCATTTCCGAATGAGTGGCATCAATTTAATTCCACTAAATTACGGTATCATTTGGCTTTGGCGATTTCCGTTTTGTAATGAAAACTCAGCAAAAATCACTGGCATTTTACGGGTGGTTGTCGATTGCGGCAGCCATTTCGACGATTGGGCTAAAAAGTTATGCGTATTGGCTGACGGATTCAGTCGGTTTGTTGTCGGATGCGCTGGAATCGGTTATTAATTTGGTGGCGGCAGTGATTATGTTAATCGTGCTGCACATTTCGGCTCGTCCGCCGGATGAGGGGCATCCTTATGGGCATGAAAAAATTGAGTATTTTTCGAGCGGCGCCGAAGGCGTTATGATTTTATTCGCGGCAATTTGCATTGCGATGACCGCGAGGGAGCGATTGTACAATCCGCAACCCTTGCAACAGCTCGATGTGGGGATTGCAATTTCAGTATTCGCGTCGCTAATCAATCTTGTGGTGGCGAAAGTTTTAATGAGCGCCGGAAAACGTTATCGCTCGATTACGTTGGAATCGGACGGCAAACATTTAATGACCGACGTGTGGACAACGGTCGGTATTTTGCTTGGGATTGCGGTGATTTTTGTCGCCAATTCTTTTGAAGAAAGTGTCAATGTTGCGAAGCAATTAGGATTAAACGGTTGGGAAATTCTCGATCCCATCATCGCTATTTTGGTTGCCATCAATATCATGTGGGTCGGTCTGCAATTGATACGGCGCACGGTTTCGGGTTTGATGGATGCAGCATTAGCGGAAAATGAACAAGCGGCGATTGTTGAAATACTAGAACAATTTGTCGTATCAGATAGCATCGATTATCACGCATTACGAACTCGTTACGCAGGGGCGCGACGTTTTATGTCGGTGCATATTTTAGTGCCTGGTAATTGGACAGTGCAGCAAGGTCATGACGTAGTGGAATTTATTGAACAACACATCACGACCCTTTTTGACAATATCGACATCGACATTCACCTCGAACCGATTGAAGACTGTGCGTCGTTTCGGCACCTAAACAACAGTTAAAGTTGCATGGGTGTAAACAAAACCCGCTCGTGTTGCGTAAGCGTTTCAACAAATTTTTTCAATTCTTCAATCTGACTAATGGTGCTGATAACTTGTATTTTGTTTCGAATAGCCTCGTCGGTAAACAACCCGTGAAACAAATAATCCACGTTCACTTCGATAACACTCCGCAGAAAGGGCAACGAACAACAATCGTGCATCGACGCTTTATTTTTGCTGACTTCAATCATATTCAGTTTAGCTTGAATTAAGCACTCTTCTAGCACAAAGGCTTCGTCAATGATTGGCAATTTTTTATTATCGATGGCACTCCGAAATAGAATTTCCATTGGAATCAACTTCGCTTTTTTGCCTTTAAAAATGGCAATTAAAAAACTTTCACCGTGTATTTCGTTATCATTTAACCGACTCGCCGCACAAATCGCATACGAAGGAAAAGAAGATAAATTGGACTCGATTGAAAATAATTTCACGTTTTTTACTTTCATAACAATACCTTGAGATTAAATGTAAGCACGCACATAATTGTGGGCAAAGTGATGAATCGGCATTTGATGCTGTTGAAATTCTTGGTACGCACTATTTACATCTAGCGGTGTAATGTGTGCGTAAATGCCAAATCCGGTTTGTTTAAGAAATTCATCGCTTAATGCGTCCATGAATTGTTGCCACAAAGAATCGTCGCTTCTATCGTATTCAATAGTCATTTGTTTAGCCTTCTTGTTGTCTAAAAATAAAGTTAAAGATTAACGATTTTTTGTTGCGATAACGTGTCAATTTCATGTGTTTTGTGTGACGTAGTTAATTTCATAACGGCGGTTACTTTTGTTTAGCTGAATTTTCAGTCACAATGTTGCTTTTTATTATTAACCTGAGTTGAAAATCATGGATTACCCTGAAAAAACCTGTTCCATCGAACGCCTTGTCACCCACGCGAAATTGGTTGAAGCCACACTTGCGGGACGTAAAACGCAACAACGCCGTAACGGCGTTTATGGTTATCCGAATGAAACTTTTGATTTGGAAGGCACCACGTTTGTTATCACGGAATTATATCAACAGCGTTTAGGCGATATGACCGATGCTGACGCGCAAGCCGAAGGTTATCCCAGTTTAGCCATGTACCGCGATTTGATTTTAAAAATGCACGGCGGCATGGAATGGAATGACGACGCATCGGCGTGGGTGCATTGCTTCAAAGCGCAAGATTAAACGTTGCGCCTCTCACTTTCTATTGTTGTTAAATTTTGCTAAGAAATTATGCCTGACTTTCCTTTTTTTCACCAAGATGACGACGATTTGGCTGTTCAAAATGCCAAACCCAAGTTAAAAAAACCCTCACTTTATCGTGTGATTTTGCTCAATGATGACTTTACGCCAATGGATTTCGTGACCGAAGTGTTAGAAAACTTTTTTGGTATGTCGGAAGATCAAGCCACTGCGATTATGTTACAAGTTCACACCCAAGGTATCGGTATTTGCGGGACTTATTCTAAGGATGTTGCCGAAACAAAAGTGTATATTGTCAACAGCTATTCTTTTGAACATGAATATCCGTTGAAATGCGCGATGGAAGAAATTTAAGGAATCGCCATGTTAGGTAAAACATTAGAACTCACTTTAAATATGGCTTTTAAATCGGCGCGTTCTCAACGTCACGAATTTATTACCGTTGAACATTTATTATTCGCCTTATTGGATAATCCTGATGTGTTGCCAGTTTTTAAAGCCTGTGGCGGCGATGTGAAATGGTTGCGTGGACAACTTACTCGTTTTATTGATGACACCATTTCTTATTTGCCTGAAGTGACCACGCGCGATACGCAACCGACGTTAGGGTTTCAGCGCGTGTTACAACGTGCCATTTTTAATGTACAGGCTTCCGATAAACAGGAAGTGACGGGCGCAAATTTATTGGTCGCATTGTTTAGCGAACCCGAATCGCACGCTGTGTATTTGCTCAATAAACACGATGTTACGCGCCTCGATGTGGTGAATTTTATCGCGCACGGTATCAGCAAATACGATGATCCTTACGAAGAACGTGAATCCGAAAATGGACGTAAAAATTCGGATAACGATACCAGCAAACCGCTTGAAAAATTTGCCACGAATTTAAACGAAGAAGCCGCGAGGGGACGCATTGATCCGTTGATTGGACGGATGGAAGAAGTGGAGCGAACGATTCAAACATTGTGTCGCCGCCGCAAAAATAATCCGTTATTAGTCGGTGAAGCGGGCGTAGGTAAAACCGCGATTGCGGAAGGATTGGCGAAACGAATTGTTGAAGAACAAGTGCCGGATGTTTTGCTGGATTGTGTGATTTATTCGCTCGATTTGGGCGCGTTGGTGGCGGGAACAAAATATCGTGGTGATTTTGAAAAACGCTTGAAAACTCTTTTAAATCAATTGAAAAAAGAACCGAACGCGATTTTATTCATTGACGAAATTCACACCATTATCGGCGCAGGTTCGGCATCTGGCGGCGTGATGGATGCAGCGAATTTGATTAAACCAATGCTCGCATCAGGGCAACTGCGTTGCATCGGTTCGACGACGTACCAAGAATATCGCGGCATTTTTGAAAAAGATCACGCTTTGGCGCGACGTTTTCAGAAAGTGGATATTTTAGAGCCGTCAGTTGAAGAAACGGTGTTGATTTTGAAAGGCTTAAAAACGCGCTTTGAAGAACATCACGGCGTGCGTTATTCGCCTGAAGCGTTGCGTTTGGCGGCAGAATTATCCGACCGTTACATTACCGATCGACATTTGCCGGATAAAGCGATTGATGTGATTGACGAAGCGGGCGCAAAACAACGCATGACAAACGAAATCGAGCGAAAAACGTTTATTGATGTGACGGAAATTGAAGAAATTGTGGCAAAAATTGCCCGAATCCCCGCAAAATCGGTGTCGAGCAATGATATTGATAAGCTGGCAAATTTAGAAAAAAATCTGAAAATGTTGGTGTTTGGTCAAGATGAAGCGATTTCGGCATTAGCGTCGGCGATTAAATTATCGCGGGCAGGTTTGCGCGATGCCCAAAAAACGATTGGTGCTTTTTTATTCGCGGGCCCGACGGGCGTGGGGAAAACTGAAGTGACGCGCCAATTAGCAAAAGTATTGGGCATTGAATTGATTCGTTTTGATATGTCGGAATACATGGAACGACACACAATTTCGCGTTTAATCGGTGCGCCGCCAGGTTATGTTGGTTTTGATCAAGGTGGTTTATTGACGGAACAAGTGAACAAACATCCGCACGCGGTTTTGTTGCTCGATGAGTTGGAAAAAGCGCATCCTGATGTGTTTAATTTATTGTTACAAGTCATGGATCACGGCACGTTGACGGATAATAATGGACGCAAAGCCGATTTTCGGAACATTATTTTGGTGATGACCACCAATGCCGGCGCGGAAGAAGGTAGTCGCGCCTCGATGGGATTCACCCAACAAAATCACGCCAGTGACAGTTTAAAAATGGTTGAAAAAGGATTCACGCCCGAATTTCGAAATCGATTAGACGCGATTATTCAATTCAAACCGTTGGATATAAGCATTGTTGAACACGTTGTAGACCAGTTTATTTTTGAATTGGAAACGTTGTTGGCGAATAAAAATGTAACCCTGACGCTCGATACAAAAGCGCGTTTGTGGCTGGCGGAAAATGGCTGTGATGCGAAGATGGGCGCACGCCCAATGGCGCGGTTAATTCAAGAAAGTATCAAAAAACCGCTGGCTAATGATTTGCTTTTTGGCGAACTCGCGCACGGGGGGCATGTCAGAATCAGTGTGAAAAATAACGAATTAGCGTTTGAAATTGAAAGCCATGAAGTGTTGCAGATGGCGGACTAATTGCGTGTCACGAATGCGTAAAATTCTAACGTACTCGGAAAGTGATACGACCTTTTGATAAATCGTAAGGAGTCATTTCAACTTTGACACTGTCACCCGTCAAAATACGAATGTAATGTTTACGCATTTTTCCGGAAATGTGTGCGGTGACAATGTGACCATTTTCAAGCTGGACGCGAAACATAGTATTCGGCAAGGTGTCGATGACTTTGCCTTCCATTTCAATTTGATCTTCTTTAGCCATGTGTAGTTTTTCTCTTGTGTGAATTATAAAGGTTTGAATTGTAGCATAAGCGGGGATTAAAAAAGAAAACCACACACAATCGTTTCAAATTGTGTGTGGTTGATTGGCGAGAAATCGGAGATTATGCCGGTGGCAAATCCGCAATTCCGACTGGTTGAATAGGTTCTTCAACAGGCTCTTCAATTATTTCTGGCAAAGGCTCTGGAACATATTTGGGTACATACTCAAGATAGTCCAAACCCTCGTTGGCGAAAATCTCAACCACATTTAAATAGGTACCATCAGAAAACTGGATATTTTCGATATTACTTAAAATGTCTGTTCCTTCGTCTGTCCCTTCGGCATTTCCAGTGTTAACAAACTCAACAATGATTTGTGGCACTTCGGTATCTACATTGACAGTGATTTTATAATCATCTTGAACACCGTTAAAAATGGCTGTGTCGTTACCATCGCCACCATCAAGTTCATCGTTGCCAGCACCGCCTTCCAAAGTATCGTCACCGCCAGCACTTAGCAGCGTGTCTTCGCCGTCACCGCCACTCAAGTTATTGTTGGTCGTGCCGTCGGCTCGTTCTTGAATTAAGTTATTTAATTCGTTGCCCGTGCCGTCGATGTTTTTCGAGCCTGAAAGCGTTAAGAATTCTACGTTATCAGCCTGACTTAAATCGAAAGTGACGGACGAAATGATTTGATCTTCATCGCCATTAGCAGCTGTTTCGATGATTACGTCTTGGAGATTGTTCATGATGTAAACGTCTGAACCATCGCCACCTATCAACGTGTCCATACCCAAACCACCGTCCAACGTATCGTCACCACCGCCAGCATTTAATTTATCGTTGCCAGCCATACCATTGATAACGTTATCGCCTTCACTACCTGTAATGGTGTTATTACCTGCATTACCTGTTCCATTAGTGCCTTTACCTTGAGAATCTTTCAAAATCAGGTTTTCAATGTTTAAGCCTAAAATATAATTAGAGGTAGCTTCAACGGTATCGTTGCCTCCAGTGGTTACGGTTTTATTGGATTCGATGATTTTGTCGCCAATATTATCGACGTAGTAATAATCATCGCCGTCACCGCCCGTCATGCTATCCGTACCAGCCCCACCGATTAACGTGTCTTTACCAGCTCCACCGTCTAGCGTGTCATTGCCTTTGCCGCCATCTAATTTGTCGTTACCACTACCGCCAATGAGCTTGTCGTTACCATCGAAGCCAATCAAAACGTCATTACCATTACCGCCGTCTAACGAGTCATTACCCAAACCACCATCCAAAGTATCATTGCCCGCTAACCCACTCAGCGTATCGTTGCCTGCAAGACCTTGTAAATTATCATCTAACGCAGCACCAATAATTTTATCGTGTCCAGCAGTTCCTTTTTTAACTATGCCTGTAGCCATTGTGAAATCCTCGTGTAATTAAAATTAAGAAGCATCGCTAAGTGTAAAAACCAAATTGTAAATTTGGTTTCTTAACACGGCTTGAATATACCCTAATTACGTTACAGAAAAAAGATACTAAACATTAAATTATTTTTTGGTAATTTGCCAACAATAATGAATTTTCATATCCCGTGAAAAATCTTCTGGAATTGTTTGCGCGGTAATATCGGTGATTTTAAAACCGCCAAATTCACTCGCATCAAATTTAAATTTTCTAAAATTGGTCGAAAAATACAATTTACCGTCGGGTGTCAGTAATTTTGCTGAATTTTGAATCAGCTGAATATAATCACGTTGAACATCAAAAACATCGTCCATTTTTTTAGAATTTGAAAATGTCGGTGGATCTAAAAAAATCAAATCATATTGGCGTGATGCCGATTTTGCCTCATTCGCCAACCATTCTACGCAATCCGCTTGAATAAACTCGTGTCGTCCAACCGTTGAATTCAACGCCAGATTATTTTTCGCCCACTGCAAATAAGTGTTCGACATATCCACTGTAGTTGTGACCGTCGCGCCACCGACTGCGGCATGAACCGTCGCGCTGCCCGTGTACGCAAACAGATTTAAAAAGCGTTTTCCTTTGGCTTCATTTTGAATTTTCAAACGAATAGGGCGGTGATCTAAAAAAATCCCCGTGTCTAAATAATCGTCAAAATTCACCAACAATCGACAACCGCCTTCGATAATTTCGTGAAAAACCCCTGATTCCGCCTGCTTTTCATATTGATCTGTGTTGCGTTGTTTTCGACGAATTTTTAATAAAACCTGTGCTTTCGGCACGTTTAAAACGCTGGGAATTTCTGCCAATAAACTCACCAAACGCGAATCTGCTTTTTGTTGATCAACGCTTTTGGGTGATTGATATTCTTGAACGTTCACCCACGTTTTATCGCTGTGATAAATATCCACCGCAACGGCGTATTCGGGCAAATCGGCATCGTAAACCCGATACGCAAACACCTGATTTTGTTTTGCCCATTTCGACAGTTTTTTCAGATTTTTTTGCAATCGATTGGCAAACATCGGCGCAGGTTCAGCAGGCGTTTCATCTTCTATTTCAGCGGCTTCGTGCAGTTGTGTGGCTTCCATAATTTGTTCAGCACGCTGTTCAACCGTTCTTTCTTTCGGAACAAAAAACGCTTTTTCTTCAATCGACAAACGTAACAATCGACATTCCAACGCGCCGTTAAACAGCGTAATGGGTTTGTGTGAACGAATACCTAAACGAAAACCTAATTCTGGATTGCTGATAATTAACGCCGCTTGCCAACCGACAAAATTAGTTCTTAGCGTTTGCCCAAATTGTTCGTACAAAATCGCGGTTTCGGCTTCGTCACCCAACCGTTCACCGTAAGGCGGATTACAAACGACCAGCCCTTTTTCCCAACTTTCAGGCGGTTTTGCGTCTAAAATATCGCGGCGTTCAATGTGGATTTTGCCTTTAAAACCGGCATTTTCAACGTGTGCTAATGCAGTATTGACAGTATTTTTATTTTTATCGAAACCGACAATCATGGGCAATTTTTTCATGCCAACGATTTTGCGCCATTCGGCATCACGGCGCAGATTTTGCCAACATTCTGCATCGTGTTTTTTCCATCCCAAAAAGCCAAAATAATCACGCCCCAACGCAGGCGCAACATCTGCCGCAATCATCGCGCCTTCTAACAACAGCGTTCCCGAACCGCACATTGGATCTAAAAGTGATTTTCCTTCAGCCGCTAATTTCGCCCAACCGCAACGCAATAACATTGCCGCCGCTAAATTTTCTTTCATCGGAGCTTCAATGCTGACATCTCGATAACCGCGTCGATGCAGACTTTCGCCCGATAAATCCAAACTCAAATCGGCTTTTTCACCGTTTAAATGAATGTTAATTCGCAAGTTTGGGCGTTCAATGTTAATGCTCGGACGCACGCCGAATTTGTCGCGCATTTGATCAACAATCGCATCTTTGACTTTCAACGCGCCAAAATGACTGTTGGTAATCACGGTTGAATTTTTCGAGCTAAACGACACGGCAAACGTATCTTCCGCGCCAAAATGCTCGAACCAATTGATTGCTTGAATGGCGCGATATAAATCGTCTTGGCTACGAACTTCAAACGCACTTAACACCAGCAAAACGCGATTGGCGACGCGCGACCATAAACAGACGCGATACGCCATTTCTAAATCGCCCGAAAAGGCAACGCCAGCGGTGGTGGCTTTAAATTCTGTGATGCCGAAAGAACGTAATTCGTCAGTCAAAATACCTTCGAGTGCTTTGGGGGTGGTGGCGAAAAATTGGAGTGTCATTGATTTTGATTTCTGAAATAAAAAAAGACTTCGGAGTGCAAACCTTGGTTTGCAGACAAACCAAGGTTTGTACTCCGAAAAGAAGGGAATTACATCGTGATAATTTGATCGCCTTTGCTGACTAAAACCACGTCGGCGGGACGCGCGGAGAAAATCCCCACCATCACCACGCCAGTAATGTTGTTGATTAAATTTTCCAATTTCGTTGGGTCGATAATGCTCAAATTATGCACGTCTAAAATCACGTTGTGATTGTCGGTAATGCAGTTTTCGCGGTAAATCGGTTGACCGCCCAATTTCACCAATTCACGCGCCACATAACTCCGCGCCATCGGCACCACTTCAACAGGTAATGGAAATTTACCCAACACATCCACTAATTTCGATTCGTCCGCAATACACACAAATTGACGACTTGCCGCCGCGATAATTTTTTCACGGGTCAACGCCGCGCCGCCGCCTTTAATCAACTGTTTGTGCGGATTCACTTCATCCGCGCCATCAACGTAAATGTCCAATGTGCCAACAGAATTTAAATCTAAAACTGGAATTCCCAACGCTTTCAAACGTTGTGTGCTGGCTTCTGAACTCGACACTGCGCCTTCAATATCGTTTCTAAAATCCGCCAACAAATCAATAAAATGATTGACGGTTGAACCCGTGCCAACGCCAATAATGCCAACGCCTTTGATATACGGTAATGCGGCTTCAGCGACTTTGCGTTTTAATTCGTCTTGTGTCATTTGAATTTTCTCCGTGTGATAAAAAATTAAGGTTTAAGTGGTAAAGCGAATAGCCTCACGCTTGTGCGATAATAACGCATCGTGACAGTTTTTATCAGCGAATTTTGTTTTTATTCTCAATTTGAAATAAAGTGAATTTGTGAATGTTGCGTAAAAAAATAATTCCTTTTACAATGCGAGCCAGCTTAGAGTTTGCGAGCTGAACATAAATTATAAAAACTTTAAAAGGTCATGATTATGAAATGGGAAACACCACGTTATACCGATTTACGTTTCGGTTTTGAAGTCACAATGTACATTTACAACCGTTAATTTTTATCGGTTTTAAAACAAAAGAAGGGGCAAATTGCCCCTTTTTTTTCGCGTTTTATTTTAGGAGATTGAATTATGAAAATTAGAGTTCTCGGTTCAGGCGCAGGCGGTGGTTTTCCGCAATGGAATTGTAATTGCCACAATTGTCATCGTATTCGACGTGGCGAAATGAAAGGCGCGCCCCGCACTCAATCGTCGATTGCGGTCAGCACCGACAATAAAAATTGGTTATTATTCAATACGTCGCCCGATATTCGCGCTCAACTCGAAGCCTTTCCCGCGATGCAGCCACAAAACGGTATTCGTGACACCGGCATCAAAGCGATTATTTTGATGGACAGCCAAATCGACCACACTACGGGATTATTGATGTTGCGCGAAGGCAAACCGCTCGATATTTATTGCTCCGAAATGGTGAAGCAAGATTTAACCAGCGGCTTCCCGTTGTTTACGATGCTGAAAGATTATTGCACCGTGAATCATCACGCTATTCCCGTCGATGGCAGCAGTTTTGAGATTCCTGCGATTGCCGATTTGCGTTTTTACACGCAAGCGTTGAAAAGCAAAGCTCCGCCGTATTCGCCACACCGTCACGACCCACATGAAGGCGACAATATCGGCGTGATTATTGAACAAATTTCGACTGGCAAAAAAGTGTTTTATTCGCCTGGTTTGGGTGAAATCGAACCGCATGTTATGGACGCGCTGCAAAATGTCGATTGTTTATTGGTTGACGGTACATTTTGGACGGACGACGAAATGGTCACACAAAATATCAGCCACAAAAGAGCGCGTGAAATCGGGCATTTGCCGCAATCTGGTGCGGGTGGAATGATTGAAGTGTTAAATAACGTCAGCAAAGCGCGTAAAATTTTGATTCATATTAACAACACTAATCCGATTTTGGATAACGATTCGCCCGAACGAAAAATCCTCGAGGATGCCGGAATTGAAGTGGCTTACGATGGGCTAGAAATCGATTTGTAGGAGATTTTAAGATGAGTGCATTACAAAAAAAACGACGTTTAACCGAACAAGAGTATTTGGCATTTGAAGAAGCCAGCGACGTTAAACATGAATATGTTGCTGGTGAAATTTATGCGATGGCCGGTGCGAGTGAGCAACACAATCGCATCACAGGTAATTTGTTCTACCATTTACGCACCGCCTCTCGTGGTAAAGGAAGTCATTGTGGCGTATTCGCGAGTGATATGAAATTTCGTGCTGAGGATGGCGATTTCTATTACTACCCTGATGTTATATTGGGATGTTCAAATGATGATAATGATAAGTTTTACAAAGAAAAACCCTGTTTCATTGCCGAAGTTTTATCAAAAAGTACCGCCCGAACGGATAGAACTGAAAAATGGTTAATCTACCAAAAGATTCCGAGTTTGCGTTATTACTTATTGGTCGATTCCCTGCAAATGAAAGTCGATTATTTCGTTCGCGATGACACGGGCAAGTGGCTTTATGCGGAATTAGAAGACGGCGAAACACTTTCGATTGAATGTGAAAATTACCAAGCAGTTTTAACGTTAGCCGACATTTACGAAGACGTTATTTTTTAAATTACAACGAGAAAATCAACATGACAACAGAAAATACACCGTGGACGCGCGACGAATTTGAAGCCCAATTACGCGGCATGGAAAACTTGTATCACATTCATCATCCTTATCATTTGTTGATGAATGAAGGAAAACTCACCAAAAAACAATTGCAAGGTTGGGTGGCGAATCGGTTTTATTATCAAGTGTGCATTCCGATTAAAGACGCGAACATTTTGGCGAATTGTCCCGACCGCGAAACTCGCGCCAAATGGACGCAACGCATTTTGGATCACGATGGAAGTCCGACCGATGTGGGCGGGATTGAAGCGTGGATTCAATTGGGCATCGCGGTTGGTTTGACGCGCGAAGAGTTGACTTCGTTGAAATACGTTTTGCCTGGCGTTCGATTTGCAGTTGATGCGTATGTGAATTTTGCCCGTCGCGCCGAATGGCACGAAGCGGCGAGTTCATCGTTAACCGAATTATTCGCGCCAAAAATTCACCAACAACGTTTGGACAATTGGCCGGCACATTATCCGTGGGTTGAACCCGAAGGTTATGCGTATTTCCGGAAACGTTTAACCGAAGCGCGTCGCGACGTGGAACACGGTTTAGAAATTACGCTCGGTTGGTACAAAACACGCGAACAACAAAATCACATGGTTGATATTTTGAGATTCAAACTGGATGTGTTGTGGTCGATGGCAGACGCAATGTACATGGCATATATTCACGAAATGCCGCCGTATTTTAACGTTAAAAAATAGTTAAAATAGACTCAAACAAATTTTCCATGACGTTTAAAAAGTTCCTGCACACGCCGTTTTTACCGATTTATTCGACTGCCCTTTTTTATGCGTTTTATTACGCAATAAGCGTGTGGCAATTTGATGTGCAAATTGTTCCGGAGCGCGTGCCTTACGATTTTGTGGCGCAGTTAATTCTGGCTTATATTTTGTTTGCGTTATCGCGCCGCGCGTGGATTTTCTTGATTTTGCACGCGCTACTTATGGGCGTTTTGTATATCGGTAATCCGGTGAAAATCGCCTTTTTCGGTGGACCCATTATGCCCGACGATATTTTTTCACTGCGTTCATTATTGTTGATTTTGGAAGACTGGAAATTTTTCGCGCTTGCATTGCCGCTGGTTTCGCTGGCGATTTTGGCTGTTTTTAATTTGACGTTACGACGTTGGCAAAATTGTGTTGGCGGTGTGTTGGCGGGAATGTTAACGATTACAATCCTTTATCAACCAAATTTAATTGTGTATCCCATTGACACTTACGTCGGTACAAAAGAATGGGATCAGCGTTCCAATTATTTGTGGCAAGGCGCGACCATTCACACATTGTTGGAAACAGCGCGTTATTTTTTGATTGCCGACGCCCCCCCCGATGCCGGTGAAGCGCGAAAAGCCGCCCTATTTCTTTCACAACAAACCCGCAAAAACACCTTTGAAGATTTCACGCCGCGCAATGTACATATCATTTTACTGGAATCATTTTGGGACGCAAATAATTTGGTAAAAGTGAAATTTAACAAAAATCCATTGTCGCAGGAATTTCGTAAATTGTGGAAAAGTGCGAACAATTCGACCGCCGTCGTGCCTGTATTTGCGGGCATGACCGCGAATTCTGAATTTGAGGTCTTGTGTGGTTTTCCGGTGACGAAAAATACCGTGAAATTTGAACGGCAATTATTAAATGACGTGCCGTGTTTGCCACGTTTGTTGGCGGATAAAGGCTATAAAACGGTGGTGTCGCATCCGAATATTCCGGTATTTTGGAATCGCGTGAATGCGTATCATCGGGTGGGTTTTCAAACGTATTGGTCAGAAAAAGATTTTGTTTTAGACGATATTAACCGCGAATTTTTGGGCGATAGTTCGTTATATCGCCAAGTGTTAGAGAAAATATCGGACTCGCTCGCTACCAAAAAACCAATTCTTGATTATATCGTGACGTACTTCGGGCATTGGGATTATCCATTGAATGAAAACCGTCCGCCGCAAATTACCAGTTCTTCAGAAGTAGAAGAAGTGACGGCTTATGCGAACACCACTTTTTATAAATCGAGTGAATTTGTCGATTTTGTGAAAACCCTGCAAAAGCGTGACCCTGACGGAATTATCGTCGCGTTTGGCGATCATTTACCTTTTTTGGGTGAGCATTTTGCCGGTTATGTGGAATCGGATATTTTAAAAAATAGTCGCGGTGATTTTTCGGATTTGATGTTCAACACTTACGTTAATACGCCATTATTGATTATTGACGGTAAAAATGGCGCGTTGAAAGTCGGGCGTTTGCCATTGTACGAAGTGCCGCAACTGATTTTGAATTTGCTGCATTTGAACCAACCGACCATTATGGATTTTGCGACACCGCTTGAAAATCGTCGAATTCGTCCATTAGTCGGGTTGCATTTTGATGAGTTTAACGATGGGCGAATCGGCGTTTGCAAAGAACCGCCGTATTCGCCCGAATGTCAGCAATCGTTAGCGTGGTTAGAGGCGGTGAAAACCATCAGCAATGATTTATTTATTGGCAAACAATTTACTCGTCCTTAAAAACATGGGAAAAGATAAAATCATCGATTTTCAATCTGTGCGTTCGGTTTTAATCTGCGATTTTTCTCTTATGGTTGTGAATGCCATAGAAAAGTAACCTATGTTCATCTAGCAAAATAACTTGTCCAATTGACATCCTCACCGCACTAAACGGCGAGATTTTCCGCTACTTATAAATTTAGAAATAGTCTTACATAAGCTCTGCGTTGGTATAGCATTGCCAACTCGCAATGCTCCTTTCACTCGGTTAAAAGTGTTATGGATTGTAATTCCGGAGTGTAATTTCTCAACTATTTTTTGTTATACCGGCAATTTTTTGTATTTTGACGCGCAATAAATGACTATACTTTTACGCTTCAACTAAACCAAAGGAATTTTCATGGAAAAGCCATTTATTTTACACATGCTCACCACGGCGAAAAATTTAAGTCCATTTGATGTCAACATGGCAATGGACGCGGGTTGGGTTGTAGCCATGCCTTACACCAATATCGAAGCCAGCGAAGTTCAGGGTTTAGTTCAAGATGCGATTTTTTCGCGTAGTTCAAAAAATTTAAAACGTACCAGTATTTTTATCGGTGGACGCGATACCAAACAAGCGATGGATATGTTGAAAATCGCCAAACAATCGATGATTCCACCGTTTGAAGTATCTGTTTTTGCTGATCCAAGTGGCGCGTTCACCACCGCTGCCGCAATGGTTGCCGCTGCCGAACACGAATTATTCACCAAATTCCAAACGACTTTTGAAGGTAAAAATGTTTTAGCGTTAGGTGGCACGGGGCCAGTCGGTCAAGCCGCTGCTGTTATTGCAGCGAAAGCGGGCGCAAACGTCCGAATTATTGGTCGCCAATTGGAAAAAGCCCAACACATTGCAGATTTGTGCAATAAAGAATTTGGTGAAGGTCAAATCAACATTACTGCTGGCGCAGATGCCGATAAAGCCGAATACATTAAAACAGCGGACGTGGTTTTTGCGACCGGCGCGGCGGGAATTGAATTGTTAAGTGCGGCATTGATTGCGACCGCCGCACAATTAAAAGTGGTTGCGGATGTGAACGCGGTTCCACCTTCTGGCATTGCAGGAATTGATGCGATGTACAACGGAAAAGTGGTTGACGGTTCAATCAGTGGCGCGGTAGGTTTGGGGGCGTTGGCAATTGGCAATGTGAAATACCAAACGCAGAATTTACTATTAAAGCGTATGATTAACAGCGACAAACCGATTTATTTACATTTTGAACACGCTTTTGAAGTGGCGCGTGAATACATTAAATCTACTCGTTCGTCGTCTTAAACAGGATTTTTATGAAACGCAGTATTTTGCACATGCTTGACCCGATGCCAAATAATAGTCCTTTCGACATCAACATGGCGGTCGATGCAGGATTTGATATTTTGATGCCGTACAACAATGTTAAATTAGAAAATGTGCATGGTTTAACCCAAGATGCGGTGTTTTCACGAGGGCCAGCTGGTGTGAAACGTACTGGTTTATTTATCGGTGGACGCAATTTAGGTTTAGCGGTTGATATGTTTGATACTGCGAAGCAAGCCATGATGCCACCGTTTGCGATTTCAGTTTTTGCAGATCCGAGTGGTGCATTCACTACCGCAGCGGCATTGGTGGCGTGTGTGGAAAAAGAATTGAAATCAAAGCACGGTAAAGAATTGGCAGATTGTAAAGCAGTAATTTTCGGCGGCACGGGGCCGGTGGGAATTGCGACTGGAATTATTGCTTCGTTGGCAGGTGCAGAAACCACCATCGTCGATCATTTGTATTTGGAAACCGCCGTCGATATAGCCAAACAATATAATCGTCGTTTTGGTTGCGACTTAAAAGGCGCGGTCGCGAGTTTTGACAAAGATAAAATCGAATTATTGAAAGATGTCGATATTATTTTTTGTACAGCAAAAGCGGGTATTCAAGTTTTAAATTCGACCATTTTGAAAGAAGTGACGCAACTGAAAGTCGCCGGCGATGTGAATGCGATTTCGCCAGCAGGCATTGAGGGTGTAACAGCTCAAGATATGGGCGTACCGATGATTCATGCCACACATTGTAATGCGGTGGGCGTGGGGGCGTTGGCGGTGGGCAATGTGAAATACCAAGTTCAACACGCGCTGTTGGTGTTGATGTTGGAATCAGAAACGCCGATTTATTTAGATTTTCGTGATGCGTTTATTAAAGCACGCGAAATTTTTAAATAAGTAATTTTACATTCGGATTGCGTGAATCGCGCAATCCGAACGGGTGTCAAAGTGCTTTTAAACTTTTAGTTGCATTCACCAGCGCGTCAATCATTTCGTCACCATGGGCAATGTGTCCCGAATTCGGCAACACCACATAATTCGATTGTGGCAACGCACGATGTAATTGCCACGCGGCTTCAATCGGGCAAACCAAATCATGCCGACCGTGAATAATCGTCACAGGCAATTCGCGCAATTTCCCGATGTGTTTTAAGAGTTCATTTTCAGCCAAAAAGTAATGATTTTTTGCAAAATGCACTTCCATTTTTACCTGTTTAACATCGTGTTCCGTCACATGTTCATCACGAAATTCAAACGCCGCGCCCAATGCAACTTGTCCGCCCCACGCTTGCCACGCTTTGGTCACGCGCCGAATTGCCAGCTCATCTTTCCCCCATAAAGCCGTACATAAATCATCCAACACATTATCGCTACGCTGTTCAGCGGGAATACTTTCGACCAAATAGTGAAACATTTCAGGATACATTAACGCCACACCCGCTGGACTTAAAAACCAGCGCATATCGTGGAGACGTGCTAAAAAACTGCCGCGTAAAATCAGCGATTGCACCCGTTTAACGTGTCTTTGCGCGTACGCCAACGCCAATGTTGCGCCCCACGAACCGCCGAATAAAATCCAGTTTTCCAATTTCAAATGTTGCCGAATTCGTTCCATGTCCGTAATTAAATCGGGCAGCGTATTATTTTCTAATTCGCCAAACGGCAGCGAACGTCCGCAACCGCGTTGATCAAACAGAATAATGTGATAATACGCGGGATCAAAAAAGCGGCGATGATCGGGTTTACAACCAGAACACGGACCGCCGTGTAAAAAAATAATCGGCACGCCGTGCGGATTGCCGCATTGTTCAACGTAAACAGAATGCACGCTGTCGGTTTTCAAAAAAAAGTGCTGAAACGGTTCAATGGGCGGAAAAAGTGTGTTCATAATTTGTCAGATTAAAAGGTGAAAAGGGTCACTTTACGTTATCAATTTGAATAAGACAATTTGCCGCGTGTGACGAACTTAACGCAAACTAATCTAATCATTGACGCAACTAAGTTATAAAAATATAATCAACCGCTTTATATTTATAGATTAAATGGTTAATTTGGAGTTCACGCGATGTATGCGGTAATTGAAACAGGTGGTAAACAGTACCGAGTAGAAAATGGTACTTACTTAAAAGTAGAAAAATTAGAATTGGGCGAAGGCGATAGCATCGAATTCGACAAAGTCTTAATGATTGAAGAAGACGGTGACGTGAAAGTGGGTTTACCTTTCATTGTAGGCGGCAAAGTGACCGCAACCGTGTTGTCTCAAGGTAGACACAAAAAAATCAAAATCGTTAAATTTAGAAGACGTAAACATCACATGAAAACGATGGGACACCGTCAATACTATACTGAAATCCAGATTACTGGCATTTCTGCTTAAAAAACTAGGAGTTAAAAATGGCTCATAAGAAGGCTGGCGGTAGTACCCGCAATGGACGCGATTCCCAATCAAAACGCTTAGGCGTTAAACGTTTTGGCAGCGAAACAGTTACCGCAGGTAGCATTATCGTTCGTCAACGTGGCACACATTTCCACGCTGGCACCAACGTTGGTATTGGTAAAGATCACACCTTGTTTGCGAAAGCAGACGGCGTGGTACTTTTCAAAGTACAAGGTCCTAAAAACCGCAAATTTGTTAGTATCATCACAGCGGCATAAATAATCGCTCGCCTATTTTAGGCAGCGGCAATGTCTTAAAAAGCTCCGCCTTAAACTGGTTGGGGCTTTTTTCGTTTATATCAGTTTGATTTTTGAGTAATGTATGAAATTTGTTGATGAAGCACAGGTTAGAGTAGAAGCCGGTGATGGTGGGAATGGCACGATTGGTTTTCGTCGCGAAAAATTTATTCCGATGGGCGGCCCAGACGGTGGCGATGGTGGCAACGGCGGCAGCGTTTATTTAAGATCCATCGAAAATATGAACACACTGGTCGATTTTCGTTATCAAGCCGTTTATCGCGCCCAACGCGGTCAAAATGGCATGGCGCGAAATTGCACGGGCAGACAAGGTGAAGATTGCTACGTTTCTGTTCCGCTCGGCACGCGCGTTTCCGATTCTGAAACGGGCGAAATTTTGGGCGATTTAACCACGGAAGGCGAAACGTTATTGGTCGCACAAGGCGGTTTTCATGGTTTAGGCAATACCCGCTTCAAAAGCAGTATCAACCGTGCGCCCCAAAAAGCGAGTAAAGGCACCGAAGGCGAACACCGTTTGCTAAATCTGGAATTGACGCTGATTGCTGACGTGGGTTTGTTGGGCATGCCGAACGCAGGTAAATCCAGTTTGATTCGCGCTGTTTCTTCCGCTACGCCAAAAGTGGCAGATTATCCGTTTACCACGCTTTATCCGAATTTGGGCGTGGTGCGTATCGACGAATTACGCAGTTTTGTGATTGCCGACATTCCTGGTGTGATTGAGGGAGCGGCGGAAGGCGCGGGTTTGGGTTTACAATTTTTGAAGCATTTAGACCGCACGGGTTTATTGTTGCATTTGGTCGATATTGAACCGTACGAAAGCAGCGAATCGCCGATTGAATCCGCGCGAAAAATCATTGCCGAAATCGAAAAATGGAATGAACATTTAGCCAGCAAACCGCGTTGGTTGGTGCTGAATAAAGTGGATCGTGTGTTGGACGAGGAACTCGACGCGCACTGCCAAGAAATTATCGACGCGCTGAATTGGACGGCTCCGGTGTTTAAAATTGCTGCGATTAACGGGCAAGGTACGCGCGAATTGATGTTTGCGATTATGGAATTTTTGGAAGCGCAACGGCAAATGGTGAAAGATGAACAAGCGTGAAAATTTTGCAAAGGTAAAACGGATTGTCGTTAAAATCGGCAGTTCGCTACTCACCAAAGGCGGCAAAGGCTTAGATAAAATCGCGATTGCAGATTGGGTTAGCCAAATGGCGACGCTACGCAAACAAGGCGTGGACGTGATTTTGGTTTCATCCGGTTCGGTGGCGGAAGGCGTGTGGCGGTTGGGTTTAAAAACGCGCCCGACCAC
>CAISXF010000031.1 GCA_903889445.1 uncultured Pseudomonadota bacterium
GATGGAATGCAAACGCGCCTTAGTGGATTCGCAAGGTGACATGGAATTAGCGATTGAAAACATGCGTAAAGCAGGTTTAGCGAAAGCGGACAAAAAATCGAACACAATTGCCGCAGAAGGCATCATCGGCGTAAAAGTCAGTAATTGTGGCAAAAATGTCGCGATTGTTGACGTAAATTGCCAAACTGATTTCGTAGCGAAAGCGGAAGATTTCGTGGGTTTTGTAAACAATGTAGCGCACGCTTTGTTGAATAATGACGGCATCGAAACGGAAGAACAATTACTAGCTATGCCTTTAGAAGACGGCATCACGGTTGATGAAATTCGTCGTGGTTTGATTTCAAAATTGGGCGAAAACATTGTTATTCGTCGTTTTGAAAAATATAAATCAGAAGGCGGTACCGCGTGTTATTTGCATGGCACAAAAATCGGTGTCATCGTTGAATTGGCGGTAAATGATGCGGAATTAGGCAAAGATGTTGCGATGCACATTGCAGCAACGAAACCACAATGTGTTTCTTCTGACGAAGTTTCACCAGAATTGATTGAAAAAGAAAAAGAAATTTTCTCTGCACAAGCGGCTGAAAGTGGTAAACCTGCTGAAATTATTGCGAAAATGGTTGAAGGTCGTATCAGCAAATTCTTAGCAGAAGTGACTTTAAACGGTCAACCGTTCATCAAAGACGACAAAGTAACCGTTGGCAAATTAGCAGAATCAAAAGGCAATACAATTATCCGTTTCAGTCGTTTTGAAGTGGGCGAAGGCATTGAGAAAAAAGAAGAAGATTTTGCTGCTGAAGTGATGGCGCAAGTTAATTCGATGAAATAAATTGATTCGTGCGGGTAGGGGCGAAAAATTTTTCGCCCTTACTTTCGAGTAGTAGAGTTGAAAGATTTTTCGCCCCTACATTTTGAAAAACCTTTCACCAGAGGCAATATGACTAATCTAATTTGCAAAAGAATTTTATTGAAGTTAAGCGGTGAAGCGTTAATGAGTCCAACGGGCGGCAGTATTGACGCGGATACTGTTAAACGTCTCGCCACCGAAATCAAAGAGCTTTGCGATGTTGGTGTTGAAGTCGGTTTAGTGATTGGCGGCGGCAACATTTTGCGCGGCGCGGAAAAAGCCAGTGAAGGTTTAGATCGCGTCACGAGTGATCAAATGGGAATGCTCGCCACAGTGATTAACGCTTTGGCGATGCAAGATGCACTCGAACATCTTGGGCAACCTGCTCGGGTTATGTCGGCGTTGAAAATCAATCAAGTGTGTGAAGATTACATTCGCCGTCGAGCGATTCGTCATTTGGAAAAAGGGCGTGTCGTGATTTTTGCAGCAGGAACGGGTAATCCTTTTTTCACCACCGATTCAGCGGCGAGTTTACGCGCCATTGAAATCAACGCTCAATTGATGATTAAAGCCACCAAAGTAAAAGGCGTTTATTCGGCAGATCCTAACCAAGATGCTAATGCCAAATTTTATGACTATCTCACTTACGATCAAGCCTTAGATCAACGTTTAAATGTGATGGACACCACCGCACTCGTTTTATGTCGAGATAATAATGTCCCGATGCGGGTGATGAATATCTTTGAACAAGGTGCTGTGATGAAACTCATGACAGGACAATCCATAGGCTCTCTTATTGAACGAGGAACTCCCCTAAATGATTAGTGATATTCAACAAGATGCTGCCACCCGAATGGGCAAAAGCATCGATTCTTTAAAGCAAGATTTCTCTAAAATTCGTACCGGTCGCGCTCACTCAAGTTTATTAGACCAAATCGTGGTGTCGTATTACGGAACAGAATCTGCGATTTCACAGGTTGCCAACGTGGTCGTTGAAGATGCGCGAATGTTGAGCGTTACACCGTGGGAAAAAGGCATGGTTCAAGCGATTGAAAAAGCCATTTTAAAATCTGATTTGGGTTTAAATCCAATGACGAACGGCATGACTATTCGGATTCCGTTACCGATGTTAACGGAAGAACGCCGCCGTAGTTTGGTCAAAATTGTTAAAAATGCCGCTGAAGACGGACGTGTCGCGATTCGCAACATTCGCCGCGATGCAAACACGACGATTAAAAATTTAGTCAAAGACAAAAAATGTTCGGAAGACGATGCCAAAAGTGCGGAAGATAAAATTCAAAAACTAACAGACCTGTACATTAAAGATATAGAAAAGCTTTTAGAAGTTAAAGAAGCTGATTTATTATCCGTGTAACAAAATGTCTGCCGAGCGTTTTCATTTGGCTGCCCCCCGTCACATCGCGATTATTATGGATGGTAATGGACGTTGGGCGCAGCAACGTTTTTTGCCGCGTGCCGTCGGGCATCATGCCGGTGTGAAAGCGGTGCGTGACATTGTCGAATACTGCGCCGCCGAACCCACTTGTGATGTCCTCAGTTTGTTTGCTTTTAGTAGTGAAAATTGGAATCGCCCGAAAATCGAAGTGTCGATATTGATGCGCTTATTTTTAACAACGTTAGAAAGCGAAATCGACAAATTGCATAATAATAACATTTGCTTACGTTTCATTGGCGACCGCACCGCGTTTGATTTGGCATTGCAACAAAAAATGACCGAAGGAGAACAAAAAACCAAAAATAATACGGCGTTAACGCTGGTTATTGCGGCGAATTACGGCGGACGCTGGGATATGACGCAAGCGTGTCAACATCTCGCGGAACGAGTTGAAGCCGGTGAATTAAAGTCTAGCGATGTTAACGAGGCGATTTTAAATCAACATCTTTGTCTGGCCGATTTACCCGAACCCGATTTGTTCATTCGTACCGGCGGCGAACAGCGTGTCAGTAATTTCATGCTTTGGCAACTCGCTTATACCGAATTGTATTTCACACCGATACTTTGGCCCGATTTCAATCAATCCGCTTTGCAAGAAGCGATTACCAGTTTTAAAGGCCGACAACGGCGTTTTGGGCATACCGGCGATCAAATTGCCGCGCTTGCCACTCCTTAAATCTTTTTTCAAAAAATTCTTATGTTAAAACAACGCATTATCACCGCAACATTGCTCGCCACGTTGGTGGTTTTAGCGGTGTTTGAACTTCCCTCGACTTACTTTTCACTTTTAATCGCGGTCATTGTGCTAATTGGCGCAAATGAATGGTTAAACCTCACCAAAGTCACTAATTTCAAGATGCGTGGCGTTTTTTTCGTATCGTTAATTGGCGCAATGTTGTTCATTCATTTGTGGACATATTTGTTAGAAGCGATGGCTCCGTTGATGGATTATTTAGCTGAAAAATTCAAATTTGTGATGGAAGACATTCGCAATCAATCGGGACTTTTAGAATGGTTGGCATTGCCCGCTGTTTTCTTTTGGGTGTTGACGATGATGGTCATTAGAAATTCACCCGAAGGCGTGTTGCAGCTCGAATTATCGCCGTTCAAACAAGCGTTTATTGGCTGGTTTGTGTTATTGATGAGCTGGATGTTTTTGTCACGATTACGCGCTTTTTTTGGTTCGGAAATGACGCTGTATTTTTTACTTTTGATTTGGGTCGCCGATATTGCCGCATTTTTTGTGGGAAAAAAATGGGGAAAAACCAAATTGTCGCCTGAAATTAGCCCAGGAAAAACGGTTGAAGGCATGTACGGCGCATTGGGTAGCGCAATAGTTTGTGGAATTGCGTTAAGTTTAATCGACGGTTTTGAACAACCGATGATTATCGCTGATTTCATTTTACTTTCTGTTTTAACCGTCTTGATTTCAGTTTATGGCGATTTATTTTTCAGTGTAGTAAAACGTCGCGCGGGTGTAAAAGATAGTGGTTCGTTATTACCTGGTCACGGTGGAATTTTAGATCGCATTGACAGTTTATGCGCCGCCATTCCGCTGTTTTACGCGGGTATTTATTTAGAATCTGTCGGATTATTTTCATGAAAGGTATTTGCATTCTGGGCGCAACGGGTTCGATTGGCGTTAGCACGTTGGACGTGGTGGCGCGGCATTCGAATTTGTACAGCGTCGTGGCGTTAACCGCGAATAAAAATATCGACGCGCTTTATGAGCAATGTTTGGCGCATTCGCCTGAAGTCGTGGTCATTGTTGATGAACAAAAAGCGGCAGAATTTAAAACCAAAATTGAACATTCACCGCTTGCGAATTTGCGTATTTTGATTGGCGCGGATGCGTTGATTGAAGTGGCGACGTTGCCGAATGTCGATTCTGTGATGGCGGCAATTGTGGGCGCAGCGGGATTATTGCCAACATTAGCAGCAGCTGAAGCGGGTAAAACCGTTTTGCTGGCCAACAAAGAAGCTCTGGTGATGTCGGGCGATATTTTCATGAATACGGTCGAAAAATCACGCGCACAATTGTTGCCAATCGATAGCGAACACAACGCGATTTTTCAATGTATGCCGTCAGCGTATCAAACGGGCGCGACAGCAAAAGGTGTTCGGCGCATTTTATTGACCGCTTCGGGAGGGCCTTTTCGCACCATGCCGTTAGACGAATTGGCGCACGTCACCCCCGCGCAAGCCGTCGCGCATCCAAATTGGGATATGGGAAAAAAGATTTCTGTCGATTCTGCCACCATGATGAATAAAGGCTTGGAAATGATTGAAGCCTGTTTGTTATTTAACCTGAAACCCGAACAAATTCAAGTTGTGATTCATCCGCAAAGCGTGATTCATTCGATGGTGGATTATGTTGACGGTACGGTTTTGGCGCAAATGGGTTGTCCTGATATGCGGATTCCGATTGCTCACGCGCTGGCGTATCCCGAACGTTTTGAATCGGGTGCCACGCCGCTGGATATTTTCGCGGTTAAACACATGGATTTTGAACCCGCAGATTTGCAACGTTTTCCGTGTTTGCGTTTGGCTTATGAAGCAATTCAAACGGGCGGCACAATGCCAACTATTTTGAATGCTGCGAATGAAATTGCCGTTGAAGCGTTTTTAAATGAGCAGATTCGTTTTACGGATATTCCAGTTGTCATTGAAAAAACCATGCACACAATTTCGGTTCAAATTGCCGACAGTTTAGAAACAATTTTAGCGACGGATAAACAAGCTCGAACCGTTGCAAATCAAGTCATTCAAGGTTTGGCGAATTGATGAATTTTTTACACACGTTGTTTTATTTCATTGTCGCGATTAGCGTTTTAGTGGCGGTGCATGAATTCGGACATTTTTGGGTGGCGCGACGCGCTGGCGTAAAAGTGCTGCGTTTTTCGATTGGTTTCGGCAACGTTTTATGGCGTTATCAACAAAATCCAAACTCCACCGAATACGTTTTATCGCTGATTCCGTTGGGCGGCTACGTCAAAATGGTCGATGAACGCGAAGGCGAAGTTAAAGCGGAAGATTTAGCCTTTTCCTTTAATCGCCAATCCCTTTTGGCACGAACTGCGATTGTCGCCGCTGGCCCAATTTTTAATTTGATATTAGCGGTTGCATTATTTTGGAGCGTTTTGGTCATTGGTGAAGTCGGTATTAGACCGATTTTAGGTCAACCATCCGCCCAATCTTTCGCTGCAAATTCGGGTTTTTCGGAAGGCGACGAAATTATTTCCGTGAATGACGAACCTACGCCGACGTGGACAAGCGCGATGTCTGCCATTATTTCAACCGCGCTGGAAGGCGACGCAGTTATTGCGGTCAAAGTGAAAAATCGTGACGACGCGCAAACCGTAAAAACCTTGCATGTTAACGCAACTGAAACGCAAAATCCTGACGCGCTGTATGCAAAATTGGGTTTTAAATTATTTTCGCCGACATTGCCGCCTTTGATTGGTAACGTTTTAGAGAATGGTTCGGCAAAATCAGCGGGTTTAAAACAAGGCGATTTGATTCTTCGCGCCAATGAAACGGCGGTGAAAGATTGGCAACAATGGGTCGATATTATCAAAGTGAATCCGAATCAAACAATGAAAATTTTAGTGGAACGCGACGGCGTACAATCGACGTTGACGCTTACGCCGAATGCGGACGGGAAAATTGGCGCGTCGGTAGAAATTCCTGAAAATCTGTTGAAATCGTTTCAAGTTCATTATGCGCTTTCGCCGTTAGCCGCTATTCCAGCAGCGTTTAGCACGACTTATAATTATTCAGCGTCTACGCTAAAAATGATGGGACGAATGTTTGCGGGCAAAGCGTCGCTTGATAACTTGAGTGGCCCAATTAGTATCGCGCAATATGCGGGACAATCCGCTGACATGGGGCTGGTGCATTTTCTGAAATTCATGGGACTGATTAGCGTCAGTTTGGGCGTGTTGAATTTATTACCAATTCCTGTTTTGGACGGTGGACATTTATTTTTCTTCGCGCTCGAAGGCTTGAAAGGCTCTCCGGTGTCGGAAAAAATCCAGCTCTTTTTTCAAAAAATTGGTATCGCGTTATTGGGTTTGTTGATGTCGATAGCGATGTTTATGGATGTTGGGCGACTGTTTCAATAGCTGAAAATACACTAAAAATTGTGGGCGCGACAAATTCGCGCTGTACTTGCACAAAGCGCGAATTTATTCGCGCCCACCTTGAGATTTTAAAATGAAAAAATTACTGTTAGGCGCGACCTTTGCGTTACTTGCCGCAAATGTTCACGCGGACGAAAAAGCCATCCGTGAGCAACTCACAAAATCGATGCCGACGATGCAAATCGATACCGTAAAACCGTCTGTTATCAAAGGCGTTTTTGAAGTCACGATTGGCGGCAGCATGGTTTATGTTTCCGAAGATGGAAAATACTTGTTGCAAGGGCGATTGATTGACACCCAAACCCGCACCGATTTGACCGAAGAAAAATTAGGCGGAGCGCGTAAAATTGCGTTGGAAAAATTAGGCGCAGATAAAATGATTATCTTCAAACCTAAAATCCACACTTACACCGTGTCAATTTTCACCGATATTGATTGTGGCTATTGCCGCAAATTGCATTCAGAATTGGATTCGTATTTAGCCGAAGGCATTCAAGTTCAGTATTTATTTTATCCGCGTGCTGGCAAAGGTTCGGAATCTTACAAAAAAGCCGTTTCGGTTTGGTGTGCGAAAGATAGAAATGCGGCATTAACGGCGGCGAAAAAAGATCAAAAAATCGAAGCCAAAACGTGTGAAAATCCAGTCGATGAACACATGGCACTGGCTGGCGAGTTTGATGTCACCGGTACACCAATGATTGTCAGCGAAAATGGCACCATTTATCCTGGGTATTTACCCGCTAAAGAATTACTTGAAAGATTAAAAAGCGAAAAAGATAAAAAGTAATTTGTGTCACTTGTTTGAAAACTCAACCCATAATTTTTTAACCACAAAGAGGAAGTTTTATGATTCATTTAGTAGAAGGCGATATTTTATTAAGCACCGCTCACGCCATCGCTCAAGGCGTTGGCATTAACGATTCGATGGACAAAGGATTGGCATTATCGCTGCACAATTTGTATCCTGCGATGCACAAAGATTTTCACCACTGGTGTCATCAAAACAACCCCGACGCGGGCGAAGCGTGGGCGTGGGTCAGTGCAGAAGGCAAACACGTTGTGAATTTAATCACCCAAGAAAATGCAGACAGTCACGACCATCGTCACGGCATCGCAACGCTGGGTCACGTTCAACATGCGTTGAAAGCCTTAGCAAAAATCGCGGTTGCAGAAAAATTTACTTCGCTTGCTTTGCC
>CAISXF010000032.1 GCA_903889445.1 uncultured Pseudomonadota bacterium
CTGGTATTTGATAGACGATGCACTGGATAAGCTAAAACAGGACGTGGCGGACATTATCAGCAATGGCAAAACCTTACGCGAAGTAATCAAGTCGCAACCGATTGACGGCGAAGTTGTCACTGGCGAATTGGTCATTTAATCGTGACGGTTTTCTATTGCCTAAAAAAACGCCAGGCAACAAAAAACCCGTGCTTAAATGAATCAAGTCACGGGTTTAAATGTTTGGTAGAATTACTCAAGTTGGAAGGACGGCAAATCCTTTCAATCCACAATTTCAACCGACACACGGTGTGAAAAGGGCAGTAATTCCATGGCTTTATTATGCCACAATTACCCGCCAAAATTCAATAATGACGCTAAGTCATACCCGCTTATCGGTTGTTTCAATCAATTTATTTGAGACAACAGCATGAATTTCAATCAAAACTTAATCAACAAAATCTGTAACCGCTTACAAGCCGATAATCCAAAATATCGAATCAGCGGCGAATACATCAACGGCTTAAAATGCCCCGCTTGCAACAAAGTAGACGGGTTCGCACACGCTGATAATCCAATGGCGATACTTTGCCACCGTAACAATGAATGCGGCGTTAATACGCCCGTCAAAGATATTTACCCCGATTTGTGGCGCGACTTAACAAAAGATTACCCGCCAACACCATCGAACCCAACAGCAACGGCACGGGCTTATTTAGAATCACGCGGCTTGAATGCTGATTTAATCGAGTTTAGACAGGGTTACGTTGATAAACATCAAACATTGATAATTGAGCAAAACGGCGTAATTTTTCAACGTTTAATCGATTACAGCGGCAAAGATAAGAATCGCTTGAACGGTTACAAGGGTAAAGTTTTTGTAACGAGTAGCGCGTTAAATCCTGACTGTGAAACCGTTTTTGTTGTCGAAGGAATTATTAACGCTGTAAGCCTTGAACAATGTGGCTACCCTGCAATCGCTACCTATTCGAGCGGTTCAATTCCTAGTGAATGGTTTGAATTAAATCAACATAGACAATTTGTTTTAGCGTTCGACAGTGATACCGCTGGAATTAAAGGCATTCAAAAAACCATCGATCACTTCAAAGAATTAGGCGTTACCAATTACAAAATCGCACTCACGCCACGCGGCAAAGATTGGAACGATTTGTTAATTGGTAATCAGTTGAACGAAAAAACAATTGAAAAGGCGTATTGGCAAGGGCGGTTATCGTTTGCAAAATCAGCACTCGATTACTTTGTTATTTACCTTGACCGCTACACCAACGCCAACACGTTAATTTTTGAGTTCAAAGGCGAAACCTTCAAAGGCTATTTAACATCATCAAAAGATAAGACAACAGGCGAAACGGTATTTGAGCCACACGCCAAACGTTTAGCCGATTGCACCATTCGATTATTGCATTCGGTAATCGATGACAGTTTAGACGATAAACAACGTATTGAGCATTACATCGAACTTGAATCAAGCCGCGAAGGCAAAGGGCGCGTGAGGTTAGACGCTACGGAATTAACGGCGTTGGCATCGTTCAAGATCACATTACAGAATCACCGCCAATTGTTCTATGGTAACGCTGACGATTTAACCAACGTTGCGAGTTACCTTTTCAATCAAAAGCCTAAGCCCCCCAAAATCCGCGCATTATCGACAATTGGCTACGATGCCAAAAGCAACGGGTTCTACTTTCCAAAATTCATGTATGACGTGGACGGACGGCGTATTGATGCTAACGGTGATAAATACTTTCAAGCCGCCAACATCAAACCATTTATGAGCTGTAGTGATACCGTTATCAGTCGAATTGATGACATTGACTTAACGCAATTCATTACCGATTTACACGGCGCGTATGGCAACAAAGGCTTAATGGCGTTGGGCTTTTATGTTTCGAGCTTGTTTAGTCATGATATTTTCAACCATTACGGTTTTTTCCCATTCCTTAGCCTATACGGTGCGCCACACGCGGGTAAAAGTTTCGTTTCACGCTTGCTTAATCGTTGCTTGTTTGTCGATAGTGAAGGGCAACCCATGACCGCCGCCAATACAGCAAAAGGCGAACTGCGAAAAATTAGCCAAAAATCCAGTTTAGTTTGTGCATTACTGGAGGGCAGAAAGGATAAAAGCCGATTTGATTACGATTCTATTTTGCCGCTTTACAATCGCAACGCCCTGTATTCAAGGGCTACCACGTCACAAGATAATCGCACACACGATTTAGCCCTAAACGCCGCCATTTCATTCGTTTGGAATCATGAATGTTTTACTTTGAAACCAGCAAAAGAAAGGGTAATCAGTTTGCATTTTGCCGATTCCGATTTGACTGAAATTACAGGCGCGGCGTGGGTTCAACTCAATAACTATTCGCCTGAGCAATTGGCGGGTGTTGGACATTACCTTTTGAGCAACCGCAAGTATTTTGAAAACAACTTAATCAGCAACACGAAGTACGCCGCCAGCGACCTAAAAATAAAAGGCATTACCGTTACGCGAATTGCTGAAAATCACGCCATTGCATTAAGCGGTATCAACACATTGCTTGATTTGTTAAACGTTCAAAGTGTGGCGGGTGTTGATGATGTTTTTAACAGCTTGACCGCGTACGCCGTGGAACGGGCAAAAGATAAACTTGAAACCGCGAAAACTGAATCACACATTGCGGATTACTTCTTTGAATCAATCGCGGATTTAACAGCCGCCGACGGCGTAACTATCAATGCCAGTAATGAGTTAGTAATTCACTTGCCTAAAGTGCTGGCGCATTTACAGCAAAACTACAACGGCGTTACCAATAAGGCGGAATTGATAAGCGAATTAAAACGTCACGATAGATTTGTTGGTGTGAAAAAATCACGGTGCTTTAGTAATCCGTTAGATTGTTATCACTTCAAAAAATAGCCGCCGTACAACCGTACAAAAAAGTAACAAGGTACCGTACAGGTTTTTAGTAGTTAAAGTATTGTTATATATAGATTTAATTATTATTTTTATTATTTGTACGGTTGTACGTTTTAAAAGTGAAGTTCCTGAGAATTTCAAATTATGGCGAAAACTAAAAAGTGAAATATCAAAAAGGCAAAAAAGTACAAAAGCCACCGTACAACCGTACAACGTTGTTTTTAAATGAAAAAGCCACCGTACAATCACCGTACAATCACCGTACAACCAATTCCATTTAACATAATTCCATTTTGGTAACGATTTAAACGATATGAAACCACCAATGACGATGACCAAACAAACCTGTAACGATTGCGGCGAAAAGTTCGACGGCGAAACTTACAAAACCTTATGCCGTTCCTGTTTTATCGAGTTCAAGAAAAATGAACTTGCGAGTTTAAAAAGCAAAGTTGA
>CAISXF010000033.1 GCA_903889445.1 uncultured Pseudomonadota bacterium
ACCTTGTTTTAAAGCCGTTTCGACACCGCTGCCCGTTTCGTTGCCATCGACCATAATAATTAACGTATTCGATGCAACGTGATTGGCAATTAAAGCGTGTAAATCTGTGCCAGATGGTGAAAAAATCAACTGCGTTTCTGTCGCTAAACCAATCAATTCGCGCCACTCATTTTTTTGGCGGGTGATTTCATGCGAATAAAGCGTTTCTGCTGATGTAGTTTGCAATGCGTTTTCTAAACGATTTCGCAACGCTTCGACAAGGGCGAAATTTTTAATTGAAATAGTGGAAGCTGTCGAAGAGCTAAACGATAAAATTGCGTCATCTGGCGTGGGCGAACAACCGTATCTATTCACGTTTTGAGCATTCAATTCTAGCCGTCCATCGCCGCCAGAAATCAGTAATTCTGCTGTTGAATTTAAGTACATTAAGCGGATGTCACTCGAAGTGGAATGGCGATAATAAAGCGCGTGCCGTGATTCAATTCAGATTCTACGGTCAACGAGCCACGATGTTTTTCAATAATGCCGTCAGAAAGCGACAACTAATTGCAGCATAAAATGTTGAAACTATTATAGCTTATTGACGCACACTAGGGATTTTAAAGCGATTCACAGCAACTCGCCGTATAATTTGCTTCATTTTAATGAAGGAAAAAACTTTTTTGTGATGATGGTGGATATTTTAGGTTACATTGCGGCGACATTGACAACGACTTCTTTTTTACCGCAAGCGATTTTAACGATTCGGACTCGTGACACCGACGCATTATCGTTGACAATGTACAGCACATTTACGTTAGGCGTTTTGTGTTGGCTGATTTATGGGATTTATTTAGCGAACAATGTGATTATTGTGGCAAATGCGATTACATTGTTTTTGGCGATGCTGATTTTAAGTTTTAAAGTTTATAACACATTTTTTAAACAGTAGTGTTGCACTTTTGTTAATCAAAAGTATCGTCTAAAGACGGTAGTTTAAACCATAAATATGGAAAATCAACACGCGCTCAATTTGTTGCAACATTGTTTTCCAGGCGGTTCGATTACGGGCGCACCGAAAATTCGCGCCATGCAAGTAATTGAAGAACTCGAGCCGAATCGGCGTTTATTGTGGCGCGATGGGTTACATCGATTTTAATGGCAACATGGACACGAATGATGTGTTTCGTATTCGGTTGGTGCGAAGCTGACAGTCTTTTTTCCTTTTGTTTTGGTGGGCGTTGGGATTTTGATTTTTTAGCGGCGTACAGTTTTCGGCGGATTTCAATTGCCGTGATTGAATCAATTCTTTTGATGTCTTGCGAGTGGTTACACTTTTTTTTCCTAAAGCGGTTAGAATAGCCACGATAATAATTAACCTTTGAGAGGACTTTATGAACACACAAAAATTGATTACCGCTTACAGTGAATTCATGCACCATTTGCATGAAACGATGGAAGACACATTGCATTCGTTCACGGATGCGTTTGAAATTTCCAAAGAAAAAACCAATGAAAGCAGCGAATTAACTGCCGAAGAATTGGATCATGTTTCCGCGCAAGTGAAGCGTGACGTTGAACATGCGGCGAAAAATTTACCCGCTCACGATAATAATTCATTATCTGATTGGTTGAAATTCGACATTGAATTGATTGAGAATTTAACCTGGGATGCGTTTTTAAGTGTGGCCGATAAAACGCGCATCGAACTTGCTAAAATCGAATTTCTCGCCGAAACACACAAGTATCAAAGTGGCGACATCACCATTGCTGGCACGTTTATTTGTGACGATTGCGGCAAAGAAATCGCATTTAAAGCGACCAGCCGGATTCCAGATTGTCCGACGTGCCACAATCACACGTTCGTTCGGTTATAAGCCTTTTCACTTTGTTAGGCGATTTTTATTATGATAAACAATGGTTTATTAGAAATTTTACTTTTGGCGCAACACAAAGCTGACGTTAAACTTGGACTGCACAGCAAACGTGTGGCGTGTTACGCGCTCGAGTTGGCAAAAGCCTTAAATCAATCGGCGGAATTTCAAAAACGAATTTTTTTGAGTGGCTTGGTTCACGACATTGGTTTTTTAAAATTGGACGTAGATTTTGCTCAAATTTCTCGTGATATGACGCTTCATACCGATGTCGATTTGATTCAGCGTCACGTTAGCGAGGGTGAAAAATTATTGTCCAAAGTGATTGCCGATGTCGAAATTTTAGAAATCGTCCGCCATCATCATGAAAAATTTAACGGAGAAGGCTATCCCGACCAATTGAAAGGCGAAGAAATTTCACTCGCTTCGCGCATTTTGGCGGTCGTGGATTTGTACGATGCCATGATAGTCGGTGAAATGTTTGGCGAAGAACGTTCGGTTCCGCAAGACATTATTCATTATTTCAGTTACACCGCCAGCGGTGCCGAACTTGATCCAGAATTAGTCAAAACATTTTTGGCGTTGTTGCAACGCAATCCCGTATTTTATTTGCCCGTTGAAAATAACGACATGAATTTGTATAAAATCGTTTATTTATCACCTGGGAAATTAGAAGAAGGCGATTTGTGCGATCAATACGGCACCGTTTTGGTTAAACAAGGGGCAGAATTAACGCAGCACACACTTGATAACATTCGTTCAAATTATCCAGGGCAAAAAATTATTTACGTTCCTGAACCCGAAAAGACTTAATTTCAAACTTAAAAAAGGAAAATCTCATGTCAGAATTCACCCATGTCACCGTGGTCACAAAAGCCAATGTTTATTTTGATGGCAATGTCAGCAGTCGGACGATTAAATTTGCCGATGGCACAACCAAAACGCTCGGTTTTATGCAGGTTGGCGAATATGTGTTTAATGTCGGTGTACCAGAAATAATGGAAATTCAAAGCGGCGAATTGGACGTTTTGTTGCCAAATCAAGATTGGAAACTGATTAAAGGCGGCGATGCGTTTAACGTTCCAGAAAATTCACAGTTCACCATGCGCGTTCATCAGCCGACCGATTATATTTGTTCATTTGTTTAACGGCGCATAATCTGCTGTTGTACGTTGTGAAAAACTGGCAAACATTGCTTTGATTTATCAACGTACTACAAAATTTGTAGTTATGAATTCCATTTTCTCTAAATTTAAACAATGACAAAAAAGAAAAAAATATCGTTGACGCAGTCACAAAAACAACACGGTGATACAACACAAATCAATGAAATTAATTTGAATGCCGCGCTTGCTTTGCATCGTCAAGGTCAATTAGCACAAGCAGAAATCATCTACAAAGAAATACTAAAGCTGGAACCACAACATTTTGACACGTTACAATTATTAGCCACCATTGCTTTGCAAAAGCACAATTATTTGGCTGCCGTAGGATTATTCGACAACGCACTTGAATTTAATTCCAATCATGCCGAAACGCTATACAGCAAAGGTAATGCATTGTTTATGTTAAAACGTTATGAAGAAGCGTTAGAGCTTTATAATCAAACGCTTCAAATTAAGCCTGATTACGCGGAAGCGCTAAACAATCGTGGTGTGATCTTGCGTAATTTAAAACGTTTTGAGGAAGCATTAGAAAGTTATGATTGTGCCATTAAGATTAAATCCGATTATGCAGATGCCTCGAATAATCGTGGAAATATACTGCGTGATTTAAAACGTAATGAAGAAGCACTTGACAGCTATAAACGCTCTCTCGAAATTAGACCTGATTTTGCAGATGCTTGGAACAATCTTGGGAATCTTTTTAATGACAACTCTGATGATGAATTAGCACTCAATGCCTATCAGAATGCAGCTAAAATGGATCCTAAAAATTGGCAATATCAATTCAGCCTAGCCCAAAGTCTACATCTGTTAGGTGATATTGAAGGTTCTCGCACAGCTTTCGCGAAAGCTCTTGCGATTAAAGAACACGCCGGCATACGCATTCGTTATGAAACACTACTACCTGTCGTTATGATGTCTGAAAAAGCCGTCAGTGATACTCGTAATAGCCTGGAATCAAGTTTCAAACAGTTGCTGGAAAGAAAACTTGAAATCAATGATCCAATGTCTGACATTACTGTTACACCGTTGTTTCACCTTGCTTATCATGGCGAATGTAACGTGGATTTAATGCGCGGATATACTGACCTGGTTCGCGCGATATGTCCGTCCGTTGATTACGTTTCTCCACATTGTCTAATACCACACATTCAACGGGATAAAATTCGAATTGGTTTTACGTCCAAATTTTTCTATGAACACACCATCGGTAAATTCTTTCGAGGTATTCTCAAAAATATAAATCGTAGTCAATTCGAGATTTTCGTATTTGTGACGACGACAAAACAAGATGAGGTTACTCGTTGGACTATGAATCATGCTGACCATTTTGAAGTGTTGCCACCAACGTTAGCCGAAGCACGTCAACATATTTCGAATCATGGTTTAGACATTTTGGTTTATACAGATATTGGCATGGATCCATTTACTTATTATTTGGCGTTCTCACGTCTTGCACCTGTGCAGTGCGTGTTATACGGACACCCCGATACCACAGGTATTCCAACTATTGACTACTATTTATCGGGCGGTGCGTGCGAGTCAGAAAAGGCAGACACGCATTACACAGAAAAATTAATTCGTCTTGATCCTAATTCTACTTATACCTACTACTATCGTCCTAATAATCGAGCTACTCAGAAAACTCGTTCCGATTTAAATTTACCCGAATCCTTGCATCTTTATACTTGCGCTCAGTCCTTATTTAAAATTCACCCCGAAATGGATGCCGTCTTTGATGAAATTTTGGCGCGTGATTTAGATGGGTGTTTAGTATTGTTTGATGATGTCAAACAGCGGCGTATTGAGCTTTTTAAAACCCGTTTACAAAATCGCATGCGTCATTATGATCGAGTGATTTTTTTACCACGTCTGACGTTACCCGATTTTTTACAAGTATTGTATTTGTCTGACGCACTGTTAGATTCTTTTCACTTTTGTGGCGGAAACACGTCTTTCGATTCATTTGCTGCCGAATCGCCTATAGTAACGCTACCTGGTGAATTTATGCGTGGGCGACAAACATTAGGGCTTTACAAACGGATGAACTTTACCGATCTTGTTGCTAGTGATAAAGCAGATTACATTGATAAAGCATTACGCTTAGGTACGGATGTTGAGTTTCGCAAAATCATGTGCGATAAGTTAGCAGCGCGTGTATCAGTTATTTTTGAAGATTCTGGGGTAGTACACGCACTGGAACAATTTTTTATTTCATCGTCTAGCTAGTCTCATTGGTACAAAAACTTGAGTCATAGTTCGCATTGTAACTACACCTTTTTTTCACTTTTTACTTTTAGGAAAATAATTTTGATTTCTACCGCAAATATCACCATGCAATTTGGCGCAAAGCCATTGTTTGAAAACATTTCTGTTAAATTTGGCGACGGTAATCGCTACGGTTTAATTGGCGCAAACGGCTGTGGCAAATCCACATTCATGAAAATTTTGAGCGGCGATTTAGAGCCGTCTGCGGGTAACGTCAGCATTTCACCGAATGAACGCCTCGGTAATTTACGCCAAGACCAATTCGCTTTTGAAGATTACCGCGTCATCGACGTAGTGTTAATGGGTCATAAAGAAATGTGGGCGGCAATGTCAGAACGTGATGCCATTTACGCCAATTTAGAAGCCACCGAAGACGATTATATGCACGCCGCAGAATTAGAAACGGTGTTTGCTGAATTTAATGGCTACACCGCCGAATCACGCGCGGGCGAATTATTGCTCGGTTTGGACATTCCTGTTGAGCAACATTTTGGCTTAATGAGTGCGGTCGCACCAGGTTGGAAATTGCGGGTTTTATTGGCGCAAGCGTTGTTTTCAAATCCTGATATTTTGCTGCTCGACGAACCAACCAACAACTTGGACATCAACACGATTCGTTGGTTAGAAGATATGTTGAACGACCGCGATTGCACGATGGTTATTATTTCGCACGATAGACATTTTTTAAACAGCGTTTGTACGCACGTTGCCGATATGGATTTTGGTGAATTGCGCGTTTATCCAGGCAATTACGACGATTACATGGTGGCTTCGACTGAAGTTCGTCAGCGGTTACTCGCTGGAAATGCCAAAAAGAAAACGCAAATTGTCGAATTACAAGCATTCGTTAGACGTTTTTCTGCCAATGCTTCCAAAGCAAAACAAGCCACTTCACGCGCCAAACAATTGGACAAAATTCAACTTGATGAAGTGAAATTATCGAGTCGTGTTAATCCCTTTATGCGCTTTGATGAAAGTAAAAAATTGCATCGTTTAGCGGTCGAATTAGACAATGTTAGCAAAGGCTACGGCGGCGAACCGTTATTCAAAAAGTTGAATTTAATGATTGCAGCGGGTGAAAAAGTTGCCGTGATTGGCGCAAACGGGATTGGTAAAACGACGTTATTAAAAACGTTGGTCGGCGAATTGTTGCCGGATACTGGCGAAGTGAAATGGGCTGAAAATGCTGAAGTCAGTTATTTCGCGCAAGATCACGCTTCCGATTTTGCTGAAGACATGACATTGGTTGAATGGATGACGCAATGGCGCAAAGAAAGCGACGACGATCAAACGATTCGCGCCACGTTGGGACGTTTGCTATTTTCGCAAGACGACATTAACAAATCGGTGAAAGTCCTGTCGGGTGGTGAACAAGGACGGATGTTGTTTGGTAAATTGATGCTGCAAAAACGCAACGTGATGGTAATGGACGAACCAACAAACCATTTGGATATGGAATCGATTGAATCGCTCAACACCGCGTTGGAACAATATCCCGGCACGTTAATTTTTGTTAGTCATGACCGTGAATTCGTGTCGTCATTAGCGACGCATATTATTGAAATTACCGCACACGGCATTATCGATTTCAGCGGCAATTACGAAGATTATTTAGCCAGTCAGACGAAATAATTCGCCGTGAAACATCTTGTTTTATTACACGGTTGGGCAGCGCACAGCGGGTTTTGGGGCGATTTTGCCACGCAACTTTCGTTGCATTATCGCGTGACGCTGATTGATTTGCCGTGGCGCGATAATTTGGTAGAAATCAGCGATGCTGTGATTGCGGAATTGGACGACGAACCCTTTTATTTATTGGGTTGGTCGTTCGGTGGTACGGCGGCGTTGGATATGGCGGCGCGTTATTCCAATCGGGTAAAAGGCGTGATATTACTGGCGGCGAATCCGTGTTTTGTCGCTAAAGAAAATTGGGCAGGCATGTCAGTCGAAACATTTCACGCTTTCTCTGAACAATTACACGCAAATACAGCGGCGACATTGGCGCGTTTTTTAGCGTTGCAATGTCAAGGCGTACCGAATGCGAGCGCATTTTTGAAAAACATAAAAGCGTGTTCTGCCACAAAAATTACGCCAGAATTATCCGAGTTAGAAGCCAGTTTAGCGTTGCTCAAAACCAGTGATTTACGTTCAGTTTTTGCAAATTTAACGTGTCCAATTGCTGCAATTTTGAGCGACAACGACACGTTGATTCCCGTTTCAATCGGCGAATCAATGCAAACGTTGCAGCCGAATTTACAACTTACCGTTTTACAAAATGCTGGTCATATTCCTTTCATTACACAACCTGAAAATTGCTTAAACGCAATTCACGCATTTTTCAATGGCATTAGATAAAACCAAAATCAAACAATCGTTTGGCAATTCGTCGCACACTTACGACAGCGTGGCAGAATTGCAGCGCAACGTCGGGCGTGATTTTTTGCGCTCATTTTTACCCGAAAAATTGAATGGCGTGGTCGTAGATTTAGGCTGTGGCACGGGATTTTTAACGCAGGAATTAGTGCGGCATTGTGAAAATGTGGATTTGATTGCGTTGGATTTGGCGTTTTCGATGTTGCAAACAACGCGCGAAAAATTAGGCGATTCAGTAAAAGTCGTTTGTGCTGACGCGGAAAAATTGCCGTTTTTAAACGAGAAAATCAACACGATTTTTTCAAATTTAGCGTTGCAATGGTGTCAGCCGATTGATGAAGCGTTACGCGAATTACACCGCGTTTTAAAATCCGACGGCGAATTGATTTTTAGCACGTTTGGTTCGGAAACGCTGTGGGAATTGAAAACTGCGTGGAAAACGGTTGATGATTTCGACCACGTTAATGAGTTTTACACCGCGCCAAAATTACAAAATGCGTTGAAAAAAGCCAGTTTTGTTGACGTTGAAATTAAAAATCAACATTATATTTCGCGTTACGATTCGGTTTTGGATTTGATGCGCGAATTGAAACACATTGGCGCACACAATGTGAATTCACATCGGCGCAAAAATTTAACCTCCAAAAAATCGTTAAAAATGATGATGGAAAATTATCCCCGCAACGAATCTGGCGAAATTGCGGCGACGTTTGACGTGATTCAAATCGTGGCGCGTAAACAAATTCGCTCACGCTAAAACTCTTTTAGTTCAAATTATAAATCGCGCCACGTTGTTTAAAACAGCGACGACTAAATAACACTTGATGTGGAAACGTTTGCATCTGTGGGCGCGAATTGATTCGCGCAAGTTGTGCGAGAACGGTCGATTTATCTTTGCCATGAATCATGCAATATAAATTGTAATGCCATTCGGGCAACATCGGACGCTGATAACACAGCGTCACAAATGGAAATTCCAATAAATACTGAGCAATTTCGTCAATTTTCTCTTCGGGAACGTGCCAAACACACATCGCATTAGCGCGATAACCCAACACCGCGTGTTTCACAATCACCCCAAAACGTTTAATAATTCCGCTCGCTTGCAAATGTTTTAGCCGTTTAATCACGTCGGTTTCGCTGATATTCAGACGCTCGCCGATGACCGCATAAGGACGCGAACAAATGGGCAAGCCTTCCGCGACGTGCGCGAGTAATTGTTGATTGATTACGTCAAACATTCGTTAAATCCAACTGAAAACTTAAATCGATAAAAAACTCTTTCTCCAACGGAAAACGCAACACGTCATAACCCGTTTCATTTTCAATCGCGCGAATCACGTTATTCAAATGCGCGGCATCCGTCGCAATCAGCACAAACCACAAATTCAACGCATTTTCACGTTCATAATTGTGATTCACTTCGCTGAAACGATTGATTTGCGCGGCGACAGATTCTAGCTCATTTTCAGGCACCGAAATCGCAGCCAATGTACTTACGCCAATCTGATTCGGAGGAATAATTGCGCCAATTCGACTGATAAATTTCTGGTCATTTAATTCACGCAACGCTTGTAAAACCTCGTTTTCAGTCACATTTAATTGCGCGGCAATATCCGCGTAAGGCGTGAGCGAAAGCGGAAAATCACGCTGAAAATCGTTCAATAATTTTTTTTGTAAATTTGTTAGCATCTATTACATTCCAATCCGATGCGCTCGCACCGAAAAGAAAATGCCGTTCGGCTTTTCGGCGGTGTAAACGCGCCATTTATTTTTACCCGTTGCAGCGGCGTAGATATTCAAAGTTTAAAGCCGCCAAGTTCGTAATCAGCGTCATCTAAATTGATAACTCCTTCGCTGTCTATTGTAACCTTTACGCGATTCAATAACATTTCCCAGCTGGTGTTTGGGTTTTGATCCAATACCGCCAGTAAATCGAGAAATTCTTTAATTGTGTTTCTGGGAGATTTAAAACTTTCATCTCCAATTAGATTATGACAATGCCGCATAAATGTCTGCAACGCTTCTTCTGGCAATAAATAATTGGCTTCCACCCCGCCCGCATAAACATTCAACAAATTGTGCAGTAAAACCAAAAATTCATTTTGTGAAAAGCTCGACAACGGAATAACGGCACCTGAAAAATCGACAAGATTATCATTGTCTTTGATAAATTTGTTTTCAGCTAAACGCGACCGCAACGCTTCATAACTGTAAAGCCCACGACTTTCGTCCGTTAAAAATTCAGGTGTGCCGCCCAAAATAAAACCTAAGCCTTCGGTCGTGCCTTGCATCGAATCATTAAGCATTTGTAAAATTTGCTCATAATTTGCATTGCGTGAATTCGGGTTTTGAATTTTATACAAATTCACCATCTCATCAAGACAAACTAAAAGTCCAGAATACCCCGCCAATCGAACAAATCGCCCCATCAATTTTAGTTGGTCATAAAATGACGCATCATCGATGATGTTTCGCACACCTAATGCGTTTTTAGCTTCTGTTTTTGTAGTAAATTCACCACGCAACCAACGTAGTGCATCGGATTTCAGTTGGTCATCACCTTGTTTTGAACCGCGCCAGTGCGCGATAACCACCGTAGAAAAGTCGTAGCCATTCGCCATTTCGGTTAAATGCTCTAACTTTTTGAATAGCGCACGTTCTTCATCAGCCCCCGATTCTTTGGTTTCGTTAATCGTCGTGGCTATAAATTTCTCCAGCACGCCAGCTAATGCACCACCTTCAGGTTTTAGGCGTGTTGATAAATTTCGCATCAGTTCGGCGTAAAGCGAACGCGCTTGACCTCTAGCGGCTTGTAATCGACGGTTCGGATTCAAATCAGCATTAACCGTGACCAGTTTCTTCTCTAACGCCAGCGAACGTATCAAACTCAGAAAAAATGTTTTTCCTGCGCCGTACTCGCCCATTATCAAACGGAAGGTTGAACCGCCATCGGCAATACGCTCAAGGTCTTTTAAAAACGCCTCAATTTCTCTTGTTCGTCCGACTTGTATGTGATGCAAGCCACGACTGGGGACAACGCCGATTCGCAGAGATTGAATAATTGCGTCGCGGTCTTTTTGGCGAATAACTGTCATTTAAAAATTTCCTTGTAAAGTTGTACGTTAATTTCAATCGGGTCGTCGCTCTCAATAAAGGCTTCCTCACAATAATCTAAAAAAGCATCGTTGATATGCTCCAGTACACCATCAATCATCATGCCTTTCATAATTGTTTGTAAGTCGTCACGTTCCCATTCAAGGCGGGTGGCTAAAATTTTAACGATTTCTAAATGTGCATCGTCTAAATTCAGTACGGAAGAATTATTTGTTTTGAGTGCTTCAGTTGGTAGATTATCTTGCTCATAAATAGCATTTAGCATGGCAGAGAGGTTTTTGGATTCTATTTTGATGTTTGCAATTTTAGTTTTATCAAAGCGGAGCGACTTGGGACGGCTAACAGTTGATTTTTTTTTGGATTTGATAGGAATTGCTATTACCCCATCAGTTTTATTTGTTTTTTGATTCGTGGTCAAAATTCCAAATAGGCGAGCCTCACCGTATATTTTAGCCATTCCGTAGATGTGTACATCATCACAGATATGAGCTTTATCATAGACTTTCGCTTTGCCTCCAACTTTAGCGTTATTAGTGACTTTTGCATCGCCAAAAATCTGGGCTTTATCATAAATTCGAGCGTTGTCCAAAATGGTGGAATTACCAAAAACCAAAGCCTCAATTTCAATACACGCTGTTTTTTCAACGTTTGCAGAATTAGCAACCCAACCGCCAATGCTACCATTTGGATTTATATGTCGATGTGCTGGGACTTCGCCATTTCCATCACCAAAATCAAAAGTCGTTGTCATTTTGTTGCCGTATTGATAGTTTTAATAAGGGATTTTGTCGTGATTAAAGTCGCTTGATACTTTTTCATTACGACAAATCAAACGATACTCTTACCCCAGACACAAAAAAATCTGCCGACTTTATTCAAATCAGGCAGATTTTTAAGGTTAAAACGGGAATCGCATTTTTACGAAAGCGCACTCACGTTTGCTTTCGCGATTTCAGCGATTTTACCGAATGCGTCAATATCACGAACCGCAATATCAGCTAACACTTTACGATCGATTTTCACGTTCGCTTTGGTCAAACCGTTGATTAAACGGCTGTAGGAAATGCCGAACATACGCGAAGCCGCGTTGATACGCACAATCCATAACGCACGGAATTGACGTTTTCTTTGTTTGCGATCGCGGTACGCATACTGACCTGCTTTGATTACCGCTTGTTTCGCAACGCGGTAAACTCGGCTTCTTGCGCCGTAATAACCTTTTGCTTGTTTAAGAACTTTTTTGTGTCTGGCTCTGGCTGTAACACCACGTTTTACTCTAGGCATGATTTATTTCCTTAAATGTGAGGGTTATAGATAAGGAATCATGCGATTTACCATGCGGATATCCGAAGGATGTACCGAGTTTGGCGAGCGCAATTGTCTTTTTCTTTTCGTTGATTTTTTCGTCAAAATATGACGACGGTGTGAATGTCCACACTTAATACCGCCGTTGCCCGTACGCTTGAAGCGTTTCGCGGCACCGCGATTTGTTTTAATTTTTGGCATTTGTTTAGCTCCAAATAAAGTTAAAAGTGTCCCTAAGAATAGTTCGATTAGGCAAAATGCGTGGCCTAAACAAAACTAAAATCACACGTCCTGTGTGACTTTTACTGCTATTTTTTCTTTTTAGGCGAAAGAACCATGACCATTTGTCGCCCTTCCATTTTCGGAAACTGCTCAACAATCGCCAACTCTTCCAAATCTTTTTCGATGCGTTTCAACACGTCCATTCCCAATTCTTTGTGCGCCATCTCACGTCCGCGATAACGCAGCGTAATTTTGGTTTTATCGCCTTCCATCAGGAATTTAATCAGATTTTTCAGCTTGACTTGATAATCGCCTTCGTCCGTTCCAGGACGGAATTTGATTTCTTTAATCTGGATTTGCTTTTGATTTTTCTTCGCGACAGCCAGTTTTTTACTTTGTTCAAACTGAAATTTGCCGTAGTTCATAATCTTACAAACTGGCGGATCTGCGTTCGGTGAGATTTCGACCAAGTCTAAATCCGCGTCGTACGCGATTTTTTTAGCTTCGTCTAATGGGATAATCCCTAATGACTCGCCTTCTGCCCCTGTGACTCTGACCCGTCTAGCGGTAATCATGTCGTTTAAGCGTGTTTCATCTTTTTTCGCAGCGATACCTTAATCCTCCACGTTAATTATTCTTTGTTTTCGATGACTTGCGCGAGTTGTGCGCTAAAGTTTGCCATCGATAAACTACCTAAGTCGTCACCCTTCTGAGTGCGTACCGTCATGCGTTGTTCTTCTAATTCTTTGTCACCGATGATGACAAGATACGGCACACGTTGCATTGAATGCTCTCGAATTTTAAACCCGATTTTTTCATTTCTCAAGTCTATTTTTACGCGAATACCTTGAGATTCCAACGTTTTAAATACTTTGTGGGCATAATCGGCATGACGATCGGCGATTACCATCACCATTACCTGCACAGGCGCAAGCCACGTTGGTAGTGTTCCGGCGTGTTGTTCAATCAGAATTCCGATAAAGCGTTCGAGCGACCCTAAAATGGCGCGATGCAACATTACAGGCACTTGCCGCGAACCGTCTTCGGCAATAAAACTCGCGCCCAAACGTTCTGGCATCGAAAAATCGACTTGAATTGTGCCGCATTGCCACACGCGCCCGATGCAATCTTTTAACGAAAATTCGATTTTAGGGCCATAAAATGCGCCTTCGCCTGGCTGTAATTCCCACGCTAAATCTTTTGCATTTAACGCAAGTTCTAACGCTGCTTCTGCTTTGTCCCACACTTCGTCGCTGCCGACCCGATTTTCAGGGCGCGTTGACAATTTAATAATGACTTCTGAAAAACCAAAATCTTTATACACATCAAACAGCAAGTCGATAAACGTCGCCACTTCGTCTTGAATTTGTGATTCCGTACAAAAAATATGCGCGTCATCTTGGACGAAATTTCTAACCCGCATCAAACCGTGCAGCGTGCCAGACGGTTCATTGCGATGGCACGAACCAAATTCTGCCAATCGAATCGGCAAATCGCGGTGACTTTTCATACCTTGGTTGAAAATTTGAACGTGGCACGGACAATTCATCGGCTTGATGGCGTAATCCCGATTTTCGGAATGCGAGGTGAAAATCATCGCGCCGAATTTATCCCAATGCCCTGATTTTTCCCACAACGAACGATCCACCATTTGGGGCGTTTTCACTTCGCCGTAACCGTTTACACGCAATTTACCGCGAATATATTGTTCGACTTGTTGATAAATTACCCAACCTTTTTCGTGCCAAAACACCATTCCAGGGGCTTCTTCTTGAATGTGAAAAAAGTCTAAGATTTTCGCTAATTTGCGATGATCACGTTTTTCAGCTTCTTCCAAACGGGTCAAATACGCTTGTAATTCTTTTTTATCGCGCCACGCGGTGCCGTAAATGCGTTGCAACATTTCATTTTTTGCATCGCCACGCCAATATGCGCCCGCGATTTTCATCAATTTGAACGCGCCTAATTTTCCCGTGCTGGGAACGTGCGGACCACGACATAAATCGGTGAAATTGCCTTGTTGATACAGTGATAAATCTTGGTCGGCAGGAATGGATTCAATGATTTCAGCTTTGTAGGCTTCGCCTTGGTTTTTGAAAAAATCAACCGCTGCGTCGCGTGATAAAACCGAACGTGTCAAAGGCAGATTTTCAGCGACTAATTGCTCCATTTTCGCTTCAATCGTGATTAAATCATCAGGAGTAAACGCGCGGGAATAAGCAAAATCGTAGAAAAAACCGTTTTCAATTACGGGCCCTATGGTGACTTGCGCTTCGGGAAATAATTGTTTGACCGCTTGTGCGAGTAAATGCGCGGTGGAATGACGAATAACGTCTAAACCTTCGTCGTCTTTGGCGGTAATAATTTGTAGTTCAGCATCGTGTTCGATGATTGTGCTGGCATCAACAAGTTGACCGTTGAGTTTCGCGGCAAGCGTAGCTTTTGCAAGTCCAGCACCAATAGATTGGGCGACTTCAAGCACACTGAGTGGCGCGTCGTAATTGCGTTGAGAACCATCTGGGAGCGTGATAACTAGCATCGTTGAAAACCATTATGTTGCACAATAAAAAAAAGCACTGACCAGCAGTGCTTTATTTGTTTGGTAGGCACGAGTGGACTCGAACCACCGACCCCCACCATGTCAAGGTGGTACTCTAACCAACTGAGCTACGCGCCTGAAATTCTTTAATTTCAGTCTGCGAATTATATCAACTGATTCATTTTTCGCAACATTTTTGATGAAAATTAAGCAATTTAGTTCTATTTTGTCGAAATGACGCAACCTGTCGCCGCCATGTTCTATACTGTGACGGTTTCCTCAACCTACTTTCAATAATCGAATGTTAGACAATCATCCGCGCCACCAATTACGTTTTATCATCGACAATTACGGGCGTTCCATTATTGACGACCCGCGCCGTTGCCGAGGAATGTTAAAAGACCTCGCGCCCAAACATCAACTCGAAACCAATTTGCTTATGTTGGCGTTAGACCAAAAACTTGTCGCCGAATTAACGCAAAAAACGCACACGCCGATTTTGATGCACTTGGATATTTTGGCGCAACGCTTACACAATAATGTAGGCATTCAAAAAGATTACGCGGTTTGGGCAATTGAATCGTGGGCGTTAGCGTTGGACGTAATTCAACAACCGTCCGCGCAACAAATTATCACGCCCGAACCCGAACCCGAACCCGCGCCAATGCCAATAATCGTAAAACCCGAACCACAAATTATTGTTCCGCCAAAACCTGCGCCGATTATTTCAAAACCAACGCCAATCATCACAACATTACCACCTCAATCACCCTCGTTACATCAAAATACCTTCTACAAAAAAAAGTTGAGACCAATTATTTCGGTAATTATAATTGTTGCAATCGGATTATTTGCCGTATCGTTTTTTTCAAATACTATTAAAAAATCTGAAATATTTTCTAAAAATAGAGTGACACCATTAACCAGTTCTACAACTCACGTTGATAGTTCAAAACCGCAACAAATCGGCAAATTCATCGTTCAAGACGGCGTTGCAACCGATACCAAAACGGGTTTCATGTGGTTGCGATTTGCTTATGGTCAACACTGGGAAAATGGAACCGTTGCGGGAGATGCGAAAGCTCTAAATTGGAATAATGCAATGGATATTCCTCAAGAATTTAATCAACAAGGTTATGCCGGTTATAACGATTGGCGTGTTCCAAACATTGACGAGCTAAGAACTTTAGTTGATAAAGTAAAAGGCAAAGAAGGAAATTATATTGATACGGATGTTTTTCCTAAAAGTGATTTATGGTTTTGGTCTTCTTCGACTAATACTGACAGTAGTAACTATGCGTGGTATGTCAGCTTCTACGGCGGCTATTCGGTTAACTACTTTAAGAGCAGTTACGGTTATGTTCGGTTGGTTCGGTTGGTGCGTGGGTGAGACAGTTTTTCACTTTTGTTTTTAACTTTTACGGAATTTGATTTATGAATCAATTACTCAACTCTAACAGTGGGAAAATGGACAAATCATGCTAGACAATCACCCGCGCCACCAATTACGTTTTATCATCGACAATTACGGGCGTTCCATTATTGACGACCCGCGCCGTTGTCGAGGAATGTTAAAAGACCTCGCCCCCAAACATCAACGCGAAACCAATTTGCTCATGTTGGCGTTAGACCAAAAGCTCGTCGCCGAATTAACGCAAAAAACGCACACGCCGATTTTGATGCACTTGGATATTTTGGCGCAACGATTACATAACAACATCGGCATTCAAAAAGAGTTTGCGGTTTGGGCGATTGAATCTTGGGCGTTAGCGTTGGACGTGATTCAACAACCGTCAGCGCAACAAACTATCACGCCTGAACCTGAACCAATTCCCACAATCGTAAAACCCGAATCGAAAATTATTATTCCGCCAAAACCTGCGCCGATTGTTTCAAAACCAACGCCAATTCTTTCAACATCGCAACAAAAAATAGGTAAATTCATTGTTCAAGACGGTGTTGCAACCGATACCGAAACAGATTTGATGTGGTTACGGTTTGCTTACGGACAAATGGAAGAAAAGAAAAAAATTACTTCTGATAATTTTAAATGGTTAAATTTGTTTTCCATGAAAACAGAAAAAGTAAGTGCTGTTTTAAATTGGCATGATGCCATGAAAATCCCTGAAGAATTCAATCAACAAGGTTATGTTGGTTACAATGATTGGCGTGTTCCCAGCATTCATGAGTTAAAAACGTTAGTAGATAAAAGCAAAAGCAAAAGTGGAAATTACATTGATACTGATGTTTTTCCTGAAAATAAAGGTGGCTTTTGGTCTAGCTCTCCTTATAACAATGACAGTGCTTGGGTTATCTATTTTGGCAGCGGTAATTTCCATTCAAATGTTAAGGGAAGTAGCCATCACGTTCGTCTTGTTCGTAAATAAATCACCATTTTCAAAAACTAAAATTCAAAATCTTATGAACCAATTACTCAAGCTCAATCAAGCCATTCAACTCGACAATGGCAAAACGTGTGTCGTCAAAGAATTTTTAGGTTCTGGCGGACAAGGCGAAGTGTATCGCGCCGAATCCGAAGGACAATCGATGGCGTTGAAATGGTATTTTCCGCAACAAGCCACGGCGGAACAACGCGCCGCGCTTCAAGAATTGCTCGCCGTCGGTGCGCCGAATACCAACTTTTTATTCCCGTTGCATTTAGCGTCATCGACTGAAAACGCGGGTTTTGGTTATGCGATGTCGATTCGGCAAAGCAATTACAAAAACATTTCGGATTTAATGAAACGCCGCATTGAGCCGAGTTTTCGGCAATTGCTAATTGCGACGATTCAACTCGCGGACAGTTTTCAGCTTTTGCACGCGAAAGGGCTGTGTTATCGGGATATTTCGTTTGGGAACTTTTTTATCGACCCGAACACGGGCGATATTTTGATTTGCGACAACGACAATGTGACGGTGAACGGTTCGCAAAATACGGGCGTGGTGGGAACGCCGCGTTTTATGTCGCCTGAAATTGTGCGCCGCGAAAATAATCCGAATAGTGACAGTGATTTGTTTTCGTTGGCGGTGCTGCTGTTTTATATGCTGATGTTGCATCATCCGTTGGAAGGCAAAAAAGAAGCGGACATGAAATGTTTTGATTTGCCTGCGATGAATAAACTGTATGGTTTTGAACCGCTGTTTATTTTTGACCCGAACGATAAAAGCAATCGACCTGTCACGGGTTATCAAGATAATGCGATTGTTTATTGGGCGATTTATCCGAAATTTATCCGCGATTTATTTACGCAATCGTTCACGGCGGGTTTGTCGGACGTGCATTCGAGAATCCGTGAAAGTGAATGGCGGCGGCAGTTGTTACGTTTAAAAGATACGATTGTCGATTGTGGTTGTGGCGCGGAGAATTTTTACGACGAAGACGAATTGAAAACGAACGGACAGTTAAAACCGTGTTGGAGTTGCCAAAAAACGTTGATTTTGCCGCCACGCATTCGCATTAAACAAAGCACCGGACAAGAATTAACGGTGATGTTGAACAACAAAGCCGAGTTGTATCCGTATCATTTGTACCCCGCGCGAAAAAATGACATTACGCCCGCCGTCGCGCAAGTGGTGCAACACCCGACGAATCCCAACATTTGGGGTTTGAAAAATCTCACCACTGAGGCGTGGACATTTACCGATAATAGTGTTTTAAAAACTGTCGAACAAGGTAAAAGCGTTACGTTGGCAACAGGAATCACCATCAATTTCGGACAAGCGCAAGCTGAAATCCGTATTTAATCAACGCATCAACAACAGGAGAATACAAAAATGGTAGCTTTAAAAAAACGTCCCGGTGGAGAATTAGCGACCCGTCCATTGCACTTTATTTGGATTGCAGATTGTTCGTATTCGATGGAAGGCGACAAGATTCAAAGTCTAAATTATGCAATTCGTGAAGCGATTCCCGCCATGCAAAGTGTCGCGGCTGACAATGTGAACGCTGAAGTATTAGTACGAGCGGTTAAATTCTCAAATGGCGCAAAATGGCACGTTGCCCACGCCACGCCTGTTGACGATTTTAAATGGCAGGATTTACACGTTAATGGCATGACCGATATGGGAGCCGCGTTTCGTTTAGTCGCTGACCAATTGAAAATGCCACCGATGACGGAACGCGGTTTGCCGCCTGTGTTGGTGTTGATTTCTGACGGACAACCGACCGATGATTTTGAAAGTGGTTTGAAAGAATTGATGGCGTTGCCGTGGGGCAAAAAAGCGGTACGGATTGGCATTGCAATTGGTGAAGATGCCGATATGGAGGTGTTGCAGCAATTTATCGGCAACAAAGAATTGCGACCGTTGCACGCGCATAACGCCGAACAGTTGGTAAATTATATTCGGTGGGTTTCGACAGCGGTTTTACAAGCGACTTCCGCGCCACCGAGCCAAGTGACTGACAACATCAGCGACAACAATGTGCCAATTCCACCCGTTCCAACCGTAGACCCCCATTCAGCGGCGGACGTATGGTGACATGGCGCGTTTTAACGGAAAGTGTGCGCGGCGCAATCCATCATCGAAACGGTTTGCCGAATCAAGATGCTGTCGCCACTGCGAAAAATCCGTTGGTGGTCGCCGTAGCAGACGGTCACGGCAGCACACGTTGCACGTTCAGTGATTTAGGGGCGAAGTTTGCGGTGGGTGCTGCAATTGAAATCACGCAGCAAGTTTTTAATGCGCCGAATTTGTCGTTGCCACAATTGCGAACGTTATCCGAAGGCATCCCGAAAGCGATTCACCGTTGTTGGCAACGAAAAGTCGATGCGTACATTGACGATTATTTGCGAATTGAAGATTGTCTACGAATCGAAGCCGCGATTGAAAACCGTTATTTGCTGTTCGGCACCACGCTGTTAGTCGCTTGCGTGCTAGAAAATTGCGTGCTGTATTGGCAAATTGGTGACGGTGATATTGTGGTGATTCAAGCTGACGGCACACCCGCAACGCCAATTCCACACGATGCGCGTTTGTTGGGCAATGACACCACGTCGTTATGCGGCAAAAAACCGTGGCAAGATTTTCGAGAAGCCTTTTTGCCAATTATCGAATCACCAAAAGCAATTTTTTTGGTCAGTGACGGTTACAAAAATTCGTTCAAACACGCCGAAGGTTTTTATCAAGCGTTGGGCGATATTCACGGTTTTATTGAAACCGACGGCGCGGATTTTGTGCAAACAGAATTGGAAGATTGGTTAAATGAAGCCTCGCAAAGTGGCAGCGGCGACGATATTAGTTTGGCGGTGATTTATGCGGAAACTAAATCATGAAACTGAAGAATTTTCAGCAACAAGATGGTTATCGATTCAAGTTATTTTTTGAAAATGGCGAGGTCAAAGAAACGGATTTAAAAGCGTTGATTGGTTCACACGTTGCTTTTGATGATTTGAATACCGCGCGAATTGATGAGGAATGGGGTTGTTTGGAATTCAAAAATGGCTCAGTTGATATAGAACCCAAAACGCTGTATCGATATGGAGCTTAAATGTTAGACGAACATCCGCGCCAGCAATTACGGTTTATGCTCGAAAATTATGGGCGTTCGATTATTGAAAATCCGCGCCGTTGTCGAGGAATGTTAAAAGACCTCGCGCCAAAAAATACTCGTGAAACCAATTTGTTAATGTTGGCATTAGACAACCACATTGTCGCGGCTTTAATGCAAAAAACGCACACGCCGTTGTCGATACATTTGGACGGTTTGGCGCAACGATTACACAATAATTTTGGCACGCAAAAAGAGTTTGCGTTTTGGGCGGTGGAATCGTGGGCGTTAGCGTTGGACGTGATTCAATCGCCATTAGCGCAAAAAATTATCACGCCCAAACCCGCGCTAATTCCAACAATCGTAAAAACCGCGCCGAAAATTATCATTCCGCCAAAACCTGCGCCCGTTATTTCGTCGAATAAAATCGGCAAATTCATTGTTCAAGACGGCGTTGCAACCGACACCGAAACGGGTTTAATGTGGTTGCGATTTGCTTATGGGCAACGATGGGAGAATGGCAATGTTGCGGGAATTGCACAAAAGCTAAATTGGCATGACGCAATGAAAAATAATCGAAAAGGTTACGCAAGTTTTAACGACTGGCGCGTTCCTACGATTGATGAATTGAGAACTTTAATTGATAAAGTTTAAAGGCACGAAAGGAAATTTTATTGATGCTGATGTTTTTCCAAAAAATGAAAAATGGTTTTGGTCTTCTTCGCCTTATGCGGAGTATATCGGTTTTGACGGTGGCTATTCGAGCAGCGATGGTAAAGATGCCAGCAATTGTGTTCGATTAGTTCGTGGCTGACCGTGATTTTGTGTTTTCGCA
>CAISXF010000034.1 GCA_903889445.1 uncultured Pseudomonadota bacterium
GCTTGCACCGCGTCGGTGTGAATAATAATGCCACGTTCATTCAATTGTGCGGCAAACTCTGCAAGCGGTTGAATCACGCCCGTTTCGTTATTCGCCAACATGATTGACACAAAATCAGGACGTTTTGCCATCAAATCTGAAATCGTTTGAGGCTCAATCAGACCGTCACGATTCACGGCGATAACGTCAAAATGGAAACGTTTCGCAGGTTCAAAAATAGACGAATGTTCAACCGCTGAAATTGCCATGTTTCCAAAAGCCGAATTTATAGCCAAATTATTCGCTTCCGTGCCGCCGCTGGTAAAAAACACTTGCGACGGTTCCGCATCCACTAAAGCCGCGACTTGTTCACGCGCCGTTTCTACTGCACTTTTGGCAATACGCCCCAATCGATGCACGCTGGAAGGATTGCCGTACATCGTTTTTAAAAAGGGCAACATCGCATCGAAAACACGCTCATCAATCGGCGTGGTCGCGTTGTTATCAAAATAAATCATACAATTCTCGTTTAAGTAGCATCATGTCTTCTAAAAAATCAAACTTCAAAGCCCACAAATTAGTATGGGAAGTTGATAATTTTATCTTTTTCCATTTGTTCCTTGGCTTTTTCCATGTTTTCAACTTTGCCTTTACGGCCATAAGTCGGATTCAATTTGTAACCCGTCGTCGTGCCTTCTTTGACTTTGATAATAATGCTTTTATTAACCAAAAGTTTCATGGCTTTGCTAACATCCGCCTTATCAATTTTTAATTTTTCGGCAATGCTGACTTGTTTAATCGTAATATAATTTTCAAATTCTAAATTTCCCATTAACAACAACATAACTTTTAGAGTTTACCCTGTCATATCTGGATCTGTTGCAATAATTTCTAATGAATCTTGAAACGTCATCATCCACCTTGTATTTCTAATTTTCGCTTTCGGATAAGCGACATAAACGAAATAACCGTCTTTCACTTCGCCCGTTTTTTTATTAAAAATTTGCGCTTCTTCATCTTTTTTCATTTTCCAAATTTCCTGAAATTTGCCTAAAATCGCCCTTTTTACGTCAAAAAGTTGGCGTGCCAATAATTTTGCGACTATTGCGATAATGTCCCCAACCGATTTTTGGCAAAAGATTCGATTGGTTTCCTGTTCAATTTTAAAACCTTGCGGAAAACGAAGGCTATCTGTTTTCGATTGCCCTTTGCGTTTGAAATTTGGAATTCGTTTTAGCTGCTAATTTTTATCAAACGCATCCTTAAACGCGTTGTCTAAATCCATCAATTTTTGTTGTAAAACTTGCGATGGTAAGCCTTTGAGAAAACCGTACTCGTCGGACTTTTTCCATAGTTTTGACCAAAAATCTAATGCGTCGTAGCGCAAAATCGGTTGTTTTTGGTTCAATCTATCTAAATTCAACGCTAACGCTTTATTCCAAACAAAACGACACCCACCCGCGTAATTTATCAATTTCTGCTGGTTTTCAGGTGTGATTTTCAGCCTAAATTTAAAGGCTTTTCGTATCGTTTTATTCATGTGCGTAGTTTAACTCAAAAGCGGGGCTACACCGAGTATGCCGCTACATCCCCGACCTAAAGAGACGGCATTTCTGATAAAAATAAAGCCTTCACGATTACAAAAATAACGCTTACACTTGCATCTGTTAAATTTTAAATTTGAGGTGAAAAATGAATAGACGTGATTTTATTAAACTATCTTTACAAGTTTTGATAGCAAGTAGCTTGAGTAGTGCCGCGCGTGCTGTCAGTGTGAGTCCGAAAAATACACAAACGGGTGTAGACGTAATTATTATTGGTGCTGGTATTTCGGGGATTTCAGCGGCAGTTATGTTGAAAAGCAAAGGTTATCGTGTATTGATTTTAGAAGCGCGAAATCGTATCGGCGGTAGAATTTGGACAGACAATACGTTAAATGTGCCTTTGGATTTAGGTGCATCATGGATACACGGTGTGACGAATAATCCAATTAAACAATTAGCGGATAAATTTAATTTAAAAACCGTTCCGACGGATTACGATGCGCGTCAAATCTATCAAGCGAACGGCACATTACTTACCGAGGAAGATGTCACCGATTTGACCGATCGCTATGACGGTGTTTACGGTCGAATCATCGCAATACAAAAGAAACGCCGTAGTGGAAATTTGCCCGACATTTCTTGGCAAGCAGCACTGGAACAAGAGCTGGTTAATGAAAAATTTACGCCAGCTGAATTAACGGAACTATATTATTCTTTGAATACAGAGCTTGAACATGAATATGCTGCCGATTTAAGTCAACTGTCTTTATTGAATTCGGATGTTGAGGAGAATGCGTTTGAGGGGGGCGACCATTTATTTCTGAAAGGTTACGGGCAAATTATTGAACAATTAGTACAAAGTGCTACGTTGTCGTCTGATATTTTAATCAATCAAATTGTTAAATCAGTGGATTACAGCAAAACAACCAGTATTAAAGTAACCACAAATCAGGCTGTATTTCAGGCACGAGCGGTTCTTGTAACATTACCCTTGGGCGTATTGAAAGCAAATACCGTAAAATTTTCGCCTCCACTGCCCATCACAAAACAAAATTCTATTAAGAAGCTCGGTTTTGGTGTTTTGAATAAAACCTATCTGCGCTTTCCTGAGTATTTTTGGGAAGATCAAGATGCAGAAAGCCAATTGGTGAATTCAATTTCCACGATTAAAGGGCATTTTGCAGAATGGTTAAATTTGTATTTCTATACTAAACAGCCTATTTTGTTAGGTTTTAATGCAGCGAAACATGGTAAAGAAATCGAAGGCATGAGCGATAAAGCGATAATTGCCGAATGGATGCAAACGTTACGCGCTATTTATGGCAATGATATTCCTGAACCCGATAGTTATCTTATTACTCGTTGGAATAAAGATCCTTATGCTCTAGGTTCTTATTCTTATGTGGGCGTTGGTGCAAGTGCCAAAGATTATCAGGAATTGGCTAAATCAGTAAATAACCAGCTATTTTTTGCAGGCGAAGCCACTTCATTTGATCACCCCGCGACGGTTCACGGGGCATTTTTATCGGGTGAACGCGAAGCAAAGAAAATAATAGCGGCTATTCCCGTAACAGGTAAATAAGGATTGTCACTGATAATCCCCGTACAATTTGGCGTACAAACCACTTTGTTCAATCAACGCTTTGTGGTTACCTTGTTCACAAATTTCACCGTCTTCAAAAACATAAACGTGATTGGCTTGTTTTACCGCGCTGAGTCGATGCGCGATGATAATCGTGGTGCGATTTTTGAGAAATTCTTGCAATGCTTCATGAACTTTAAATTCGGTTTCGCTGTCCAACGCCGAAGTTGCCTCGTCTAAAATCACAACTTTTGGATTCGCGACGACCATTCGCGCAATCGCTAAACGCTGACGCTGTCCGCCAGATAAACGCATTCCGCCACGTCCGACAATTGTGTCTAAACCGTTTGGCAAATCTTTCACGGTTTCGGCTAATTGAGCAATTCCCAGCGCATTCCATAATTGTGAATCGGTGGCTTTTTTGCCGAGCGTCAAATTAGCGCGAATCGAATCATTAAACAAAATCGGATTTTGCAACACCGTCACCACGTTTTCACGCACGACATCTAAACCAATTTCTTCAATCGGGACGTTATTAAACAAAATTCTGCCCGACGTGGTTGGATATAAACCAATTAAAATCTGAATTAACGTCGATTTTCCGCCACCACTCGCGCCAACTAACGCCACTTTTGCACCCGCTTGAATGTGTAGTTGAATCCCGTTAAGAATTTTTTTATCGCCATAACTAAAATGCAAATTATCCACACGAACGGAAACGGTTTGTTTATTCGAGAACGGATTTTTATGATGTGGATAACGCGGTTCTTGGCGTAAAACAGTTAATTTATTGATGCGCGTCAACGCCGCTTTCGCGCCATAAAACGCATATTGAATGTTTAAAATTTCTTGAACGGGCGACATCATGAACCACAAATAACCAAACACCGCCAACATTTGCCCAATCGTCAAATCGGAATAAAACACCATCAACATCGCACACGCACGAAAAATATCAAAACCAAACAAAAATACCAAAAAACTCAATCGTGACGCAGCTTCACTTTTCCACGCAAACGCGCTGGAATTATCTTTAACGGTTTGTGCCAACTCAATCAATTGTTCGCAATAATGTTGTTCGCGATTGCTGGCGCGAATTTGGTGAATTGCTTCCAACGTTTCGGTGAGCGATTGTTGAAAAATTTCGTATGCCGAATTTTCTTTTGCTTTGAGATGTTTCACATTCGCGCCCACCACGCGGGTGAAATAAATCACCACCGGATTGAGCAACAAAATAAACAAACCCAATTGCCAGTGCATCCACAACAAAATCGCCGCCGTTCCCGTCACCGTCAACACCGCGACCAATAATTTACCAACCGTCGTGCCGACAAAATTATCAATCGTGTCCAAATCCTTAATCAAATGCGTGCTGACCGTTCCCGAACCCAAACTTTCATATTCCGCCATCGAAATCGTTTGTAAATGCCCAATCAATTCGGCACGAATTCGGAACACAATATCTTTCGCAATCAGCGTAAATTGGCGCGATTGCAGCACATTCAACATCATCGCCAACAAACGTGAAAACACTGTCAACATCAACACCGCGCCAATATAAAGTAGCGGCGATTGCCATTCGACCGGCGATAATCGATTGACCGTTTGCACCACAATTGCCGGTTTATTCAGCAACACTTCATCCACCAACAGCGGCATTAAAAGCGGCACCGGAACGCTCACCAGCGTCGCCAAAATCGCAATCAAATGTGCCGAAATCAGCTGCTTTTTATGTTGCCGCGCAATCGACAGAATGTAACGCCAAGTGTAAATTTGAGCGGTGTTTTTTGTTGGCATAATGGGCGGGTTAACTACTTAAACTAGCGGCTTGTTCTGCATCAAATTTTTTGCGTTTATCACATTTTTCAACACAGACGCACGCGGCTTTATCCATGCCACCGCCGCACGAACCTTTAATCGCGCGTCGTCCAAATATCACGCCCACCGCCATAATTGCAATCACCGCCAGCATCAACACAAAAGTCATTATAAAAGTCATTCGTTTTTCCAAAAAATTAAAAGTTACGTTTCAAAATCTAAAAATAAGCCGCCATTCTATAGCAATTTACGCCGCGCCCCAAACAACGCGGTACCGATGCGAACAAGTGTCGAACCTTCGGCAATAGCCGCGTCCAAATCATCCGACATACCAAATGAAAACGTCGTTAAATTCGGATTATTCAACGCTTTCACAGCAGAAACTAATTGTTGATACGGTTCACGTTGGGCGGCAAAATCAGCGTGCGGCGCAGGAATTGCCATCACGCCGCGCAAATTAAGATTCGGTAATTCAGAAATTCCCAAAATCAATTCGGGTAAATCGTTTAACGTTACACCAGATTTGCTGGTTTCATCGCTGATATTCACTTGCACGCACACATTTAACGGTGGCAAAAAATTGGGACGTTGGGAACTCAACCGTTGCGCGATTTTCAAATTATCGACGCTGTGAACCCAATCAAAATGCGTCGCTAACACTTTCGTTTTATTCGATTGAATTGGGCCAATAAAATGCCATGTTATCGCCAACGCGCTTAATTCCTGTTGTTTCAGCAACGCTTCCTGCACATAATTTTCGCCAAAATGCCGTTGTCCCGCTTGATACGCGCTAATAATCGCCTGCGCCGGTTTGGTTTTACTGACGGCGAGCAGCTGCACAGAATTTGGAACGCGCGAAAAAGTGTGTTCCGCTTGGTGAATCTGTGTGTAAATTTGTTTAAGTCTGTGAGCGATTGTAGGCATAATAGGGGCTTTTAAAAGTAAACGAGGTTTTGATTTTACCGCAAATTTGTTCCGAACTTTTTAACCTATTTTCAACTTGAACACTTCAAAAATTATGGATATTGCAGAACTACTCACTTTTTCGTTTAAAAATAACGCTTCAGATTTACATTTATCTGCTGGTTTGCCCCCCATGATTCGCGTTGATGGCGATATGCGCCGCATCAACGTTCCTGCGTTAGACCACAAAGAAGTTCACGGTTTAATTTACGATATTATGAGCGACAAACAACGCCGTGATTACGAGGAATTTTTAGAAACTGATTTTTCATTTTCGTTGCCGAATGTGGCACGATTTCGGGTCAATGCCTTCAATCAAGCGCGTGGTGCGGCGGCAGTATTTCGGACGATTCCATCCGTGGTATTGAGTTTGGAAGAATTAAAAGCTCCGCTTTTTTTTCAAGAATTGTGTAAAAAACCACGCGGGTTAATTTTGGTTACAGGGCCAACGGGTTCGGGAAAATCGACGACATTGGCGGCAATGATTGACCACATCAACAACAACGATTACGCGCATATTTTAACCGTCGAAGACCCGATTGAATTTATTCACGAAAGTAAACGCTGCCTCATCAATCAGCGTGAAGTTCATCGTGATACCTTGGGTTTTAACGAAGCGTTACGGTCGGCATTGCGGGAAGATCCTGACATTATTATGGTCGGTGAAATGCGGGATTTAGAAACCATTCGACTGGCGTTAACCGCTGCCGAAACCGGACATTTGGTGTTTGGAACTCTGCACACGACTTCCGCCGCCAAAACCATTGACCGAATTATCGACGTATTTCCTGCTGCTGAAAAAGACATGATTCGCGCCATGTTGTCAGAATCGTTACAAGCGGTTATTTCACAAACATTATTGAAAAAAATTGGTGGTGGACGAGTAGCGGCACACGAAATAATGATTGGCACTCTGGCCATTAAAAATCTCATTCGAGAAGCGAAAGTCGCGCAAATGTATTCGGCAATTCAAACGGGACGCAATGACGGCATGCAAACACTGGATCAAAACATGAAAGAATTAGTCGATAAAGGGCTAGTTACTGCTCAAAACGCGGCGGCTAAAGCAGTCAATAAAAATATGTTTAGCTAGTAAAAACGGTGGATTTTACCTGAAATGAAATCATTAAATTCTGAACAACAAGCGGCGGTCAAACAAATTGAGCGACCGTTATTAGTTTTAGCCGGTGCGGGCAGCGGTAAAACCCGCGTGATTACTGAGAAAATTGCGTATTTGGTGCGCCAAGGTTTGCCCGCTCGACATATCGCCGCCCTCACTTTCACGAATAAAGCCGCGCGGGAAATGCAAAGTCGGGTCAGTAAATTGCTGCACGGCACGCAAAGTCACGGGTTGCGTGTTTCGACGTTTCATTCTTTAGGTTTGGATATTCTTCGCAAAGAACATAAATCGTTGGGCTATAAAGCCGCGATTACCTTGTTTGATGAATACGATAAACTCACTGTTTTGAAAAGTTTACTTGCGCAAAAAACGGGTGATTATGACGCGAAACAAGTCGAACAATTTGCGGCGAAAATCGGACAATGGAAAAATGCGTTTCTGACTCCTGAACAAGCCATTGCGGTTGAAACATTGCCGCTGAATGTAGAAAACGCGCAGGTTTACGCCGATTACACCCGCTGTTTGCTGGCTTACAACGCGGTGGACTTTGACGATTTAATTTTAAAACCCGTGTTGTTATTTCAAGCAAATCCAGACGTTTTAACCAAATGGCAAAACCGAATTCGCTATTTGCTGGTCGATGAATATCAGGATACGAATTTAACGCAATATCAGTTGGTGAAATTGTTGGTCGGAACGTTGGCGAAATTCACCGTCGTGGGCGATGACGATCAATCTATTTATGCGTGGCGCGGCGCACAACCTGAAAACTTGGCGCAATTGCAACACGATTTCCCGCGTTTGGAAGTGATTAAACTTGAACAAAATTACCGTTCAACGGGGCGTATTTTGAAAGTGGCAAATCAGTTAATCGCCAACAATCCGCACGTTTTTGAAAAACGTTTGTGGAGTCAATTGGAACACGGCGAATCATTGCGCGTGTTGGCGCACAAAAATGACGAAGTGGAAGCGATGCAAGTGGTGTCTGAAATTATGCACCACAAGTTAATGAATCGAACGAATTATAAAGATTATGCGATTTTGTATCGTGGCAACCATCAATCTCGTTTATTTGAACAGGTTTTGCGCGAACGAAATGTGCCGTATTTTATCAGTGGCGGCACGTCTTTTTTCGCTTATGCTGAAGTCAAAGATGTGTTGAGTTATTTACGTTTGTTGTCGAATCACGAAGACGACGCGGCATTTTTGCGAATTGTAAACACACCACGCCGCGAAATTGGCGCGACAACGTTGGAAAAATTGGGCGCGTATGCACGCGAACGGCAAGTCAGTTTATTTGCTGCGTGCGGTGAAATGGGTTTATCGACCCGTTTGCACGACGCGCCACGTTTACGTTTGCAACAATTTCACGATTGGATTTTACAAAAAGCCGCGCAGTTAAATTCGGCGAGCAATAAAATTGAATTGATTAACGAATTGCTCGACCAAATGGGTTATTCCGCGTATTTGCGTGAAGACAGTGCCAGCCGCGATACGGCGGAACGGCGCATTAAAAATGTTCAAGAGTTGCTGGCGTGGTTGCAGCGCATGATTGAAAAAAACACGGCGGACGGCGACGAATTTTCATTGACGGAACTGGTCGCCAAAGTGATGTTGCTGGATATTTTGGAACGCAACCGCGAAGACGAAGTGAACGACGAAATCAGTTTGATGACATTGCACGCGGCGAAAGGATTGGAATTTCCGCACGTTTTTTTGATTGGCGTGGAAGAGAAAATTTTGCCGCATCAAAACAGCATCGACGTTGACAGCATCGAAGAAGAACGGCGATTGGCGTATGTGGGAATCACACGAGCGCAACGCACTTGCACGCTGAGTTATTGCACGCACCGCAGACAACGCGGCATTTTAGAAGAGTGTTTGCCGAGTCGGTTTTTGGACGAATTGCCCGCCGAAGATTTACATTGGGCGGCGAAAAATCCATTATCCGCCGAAGTGAAAAAAAATAATAAAGAGTCATTTTTTGCGGGCGCGTTAAGTATGTTGTCGGAGGAATTGTGAAAGCCCCGATTTCGATTGTGATTGGCATTGTTAAAAATTCGGCAGGGGGAATTTTTATCACGCGCCGCCACAACACGTTGCATCAAGGCGGTTTGTGGGAATTTGCAGGTGGAAAAGTAGAACACGGCGAAACCTTAGAAATTGCCTTAGCGCGAGAATTGAGAGAAGAAATTGGCATCGAAATGATTGCCGCGAAACCGTTAATCTGTTTGTCGCACGAGTATTCAGATTGCGTGGTGAAATTGCACGTTTTTTCGATTGTGGAATACGAAGGCGAAGCGCAAAGTCGGTTGAATCAAGAATGGGCGTGGGTGAAAACCGACAATTTGGAAAATTATGCGTTTCCAGCCGCGAATAAAGCGATTTTGACCGCGTGTCGTTTGCCACCGTATTATGCGATTTTGAACGATGATACGGGCGATTTATGGTTAAAATTGAATGCGTTACTCGCGCAAGGCGTGACGCTGATTCAAGCACGATTGAAAAATTTAACCGCAGCTCAAGCGCGTGAATTTTTAGCGTTGGCTTATCCACTTTGCCAATCGAAAGGCGCGTGGTTGCTGGTGAATTCTGGCACGGCGAACACATTTGACATTCCGAGTGACGGCATCCATTTAACGAGCGGCGATTTGTTGGCGCTGAATTCTCGCCCCGAAAATCTGCGTTGGTTGGCTGCGTCCTGCCACAATCGGGCAGAGTTGGAACACGCTGAAAAAATCGGGGTCGATTTTGCGGTGCTTGCGCCAATTATGAAAACGACAACGCATCCCGAAACCATTCCGTTGGGCTGGGCGGTTTTTAACGAATGGATTAACGAATGTAACGTGCCAATTTATGCGTTGGGCGGAATGAAAAAAACGGATTTAAAAACCGCACAATTTCACGGCGGACAAGGTATTGCGGGGATTCAAACGTTTTTTGAAACGCAAAAATAAAGCGCGTTGACTTTCGACAACCCGCTTTATTTTTTAAGGCAAAAAATCCGTTTTAATCCGATTGTGAGCCGTTATCGCTTGAATCAACATTTGAGCTGGAATAAATTGGGTCGGAATGCGCTTCAAAAGAAGGCGGTGAAACGGATTCGCCAACGTGTTGATGCTCCGCCGAATTTGAATTCATTTCGTTGCTTTCAGAATGTGCGACATTTTCTGGTTTTTTATAATCTGGATTACGCGGTTTACGGCGATTGGGGCCGCGTCGCAAATTATTACGTTGACCGTTTTTGCGTGGCGATTCTTCGCCCTCAACCGTCGATTCCGCTGTATTTTCACCCGTTGCACTGGCGTTTTGAACGTCGTCATTTTCAACAGAATGTGCAACAACGGGCGCGGCGTTTTCATCTGCATTCGCATTCGCAGCAATTTTTAGATTGCGCTTTTGAGTTTGTTTATTTTTGTTACGGCGATTATTCCGACCTTTTGAACTGCGTGACGGTTCTGTGGGAGCTGCCGAACCTTCACCGTCAATATCGGACGATAATTCAGTTTCAACATCAATTTCCTCATTGCTCGTCGATGATTTTGTTAACTTTTGCCAAAAACGTTTAATCAACACCGCCGCTTCATTTTTATTTTGCATCGGCGCGGGCGAATCGTGCAAAAACTCCGTCACCGTGGGTGGTTTCGCCGCATGTGTTTGATGTTTAACGTGTTGAGCAAACTCTGGAATACTAATGGCTTCAGCTTTGATTTGCGAATAACTGCTTTTTTCTTCATGATAATCGCGCTCTCGAATCAGTTCAATATCATAAGATGGCGTTTCTAAATGCCGACTGGGCAACACCACAATCGCGACTTTTAAACGCTTTTCGATACGCTCAATCACGCTGCGTTTTTCGTTTAATAAAAAGGCGGCGCATTCAATCGGCAAATGCGCGATAATTTTTTCCACGCCTTTTTTCATCGCGTCTTCTTCGATAATCCGCAACACCGACAACGCTACCGATTCCACGCTGCGAACCGTCCCCTGACCTTTACAACGCGGACAATTGAGCTGGCTGGTATCGCCGAGCGACGGACGCATTCGTTGACGTGACATTTCCAACAAACCAAACCGCGAAATTCGTCCCGTTTGAATTCGCGCCCGATCAATTTTAATGGCTTCGCGCAAATGATTTTCCACTTGTCGCTGGTGTTTCATCGAAGTCATATCGATGTAATCAATCACAAATAATCCGCCCAAATCGCGCAAACGCAATTGTCGCGCGATTTCTTCCGTCGCTTCTAAATTGGTATTTAACGCCGTTTCTTCAATATCACTGCCCTTCGTCGCACGAGCGGAGTTAATATCAATCGACGTTAAGGCTTCGGTGTGATCAATGACAATCGAACCGCCCGATGGCAAAGACACTTCACGGTTATATGCGATTTCGATTTGCGATTCGATGTGGTATTTGTTGAACAACGGCACGGGATCTTTGTACAAACGAACTTTCGACAAAAAGTCGGGAATCACTTGTTTTAAAAAACTTTTGACCAGCTCAAAGGCTTCGGCATCATCAATCAGAATTTCGTCAATGTTGTTCCGCAAATGATCACGCAACGCGCGAATAATCACGTTACTTTCTTGGAATACTAAAAACGGCGCGGCTTGTTGTTGCGCTGAACGGTCAATCGCTTCCCACAATTGCAGCAAATAATTCAAATCCCACTGCAATTCCTCAACATTTTTACCACAGCCAGCGGTTCTGACAATCAAACCCATATTTTCAGGGATTTCTAAAGCGTGCATCGCATCACGCAACTCGTTTCGTGTTTCGCCTTCGATGCGGCGTGAAATACCGCCCGCTTTGGGATTATTCGGCATTAACACCAAATACGTTCCCGCCAAACTGACATACGTTGTCAACGCTGCGCCTTTGTTGCCGCGCTCTTCTTTTTCGATTTGAACGATGACTTCCTGTCCAACACGAATTAAATCTTTTACGCCACGACGCGGGGTAGGTTTGCCGTCTTTTGTTTCGGCATCTGAAACAGGACGACGGTATAACGGAATAATTTCTTTAAACGGTAAAAAACCGTGTTTTTCTGCGCCGTAATTCACAAAAGCCGCTTCTAAACTGGCTTCAACGTGCGTGATAATTCCCTTGTAGATATTTGATTTTTTTTGTTCTTGTGAAGGAACTTCAATATCAAAATCGTACAGTTTATAACCATCCACTAACGCCACTCGCAATTCTTCTGATTGCGTGGCGTTGATTAGCATTCTTTTCATGCAGTATTTATCCTTGTGATGACCTGCGCTGCATTTGCGTGGTGACTAAACAACCAAGCATTAAAGCGATGTTTTATCTAAGCGTCTTTGTGTGTAGCTCGTATTAAAAATAGAACAACAAGGCGAATTATTGCGGGTAGATAGTCGTTTAAGATGGTGAGCCAGGCGAAAAATCAGGCAGGTACTTGAAAAAACGTTCGTCTTGGGTCGAACGGTAAACCCGAAATTCTGTATGAGCTTTAAAGCGTCTCAAAGTCGCTATTTTAATCATCACTAAACTATTGGCGTTGTTTTAAGCTGCAACCGCTTTCAAGTTTAATTAAAACGCTGTCACTATAACAATCTTATGGTTTTACTTCAATTTGAAGTTAGAATAACGTTCTAAAATTCGATATTTTCATCCACATTCTGAAGAGTTCACATGAAAAAAGCCCTTAGCATTCTCGACGTGCCTCCGTTCCTTGTTTTAATAGTCTTTTCTTTTTTCCCTTCATTATCTTTTGCACAAGAAATAACACCTCCGCTAAATTTAACCCATCATTTTGTCGGTTATGCCGCTCTTGCTCTCACCGCCATTGCTTATATTGCCGCCATGACCGAAGACGTAATTGAACTAAAAAAATCCAAACCGATGGTATTAAGTGCAGCATTAGTTTGGTTTTCAATTTGTATTTATTACGCCATGCACGGACAAGCAAAAACTGCTGCGCTCGCATTTGAAAGTAACTTATTGGCGTATATCGAACTGCTGTTGTTTATTTTGGTATCGATGACATATTTAAATACGATGAGCGAACGCGGCATTTTTGATGGTTTACGAATTTTCCTACTCAATAAACAATACAGTTATCGGCAATTATTTTGGATTACTGGCGCGTTAGCGTTTGTGTTGTCTACTGTGGTGAATGGATTAACAATTGGTTTGTTAATGGGCGCGGTGGCATTAGCGGTAGGTAAAAACCAGCCAAAATTTATTGCGTTAGCGTGCGTGAATATCGTGGTCGGGGCGAATGCTGGCGGCACGATGAGTCCATTAGGCGGCATTTCAACGTTATTTGTTTGGCAACATAAAATTCTACATTTCACCGAATTTTTCGCCCTCACTATTCCGTGCATCATTAATTTTCTAGTACCTGCGTCCATCATGCACTTTTCAGTTCCCAAAGAAACCCCTGCAATTTCAAAACAAACCATTGCTTTGAAACGCGGCAGCAAACGCATTGTCTTTTTGTTTGCCGTCACGCTCGCTATTACCGTTTCATCAAATGTTTTACTCGAATTACCGCCCGCCGCTGGCATGATGGCAGGCTTAGGATTATTGCAATTCTTCAATTTTTATTTAACCAAAACAGAACAAGAAAACGGCGCAGAAATTCAAAAAAGTTTTGATATTTTTAAAAGTATCGCCGACGTAGATTGGGATACTTTGTTATTTTTTTATGGCGCGATGATGATTATTGGTGCAGTGGGTTTTGTCGGTTATTTAGATTTAGTTGCCCACTTTTTGTTTGGCGAAATGAATGTTTCTATTGCGAACATCATGATTGGTTTGTCGTCCGCGTTTATAGATAACGGCACGTTAATGTTCGCCGTGTTGAGTATGCACCCCGATATTTCAAATGGACAATGGCTATTATTGACATTAACGTTAGGGGTGGGTGGTAGTTTGTTGGCGATTGGTTCTGCACCAGGTGTCGGTTTATTGGGGCAAATCAAAGAAGGCTACAGTTTCGGTTTTCATCTACGTTGCATGCCCGCTATTTTGCTCGGTTATTTTTTAAGTATCGCAGCCCATTTTTGGGTGAATTCAGTTAGTTTTTAATTTTCTATCGGCTTTTTATGTCCTCAAATAATACGAAACAACCAAGCAATAAACAATTTGCCACTTTAGTCGCCGGAAGTATTGGCGTAGTTTTTGGCGACATTGGCACGAGTCCGTTGTACGCCGTAAAAGAGATTTTTCGCGAACATTTAACGCTTGATACGACACATATTTTGGGCGTGTTATCGCTGATTTTTTGGTCGTTAATGTTGGTCGTCGCGATTAAATACGCCATTCTCATTATGCGGGCGAACAACAAAGGCGAAGGCGGTGTGATGGCTTTGACGGCGTTGGCATTACTCGCAACCAAAGATAATCCCAATAAAAAACACATTATCGTTTTGATGGGCATTTTGGGCGCGACGCTGTTTTACGGTGACAGCGTGATTACGCCCGCGATTTCGGTATTGAGTGCGGTGGAAGGTTTGCAAGTCATCGCGCCAAAATTGAATCATTACGTTATTCCGATTACGCTGGTTGTGTTGTCATTCCTGTTTATTATTCAAGCGCGAGGCACCGCGAAAATCGGTAAACTGTTTGCGCCCGTGATGGTTATTTGGTTTGTCCTTTTAGCGGGTTTGGGCATCAATCAAATTATTCACCAGCCGCACGTTTTGATGGCAATCAATCCGTATTATGGCATTCATTTGTTGAGTGAATTGGGCGTGAAAGGCTTTTTAATCATGGGTTCCGTCGTATTAGTTATGACGGGTGCAGAAGCGTTATACGCCGACATGGGGCATTTTGGTTTAAAGCCGATTCGATTTGCGTGGTTCGGTTTCGTTTTTCCAGCGTTGTTATGCAATTATTTTGGACAAGGTGCGTTGTTGTTGGAACATCCCGAAGCGATTGAAAACCCGTTTTATCTCCTCGCGCCATCGTGGGCGTTGTATCCGTTGTTGGTTTTATCGACATTTGCCACCGTCATTGCGTCGCAAGCCGTTATTTCGGGCGCGTTTTCAATGACCAAACAAGCGATTCAATTAGGTTATTGTCCGCGCATGAATGTGATGCACACATCAGACAGCGAAATCGGTCAAATTTATGTACCGACCGTCAATTGGATGCTGATGTTTTCCGTGTTTGTGTTGGTATTAGGATTTAAATCGTCGTCCAATTTAGCGTCGGCTTACGGTATCGCGGTGACAGGGACGATGATTATCACCACGATATTGTCGTTCATTGTTATTCGAGCGTTATGGCATTGGTATTCTGTATTTAGTTATTTGTTTTTGAGCGTATTTTTTATTGTTGATTTCGTTTTTCTCTCATCAAACAGTTTGAAAATTCTATCTGGCGGCTGGTTGCCTTTATTAGTCGGCGGCGTGTTATTTTTACTGATGACAACGTGGATTCAAGGGCGGGCAGTTTTAGCCGAAGCCATCGACGAAAAGAAAGTTTCCTTTGAAGAATTAGAAGAAAAAATAAACGCGCACGAATTAGTGACCGTGAAAGGCACGGCGATTTATTTAGCGCGGAATTTACACGGCGTTCCACAAGTGTTGTTGCACAATTTAGAACACAATCGCGTCGTACATGAACGCATTATTGTTCTCACCATTGTCACCACCGATGAGCCGTATATCGATCACGAGGCGCAACAAATTAAAGTGCGTTCTTTTGGTAGTCACGGGCAGTTTAATCGCATCAAATTGTATTTTGGTTTTAAAGAAAGTCCCGACGTGCGTTACGCGCTGAGTTTAGCCATCAAAAGAGGTTTGGATATTGATTTAAATAATGTGTCATTTTTTGTCGGCAACGAACACATTACGTTCAAACGACGGAGCAAAATGCCCGTGTGGCGACGTGGTCTTTTTCTTTTCTTATTCCACAACGCGAGCAGTGCAATTGGCTTTTTCAAAATTCC
>CAISXF010000035.1 GCA_903889445.1 uncultured Pseudomonadota bacterium
CCGATAAAGGATACCAAGGCTTGGCAACCGATCCCGTGAGTACAATAAGCACTCTTGATTCCGAAACGGGTGAAACACTGCATCGGTTGGATAAAAAACTGGACGATTCTTGCTACACGATTTCGCTGTTCTCATTCTATAATTATGGGCGGGTCATGCAGACTATTTGCGGACTTGTAAATCAACAGACACTTCGTCGACAAAGGGCGGCAGGTAAATCTGCTTATTGTGCATAAACTCTATTGAAATTAAAAATATACTTTTCAATATGGATGATTTTTGTCATGTACAAAGAAGAAAAATACACAAAAACAGCTTTTGTTTGCGTTTTCAAGCATATTTTAAGTATAATCAAGTGCTAAAAGTCGTTGACTGATTTTAACTGCGTGGATAAATAATGAGTGAAGAACAACAGCAATCACAGCTAAAACAATTGATCGCCAAAGGTAAAATTCAAGGTTATTTGACTTTTGCTGAGGTGAACGATCATTTACCCAGTGATATTGCTGATCCAGAGCAGATTGAAGATATTATTAACATGATTAACGATATGGGCATTCAGGTGCATGAAGTTGCACCGGATGAAGACTCATTGATTACCGATTCTGCTGCTGTAACAACAGATGATGAAGATGCAGAAGAAGTTGCCGCATTAGCATCCTCGGATAACGAGTTTGGACGCACCACCGATCCAGTTCGAATGTACATGCGTGAAATGGGTTCGGTTGAATTGTTGACCCGCGCGGACGAATTAAAAATCGCCAAGCGTATCGAGGAAGGACAAAGACATATCGTGCAAGCGATGGCGCGTTCTTGTATTGTGGTAAGTGAATTTATTTCCGCATTTGAATCTATTCCACTCGAAGAAGCCGTTAGTTATAATTCAAAAAACAATGACGAAAATAGCATTCGTTTAATTGATTTGATTTCTGGTTTTATTGATTTATCGGAACCCGAAGATTTGATTGCCGCCTTACCTATAGTTGCCGATGATGACCTTGAAACGGATGAAGAAGATAGCGTAACGGTTGATGAAAGCGGTGAAGATGAAAGCAAAGGTCTGAATTATGACGAAGTTAAAGAAAAAGTTGATGCACTGAAACAGCAATTAACGTGCGTATTAAGTGCAACGAAAAAGTACAGTTATACTAGTAACGAAACGGAAGAAGAGCTTGAAAAACTCACCGAACTGTTCATGGAATTCAAATGGTCATCGAATTATTTGAAAAAAATGACTAGCATTGTTCCTCGCGGTATCGTAATCGTTCGAACACAAGAAAAATTGATTAACGAGATTATTGTTGATCATGCCAAAATGCCACGCAAAGAGTTTTTAGCATTGTTTAGTGAAGATGAAACAAATGTGATATGGCTAGAAAAATGTTTAGCGGATTCGGTTTACGGTGAAAGTATAAAAGAGCGTGAGAAAGAGTTACGCAAATGCTTGAAAATATTAACTGAAATTGAATCTGAATACGGTTCAACAATTAGTAGTTTAAAAGACATCAACCGTCGTATGACCATTGGCGAAGCTAAGGCCAGACGGGCGAAAAAAGAAATGATTGAAGCAAATTTGCGGCTGGTGATTTCAATCGCCAAAAAATACACTAATCGCGGATTGCAATTTCTTGATTTAATTCAAGAAGGCAATATTGGGTTAATGAAAGCGGTTGATAAGTTTGAGTATCGACGTGGCTATAAGTTCTCAACTTATGCGACGTGGTGGATACGCCAGGCGATTACGCGCTCGATTGCAGATCAAGCTCGCACAATCCGAATTCCCGTTCACATGATTGAAACCATCAATAAGTTGAATCGAATTTCACGGCAAATTCTGCAAGAAAAAGGACGCGAAGCGACTCCCGAAGAATTGTCAGAACGTATGGAAATGCCAGAAGATAAAGTTCGGAAAGTGTTAAAAATTGCCAAAGAACCGATTTCGATGGAAACACCTGTCGGTGACGATGAAGATTCACATCTCGGTGATTTTATTGAAGATGCGAAAGTGTTATCACCGATTGAAGCCGCGACAATAGAGGGTTTGAAAGAATCTACGCAAAACGTATTGGCAGGTTTAACGGCTCGTGAAGCAAAAGTATTGCGGATGCGTTTTGGCATCAATATGAACACAGATCATACGCTAGAAGAAGTCGGTAAACAGTTCGATGTGACACGGGAACGCATTCGACAAATCGAGGCAAAAGCCTTGCGGAAATTACGTCACCCTTCTCGCTCTGAACAATTACGTTGTTTTTTAGATAGCGATTAAGATTTTTAAGGGCCCTTAGCTCAGTTGGTTAGAGCGTCCGACTCATAATCGGCAGGTCGTAAGTTCAAGTCTTACAGGGCTCACCATATATTTCAAGGCTTGTGAGGTTATCTCATAAGCCTTATTTTTTTGCAAAAATGGCATAAACGCCAAGGCTACCCCCTCAACCAAATACCACTTCGCCTTACTCGTTGCTGCTGGCTGCTTTTCCGCCCTGAAGCGGCGGTTTCAACTTAGCCGTTTCTGTTTTGATAAAAAATTATTCTTTCACGCGCGTAATTTTCAACACATTCGACAACTCTTTTAATCGCCGCATAATTTGCGCTAAATGCACCCGATTACGCACCGTGAGAAGAATCAAATCGGTGCAGGTTTGAGAGTCTTTATTAAGAATCTTAACGTTTTCGATATTGGAATCTAACGCTGAAATAATAGATGTAATCATCGCTAAAGAACCAGTTTGATTTAAAATTTCCAACCGGATTTCTGTCACAAAATCGCCTTTCACGTCGTCACCCCATTCGACATCGAGCCAATTGTTTTGCTTTTTCTTAATCATCGCCCGATTACGGCAATCGTGTTGATGTACCACAATTCCTTTGCCTGGATTGAAAAAACCAATAATCGAATCACCTGGAATCGGGCGACAACATTTTGGCATCGTCACTACCATGCCTTCCGTGCCTTTAATCATTAGCGGATGATTTCTGTTTTCGGTACCTTCGTCGAGTTTGACATGCGTATGCACATCGTCTTGAGTCAGTTGTTTTGCCACCAAAAATGGCATTTTGTTGCCTAACCCAATACTTTCTAACAATTTGTCAAATGACTTAATTCCCATCACTTGTAACAGCGTGTCAATTTTTTCGTCGCTAATTTGTGCCAATTGCACATTCATTGTCAGCAACTCATTTTCTAACAAACGTCGCCCTAAACTCAGAGCTTCTTGTCCTTCAATATGTTTTAAATGGTTACGAATCGCTGTTCGCGCTCGTGCTGTTACCACATAATTTAGCCACAATGGATTTGGACGCGCGAGTTCGTCTCTAATGATTTCAACGGTTACACCACTTTCTAATTGCGTTTGTAACGGAATAAGCTGTTTATCAATTCGCGCAGCAATACACGCATTACCTAAATCGGTATGCACAGCGTAAGCAAAATCAACAATTGTTGAACCGCGCGGCAATTGGATAATCGCGCCATTCGGTGTAAAAACAAACACTTCTTGTGGAAATAAATCGACTTTCAAATTGTCGATGAATTCGAGCGAATCACCAGCACTTTTTTGAATTTCTAATAAATCTTTGACCCACTCATTCGCCAACGTTTGGGAATTGCGACTTTTATCGTGTTCGGATTTGTACAACCAATGTGCGGCAATGCCTGATTCCGACATGCGGTGCATTTCGTGGGTGCGAATTTGAATCTCAATCGGCACGCCGTAAGGTCCCATCAAAATGGAATGGAGCGATTGATAGCCGTTTTCTTTAGGCATTGCGATGTAATCTTTAAATTTACCTGGAATCGGTTTGTACAAATTGTGCATCATACCCAGCACACGATAACAGGCATCAATATCATCACAATAAATCCGAAACCCGTACACATCAAATACATCCGCAAGCGGAATTTTTTTTTTCACCATTTTTTTGTAAATGCTGTAGATATTTTTTTCACGTCCCGCTACATCACACGGAAACGGGGCTTCCTTTAATCGCAATCGAATGGTGCTTTCAATGGTATCAATAATTTTGCGGCGATTGCCTCGCGCTTTTTTAATCGAACGATTTAAAACGGCGCAACGAAATGGATACATCGCTTCAAAACTTAGTGCTTCCAGTTTATGACGAATGGAACTCATGCCTAAACGGTTTGCGATAGGCGCGTAA
>CAISXF010000036.1 GCA_903889445.1 uncultured Pseudomonadota bacterium
GAACAGTGAAAAAGAAGCGCGAGCTGCTGAACTTCTGATTGCCAATGTTGAATTAGCTTTCCAGAACAGTGAAAAAGAAGCGCGAGCTGCTGAACTTCTGATTGCCAATGTTGAATTAGCTTTCCAGAACAGTGAAAAAGAGAAACAGGCTGAGGAACTGAGAGTCATCAACGAGGAATTTGAGGTTGCCAATGAAGAACTTATTACCCAGAACAGTGAAAAAGAGAAACAGGCTGAGGAACTGAGAGTCATCAACGAGGAATTTGAGGTTGCCAATGAAGAACTTATTACCCAGAACAGTGAAAAAGAGAAACAGGCTGAGGAACTGAGAGTCATCAACGATGAACTTATGACCCGAAACAGTGAAAAAAACCAACAGGCGATGGAATTATCGATAGCGCACGAGAAACTGATGGTGGTAAACGAAGAACTTATTTTCCAGAACAGTGAAACAGAAAAGCGGACTGAGGAACTCGTGCTGTCGTATGAAAAAAATACGCTCTTGAATCACCAAATGAATCAGATGCAAAAGCTGGAAAGTATCGGGCGATTGACTTCGGGAATTGCTCACGATTTTAATAATATTTTGATGTGCATACTGGGTTACAACGAAATAAATAAAATGGACAGCGAAGATATTGACGATGAATTGCTGAGAATAAGTGTTGAAAATAACGTCAAACAGATTGATTTAGCCGGCAAACGCGCGGCGGCGTTAATTAACAAAATGCTGACCTATTGTCGCCAAGATGCCATCAAACAAAAAATAGAGGTGTGTCCCACGACCGAAGTGATTCACGAGGTTGTGGGAATGTTGCGCCCTGCGTTGACGAGTCGAATCCAATTGGAAACGGTGTTGGCGTGTGACGAAATTATTCTCATGGATGTGATTGACCTTCACCAAATTTTAACGAATTTAGCGGTGAATGCGCGAGATGCGATGAAAGAACGTGGCGGCGAAATTACTATTTCGCTAAAAACCGTGACGAATATGAAAAAAATCTATTGTGTTGCCTGTGGGGAGCCGGCTTCGGGCGATTTTATTGAGTTGAGCGTGTCGGATAATGGCACGGGGATTGACCCGAAGATTATTGGTCGTCTTTTCGACCCCTTTTTCACTACCAAACCGCAGGACGAAGGAACGGGCTTGGGTTTGTCGTCGGTGAGTGGTTTAGTGCATCAAGCGGGCGGTCATCTTTTGGTGGAAACGAATCAAAGTGAACATGATCACGGGACGGCGTTTAAATTATTATTTCCGCTTCCGCCGGAATTAAACTGCATGGAAATAATTTCACAATTGCGCCAAAAAACCCCGACTGAAATTAGTCCGCAATAAATCATAATTAAACAAAAAAGCCCCGATGGCGTGAGGTAATCGGGGCTTTTTTGTGCATGATAAAAATGAAAAATCGTTTATAATTGCCGCGTGGCTAGGGAATGCAACCCGAAAAGTAGAATCATTACCTACCTGCCACACTAAATTTTGTAATGAATAATCCACTAATGAAGGATTCTCAAAATGACCAAAAAATTACAAACCACAGAAAAACTCGTTGAAGTTCACGGCGAAAAATTGACCACTACCAGTTTCATTATCGCTACAAATTGCGGCGTAACACACGAAGCCGTAATCAAGCTCACTAGAAAAAGTTTTTACCAAAAAAGTCCGTAAAGCCCCTTCCTTTAGGTGGGTAAATAAGCAAAGCGTTCCAGCAAATCGCGTTGAATGGTGCGGACGGTGACGTTGAATTCGAGAGCGAGTTCTTTGGGATCGAATTTTTCACCTTCGTTCAGTTTTTTCAGAATTTCAGTTAAGCGAACAGCGGTTTTGTCGTGTTCTGTGGTTTTTATCATAGTGATGTCAGCGGATTTGAAAGGATAACAAAAACGATAACATGCGCCGACGACAGGTTGTGTCATTTTAGAAATAGCGGTGAAAATAATTTCATTATGGATAATGAAAAATAGCAAAAAAAAACGTGGCAAATGCCACGTTTTTTTATTTTGGTAAGACAATTAAATGAAATGAACGTTACTTAATTTTCAACAATTCCACGTCAAAAATTAACGCTGCATTAGCTGGAATATCACGACCTGCGCCGCGTTCACCATAAGCCAAATTCGACGGAATATAAAAACGGTATTTCGCGCCTTCGGTCATCAGTTGCACGCCTTCTGTCCAACCCGCAATCACGCGATTTAACGGAAAACTGACTTTAGAAGAACTGTCAAACTCTTTGCCGTCTAAGGTTCTGCCCGCATAATTTACCATGACATTATCCGTTGCTGCTGGATGTTTGTCGCCTGTGCCTTGCGTCAAAACTTCATATTGCAAGCCACTTCCCGTGGTGACAATGTTTGCTTTTTTCGCATTTTCAGCCAAAAAAGTTATGCCAGCTGCTTTGTTTTCTTCCGCTGTTGCCGCTTGTGCCGATGATGCCATGGTTAATCCTAAAAAAATGATTTTTAAAAATGAAAAAAGTTTGTTCACAGTAAAATAATCCGTTGGTGTGTGAAAATGTGACTACAAAGAATACTTGATTTGAGCGTTTTCGCAAAAAATTTCCCGCGTTTTCAATCCCGCCGCAGTTTGTTGTAAGCCGAATTGATTTGTTTTTGCTCCGCTTCCATAATTTTTCGCATCGAATCCGGTTTATTGATCCATTTATCCGGATGCGTGCGATTCGATTCCCGTTGATATGCCGCTTTTAATTCGGCTTGGGTAAAATTAGGATTCAAGCCCAAAATTTCTTCGGGTCGGCGACGATCAATCAATTCTTCCGTTTTAGTCGTGTGACTTGAAAATTGCGGCTGATAATTGCGCGTCGGTTCGACTTTCGGTTTTTTATGCGATTGCATAAACCGCGACGGATTGAAATAATCCATAAGCTGAAAAAAAGATAAACTTTTGGCAAACAAAAGTCCGAATGAAAAACCCACCACCGTTATCAACATCAAAAGTTTTTGGTTAACCAGTACATAGACAAGCGGCACAAAAATAATCGACAAAAACCAGGTGTTTAAAAATCCCATGCCGCGCACATTCCCAATCGCATAGCCCGAACCGAACGCCATCAGCAAATATAAAATAACACCGCTATCGTGAATCACCATGATTAAACGCCCAACCGCGCTCGTGCAATCATTTGACTGGTTGATTGCCCGTCAACAAACGCTAAAATTTCCACCGCGCCACCGTTTGCAATCACCGCCGCGCCACCCGCCACGTCTTCGGGTTGATAATCGCCGCCTTTCACAATTACGTCTGGCAACAATCGAGTGTACAAACGTTCGGGCGTTTCTTCGCTAAATTCAACCACCCAATCGACGCATTCCAACGCCGCGAGAACTGACATTCGGGCATGCAAAGTGTTAATCGGGCGCGAATCGCCTTTCAACATTTTGACGGATTCGTCGGAATTTACCGCCACAATTAACCGATCGCCCAAGGCTTTCGCTTGCTGCAAATAAGTAATGTGTCCAACGTGCAGCAAATCAAAACAGCCGTTGGTCATAATCAATTTTTCGCCGTGCGATTTCGCCCAAATCATCGCCTGTTCTAGTTCATTTTCCGACACCACGCCAAATAAAGCATCTCGATGGGTGTGCATTTCGCGGTTTAATTCCAACGTTGAAACGGTAGACGTGCCGACTTTTCCCACGACAATTCCCGCCGCTAAATTCGCTAAAAACATGGCTTCGCGTAACGGTAAATCAATCGCCAAACCTAACGCCATCACCGCAATGACGGTATCCCCCGCGCCTGTCACATCGAACACTTCTTTGGCTTGCGCGGGTAATGAATGGGTCGAATTAGCATCGATTAAACTCATGCCCGCTTCACCGCGTGTCAGCAATAAATTTTCGATTTTGTGTTGCGCTAATAATTCGCGCCCGTTTTCGATTAACGTTTCAATGTTATTTTCGCCGACCACCGCCTTTAATTCGCCTAAATTCGGCGTGATTAAATTCGCATTCGCGTAACGTTGATAATCCGTGCCTTTTGGGTCAACCAGCGTTTTTAAATCCGCATTTTTAGCAATCGAAATATACTCCGCGACGTTTGCCAGCGTGCCTTTTCCATAATCTGAAAAAACAATCACGTCATTTTTCGCCAAATGATGTTGCAAGCGTTCGGCTAAATTCGCGTGATTAAAATTCAACGGTGTTTCTTCAAAATCCACCCGCAATAATTGTTGATGCTGCGCCATCACGCGCAATTTGCAAATCGTGTGCAGCTTTTCGTCGATGATAAAATCACATTCCACACCGTCGTCACGCAACAAACGCTGCAACGATTCGCCATCTGCATCGTCGCCAATCACGCCAAGTAACGTGACTTTGCCGCCCAACTTTGCGATATTCAACGCCACATTCGCTGCGCCGCCGACTCGTTCTTCAATGGTTTTCACTTTTACAACCGGCACGGGAGCTTCGGGCGAAATCCGCGCCGCTTGCCCAGACCAATAACGATCGAGCATCACGTCGCCCATGACTAAAATTCGCGCCGTCGAAAAATCAGGCAGATTCGCTAACATTTAAATTGTCCTCCACGACACCACACCAGTAATGTCCGATTAAAATATGGGTTTCTTGAATGCGTGCCGTCACAGTGGAAGGCACGGTAATGGTTAGGTTTGCCACGTCGATTAACGCGCCACCCGTTTCGCCGGTCAACGCAATCACGTTTAGATTTTTGGCGCGGGCAATTTGGGCGGCTTGAATGATATTTTTGCTGTTGCCCGATGTGGAAATCGCAATTAACGTGTCACCTGCATTTCCCAAGGCTTCAATTTGACGCGCAAACACGCTGTCAAAATCAAAATCGTTGGCGTGAGCGGTCAAAATTGACGAGTCGGTTGTCAAGGCAAGCGCGGGCAAGGCGCGACGTTTTTTTTCATAACGAACGACGAATTCTGCGGCGATATGTTGCGCGTCGGCGGCACTTCCGCCGTTGCCACACAATAAAATTTTGTTACCGCGTGCAAAGGTTTCCATCAATAATTTTGCAGCGGTTTCAATGGATTCGCTGCACCGTTCCGCCAATTTCATCACGGCGATGTGTTGGTTTAATTCTTCGTTAAAGGTTTTCAATTTAATTATTCACTCTTTTTTATCGGGTTTGAGGCTGATTTTCACGACAATTTATCACCGTCGAGACGCACGAGTTAGGCTTAAACATCGCGGAACGATTGGGTTTTTCGTTTTACGATAGCCTGATTATTAGCTCCGCACTTTAATCGGGCTGCACCGTTTTGTATTCTGAAGACATGCAACACGGTCAAAAAATAGACTGTCAATTAGTTATCTCAAATCCATTTTTGGATTGATATTGCGAGAAGATTGCGTGCGGTGGTGAGGTACGGCATGAGAGACCCAGTAGAAAATAGAAAGTTTGTGCCGCTTGTTAAGCAAAGTTCTAAAGAAACTGGTCTCTAAAATCACCAAAAGCTAGTAATCTATTATTATTTGCATAGGTTATTCTGTCCCTGTCGTAGCTAATCGGCTTGTCTGACGGGAGTTTTCTGTAAGCTAACGTAGCTTTTTTGGCTTCTTCAGCCTTGATTCCTTCGGGTGATTCCCTGTATTCGGCTTCTGTTTTAGCTTTAGCAATAGCTGAATTAGCTTTTAAAAAACCAATTACCCATTTTTCATGTACTAATGAACCACCGTATTTTTAGTTAATTCAGCGTTTTTATGCTTAAAAATTTGGAATGAAGGCTGCGCCAGCGCAAGAGATGGTTTTGTTAGTTCAAGCATTACTTCATTGACGTTCTTCTCTAAGGTTTTTGGATAAAATCTCAAAATCGAGTTCTTTGTAATAGCCTTATTATCAACGTGTATGATGACGAATCCATTAGCATCTGCAATTTCTTTAACGTTATTCATTAAATCTTTTAGTAGCTCATTCATGTATCTTCCTGTGTAGTTAATTGGTATGGCACCTTATAACTGAAATTCGAGTATTATCACAAGACTAATTAACGATTGAGGTGAAAACATGAGCAACGTATTAAATTTTACGGGAACTGTAGGCAAGGAATGTTGCGAATGATGTTGGCTAGGGTGAGAAAAAACAGACCTTCTGGGTCATCAAGTTTTTTAGACACCATCCATCTAAGTGCGTGTTTTAAAAGTATCAAACTGAGCCAAAAATGTGAACATACACAATTTTGCCAGCATGAAAAAGAAGCGACCTCGACCAGTAAAACGTTATCCAACAGATTTAAACGACAAAAAATGGGCTTGTGTGGTCCATTA
>CAISXF010000037.1 GCA_903889445.1 uncultured Pseudomonadota bacterium
GAATACTTTGCGAACACTTTTAAGTTTGCTAAGTGCATTTATGATTGCGACGGCTGGAGCGTTAGGCACACTATTTCAACGAGGTGAGATTGGTACCTTGTTTTGGTCAAGTGCTTTTTTCATGTTGATATTTATTTTTGTAGGACTTATTATCGCTCGCAAATTACATCAAAAAACAAAAGAAATATGGGAATTATGATGGCTACTTTAGCGATTTTGGTTATTGGAATTGGGATTGCTGGAATGTTTTGGTATTTGGCAGAAGTTGCATGAGATGTGACACAGAAAGCCCGCTCTTTGGTGTTGAACTGCAGAGTGGGCTTTTGCTTTGCCCCCTTTTAAGGGGGGCAAGGGGGGCTGTGCTTTAATCTCGGAGGAGGAAAAGATGTTGCCATATTCAAGAACGACCAAACCGTTAGCGCGGGAATTGAGAAAAAACCAAACGGGCGCGGAGGAGTTGTTGTGGTATCACATTCGCCGCAAACAGATTTTGGGCGTGCAGTTCAATCGTCAAAGACCAATAGCGGGTTACATTGTGGATTTTTACGGTGTGCAAGCGAAGTTAGTGATTGAGTTGGACGGTTCGTAGCATTTTGAGTCTGACGCAATCGCGTATGATTTGGAACGCACGAAAGTGTTGGAATCCCTGGGGTTGAAAGTGATTCGGTTTGACAATTCGCAGGTGTTTTCGGAATTGAATGCGGTCGTTTCGGTGATTTTGAGAGAGGTTGAAATGCGAGTTTAAAGCACATCCCCCCCTGCCCCCCTTCAAAGGGGGGGAAAGCAAAAAGCAAGTTGAGTTTTGACCGGCTTTGCTTGATGTGAAATGAAAAAGCCCGCTCTTTGGCGTTGAACTGGAGAGTGGGGTTTTTTGAAAATAATGAAAAGGCAATTCAGCACTTTCTATTTTTTAAGGAATAATTTATATGAAAGAAATGAACAGCATGGCAACTCAATCCATAATTGACAGATTGAAATCTAAGAAAGATTTTGGTGATGATAAAGCGGTTTCATTGTACAAAATTGGAAATCAATGTTATTTCAAGGCTCAATATACTTCTGGATTCACAGTTGTAAATAAGTATTGGGAATTGGATAATTGCAATTTCCTCGACCCTAAAAATGAGGATGCTTTCAAAGCTAAGGCGAAAGAGATTCTTCAAAATATTATTGACGAGCATTTTTAAAGTGGGTTGTTTGACCTGCTTTGCTTGATGTGATGTGAAAAAGCCCGTTCTTTGGTGTTAAACGGGAGAGTGGGCTTTTTTGTGGCGGGACTGGGATAGAATTTGGAAAATTTAAACATTTGTAAATCAAAAATGAATATTGTTGCCGAACTGCCAAGTTATACTTTTTATTGCGACGTAAAAAAACCGTGTTTTTGCATTCGATAAAGCAAGGTGTCGCGGGTAATTCCCAATAATTTCGCAGATTTACTGCGATTGCCTTGCGTACGATCGAGGGCTTGATGAATCAAATTTGCTTCGAGCGTATCCAATTTAATGCCCGTGCTGGGCAACACAAAATTCGGCAATTCCGTGCGATTCGTTTCATCTTGAAATTCAATCGGCAAATGTTCGGGTTCAATCACCTGATTTGAAAACAAAATACTCAGCCGTTCGCATAAATTCCGTAATTCTCGAATGTTGCCCGACCATTTATAATGTTTCAAAATCTTCAAGCTGGCTTTACTAAACTTGGGCGATTTCGTGCCGTGATTTTTTTCGAATAACGCAAAAAAATGGGCAATTAACAATTCAATATCTTCGCTGCGATCGGCTAAACGCGGCAATTCCAACGGCACGACATTCAAACGAAAATACAAATCTGAACGAAACGCGCCCGTTTCAATCAGCGTCATTAAATTTGCATTCGTCGCCGCAATCACGCGCACATCGACTTTATAAGGTCGCACATCGCCAACCGACAAACATTCGCCCATATCTAAAAAACGTAATAATTTCGCTTGAATAGACAACGGTAACGAATTGATTTCATCCAAAAACAACGTGCCGCCGTGCGCCGCTTGCAACAAACCTTGCGTGCTGTGCGTTGCGCCCGTGAATGAACCTTTTTTATGTCCAAACAATTCGGATTCAATCAAACTTTCGGGCAACGCCGCGCAGTTCAACGTTAAAAATTCCTTTTTCGCGCGTGAACTGGCGTTTTTAATGGCGTGAGCAAATACTTCTTTGCCCGTGCCAGTATCGCCTTTTAACAAAACAGTTACGTCCGTTGCAGCAACAATTTTCGCGCTACGAATCAGCGAATCTAACGCTGGCGATTGACCAATAATAGCTTCAAAATTATTCATAATCCTGCGTGCATGGTGTGCGGCATAATCGCCATGGGATTCAACGATGGAAACGCGGCGAATAACGCGAGGAAAATCATAATTAACCCGACAATTTTTTTAAAACTGGGCATCTCGGCAAGTCGCGTCAACACGCTAATCATCACGCCCACGCCCATCACGGCGGGCAACGTTCCTAATCCAAAAGCAATCATCGTCAACGCACTTTGTAAAACGCTTCCCGACGCAACCGTCAACGCCAACGCCGCGTAAACCAAGCCGCACGGCAACCAGCCCCACACCATACCGAACAAATAAGCGTGTTTACAATCTTTCACTGGAATAAGTTTGCGCCCGTAAGGTTCAATTTTTTTCCAAAAATGCACGCCCAACTTTTCGATGTACGCAAAACGCGGAAACCATCCAGCAATATATAAACCTGCGCCCGTCATAATCAGCGCGGAAAGAATTTGCAGCAATCGGTGTCCGTGCGCCTCACCGAGCGGAAACGTAATCAACACCTCCAACAATCCGACCGTCGCGCCCGCAATGCCATAACTGGTAATGCGTCCGGCGTTATAACTGAAAATGAACGGCAACAAACGCTTTTTATTTTGGCGAATTTCGGGACTTAAACTGAACGTCAACGAGCCGATAATCGAACCGCACATTCCAATGCAATGCAAGCTACTAAAAACACCCATTAACAGCGCGACTAAAAAGGAAGACGTAAAATCGGGGTCAAAAATCATGAGAATTGCGCCGCAATTTGAGCTTGCATCGTTTCTGCCATGGCTTTGGAATTAGCGGCATCACGAATCGGGCGACCGACCACGATATAATCTGCGCCATTTTGAAATGCTGCTTCCACCGTCACGACGCGCTTTTGGTCATCATCTTCCCGATTATCGACGGGACGAACGCCTGGCGTAATCACCAGTAATTTATTGTCCAATTGTTCGCGCAACATCGAAACTTCTAAACCCGAAGAAACAATTCCGTCGCAACCAATCGCCAACGCACGTTTGGCGCGAGATAAAACCAATTCGCGCACGTCACATTGAAACCCTAAATCGTCTAAATCGCCCCGATCTAAACTGGTTAACGCCGTCACCGCTAATACTTTTAAATCGCCTTTATTGGCGGCAGCTGCTTCCATAATGGCATCGTTGCCATGAATCGTCGCCAAATCCACGCCTTTTTGACTTAATGCCGCAATCGCGCGTCCAACTGTGGCGGGAACATCGAAAAATTTTAAATCGACAAACACTTTTTTGTTGCGTTGTTTAAGCCATTCGATAAAGCCAAAATAATCGCCGCACATAAATAATTCCATGCCGACTTTATAAAAAACCACCGAATCGCCCAATTCTTCCACCAGTTTTTGCGCTTGTTCGATACTCGGTAAATCGAGTGCCATAATCAAACGTTCGTTGGCAGGAATGGGTTTACTTGAAATAAAAGATTGTGTCATAACATTAACATCGAGAAAGTAAAAAACAGCCGCTATCTTACCGAATGTTAGCCAGTTCGATAAATGTTATTTGTTTTCGGTCAATTCGCGTAAAATTAAAGCGCAACCTTGCCTTATTCCCGCAGGAATCCTATGAAAAAATTATTTTTAATCCCGTTATTACTCTTTTCTGTAACGGGCTTTGCCGAAGAAGCGTCGAAAGATGATTGGCAAAACACCACCATTAGCGACGCGACTATCAAAAAAATTCAAGAAGCGAAATACGTTTATAAAAAATGTGTCGCCGATGAAATGCAAAAATCGCCTTACCAAAAACAAGAAAGTCGTCAAGCAACGGAAACGATTGTAAAGCAATGCGAGTCGATTTTAAGCAAAATGCGCGACGTGTACATTACTGAAAAAGTGCCTGAAATCATTGCGGACAGACATTTGAAACAAATGCGTCTGCAAACCACGCGCTTGGTGTTACAAGATATGATGTTCAATGAAGCGTCACGTTCAGTCCAATAAAATTATAAAAAGAGAGGTCTAAAAATGGATATAACAGCCTATACAATTGATTTAACGCTCAAACCAACCACGTTTGACGTGTGGCACGTTTGTTTGGCGGGAACAGTGGCGATTTTGGCGGCAACGCTGATTATTTTATTGTTGTCGATGGTGATGAGTTTTGCGCGACGCAAACCCGCTGCTGCCGCTGAACCGACAATTAAAATTGTCGAAAAAATTGTGCAATCTGAACCGATTGTAAAAATCGTCGAAAAAATGGTTGAAGTTCCCGTTGAGCGAATTGTGGAAGTAGAAAAAATTGTCGAACGAATCGTGCAAGCTCCCGCGCCACCACCTGTTATTTTAAAAGAAGCCAGTGCAGATGCGGCGTTGCAATTGCTTTATTTGTTACAAAGCGACGCGCGATTCATTGATTTTATTAAAGAAGATATGAGCGCACACAGCGACGAAGATGTCGGCATGGTGGCGCGAGTGATTCACGAAGGCTGTAATAAAGTGCTGGATGAACATTTCACTTTTGCGACCATTTGCAAAGAAAATGAAGGCGACAGCATTACGTTATTGGACGGTTACGATGCCGCAAAAGTGCGCGTGACAGGCAACATTGTTGGCAAGCCGCCGTTTACGGGTACCATTATTCACAAAGGTTGGCAAATCACGGATGTGCGTTTGCCGAGTACAATTCAAGGTTATAACTCCAATGTTATCGCACCAGCAGAGGTTGAATTATGAGTTTTTTTGAGCAAATGAAAAAAAAGGCAGCGGATACCGTGAAATCGGACGCGCCGAAAAAAGAAGAAGTGAAAAAAGCGGAAACTAAAAAAACGGAAGTAAAAACTGAAATACCGGCTGAAAATTTCGAGGCGATTGCAGTTTCACAGGAAACAGAAACGGAACCCGAAACAGAAACGCCCGTTGAAAAAGTCGAAGAAGTGGTGGTTGCTGAAGAAGTGTCTTCTGATTCCAATGCGAATGAATTTGCGCCAACGCTCACGGAAACGCCTGCTGTTCACACTTCAACAAGCCAAATCGATATGTCGGAAAACAAACATTTTGCGGTCGGGATTGATTTAGGAACAACCCATTGCGTGCTGTCGTATGCTGACATTACGGCGGGCGATGATGAATTTACGCAACACGTTATGGGTATTTCGCAATTAACATCGCCAGGCGTGGTAGAAGAAAAATTCCAGTTACCTTCCTTTTTATATCAAGCGCACCATGTGGAATTGCCTGCTGATTCAACGTCGTTGCCGTGGAATGCCAAACCGGATTTTATTGTCGGTGAAATTGCTCGGAATTTAGGCAGTAAAACGCCGATTCGTTTGGTGTCGAGTGCGAAAAGTTGGTTGTGTCACGCTGGCGTGGATTGCAAATCGCCGATTTTACCCGCCGAATCTCCCGACGATGTGCAGCGCGTGTCACCGTTTCAAGCGACCAAAGCCTATTTGGAACATATTCGCGACGCATGGCAATATCTGCATCCGAACGCGCCACTGTCTGAACAAGATTTAGTGCTAACCGTTCCGGCTTCATTCGATCCGGCTGCCCGCGAATTAACGGTTGAAGCGGCGCGTTCAGTGGGTTTGGGACAAGCCATTTTGCTCGAAGAACCGCAAGCGGCGTTGTACAGTTGGATTGAACAAACACACGGCGAATGGCGCAAACAAGCCAAAACGGGCGACGTGATTTTAGTTATCGATGTGGGCGGTGGCACGACCGATTTATCGTTGATTGCTGTGACGGAAAAAGACGGCGTGTTAGATTTAACGCGAGTGGCGGTCGGCGACCATATTTTGCTCGGTGGCGATAATATGGATTTGGCGTTAGCGTACACCGTGAAAGCTAAACTCGAAAAAGCAGATGCCCGCCTTGAACCGTGGCAAGTGCAAGCCTTAACGCACGGTTGCCGCGATGCGAAAGAAAAAATCTTGTCTTCAAATGTGGACAGCGTGCCGCTGGTCGTGCCAAGTCGTGGCGCGTCGTTAATGGATGGCGCGTTGCGAAGCGAATTAACCCGCGACGAAGTGAATAGCGTGTTAATTGAAGGCTTTTTGCCCAAAGTTTCCGTAGGCGACCGCCCCGTTTCACGTTCACGCGGTGGATTGCAAAGCAAAGGTTTACCGTACGCTCAAGATGCAGGAATTACGCGCCATTTGGCAGCATTTTTAGCAAAACAGCAAAACGCCGCTAACGATTTAGACGGCATTAACTTACCAGACGGCGCAACCTTTTTGCACCCCACAGCGGTACTGTTTAACGGCGGCGTATTCAAAGCCGAAGCGTTAAGCGAACGCTTAATGGAGGTGTTGAATTCGTGGTTGACCACTGAGAATTCACCCGAAGCCCGATTGTTAGCGGGTGCCAATTTAGATTTGGCGGTGGCACGCGGTGCCGCGTATTACGGTTTTGTCCGCAAAGGAAAAGGCGTGCGAATTAAAGGCGGAACGGCGGCAGCGTATTACGTCGGAATTGAAAGCGCAATGCCCGCTGTGCCTGGAATGCCGCCCGAAATTCAAGCCTTGTGCATCGCGCCCTTTGGCATGGAAGAAGGCACGCAAATCGAATTATCCGATGCTGAATTCGGTTTGGTGGTCGGCGAACAAGTCCGTTTCCGTTTCTTTGCGTCCACAACGCGCCGCGACGATACGATTGGCACGCGCCTAGATTATTGGCAAGACGACGAATTATCCGAGTTGAACGAAATTGAAATTACCCTTGACCAAGAAGGACGGCGTTCGGGCGAAGTTGTGTCGGTACATTTGGGTTCAGCGGTGACGGAAGTTGGCACGTTAGAATTACAAGCGGTTTCAAACAAAGATAACGGTCGCTGGAAGATTGAATTTGATGTGCGAAACTAAATAAAAATGGGGTGAAAGGTCAACGCCTTTCACCTTTTCTCAAACTTGTTATAGATTAAAAATGACTGAATATATCATCCGAAATTACACCGATTCCGACGAAGAAGATTACGAATACGACGGCGAAGGCAACATTATTTATTACGCTGTTCGCCCAAACAAAACCCAAATTAAAAAAGAAATTGCGACATTATTAGCGTTAGGCGAAGAAATTTCGTCGTTGCCTTCCGCGCAAATTACCGCGTTAGGATTGCCCGAAAAATTAGAAGCGTTAATTCGTGAACTCGCCAAAATGCCGCGCAAAGCGGCGCGTAAACGTCAGCTGAAATTTATCGGGCAACAATTTTACAAAATGGAAAGTTTGGTTGAGCCGATTATTGAAAAATTAGCGAAATTTAAAAACCAAAGTGGTCACGCTGTGCGCGAACATCATTATGTTGAAAAGTGGCGCGAACGGTTATTAACGGAAGGTCACGATGCGTTAACCGAATTATTAGACGAACAACCGCAAGCGGATCGTCAACAATTACGGCAATTAATTCGGAACGCGCAAAAAGAATTGGCGACAGAAAAACCGTCAAAATCATCGCTTTTGCTTTATCGTTATTTGAAAACCCTGTTTGAGGGTATCGAATTGGAAGAAGAGCTAGAAGACGAAGAAGACGAAATAGAAGAAGCTGATTTTGACGATTCGGATGCCGATGATTTTGATGATGAAGACGAGTATTAAGAGAAAAAAGTCATTGCTTCATAAATACGTTCTTGTGCTTTATGCAGCACGTTGAGCGAAAAATCAGCGTTTAATTTGCCTTGATTGAGTTTAGCATACGCTGGGATGGTATTGAGGTAAGGTAGGTATTTTGACTTACGCGAGCCAAAATAACTATGCAGTTTTGCCAAAATGACAACATCAATCAGGGTTAAATTATCATCCCCGCTTTCATAAAACCAATCTTCGGCAAATTTAGGAATGTTCACCAATTCGGCGGGAAAACCTAAATTATGCAGCATCATCATGCCCACGGAAGGACTTAAAAAAGGCAACGCTGCTTTTAATTCTCGTAAATTCGGAACGTCCATCTGTTGTTCCGCAAAATTTAACACGGGGATTTTGCCAATATCGCAGATCAACCCCGCCAATAACGCATCTTCTGGATTAACGGTTTTGCTTTCCTTTGCCAAAACATAACACAAACTGGATAAATAAATACTATTGCGCCAATTGGTTTGCATCATTTCCATCAAAGGCATATTTTTACTGTAAAATAATTGCTTAACGCTAATTCCCATCACGACACGGCGCGTACCGCCGACACCCAAACGAACCACCGCATTTTGACAATTCGTAATTGGCGTTTCAACCATGCTATTTGCCGATTGAATCAACTTTGCCACAATCGCCGCATCATATTGCACAATGTTGACGATGTCGGTGATAGTAATATCTGGTTCGTCCAATGCTTTTTTCAAACGTAACGCGACTTGTGGCAAGCTCGGTAAACTGAGGGTGTTTTCTCGATAAGCGTGAGCAAAATCCGCGAAAAATTGATTGTTCGGCAATTCACGCGGCAATCCACTTTTAACAAACGCGCCACCTTGCATATAACGGTATTTGCGTTGACTGAGGCGTTGCAAAAATAAACGTGAAACGGCGAGAATAATACTGGGTTGCGCTGTAATCGCAGTGGCACCGCACAAATAACCGCTGTTTAATGGCAAGCCCGCTTGTGCCGTATCGCAAATAACGGTGTAAGCAAAAACGCCATCCGGTCGTAATTCAATGCTTCCCTGCAACAAATAATACGCATATTCGGTGCGTTCTCCGGCAATAAAAACGACGGAATCGGCATTGTAATGTAGCGTTTGATGTTCGATTTGCTCTAACGTGCTTTCTGAGGAATAACGCAACGGCGCAAATTTTTTGAACAAACGTACCGGCTGTCGTTCTTCTTCGCTAATTAAAATGGGCGCAGTACGTTCAGTTGGTGCAATACCTACCGGTGCCAGCAAGTTTAGAGGGTTGACAGGCGAACCGGCTAATTGACGCAATAACACTTCCTTCGAAGGAGTTGGGGTAACAAGCGTAGACGAGGGTATGGGATTTCGTCTAAAACTGCTAAACAAAATGTTTTGCAGCGATTTATAAAAAGTGACTAATGTTCTTATCATTTAATTTAGGCAAATAGATTCATAGCATCATCAATACGTTGCTGTGCTTTAGTTAAAATATCCAGTGAAAAATCAGGGTTCAATTTACCGTTTTCTAGTTTGGCATACGCCGGAATTGAATTGATATAAGGCAAATTTTTGGCGTGTTCAGTGCCAAAATAACTGTGCAATTTTGCTAAAATCACCACATCGATGAGCGTTAATGTATCACCGCCACTTTCATAGTACCAATCATCAGCATATTTAGGAATTTCTGTGATGTCACTGGAAAAGCCCAATTTACATAATACTAAAGAACCAACGGCTGGATTTAAATACGGCATAATACTTTGCAAATCTTGCAAATTCGGTAAAACATCAAGATGCTGTTCAGCAAAATGAATTAACGGAATTGCGCCAATATCACACACTAACCCAGCGAGCAGCGCGTCTTCTGGATTCACTTGCCCCAATTCTTGAGCGAGTACGAAACTCAAACTAGAAACGTACAGACTTTTTTTCCATAAGTCCTGCATTTTTGCCCTAAGTATCGGCGAGTTAGATTGAAATAATTGTTTCGCACTAATTCCCAACACGAGTTTTCGAGTCGTTTCTAAACCCAAGCGCGTCACGGCAGCATGACAGTTTTTAATCGGTGTCGTAGGGGCATATAACGCACTATTCGCAACTTGAATCAGCTTTGCCACAATGGGCGCATCGACTTCAATAATTTTAATTGCATCTTTAATGCTAATCTCATGTTGCATCGCTTTACGGAGTTTTATCGCAACTTGGGGTAACGACGGGACACTCAGTTTATTTTCTTTATAGGCTTGAGCAAAACTATTAAAAAAGGGGGTATTCGGTAATTTTTTCGGCAAGTCGTGATCAATTTTTTCTAAATTATGGTTTTGTTGTACACGCGCTCGACTCTTATTTATCCACCATTGCACCACAGTGGTGGGAATCAAAAGAATAAAACAAGGCGTTTTTGTGATTGCCGTGGCACCACAGACTTTGCCACTATTCAGCGGCAAATTAGCCAAAGTAGAACCTTCTATGACAATATAACTTGCGCCGCCGTCCAATTGAAGTTCAACCGTGCCTTCAAGTAAATAATAAATATGTTCGCTTTTTTCGCCTAAAGTGAACACGACAGATTCAGCTGTGTAATTTAAAACACTTTGTTCAATTTGCTCAATATCTTCATCGTTTAAATCACGAATGGGGGCTAATTTTTTTAGTATCGCCAACGATTGTTTTTCAGAAGTGACCACAACAGGTTGCGTATTTTTGCTGACGACAGCCTGATTAGGGGTCGCGAGTTGCGGATTTTTAATTAGAATCTTCTTTTTAGGCTCCGCTGGCTTTTTAGAAAAAAGATTAGTTATTCGCTTAATGAAGATTATGATTAATCTTTTGATTATCACGATGTTTGCACCATTATTGCGTCGTTCATCTGTGGCGGCGATTTATAAAAAGCGACTAATGTTTTCATCATTTAGGAAAATAAACGCATGACATCATCAATACGTTGATGTGCTTTGGCTAAAATAGCCAATGAAAAATCAGAATTTAATTTACCATTTTTTAATTTAGCATACGCCGGAATTGAATTGATATACGGTAAATCCTTAGCGTGTGTGGTGCCAAAATAACTGTGTAATTTCGCCAAAATCACCACGTCAATGAGCGTCAACGTATCGCCGTCACTTTCGTAATACCAATCTTCAGCATATTTAGGAATTTCTGTGATGTCACGGGGAAAGTCGAATTTATACAAGACTAATGCACCCACCGCCGAATTTAAATACGGCATAATACTCTCTACGTCCCGCAAATTAGGAGAGCCATCGGGGTGTTGTTCGGCAAAATGAATTAACGAAATGGCACCAATATCACAAATCAATCCTGCTAACAGTGCATCTTCTGGATTAACTTGCCCCGATTCCCGAGCCAATACGAAACTTAAACTCGACACGAGTAAACTTTTTTTCCACAAGTCCTGCATTTGCGCCATGAGTTGCGGTGATTTAGAGTGAAACAATTGCTTCACGCTAATTCCCATCACGAGTTTTCGAGTCGTTTCCAAACCCAAACGTGTCACGGCATCGTGACAGTTTTTAATCGGTGTCGTAGGGGCATATAACGCACTATTCGCAACTTGAATCAGCTTTGCTACGATAGACACATCGACTTCAATGATTTTAATCACATTGTTAATACTAATATCATGTTGCATCGCTTTGCGGAGCTTTATCGCAACCTGCGGCAATACGGGTAAATTGAGTTTATTTTCTTTACAGGCTTGAAAGAAATTATTAAAAAAGGGTGTATCGGGAATTTCTTTCGGTCGATCAATATCAATAATTTCTAAAAGATTATTTTGCTGGGGGTATCGCGTTCGACTTTTATTCACCCACCACCTGACAGCTGTAACAGGAATTGAAAGAATCAAACAAGGCATTGTTGTAATTGCCGTGGCACCACAGACTTTGCCACTATTCAGCGGCAAATGAGCCAACGTCGAACCTTCCGTGACGGTATAACTTGCGCCACCGTTCGATTGAAGTTCGACCTCGCCTTTGAGCAGGTAGTAAACGTGTTCACTTTGTTCGTGCAAAGTAAAAATAATAGAATTGGCGGCATATTGCAAAATACTTTGTTCAATTTGCTCAATATCTTCATCCGTTAAATCACGAATGGGAGCTAATTTTTTTAGGATGATTAACGGTTGTTTTTCATGACTCACCGTCATTGGTTTCGTATTTTCACTTACGGCAACAACTCTGACCATTTTCTTTTCGGTGGAATGTGTAGTCAACGTCATCTCGCCAGCACCCACTGGCTTTTTAGAAAAAATACTGCTTGCCCACGATTTCATCTTGCTATCAATCCATAATTAATTATTACGACGTTTTCGCCATTCCAAGCAGTTAATTTGTTATTTGTTCGGGCGATAAAAAATCGCGGTTTTAGACAACGTATCATGCCAACAGTGTTTTTCTTCATTCAGGATTGACCATAAAAAACCTAATCCGAGCATCCCCCACGATACGATGGCACCGCTGAAACGTTCAAACGCTTGCAACCATGTTATGGGTTGGAGGTCGAACGTTAAAACTTGAAGTTTCCACGCCCGCAATCCCAATGTTTGTCCGCCATGTGTCCAGAACCAACCATAAAAAATAAAGCTAACCATCAGCAAATAAAAAGAGTAGAAAATTTGATGATTTCTAAAATCCTGTCCGGCATTAAATGGTAAAATTAACGCGGTAGCGACAAACAGAACACTTGCCAGTAAAAGTGAATCATAAACAATCGCTGCAAAACGGCGCATTAAACTAGGTGTTTGTAACATAAGCATTAAGTAAATACGCCGTAAAAATAAAACAACACGGAATTAAATTTTAAATAACGATAATTTTTGTCCAAAATACATGGTCATGGCGACTAACAATCCAAGCATTAAAAACGAAGCAATCATCGGCAGACGCGGTCCCATAGATAATATGAAAAAATCAGTGACAAAAATACTGGTTAAAAAGGGCTGGTCAACCAAACCCGTAATAATTCTTTTAAACATAATAACTCCAGATTTGAACGCGCACACTTTGGCGCGTATGAAAAGAATAAAAAAACAATGCCGATTTTACTCTATTCAAAAGGGCAATTTGACATCCACCCCCGCCTAAAAAGCAGGGGATTTCTTAGTTTAGCCTTCCATGCCCGAAAGGAGTGTCTCTGAAAAACACCTTATTTCAACCACTCTGTAGCTAGCAAGCCAGAGTGCGGAAGTACACAGCAACAGTATACCCAACGTGATAATTCTAACACAAACAAAATCAAAATCCCCGTCAAGCCCCACCCTAAAGATGCAGGGCTTGACGAGCTTTCTGGTAAAAGAAAAGAAGTGTTGATTAACTGTGCATGAATTGTAATGATATTAGCCACATTATGAATAAAACCAATTGAGTGTGAACGCCATTTTAACTTTTTTAAAAAACTTTGCAGATTCAGACAAAAAGCCTATTCGATCGGCAAAAATTGCTCGCCAAAAATTCATCGAAAAATTGCCCGACGTTGTCCCTCGCGCTACTGAAACGTATGATGGCGCAACGATTATTCCGCGTCCAGATCATAACGTTTCGCGCCAACAAGTCGGCGAACACGCGCTAAAAGTCTTGTATCGCTTGCGAAAAGAAGGCTTTGATGCCTATTTGGTCGGCGGTTGTGTGCGCGATTTATTACTCGGACGCGAACCTAAAGATTTTGACGTAGTCACCAATGCCGAACCGGAACAAATTGCCGATATTTTTTCCAATTGTCGGTTAATTGGCAAACGATTTCGATTGGCGCATGTCATTTACGGGCGCGAATTTGTCGAAGTCGCTACGTTTCGGAAAGCCATTAGCGACGACAAAAAAGACGCGCCCCGGATAACAAAAGAAGGGCGGATTGTACAAGATAATATCTACGGTTCGATTAACGAAGACGTGTGGCGACGGGATTTCACCATCAACGCGCTGTATTACAACATTCGGGATTTTTCGATTGTCGATTTTGTCGGCGGCATGGATGATCATAAAGCCGGTTTAATTCGTTTAATTGGCGATGCCAGTGAACGTTTTCGGGAAGATCCTGTGCGAATGCTCCGCGCCGTGCGCTTTGCGGTGAAATTGGCGTTTAAATTACATCACGATTGCGAACAAGCCATTCCGCTCAACGCGCATTTGTTAGCCAGTATTCCAGCGGCACGATTGCACGACGAAATCCCTAAATTATTTTTGTCGGGTTATGGCGTGCAGACGTTTGAAATGTTGCGGCAATACGGTTTATTCGGCATGTTATTTCCTGCCGTTGAAAAAAGTTTGTCGCACGAGGCGGCGCATTTCCCCAAAATGATGGTGATTAACGCGCTGAAAAATGCCGATGATCGTGTCGCTGAAGGCAAAACGATTCAGTCCTATTTTCTCTTTGCGGCATTATTATTTGAACCGATGCAGCAACGCGCGGATGAAAAAATTAAGAAAGGCGAACTCGAATCTATTGCCTATTATGAAGCAGCGGGGGAGGTTTTAACGCAGCAAGTTCGGCGTTTGGCGATACCGCGTCATTTTACGTTAGCGATTCGGGAAGTATGGAGTTTGCAGCCAAAATTCAGTTCACGAGTGGGGATGAAACCGTATCGTTTGCTGACACATCCTCGTTTTCGGGCGGCGTATGATTTTCTGATGTTACGCGCTCAAACGGGCAGTGCGTCAACGGAATTGGCGGAATGGTGGACGGCGTATCAAGCGGCGAGCGAATCGGAACAGCGCAAAATGACGCAGCCGCAACCCGTCGCAGCAAAACCCAAGAAAAAACGCACTTATCGCAAAAAAGCGAAACCTCTTGTTATTTACTCTGAGTCTTAAATTATGGTTATGAAAACACGCGCTTATTTAGGTTTAGGCAGTAATTTAGACACGCCGATTGAACAATTACGCGCTGCCCGAACGGCAATTTGTGCGGTGATGGGCATTGAAGAAATGGCATTTTCAAGTTTATATCGCAGTCCATCGATGGGTTCAAAAAATCAACCCGATTACGTCAATGCCGTGATGGCAATTCAAACAGATTTACCGCCGCTGGTTTTATTAGCAGCGTTGCAAACGATTGAAAATGAACACGGGCGGGTGCGTCTTGAACGCTGGGGCGCACGCACGTTGGATATTGATATTTTGTTGTTTGGTGACGAAGTTTTGAATTTCCCCGATTTAGTTGTGCCACATTACGGCATGACGGAACGCGCGTTTGTGTTGTATCCGCTGGCTGAAATTGCCCCCGATTTGGCGATTCCTAATCACGGAAAACTCGCGGAACTCGTGGCGCGTTGCCCTTTAAACGATTTGGTGCGATTGTCCGATGTCGTCTAGTTATTTAAGCTCGAATTCGAGTTCGCCGCTCACGCATTTGGATTTGTTGGCGATGAAACAGCGTGGCGAAAAAATCGCGTGTTTAACGGCTTACGATGCCAGTTTTGGTGCGTTGATTGACGCGGCAGGAATTGACGTAATTTTGGTCGGTGATTCGCTTGGCATGGTGATTCAAGGTCACACGACCACGTTGCCCGTCAAAATTGACGACATGATTTATCACACGCGCTGCGTCACAAAAACCTGCAAACGGGCTTTAGTCATTGCGGATTTGCCTTTTATGACTTATGCCACGCCCGAATTGGCGGCACAAAATGCGGCGGCACTCATTCAAAACGGTGGCGCAAAATTGGTGAAATTAGAAGGCGCGAAAATTGAAATCGTGCAGTTTTTAGTTTCTCAAGGCATTGCCGTTTGCGGACATTTAGGATTATTGCCGCAATTTATTCATCAGTTGGGCGGTTACAAAGTACAAGGAAAAGCCGCAGAATCAGCCGAGAAATTACTCGCCGATGCGTTAGCGATTCAAAACGCAGGCGCGTCGATGCTGATTTTAGAATGTGTTCCAGCAGAGTTGGCACGACACATTACCGAACAATTAACGATTCCCGTGATTGGCATCGGCGCAGGTGGCGCGTGCGACGGGCAAGTTTTAGTCGTTTACGATATGTTAGGAATCAGCACAGGTAAACGCCCGCGTTTTTCAAAAAACTTTCTTGCCGACACAAACTCCATCGAATCCGCGTTAAAAAACTATTCAAATGCCGTTAAAAATGGCAGTTTCCCAACCGCTGAACACAGCTTTTAAATTCAAAAAATCATGCAAATTTTTCACACTATTTCAGACATTCGCGCGTGGCGAAATGCGAATCAGCGCGTGGCTTTCGTGCCAACAATGGGTAATTTACACGCGGGACATTTACAACTAGTGCGCGAAGCAAAAAAACACGCCGACCAAGTCATCGTGAGTATTTTTGTCAATCCGACACAGTTTAGCATTCACGAAGATTTAGCCAATTATCCGCGTACTGAATCCCGTGATTGTGAACTGTTAGCCGCCGAAGGTTGCGATGTGGTTTTTCTGCCGTCGGTTGAAACGATTTACGCGCCAACCGCTCAAACAACCGTGACGGTTTCGGCGGTTTCACAAAATTATTGTGGCGCGTCACGGACAGGGCATTTCGATGGCGTGGCAACGGTGGTGTGTAAATTATTCAATATCGTGCAACCGAATGTCGCAGTATTTGGCTTAAAAGATTTTCAGCAATTCGTGGTGATTCAAACATTGGTGCGTGATTTACATTTGCCGATTGAGATTATTGGCGTGCCGACGGTGCGGGAAATCGACGGGTTGGCGATGAGTTCGCGCAACGGTTATTTGAGTGAACGAGAACGTATTTGTGCACCGAAAATTTATCACATTCTGCAACACGCGCGTGATAATTTAATCACTGGAAAAACTATTGTAGACGTTGAAACGTGTGCAATTTCAGCATTAACGCACGCGGGTTTTGACGTGGATTATTTCAACGTGGCGCGTCGTTCGGATTTGCAATTTGCCACGTTGAACGATAAAGAATTGATTATTTTAGTGGCGGCAAAATTGGGCAAAACACGCTTGATTGATAATTTGTGGCTCGATAGATGAGCGGCATCCGTGACAATCGCCATTTCGGCAAAGTCGGCGATTTTCTCCAGAAAAAAATCCAACCTGCCAGTCAATTACGTTTCGTATCCGCGTATTTCAGTTTATTTGGCTTTGAAGCGTTGCGCGACGAATTGGAATCTATCGACACACTGCAATTTTTATTTGGCGAACCCGCCTTTGTCAAACCGTGTGAATTAACCCAAACCGAAGCTAAAAATTTCGCCATTATCGATAACGATTTGTCGTTATTAAATCGTCTTAAACAAAAATCCCTCGCGAAAGCCTGCGCGGATTGGATAGTTGAAAAAGTCGAAATTCACTCGCTAATTCAAACAAATTTATTGCACGGAAAACTGTATCACATCGACCATCACGGTGTAGAAGCCGCGTTGTTGGGCAGTTCAAATTTTACCTTGCACGGTTTAGGCGAAGGCAATTCAAACATTGAGCTCAATTTAATCGTCGATAGCGACCGTGACAGACAAGATTTAAAACGCTGGTTTGATGAAATTTGGCATGACAAAACGCTTGTTAAAGACGTGAAAGCAGACGTGTTGAATTATCTCGAACGGTTTTATGTGGAGCATTCGCCGTATTTTATTTATTTAAAAACGCTGTTTCATTTATTTGAAACGTATTTGAAAGAGCGGCAAGCCACGGATTTTTTGTGTGCGGCGTGTGGTTTTTATGAAACGGCGGTTTGGCAAAAATTGTACGATTTCCAAAAAGTCGGAGTCACGTCGGCGATTACCAAAATTAACAAACACAACGGCTGTATTCTTGCTGACAGTGTCGGTTTAGGCAAAACGTTTGAAGCGTTGGCAGTGATTAAGTATTTCGAGTGTCGCAATTCAAACGTGTTGGTGATTTGTCCGAAAAACCTGAGTCAAAATTGGACGTTTTACCAAGCGAATCAACATCACGAATCCAATCCGCTCAAAGCCGACCGGTTAAATTATTCGGTGATTTTCCACACAGATATTGGACGCGCGTCGGGCATTTCAAAAGCAAATGGCATCAACTTAGCGAATTTTCATTGGGAAAGTTTTGATTTGGTGGTTATCGACGAATCGCATAATTTTCGTGGCAATCCGCTCGAAAAAAATCGTCCCAACGGTGACAAAGTTCTCAATCGCGCTAAATGGTTGATGGAAAAAATCATCAAATCCGGCGGCAAAACCAAAGTGCTTTTGCTTTCTGCCACGCCGGTGAATAATAGTTTGCGTGATTTGAGTAATCAAATTGCCTTTATTACCGAAGGCAAAAACGATGCGTTGCTTGACAGTTGCCGCGTGAAAAATTTAACGCAAACGTTAGGCGACGCACAAAAACAATTTGCTGACTGGGCAACTACGCCCAAACGAAATACGAAAGACTTGTTTAATCAATTGGATGGCGGATTTTTCACGGTGTTGGACGAATTGACGATTGCACGGTCTCGAAAACACATTATTCGCTCGTACAACGTCGAGGCGATTGGCAATTTCCCTAAACGACATAAACCGATTTCGATTTATGCGGAAATTGATAGTCACGGTGAATTTCCTAATTTTGAAGCCATTAACCAGCAAATTAAGCAGTACGAATTGGCGATTTTTAATCCGACTGGCTACGTTCAAGACGCGAAAAAAGCCAAATATCACGCGAAAGTGGGTGAACAACGCGAGTTGAATTTAACCGGCATGATGAAAACGAATTTTCTGAAACGCCTCGAAAGTTCAATTTCGTCGTTTGAAATTACCTTGGCGCGGACGTTGAAAAAAATTGAACGTTTAGAAAATCAAATCACCGCATTCAACGCCGGACAAGAAACTGATATTGAAATTGAAAGTGTCGATGAAGCCGATTTAGAAGAAAATGGCGCGGATTTTGTTGGGCAAAAATTGAAGTTTCATTTAGCGGATTTGCGTTTGGGCGATTGGTTGGAAGCGTTGCAGAAGGATAAAGCGGCGTTACGCAGTTTGCACGATGACGCGAAAAAAATTACGCCAGATCGTGATGCCAAATTGCTGGAATTAAAAGCGCGGATTGCTGAAAAATTAAAAAATCCGCTGAATGAAGGCAACCAAAAAATTCTCGTTTTCACCGCGTTTGCGGACACGGCGCAGTATCTTTATGAAAATTTGCGCGACGAATTCGACCTAAACAGCGCGTTAATTTGTGGATCGCGGACGGAAACCACGTTCGGCAAAAACGATTACAACAGCATTTTGACCAATTTTTCGCCACGTTCAAAACAACGTGCTAAAACGGAAACGATTGAAATTGATTTGTTGATTGCGACCGATTGCATCAGCGAAGGGCAGAATTTGCAGGATTGTGATTATTTGGTAAATTACGATATTCATTGGAATCCGGTGCGAATTATTCAACGTTTTGGGCGGATTGATCGATTGGGCAGCACCAATAAAACCATTCAAATGGTGAATTTTTGGGTGACGGCAGAATTGGATGTGTATCTTGGTTTGAAAAATAAAGTCGAAACACGCATGGTGTTGGTGGATTTGACCGCGACGGGTGATGATAATTTATTGAGTGACGAGGAAGACAGCGATGAGTTGAATTACCGCCACCATCAATTGGAAAAATTGAAACATGACGTGTTGGATTTGGAGGATACCGACGAAACAATTTCGCTCACGGATTTTACCTTGGATAATTTTCGGAGTGAGTTGTTAGACGGTTTGGATCGCATTCGCCAACAGTTGGAAGACGCGCCGTTGGGATTGCACGCGCTGGTTCCGTGTCCATCGGGAATGCACGCAAATTTGTCGAAACGAGAATTTTCTGACATCGAAAAAGAGGTAATTCAATCGGGCGTGATTTTTTGTTTGCGGCAAAAATCGGATAACGATAGCAACGCTAAAATCAATCCGCTACATCCGCATTTTTTGGTTTATATCGGTGATAATGGCACGGTTCGTTATCATTACACGCACGCGAAACAAATTTTAGAGGTGTTTAAATTATTGTGTGAGCAGCGCGAAACGCCTTATGAAACGCTGTGTCAGTTGTTTAATCATGAAACGAAAAACGGCACGGATGTGTCAATTTATAGCGACTTGTTGAAAAAAGCCGTTGCCGAATTGGTCGAAATTGTTAAAACCAAAGGGCAACAAAGTTTATTGGGCGGACGTGGCGCGGTGTTGGTTCCTGCCAAAAAACAACTCACTGCGTTGTCGGATTTCGATTTGATTACTTGGTTGATTATTAAATAATTTTTGGAATAGAAATGGAAACAGCATTAAACGCATTCAAAACCGGCGATTTCACAGAAAATGCTTTGTCGTTTTTTGAAATGCTCGGCTACAACACCGAAGACAGCCAGCCGCTTACTCAAAAAACTTACGCCGGATTCGCACGCGAACTCAAACCGTTGAATGAAACCAACGCGCTGGTTTCAGAATGGATTTACGTTGATCAACTATTTTTCTTAACGCCTGAAAATACCAAAATGGCGGCGTTGCGAGTGGGTGAGCAAGAAATTCACGCTTACATGATTTTTGGGATTGAACTCAAAAAATCGTATTATTCGCGCTCGGATTTAGCTAAAATCACTCGTGAACTTAATCGAAAATTTGATATAGCACCCATTTTAGTTTTGTTCAAACACGGCGACGCGCTGACGCTTTCCGTTATCAATCGCCGCCTTCATAAACGTGACGAAAGCCGCGACGTGTTAGAAAAAGTCACACTGATTAAAGATATTCGCCTCGAAAAACCGCATCGCGCCCATTTGGATATTTTGGGAGATTTGGCGTTTTCAAATTTAAAACCTAAACCTACGAATTTCGTTGAGTTGCACAACGCTTGGCAAAAAGTTTTAAATACAAAAGAACTCAACAAACAATTCTATGAAAAACTGTTCGATTGGTATTTGCTCGCGCTTTCAGAAGTGAAATTCCCGCAAATTCGCGCCGTCGATGATTTGATTCCTGATGAACAACATCAAAGCGAATCGCTCATCCGTTTATTAACACGGCTGTTGTTCGTTTGGTTCATGAAAGAAAAAGGCTTAATCAATCCTGAACTTTTCGAGCCAAAAGCACTCGCCAAAATGCTCAAAAACTTCACGGGCGAAAATTCCAACGACACGATTTTTTATAAAGCGATTTTGCAGAATTTGTTTTTTGCCACACTGAATATGCCGATTGATAAACGCAAAGTTATCGTGCCTCGCACAAACACTTTTCCGAATAAAAATCATGGTAATCAACTGGTTTATCGTTATGCGGATTTATTTGAAGCTGAAAACTTCAAAATTCATTTTGACGACATTCCGTTTTTAAACGGTGGTTTGTTCGATTGTTTGGATAGAACAAAACCCGAAAATCCTGTTGAAATTCGCCTCGATGGATTTAGTTCAACAAAATCAAAACAAGCCGTTGCACCCGATAAACTCTTTTTCGGCGAATACAAAAACGTCGATTTAAGCGCGGCGTATGACAACAAAAAGAAATCGAAGGTCACGGTTTATGGCTTGATTGATATTCTGCAAAATCATAAATTCACTGTCGAAGAAAATACACCGCTCGAAGAAGATATTGCGCTCGACCCCGAATTATTGGGGCAGGTTTTTGAGAATTTACTCGCCGCTTACAATCCTGAAACTGGCACCACCGCACGAAAACAAACCGGCAGTTTTTATACGCCGCGTGAAATTGTCGATTATATGGTGGATGAATCGTTGCTAGCGTATTTTGAATCAACCGTAAACGTAAACGTAGGTGCGGCTTCAGCCGCATTGCTTGAATTAAAAATGCGGCTGAAGCCGCACCTACGGGAATTATTGAATTACGAAAACACTCAAAACCCGTTCGACGCGCCACAAACCGACGCTTTAATTTCTGCCATCGACAACCTAAAAATCCTCGACCCCGCCTGCGGTTCGGGCGCATTTCCAATGGGCATTTTGCACAAACTCGTTTTCGTTTTGTCCAAACTCGACCCCAAAAATGAAAAATGGCGTGACCGTCAAATTGCCAAACTCAAAACCATCGACGACAGCGCGTGCCGTGAAAAAGCCACGCAAGTCATTCACGATGCGTTTGAAAATAACGAACTCGATTACGGACGCAAACTTTTCTTAATCGAAAACTGCATCCACGGCGTAGACATTCAACCCATCGCCACCCAAATCAGCAAATTACGCTTTTTCATTTCGCTCATCGTTGACCAAAAATCGCACGGCGATAAATCCAACAACTTCGGCATTCGTCCGTTGCCGAATTTGGATTTTAAAATTATCGCCGCGAATACCTTAATCGCCGCGCCAAAAGAAGATGAAGCAATGGGCGTTAAAGTCGATGACGTATTTTTCACAAAATTTAGCGACTTAACACACGATTATTTCAAAGTCGCCAATCCCGACGATAAACGAAAATTACGCGACAAAATCGAAACGCTCATCAACGCAAAATGCGACGAAAAAATTAAAGCCATCGAATCGTTAAGCCACAACGAAGCCAAATATAAAAAACAAATCGACCAGCTCGAAAGCCACAAAAAACTTTGGCAAAGTTACGCCAATTTGTTCAAACACGAAGCCGTTGCATTCTTTGAACCACGCTATTTCTTCCCGCAACTTTCGGGCGGCTTTGATATTGTGATTGGCAATCCGCCTTACATATTTACGCGAGATGCCGATTTTTCCGACCACTTCAAGGATTCTATTGCCAAAACATATTTTTCAGTTTTAACGAAAGGTATTAAATCTAAAGCAAATCAATCTGGAAAAATTAACTTGTTTGCGCTTTTTATTTTGAAAGGAATTTTTGAGAGCAAAAAAGGCGGTGTTGTGACATACATTGTTCCGAATAATTTATTGCGAACAACAAGCTATGATTTAATTAGACGGTATCTTTTAGAAGAAGCATCAATTGATGAAATAGTCGATTTAGGCAGTGGTGTTTTTAGTAATGTTACGGCTTCAACGGTGATTTTTAGACTTACAAATAATAAAAATGTGAATCAAAAAGTAAAAGTCATTACTGATATTGAAAACATTGAACGCCACGAATTCAAATCATCATTGATTGAACAGTCCAGCTTTTTAACTAACGTAAGTTACACGTTTAACATTTTTTCTGATGGCTTAGTCGGCGATTTAATCAATAAAATTTCTTTTGGTAAAACAAATCTTGGTGATTTTTGTATTGATATTATTGCGGGAATAGATGCGAATAAATCCGTTATCTCAGAATTAAAAACAGACAATAGTTTCCCTTTAGTTGAAGGAAAAACGATATTTAAATATGGTTTAAATCCTGTCAAAAAATTTATTATTTGGGATAGAAAAGAAATCAATAGAGCAAGACCCGATTATGTTTGGGAAGCTAAAAAGAAAATCATTATTCAACGAATCAGTGGTGGCAGTAATCCATTAACTGGAACTATAGACACCGAAAAACATAGAACCTTTGCATCAGTGAATAATTTGCTTTTAAAAGCAGATTACGAAAATCAATATGAGTTTTTTTTGGCGTTAATAAATTCACGAGTATTAAATTGGTTTTATGCTAATAGTTTTTCAAATAATTCAACATTAACCGTGAACATTTCCAAGACATTTTTGGAAAAATTACCCATTCCAAAAATCCCCGAAACCGAGCAACAACCGTTTATAAAATTAGTGGACAAAATTCTTGCCGACAAAAAAGCGGGCAACGATACCAGCGCGTTGGAACGTGAGATTGATGTGTTGGTTTATGGGCTTTATGGGTTGTCGGAAGATGAAATTAGAATAATTGAGGGTGGGAAATGAAGGTTATCCGGAACATTAGAGCAAATCCCCCAGCCTTGCAGGCTGCCCCCTTCAAAAAGGGGGCGAAAGATTAAAAAGCGTGTGTTTTTGCTTTACCCTCTTTTCCCCCTTTTTGAAGGGGGAGCGGCGATAGCCGCAGGGGGATTTGCTTTTAAGTTTTCGATAGAAGAGATTTTAATTGTGAAGGGTTGAAAATGATTGCGTTAAGACAGCTAAAACGTGTACCAAAAAATCATAAAATTGTGATTGAAGTGCCTGCGAGTATTCATGAAAATCAAATGATGGAAGTGATTTTGTTATTCAAAGAAACGCCGAAAAATTCGAGAGCTGACAAACTCGCGCAATTAAAAGCGAGCCAACACGATGGGCTTTTCTTGAGTGATCTACAGATGATTAGTGATGATTTTGCTGATGTTGATGGTGAGAAATGGTGATGCGTTGGAGTATTTATTTGGTGAATCTTGACCCAACGATTGGCTCGGAACAAGGCAAAACGCGCCCTATTTTGGTAATTAGCGATAATGACGTTAACGCCATTTTACCGGTGATAAACATTTTACCGCTTACGTCGCTAAAACAAGGTCGCCGAATTTACCCGAATGAAGTGTTGTTGAAAAAAGAACAATCTGGGCTTGATAAAGATTCGCTGGTGCTGTGTTACCAAATCCGAACCGTTGATAAAAAACGGCTGATTAAAAAGTTGGGTGAAGTGAAAAAACGATGACACGCAAACTGAAATCATTGATGCGCTGAGTTTTCAGTTGGGATTGTGATTGATATTTTGTTCTATTGGCTTTATGGGTTGAGTGACGAGGAGATTTTTTGTGGAAGGGAAATAAAATGCCAACGATTAGTAAATTTTACGGAATTATTATCCGAATGTTTTTTGAGGAACACGCACCGCCACATTTTCACGCGCAATATGGTGAGTATAAAGCGTCGATTAACATTCAAACGCTTGATGTGGCTGATGGGAAATTACCGCGTCGGGCATTGAATTTGGTTTTGGATTGGGCGGAATTGCACCAAGAAGAATTATTGAATGATTGGGACAAATGCCGTTTGCATCATGAACCAACTAAAATTAAACCGTTACCCTAAAAGGAAGTTTTCATGTATTACGATGTAATTGAAGCTCGCGTAATTGGTGAATTATCTTTTGCGGTGCGTTTTGCTGATGGTTTAAGTGGGAATGTTCGATTTTTGCCGTCCTATCTTTACGGTGTGTTTGAAAAATTAAAAAATCCTGATTTTTTCAATCAAATTCAAGTCGCAGATGGTTTTGTATCGTGGGGCGATGACGAAGTTGACCTTGCGCCAGACAGTATGTATCGGGCAATTTCACAATCGGGCGAGTGGCTTTTATCGCGAGATTGATGTGTTGGTTTATGGGTTAAGTGTGAAAGAAATAAAAATTATCAATAACACCTTAAAAAATAGGAACTTTCTGTGTTAAAAAAACCACCTAGTTGTGTTGCCGCCGTCGATTTAGGCTCAAACAGTTTTCACATGATTGTGTGTAGTTTGACCGACGGTAAATTGAAAACAATTGATCGTTTAAAAGAAATGGTACGTTTGGCTTCGGGTTTAGATAGTAAAAACTATCTTGATGAAATCACTCAAGAACGTGCGTTGGCTTGTTTGGAACGTTTCGGACAACGAATTCGGCATTTTTCGCCTGAAAGTGTTCGTATTGTTGGCACGAGTACCTTGCGTACCGCGAAAAATTCCGCGCAGTTTTTAGAAAAAGCCGAGCGAGCGTTAAATCATCCGATTCACATTATTTCGGGAATTGAAGAAGCACGATTGATTTATCAAGGCGTGGCGAACAGTTTGAGCAGTCCGGCAAAGTTGCGTTTAGTGATGGATATTGGCGGCGGCAGCACTGAATATATTATTGGTTCCGGTGACAATCCGCTCGATAAAGAAAGTTTGCCGATGGGGTGCGTGACGGTGAGCAATTTGTTTTTTAAAAATGGCAAACTGTCGAAAGCGGCATTTAACGAAGCGGTTTTATTTGCCCAACGGCGATTAGAACCGTTTCAACAGGAATTTCACCGTAAAAACTGGGACGAAGCGATTGGCGCATCAGGAAGTTTACGCGCCATTGATAAAGTGCTGCACGCAAAAAATTGGAGCAATAACGGCATTACCCTCGACGGTTTAGAACAATTGGCGCAGCATATTTTCACTTGCACACACATTAACGAATTGAATTTGCCCGACCTCGATGTGGAGCGGTTGCCGGTGTTTATCGGCGGCGTGGCGATTGTTTATGCGACGTTTCAAAGCCTGAATATCTGCCAAATGACGGTGTCGGATGGCGCGTTACGCGAAGGGCTGATTCACGATTTGTTGGGGCGAATTTACGATCATGATATTCGGGCGGCAACGGTTCGCAGCGTTGCCGAAAGTTATCATGTCGATAATCAACACGCGCTACGGATTAAACACACGTTGGATTATTTGCTGGCAAAATTACCGCCCGATTATCTTCAAATTGAGCTGGAACAAGCGCAGCAGTTTTTGTATTGGGCAGCAGAGTTGCACGAACTTGGGCGCGATATTGCCCACAATCAATATCATAAACACAGCGCGTATGTCATTGAACACGGCGATTTCGCGGGTTTTTCACGACAAGATCAAATGTTATTGGCGACCATTGTGCGAGCGCATCGCCGTAAATTTCCGTTAAAGATATTCGCCGATTTACCCGCACCGTGGAATCTCGAAGCTCCCAAATTAGCGTTGTTGCTACGCCTCGCCGTGTTATTGCATCGTAATCGTCAAGATTATGAATTGCCGCCCTTTCAATTTTTATGCACAAAATCCAAAATAACCTTACGTTTTCCAGAAGGTTGGTTAAATGCGTCGCCCCTGACGCACGCCGATTTAAAGCATGAAGTGGAGCATTTAATCACCGACGGATTAAAACTCGAATTTGCATAATGATACGCCGCGTTAATCTTATTTTTGTTGGGCGAATTGTCGCGGGATTTTTCGTGCTGCTATTTTTATTGTGTGCTTTTGTGTTGATAAGCGGTTTACGCTCTGAGAATAATCAACCACTACAAACCAAACTCACCTCCGAAAATATCACGCAAGCACGAAAAATTTTGTACGAAGGTACCAAAATAAAACCCGACGAAATTGCGGCGATTACGTTTACGGAGGCGGATTTAAATCTCGCCGGGAATTATTTGCTGAATCGCTATCGACAAAGTGTGATTCACATTGAATTGATTAACCATAAACTGCGTTGCAGCGCGACTTTCACCTTGCCGCCTAATCGGTTCGCCCATTATTTTACGGTGAGTTTTCGCTTAGGTAGCGTAATAGATGAACCGTTGCCACGCATTACGAAGTTTAAAGTGGGGCGATTAGTATTACCGGCAAAATTAGCGAATTGGGCGATTCACGCGCTGATTCGCTATTCGTTTTTGAATGATTATTTTATTCTGGCGACGAAACCGATTCGGCACGTTGCCATCGATGACAAAACGCTCACGATTTTTTACGATGCCATTCACCAAAGCACGCAAATTAACACCGAAAGTCGCCAACTTTATCGGCAAAAAATCGCCGAAGTTCTCGCACAACGCGATTCAAAATGGCGATTATCGCTCGCCGAATTATTAAAAGCGGTGTTTGAATTAGCCTATCAACGTGCGACATTAGAGACGGCGATTCAAGAAAATCGTAGTGCCATTTTAGCCATTAACGATTACGTCAACGCAGAAGACGCGCCACACATTCCTGCCTTTTTGTATAAACGGTCGGATTTAGCGCAGCATTTCATTGGCACTGCAGCATTGGCTGCTTCCATCAATAGTCAGGTCGCGAATGCGTTGGGCGAAGTCAAAGAATTGAGCGACACCCGAGCGGGGGGAAGTGGGTTTAGTTTTGTTGATTTGACCGCCGACAAAGCAGGAAGTCGTTTTGGTGAATTAGCGGTTTCGTCACCTGAAAATGCCCGACGTATTCAAAAATTAACCTCTGAAATTACCGATTACCGCGACCTTATGCCGGATCCGCGTGGTTTACCCGAACACATGAACGAAGCTGAATTTAAACGTCTTTTTGAATCTACCCAAAGTGCGGCGTATTTAACGCTTGCCGCGCAAATTGATACGCGCATTGCGTTAATGTCCCTTTATAAGCAATGAAACGGCAAATTTACCACCACAAACATTATTCGTGATGGTGACTGTCTTCAGGCGACACCGTCACGGCTTCCACCGCTACGCCATATTTGTAAACCATCAAGCCGCCTAAATCTGCACCGAAAATAATTACGCCTAATAAAATAACCGTTAGTGCGTTGTAAATTCCCCAGCCGTCAACGGGTCGGCGCAATCGCCACGCAGTTAATGCCATTGATAACGCCAAAATCGAAAGCCCTAATTGTTCGTGGCGTTCCATTATGTCGTGAACATTGTGACCGTGCGGCACCGTGTCCGCTGCATTAAATCCCGCCCAAACCGTCAAACCCGCAAACACCGTTCCCACATAAAGCAAACCGCTCGCAAAACTGCGCCATTCTGGTTTTTTCGCCGCCGTGCCGATTAAATCCACCGCGACAAACAAACTCAAAAATGCAATCGGGAAATGTACCAATAATGGGTGAATGTTCGCGAGGCTCGTAATACCTTCTAAGAAATTCGAGCCGTTCGACGCGCCACCGTTTGCCGTTAAGCCTTCAAAAAACGACAAGAAACTTGTCAGGATTTCTAAAATTTCGTTGTGACCGTCGGCGTTGCCGTGAATGTAAAACGATAAATGATTCATTTTTTAAAATTCCTATTCACTACAGCACAAAATCAGCAGCAACCAATGTTGTTACACCATTGAGTTGGATTGAAAAATCGGCTTTGCCATCCCCGTTTGTATCGCCTTCAAGGATTCCTTTTGTAAAATGTAACTCGCCAGATTTCTTGGTGAAATTAGAAGAAATAACAAAATTAAAGGTTTGGTCGCTTGCTAATGTTGAATTTGCATCGATAGCGGAAAGGTCGATTTTATCGCCTTCACCATGATTGAAATCGGTAATGGTGTCGCGCGTTTTTGCATCAATACCCGTTTCATTTTCGTTATTGAATTTGAAACTATCCGAACCTGAACCACCTTTTAGAGTATCGACACCTAAGCCACCGATTAACGTGTCATTGCCAATACTTCCAGTCAACGTGTCGTTTGTCGCCTTTCCTGTTAGCAACCGATTATTGCTATCAGAAAATCCTATCACACCCGTTAAATCTTTAACTGTGCTGCTGTCACCACCAAAACCTAAACGCGCATTTCCACCCCATGTCACGACCGAGCCATCGGCGCGTAATGCTGAAAACGCATAATCGGTTGAAAAAATCTGGGTGACATCAATCTCGCCATTCAGTTTCGCTGCTAACGTTTTATCAGTCGTGCTGTCGCCACCCGTTGCCGCACTTCCCCAAGTCACGACAGAACCATCTTTTCGCAAAGCTGCAAAGCTGTTGTAGGTTGAGAAAATTTCTATCACTTTATGTTCAGGATTTGCATTGCCATCGAAACTCGTTTGAGCATCGACAGTAACGATTTTACCTGCAATAACGGAGCTGCTAGTTGTCGCACCACCCGCCAACTGATTTCCCCACGTTACAACCGAACCATCATTTTTTAATGCGGCAAATGCCGTTCCTGTCGAATAAATTTGTTGAACATTTGCAAGAAGTTGAGCTTGAACATCAACGATTTTTCCAGCAACTACAATGCTAGTGCTACCACCCGCCGTTATATCGCCCCATGTTACGACTGAACCATCTTCTCGTATTGCCGCAAATGCCTGGGCGTTTGAATAAATGTGTTGAACTTTATGAGAGCTATCATTCAGTTGAGGCAAAACATCAACCGTTTTTCCTGCCAGTGTATTACCACCAAAATTAGCATTTCCCCACGTTACAACCGAGCCATCTGTTCGTAAAGCTGCAAATGCTGTGTTCGTTGAAAAGATTTCGGTAACATCTTTTGTGTTGTCTGTGCCATCGAGTGATTTTGCCAAAGTAGCATCCGCCGTGTTGCCGCCAGAACTTGCATCACCCCACGTCACGACAGAGCCATCTTTTCGCAGAGCGGCAAATGCCGTGTTGGTTGAAAAAATGTTCGTGACATCTTTCGTATCATCCGTGCCATTCAGTTGCGTTGCCAACGTAACATTTGTTGTGTCGCCTCCATAATTAGCGTTTCCCCACGTTACAACAGAACCATCGTTTTTTAATGCCGCAAATGCAGTTCCAGTCGAATAAATTTGCTTAACATCACTTAATGTAACTTTGCTACTATCGCCACCATTTATTGCATTTCCCCATGTCACCACAGAACCATTTTCTCGCACTGCTGCAAATGCTTGGGCGTTGGAATAAATTTGTGTGACATCAATGTCACCATTGAGTTTCGCAGCTAAAATTTTATCTGTTGTACTATCACCACCATAAACAATAGAACCCCAAGTTACCACTGAACCATCCGCACGCAATGCCGCAAATGCCCCCCAATCGGTTGAGTAAATCTGTTGAACGTCACCAGTAATGCCATCGACTTTTTTGGTATCAATCGGCACATATTTACCCGAAGCATTATATTCATTGCCCCACGACACCACTGTGCCACCCGTTTTAATGGCAGCAAAAGCAAAGCTGTTTTTGTATTTGTTGGTTGTGATGGTCGTCATATTTTTGTTCCAGTAGGTGTAAAAACTCAATCGTAACGCCGAGCGTCGGCGGGTAATTTGTTAAAAATAGGATGTTTGGCAATGCCGTAATGTTCTGGATAATAAACGCCTGCTAAATGCAACCCATCAGACGGTGCAGTCACACCGCCCGACTGTCGATTTTTCACGTCTAACAATTCTTGCGTCCATGAAACAGGTTGTTTTTCACAACCAATCGCAATCAAAACGCCTGCAATATTCCGAACCATGTGATGCAAAAACGCATTCGCCGACAATTCAATAATCACTTTTTCATCTTCGCGCTGAACATCAATGAAATACATCGTTCGCAATGGACTTTTTGACTGACAACCTTGCGCCCGATATGACGAAAAATCATTATGACCGATTAAACTTTGCGCTGCGTGGTGCATTTTTTCAGCGTCAAGTGGCAATGGACACCACGTCGTTTGTCGATTTAACGCAGAAGGTGTGGCGCGATTCAAAATAACGTAACGGTAAAAACGGGCAATCGCACGATAACGCGCATGAAAATCGCCAATGGCTTCTTGCGCCCAAATTACTCGTACATCGTCGGGCAAATAAGTATTTGTGCCACGATGCCACGCTTCCAAACTCCGAATGGCTGACGTGTCGAAATGCACAACTTGTTCCGTCGCGTGAACGCCCGTATCGGTTCGCCCCGCGCATTGCACGGTAATCGGATGTTGCGCGATTTTGCTCAAGGCTTGTTGAAGTTCGTGCTGAATGTTGCGATGTTTCACTTGCCATTGCCAACCAAAAAAACGACTGCCGTCGTATTCGATACCTAAAACAATGCGTTTCATTTTTGAAGTAATAACGTTCTGACGGGATTAAATGATTTGCGGTGAATGTCCAAAATGCCGAATTTTTCGATTTCTTGGCAATGTAATTTTGTGCCGTAACCTTTGTGTTTTGAAAATTGATAGTGCGGATAAATTTTGGCGCATTCGTCCATCGATTCATCGCGAGCGACTTTGGCTAAAATCGACGCGGCACTGATTTCTTGAACGGTTTTGTCGCCTTGAATAATGGCGCGAGCAGGAAGGGTGAGTTTGGGAAGTTGATTGCCGTCAATTAAAATTTCGGTAGGTTGAATGTGCAAACCTTTGATGGCGCGTTGCATCGCTGATAATGAAGCTTGCAGAATGTTAATGTCGTCGATTTCGTCAACGCTTGCTTGCGCGATTGACCAACTTAGCGCGTATTTTTTGATTTGTTCAGATAAAAATTCACGTTTTTTCGCGCTTAATACTTTGGAATCGGCTAAACCGAGAATAGGAAAATCAGAATTTAAAATCACCGCTGCGGCAAATACATTACCCGCCAAACAACCGCGTCCCGCTTCGTCTACGCCGGCAATTAAAATCATAATTAACGTAAAATGCCGCGCGTGACATTGCGTAAAAAATTCACCATATCGAATAATTCTTTACTCTCACCGACCAACTCTTCCATTTTTTCAATCGCATCTTCGAGGCGCAAATTCATCTTATAAATCATTTTGTAGGCTTTACGAATGAGGCGAATATCTTCAGCAGAAATGCCATTGCGCTCCATGCCGACGGAGTTAATGCCGTGCGGACGTGTCGGACGACCGCCCACCATCACAAATGGCGGAATATCTTGAGTAATCGCACTGCCCATTGCCGCAAAACTGTATTGACCGATTTGGGTAAATTGATGCACCAGCGTAAAACCACCCAAAATCGCGTGGCTGTTCAATCGCACATGACCCGCGAGCGACGCGCCATTCGCCATAATGACATGATCGCCAATCACACAATCATGCGCGACGTGCGTATACGCCATAAACAAATTATCGCTACCGATTTTCGTCAAACTATTGTCTTGGTGCGTGCCACGGTGCATAGACGTGTATTCACGAATCACGTTGCGGTCGCCAATTTCTAAGTGGGTAATTTCGTGCGCGTATTTTTTATCTTGCGGATCTTCGCCAATCGAACAAAATTGGTAAATGTGATTATCTTTGCCTAGCGTGGTGTGACCTTTAACGACAACGTGTGATTCGATAAGGGTACCCGAACCGATTTTAACGTCCGCACCCACAATTGAAAACGCGCCGACCCGCACGTTTTCAGCGAGTTCAGCGCGTGGGTCGATAATGGCGGTAGGATGAATCAAAACTTACTCAACCACAGCGGCACAACGAATTTCAGCACTGGCAACAAATTCGCCATCGACTTCGGCGCGACACTCAAATGCCCAAACGTTACGGCGGCTTTTAACGAAACGTGCTTCTAACATCAATTGATCACCTGGCACAACAGGGCGTTTGAATTTTGCTTTGTCGATACCCGTCAGATAATAAATCATGCCTTTCAATTCATCGCCTGCTGTTTCAGAAGCTAACAAGCCTGTAGTTTGTGCCATTGCTTCTAAAATTAACACGCCTGGCATAACGGGTTTTTGCGGGAAATGCCCTTGAAAAAACGGCTCGTTATAAGTGACATTTTTCACCCCTAATAACCTAACGCCCGGCTCACATTCCACCACTTTATCCACTAACAAAAACGGATAACGGTGCGGAAGAAAGGCTTGAATTTGCAGAATATCTAACGTTATAGACATGATTTTAATTTCACTTTTTTAGGTTATAAGGGGGATTGGAGGGCAGATTTAAAACGGAAATTACTCAGGCATTGAGGTTAATTTTTGTTGAACTTGCGCGGTGACATCGATTTGTTCGCTGGCATAAATTACGCCGTCGGTGAGTAATAAATCAAAACCTTGGTCTTTTGCAATGCCACGGATAGCTTCAACAATACGGCGTTGCAATTTGCCGAGTTCTTCGTTGCGGCGAACATTGAAATCTTCGCTGAATTCTTGTTGCGTGCGTTTGAAATCCCGTTTTTTATTTAAAATATCTTTTTCTAAATTACCACGCGCCGCTTCACCCAAAACTGCGGCATCTTTGGTTAAACGTTCTTCCATGTTTTGTATGTCTTTTTGTTGCGAAACAAGTTGTTTATCGCGTGGCGAGAATTCTTGTTCTAGACGTTTTTTGGCTTTTTCAGCTTGAGGAGCTTTTTCAAGTACGGCTGGAATGTTTACAAAGCCCACTTTCAAATCGGCATAACTGATATTTGCCATGAAAATTAAGCCTAAAAATAACGCGATTTTGGTTTTCATAAAGATAGAATTCTCCGAGAGTTTCGATTGGAAATAAAAAAATATGCTTAAATTATAAGTGATAAGCGCGACAAACTAAAAATTGTTTTAGAAGTTTTGTCCAAAGTTAAATTGGAACATTTGTTTTTGGTCACCAGTTGTTGCCGCGCCATCTATGCCTCGAACAACAGAAGTAGCATTCAGCGGTTGCGCGACACTGACTGACAATGCACCAAATGGCGACATCCATTCACCCGATAAACCCGCTGAATATCGCATATTCATATTAAAGCCGTTACTCAACGAACCCGCGTCAAAGAATGTGCCTAAACGTACTGATTTTGTATCGGGCATAAATGGCACGGGGAAAAATAATTCCGCGCTGCCGACCACTTTCGTTGAGCCGCCTAATGGGTAATTTTGATAGGGGCAAGTTCCCGCAGCGTATGGCGCGACTGTGCCATCAGCATAAGATACAGGAGCTTGACAACTTTTTGTATGTGTATCGCGATCACCTAACGTATTATTTTTAAAGCCGCGCAATGAACCCGTTCCGCCTGCAAAATAGTTTTCAAAAAATGGCAAATTGTCATTTTTACCATAACCATCACCGTAACCCGCCTCGCCTACAATACGAAATGTAAAGTCTTTCGCGACGGGGAAATACATTTGATGTTTATAGCTCAATTTGTAGTATTCCAAATCACTGCCTGGAACAGTTGCCAACGCAGAAAGACGTTGTTGTCCGCCTTTGTTTGGAAAAATTGCCCGATTTAACGTGTCATGTGTCCAACCAATCGCGGGGGCAAAAGTGAAAAATGAATCGCCGTTTTTAGTCATAAAATCGGAAATTTCATCTGACGTGTAAGCCGTTGTCCCTAAAGTTGTGTACTTTGTATCGAAATCAAAACGAATTTGGTCGAATTCATTCAACGGCAAACCGAAGTTAATCCCCGCATTCATTACGTTGGTCGTGTAACTCGCGATGTTAATTGCCGACGCATCACGTTTGGTGTAACCCAAGTTATAACCCTGACTTACGCCGTCGGTGGTGAAATACGGATTGTGAAAACCAAATTGATAGCTGGTCAAATAGTTGCTGTTATTAAACGCTAAATTCACTTGCTTGCCTGAACCAAACACGTTGTTTTGTGCAATGTTGGCATTCAACACAATCCCTTGAACCTGCGAATAACCAACGCCCGCCATTAAATTTCCAGACGGTTTTTCGGTGACGCTGTAATTCACATCGATTTCATCCGCTGCACCTGTAACGGGCGGCGTTTCAACGCTGACATCTTCAAAATAACCTAACCGTTCCAAACGGGTTTTTGAGCGTTCGATTTTAGAACTCGATGCCCAACTTGCTTCCGTTTGACGCATTTCGCGGCGCAATACTTCGTCGCGCGTTTTGGTGTTGCCTTTGATATTGATTCGGCGTACATAAACTCGTTTTGCCGGATCAACAAAAAACGTCATGTTCACGGTTTTCGTGGCTTCGACGATTTCGGGAATCATGTTGACGTTAGCAAACGCATAACCATCATCGCCTAAACGATCAGAAATAGCTTTCGATGTTTCGGTCGCACTTTTGCGTGAAAAGACTTCGCCAGGCCCGACTTTCATCAGTTTGATTAACTCGTCAGCGGGAACGACCAAATTGCCCGCGAGTTTCACTTTATCGAGTTTATAAACGTCGCCTTCTTTGACGTTAATCGTGACGTAAATATCTTTTTTGTCTGGCGTAATCGCCACTTGCGTCGATTCAATATTAAAGTTGATATAACCACGATCCAAATAATACGAGCGCAACGTTTCCAAATCTGCGCCGAGTTTTTGTTTCGAATATTGGTCATCTTTGGTGTAAAACGACAACAAATTCGAGGTGTTTAATTCGATTTTTTTAAGCAATATCGCGTCGTCAAACGTGTTGTTGCCGACGATGTTAATTTCTTTGATTTTCGCGACGCGCCCTTCCGATATTTTGATAAAAATGGCAACGCGGTTTCGCGTTAAATCCGTGACTTCGGTTTTAATCGTTAAGCCATATTTCCCGTGGCTGAGATATTGCCGATTTAGTTCTTGTTCAACTTTATCGAGTAACTGCCGATCAAAGGTTTGACCTTCCGATAACCCAATTTTTTTGAGAGCTTTGGTTAAATCGTCTTTGCTTAAATCTTTGTTGCCTTCAAATAAAATTTTTGCAATCGACGGGCGTTCGACCACGTTAACCACTAATGTTGAACCTTCGCGTTCGACCGAAATATCTTTGAAAAATCCCGTTTTAAAGAGTGATTTAATCGCAGGTGCTGTGTTGTCTAACGAAAATCGTTCGCCAACCGTCACGGGTAAATAATTGTAAACCGTACCTTCGGAAATGCGTTGTAAGCCTTTGACTTTAATGTCTCGAACGACAAATTCTTCATCAGCTTGAACGGTTTGCGCGGCGAATAAGCAAAGTAAAATAAGGCGAGAAAGTTTTTTTAATTTCATAGGCAGGGTTCTAACGATTGAAAACGAAAAGGAAACAAGGGTTTGATTGGTGCAAATTGTATCACAAGGCAATTGGCGGCTAATAATTTAAGCGTTTCGCCATAAAAAAAGGGCATGAATTATGCCCTTTCTAAAAACGAACTCAAAACACCCGAATTTTAATGTTTCGGTGCTGCTTTTTTTGCTGCTTCATCGGCAGCCGCTTTTTCTTTGGCTGCTTTTTCAGCCTCTTCTTTTGATTGGTCTTTGGGTGCTTCCATTTTCATGTTCGCGCCGCACGCCATTTCTGTTTCAGCAAGTTGCAAATATGCCGACGGTAATTCAGTTGCACCGAACGGATTTACGTCTGCGCTCGCAATGCCTGATATTAACACCGCACCAACCGCTAAAGATGTTGAAAATTTTTTCATGTGAATTGCTCAATTATTGAGGCGGATGCACGTCGTATAACGGCGAATTGTCTAAGGGTTTGCCTTCAGATTTTGCTGCACCACACGCGCCTTCTTTTGACATCGCGCCGTGCATTTCGCCACACGAACCTTCTTTGCCTTTCATCATGCCGCCACACGCTGCTTCCATGCCCGCTTTCATTTTGTCGCCGTCCATCATATCGCCGCATTTTCCTTCGGGAGATTTTTCGCCAGACGCGGATTTTTTGCCAGCGCACGCGCCTTCAGCAGTTTTCGGTTTTTCCATTTTCATGCCCGCACCACACGCCATTTCAGCGGCGGCAAGTTGCATATAACCCGATGATAATTCGGTTGCGCCAAACGGATTAGCTTCAGCATTTACAGCAGTTGCCGAAACGCTTGAGATTAACGCTGCGCTCATTGCCATTGCGAACGGAGTAGTCATTTTTTTCATTGTAAAAGCTCCTGAGTCTAAAAATATTATTGTTATGAAAGCATCGACAAAATAACCGCTTGCCGATTACTGCTTATGATACCAAAAAAATGAAAGTTATCGCCGTTGCTTTATTTCTTGGCTTAATTGATAAGCCGCCATTGCATATAACGGGCTGTGATTGTAGCGCGTAATCACATAAAAATTGTGCAGTCCCAGCCATAATTCGTCGCCGTCTAACTGCTGCAACGCTACTAATTTCACGTTGATATTGGCGGGAAAATTTTCTGTCGCGCTGACGTTGAGGCGGCTTAATTGGGCGAGGGTTGAATTCGGTTTTAAGTCTTTATTCAACGCGGATTTATACTGATTTCCGATTGCCGTGGCGCGAATGGCAATTCCTTGACCGTGTTGCCAATCGTTTTTCGCAAAATAATTCGCCACACTGGCAATTGCGTCACGCGGATTGTGCCAAATATCGCGGTGTCCGTCATGTTCAAAATCTTTGGCTAACGCGCGAAAACTGCTCGGCATAAATTGCGGATAACCCATTGCACCGGCATAAGAACCCATTGGTTCACGCGGATTCATGTTTTCTTCGCGGCATAACAATAAAAAACTTTCGAGTTCGCCAGTAAAAAACGAACTTCGCGGCGGATACGCAAACGCAAGCGTTGCCAACGCATCGAGAACGCGATGATTGCCCATGTTTTTGCCGTAACCCGTTTCCACGCCGATAATCGCCACGATAATTTCGGGCGCAACGCCCGTTTGTTGTGACACGCTTTCTAACGCTGCCGCATTTTCATGCCAAAATTTTACACCGCCCTCAATACGCGCTTCGGTGAGAAAAATTTTGCGGTATTTATGCCACGGTAAACCTTCCGACGGCGATGAAATGCTTTTCAAAATACTTTCTTTAATTACCGCTGATTGCAATAATTGCGTTAATTCCAGTTCATTGAAATGATGTTTCGATACCATTTGGCGCACGAAATTTTTAACATTTTGGTTAATTGAAAGTGGCGTGGTGGGCGAAATTGGCACATTTGTTTCCGGCAACATCGGTTTAATAATCGGGGTAGACAGTTCAACTGAAATCGGTGGTGCGACTTGTTCAATTGCCGGTAACGTCGTGATTTCACGTTCGGGCGTGGTGCTGCAAGACGTTAAATTCAACGCAATGGCAACTGTTAGCGCGTAATAAAAATAACGAGGAAAAGGCGAATGGGTCGTGATATTTATGAGCATGATTTTTTAAGAGTTAAAAACGAATTAAATGTGAGCATAGCATTTTTTGCTGGGTATATTTTTGAAAATTTACGTCTACAATCAATATTCTGCCTTTAGCAATACCACTATTTTTGGTGCAAGTGGGAACCAAATCACTTTGAATTGGACAATAAAAAACCCGCTAAGTTTAAAACTTAGGGGGTTTTTCGGTATTTGGTGGAGGCGGGGGGAATTGAACCCCCGTCCGTAAGCACTCCGCCACAAGGTCTACATGCTTATCTCGTTCTTTAGATTTAGTCAGTGACATTCCGACGAGCCAAAAAAGTCACCAACGATTCCGTAGGGTTTTAGCGCATCCATTCCGGACAGACTTCAGCGCGATCTTATGTGAATGACCTCTGAACGTTCTCTTGCCGAGGCATTTGAACTCCACCCGCATAAGCACAGATGGTCAAAGGAATGGTGCTGTGTTTAAGCAGCTAAAGCCATTGAGTAGTTTTCGTCATTTGCGAATACTTAAATTTCAGTAGATTTTACGAGGTGTACTGTCCTCGGCATGCACTCTAGGTTTCGCTACCCACGTCGAAGCCAAGTCGCCCCCGTTAAGTAGCACATAGGTTACACGATAATTTTAATAATGCCAATTGCTATTATCACGAATCAAAATTGCCACAAATTCATGTTTTTCTTCGGTTATAGCTAATACAATGTAGTTTGATGATAATAGAAGGCTAAAATTACGGAGCTATGCGATGTTCGACTTTTTGTTGAATTGAAAGCATGACCCGATTTCCTGTAAAGTTGCTTTTGCCAAAGCAACTTTACAGGAGTAGAGCCATGCCAGTCGAGGATTTTATCACACCGTTTATTGCTGCGTAGACGAAGCGTTACATGATGTCGTAAAAGTCCCGCTCAGAAAACGAGGATTTGCCCCCTAAGCTCAGTGATGGCGAGGTTATTACCATGGAGCTGGTGGGTGAGTTTATGGGAGAAGACCAAGACAAAAGCATTTGGCGATATTTTCGCAACCATTGGCATGATTGGTTTCCAAACTTAGGTTCGCGCTCAACGTTTGTGAAACAAAGTGCGGCATTATTGGTCTTAATCATTGGCGCGTATTTAACGCTTTCCGGTTTGTATTTAATTTTATTTTTAATCGAACACGGTTTTTCTTTCGACACACAAACCAATTTTATGCTCGGACTTTTTGTCGCCAATAGTTTGATTTGTAGCGGCACAATTTGGCTGGGTTTATTACTCGGCAAACAGATTTGAAAATTTAATGAAAAGCCGCTCTTCAACGTATGCCGAAGAGCGGCTTTTTAACGATGTGACTTCAGAACTACTGCGAAACGCCCGTAATCGTCACACTCACATTTTCGCCTTTTTTGGTTTGCAAACCAGCCGCTTTACAATTCCATTCCTTCGCGCCATCCGTAAGCGCAATCTTTTTGGTCACGCCCGTTTTCAGGTTTTTACAAACCGCGCTGTATTTTTGAACGCCATTTACCGTGCCGCTAAGTTGTCCCATGTTGTACAACGATTTAACTTCGGTTTCTGAAAGGGCGCGGTTGTAGATGCGGAGGTCGTCGATACTACCATTAAAATAGGTTGTTTCTATTGTAGTTTGGTCGTCATTTGCACGACCTATAAAATTATTATTTCCTGTTGTGTTATAAGCCATTTTCTTGCTTCCCTTTAATACACCATCAATCCAAATGGAAATTGTATTTCCATCATGGGTTGCACCGATAAAATGCCACTTTCCATCGGCAACTGTTACCGTGTCTATATAAAAGTCATTAGCATATCCCATTATTCCAGGCTGTCCATTTGCCCATAAAAGAATGTTAAATGCTTGATTAAAGCCTGTAGTGCCTGTCGCCACCACTCTCTGATAACTTTTTTGATCTGTGGTTTTACCCCAAACAAATATTGAGCGAGGATTGTTTCCTTGTTGCGCTATAGGCTTGCCAGTTAAATCAATAAAATCCGCAACACCATCAAAAGAAAACGCTTTGCCTTTTGAGCCATCGACACATTGAGGATTACCGTTAATTGTTCCGTCGTGACCATTGCCGCTGTTGTCTTTTGCTGTGCAATCATCAAACGAATAATTAGCCACTAAACCTGTGTTTAAATCGGCATAAACTGGTGAAAAAACGAACAAAGAACCCAAGAAAAGGCTTGACAGTGCAAGTTTAGATTTTATGCTTTTACTGACTGACTGACTGACTGACTGACTGACTGACTGACTGACTGACTGACTGACTGACTGACTGACTGACTGACTGACTGACCAGCCAATCTTTTGTTTTAGGTTGAACATTTTTGAATCTCCTGAAAAGGGATTATTTATAAACTTTTGAGCGATGCTCAACTTCGATTGCAACAACTACTAATTCATCATCTATAATTTCACAGATGATTCTGTAATCACCAACCCGATAACGCCACATTCCTTTGAATTCACCATGCAACGCTTTACCACTTGAACGCGGATGAGGCATTGCAGGCAATTCGACTTCTAAAAAACGCCATATTTTAGCCGCTTGTTTTCGATCGATTTTAGCCAAGGATTTAACGGCTTTATCTTTGACTTTAACTAACCAGTTCATCGTATAACTTCTTTGCATCGGTTAAAGAAAGAACCTTAGATTCACCGTTACGAATTTCTCGAATTTCTTTTTCAGCAATACGAGCATCTTGGTAATCTTCCAAAAATTCGATTAACGCTGTTTCAATCAGTTTGCTAACGGGTTGATGTTCGACTTCTGCGACGTGCAAAAAGGATTCTTCTAAATAGGCTGGGACTGCAATCATAGTGTGAGACCTTCAAAAGTTTTAAGTTTAGCGGCATTACGGAAACCGCTGTGTGGATTGTACAACGAAAGGTGGCGCGGTTTGCTAACCCAAACGTAAATATATTTGAAAATAATTTTGTAGCGCAATAAATATGAAAAAAAGCGAAAATACACACACACCAAAATTTTTATTTTTCAAAGGTAACTTTTCAAATGCTAGACCCTTATTTATTTAGAAACGACTTAGATTTCGTCATCGAACAATTAAAAAAACGCAATTTCGCCTTCAATCCTGAAAATTACAGCGAATTAGAAGCGCGTCGTAAATTGGTTCAAACCAAAACCCAAGAATTACAAAATGCGCGTAATTCCAGCTCAAAAGCGATTGGTCAAGCGAAAGCGAAAGGCGAAGACGTGCAACCGTTGCTCAATCAGGTGGCAAATTTAGGCGATGAATTAAAAACCGCTGAAACGGAATTATCAGAAATCCAAACTGAACTCGACACGCTGATGTCGGGCATTCCGAATTTGTTGGATTTGTCTGTTCCCGAAGGCAAAAGCGAAGAAGATAACGTTGAAATCAGCCGTTGGGGCGATGTGCCGACGTTTGATTTTGAAGTCAAGGATCACGTTGATTTAGGCACGGCGCGTAATTTATTGGATTTTGAATTGGGCGCAAAAATTACGGGTTCGCGTTTTGTGGTTTTGAACGGTCAGTTGGCGCGTTTACAACGGGCGTTAATTCAATTCATGCTCGATACGCACAGCGGCGAAAATGGTTATCAAGAAACTTACGTTCCCTATTTGGTGAACGCGGAAAGTTTGCGCGGTACGGGACAATTACCGAAATTTGAAGCGGATTTATTCAAAGCCTGCGAAAATCCAGCGTTGTATTTAATTCCAACTGCCGAAGTTCCCGTGACCAATATCGTGCGCGACGTGATTGTGGACGCGAAAAACTTACCGTTGAAATTCGTTTGCCACAGCCCGTGTTTTCGCAGTGAAGCGGGTGCTTACGGGCGCGACGTGCGTGGCATGATTCGCCAACATCAATTTGAAAAAGTCGAAATTGTGCAAATCGTGAAACCCGAAGATTCAGCACAAGCGCATGAAGAGTTAACCAATCATGCCGAAATGATTTTACAAAAATTAAAATTACCGTATCGCAAAATGCTGTTATGTGCCGGCGACACGGGATTTTCTTCGTGCAAAACCTACGATTTGGAAGTGTGGTTGCCAGGTCAAAATGCGTATCGTGAAATTTCGTCGTGCAGTAATTTTAGAGATTTCCAAGCGCGTCGTTTGCAAGCACGGTGGCGTAATCCAGAAACCGGCAAACCTGAATTAGTGCATACCTTAAATGGTTCGGGTTTAGCGGCAGGTCGCACGTTAATTGCGGTAATGGAAAATTACCAAGATGCCGACGGACGCATTCAAATTCCCGAAGTTTTGCTGCCTTACATGGGCGGATTGTCAATTATCGAGTAATTTTTCATCAATCAGCTCATAAAGCCCCGTACCTTTAGGTCGGCGATGTAAGGGGGCTTTTGACTTTTTGTTCATGTTAAAAATTTTAACGTTGGGTGCGCTGTTGCTGTGTACTTCCTCACTCTGGCTTTTTAGCTACAGAGTGGTGAAGTAAGGTGTTTTTCAGAGACACTCCTTTTGGGCATAGAAGGCTAAACTAAGGAATCCCCGCTCTTTAGGCGGGGGATGTCAACATTAGGCGATTACATCAATAGGCGATTACATCAAATTGCGTTAGATTGCGCTTAATCCACAAACAGGAATCCAAAAATGACAACTCCAACAATTTTAAAACCCGCCACCTTCGCGCCACACACTGTTAGAGAGCATCATGACAACTAAAAATCTTTACACCCAACTCAAACAAGCCAAAAGCGAAGAAGACATCAAAGACGCTTACATCAAAGCTCTTGGATTAAAA
>CAISXF010000038.1 GCA_903889445.1 uncultured Pseudomonadota bacterium
GCGCCAATCCCGTTCAACGAAATACTCACCGACGGACGACCATCGTCATCGCTGCTGGAAGACGCATCGACAATTTGATCGCCGGTAATAATAATGCGTTTATCGAGCAAAATCGGACTGCCATTTTTTTCATAATACAAACGGCTACCGATTGGCGAATGACCCGAAATCGCTTGTTGCACATCGTGTTCCGTATCGACTAAACGATATTCCAACGTCGCGGTGGTGCCTAAAATTTCTTTAGCGCGTGACGTATCTTGCACACCAGGCAATTGAACCATGATGCGGTTTTCGCCTTGTTGTTGAATCACAGGTTCAGCCACGCCCAATTCATTCACTCGATTCCGCAATGTCGTCATATTTTGCGCGACTGCGGATTTTTTGATTTCACGCGCATCAGTTTCCGAAATTTGCAACCAAACTTGTTCCGCTGCTTCGGGTTCTTTCACCGTCAAACCGTGAAAATCTTTGTTCAATAACAATAATAATTCAGGTTTTTCGTCTGCCGATTTCAGGGTGATTTTAATAAAACCACTATCTTTAGAAATGGCTTGATAATGAATTTTTGCATCGCGCAACGCTAAACGTAAATCGTCGTTATAACGTTCTTCAGCTTGTTTAACGGCGGCATCAGTATCCACTTCGAGCAGAAAATGCACCCCGCCGCGTAAATCCAAGCCTAAATACATCGCTTTTGCGCCAATGGCTTGCAACCACGCAGGCGTTGTCGGCGCAAGATTTAACGCGACAGTGTAATCATTGCCCATTTTATCGCGCAATAAATCCGCGACTTTCATTTGATCATCCGCATTCGTCAAACGCGCCAACACTTTGCCGTCTTTAAACTCAAACGTTTTGAGCGGTGCGCCAGTCGTTTTAATCGTCGCTTCAATATCGCTGGCTTGCGCTTGCGTGAGTTGATTCACAATGTGTGAAATCTGAACCGCTGGATCGTCGCCGTACAAATTGGGCAACGAATAAATAATGGAAATTAAAAACATCACGATGATGCTGATATTTTTCCAAAGAGAGAAATGGTTTTGCATTACGTTTATTCCGCGTGTTTATTGAGTCGCTTTTCTGTGCATGGCTTTGTAAGTGCCTTTGGGCATCATGCTTTCGATGTTGTGACGTTGTACTTGAATAAATGTGTTATCACTGATTTCAATTTTGACAAAGTTATCATCGACTTCAGCAACTCGCCCCAAAATACCACCCGAAGTCACGACTTCCGCGCCTTTCGCTAATGCTTCAACCATTTGCTTTTTTTCTTTAGCGCGTTTGGCTTGAGGACGTAAAAACAGCATATAAAAAAATGCCAAAATACCTAAAGGGAATACCATCCCTAAAACACCGGGTTCTTGTGCAGCGGCTGCGCCACCTTCAGCTAAAGCATCAGAAATGAAAAAACTCATTGTATATCCTCGTTATTTTTATAATATGTGTGAAAAGAGAAGTGAAACGGCGGTTATTATGCCATAGAAAATTTGTTGTGCCGTGTTTTGAACGTCATGAAACGCGCCATAAAACGTGACAAATCAAAGTAGCGTGCTACACTTTTTAACATTATTCACTTATTTTTCCCTTGAGATTTACCGTTTATGAAAGTTATGGAAGAAAATTTCGCACAAATTATTACAGGCATCGGCGAAGATTTAACCCGTGAAGGTTTAATCGACACACCCAAACGTGCAGCAAAAGCCTTTAAATTTTTAAACAACGGTTACGAAAAAACCTTAGAAGAAGTCTTGAATGGCGCGATTTTCACGGCGGATAGCGAAGACATGGTCATCGTGAAAGACATTGAATTATATTCATTGTGCGAACACCATTTATTGCCATTTATCGGAAAATGCCACGTTGGTTATTTGCCAGATGGTAAAGTTTTGGGCTTATCGAAAATCGCTCGCGTGGTCGATATGTACGCGAGACGTTTGCAAATTCAAGAAAAACTCACCAAACAAATCGCCGATGCGATTGAAGAAGCTACGGGCGCACGCGGCGTGGCGGTGGTGATTGAAGCTAAACATTTGTGCATGATGATGCGCGGCGTGGAAAAACAAAATTCGGTGATGACCACATCGTCAATGAAAGGTATTTTTCGTAAAGAAATGAGTACCCGTGCTGAATTTTTAACGTTAATCAGTCGGTAGGTTTTGACAATGGCAAATAAAAAAATCGGTGTATTGCTCACCAATCTCGGGTCGCCAGCGGCACCCACTGTGCCAGCGGTGCGAAAATTTTTGAAAGATTTTTTGGGCGATAAGCGCGTTGTGAATATCCAGCGCTTTGTTTGGTTGCCGATTTTGCACGGTTTTATTTTGCCATTTCGACCACAAAAATCACTGAAAGCCTACGCCAAAATTTGGAATACTGAAAAAGGGTCGCCACTGACATTTTTAACGCGCCAATTAACGGAAAATGTTGCCGCGCGGTTCGATTCTGAAAATGTGTTGGTGGGGTATGCAATGAGTTACGGCGAACCGTCGATTCCTACGCAATTACGTCTATTCAAAGAAAAAGGCGTGACGGATATTATCGTGTTGCCCCTTTATCCGCAGTATTCTTCCACGACCACAGCCTCGGTTTACGATTCGCTAATTAAAGAATTAAACGCTTGGTGGCATTTGCCGAATGTTCGTTTTATTAGCGATTACCACCAAAACGAGCGTTACATTGCTGAGTTGGCGAAATCGATTGAAACGGCGTGGCGCGAAAAACCTAAAAATGAATTGTTGATAATGTCATTCCACGGTTTGCCCGAAATGCTGACGAAAAAAGGCGATCCGTATTTTTATCAATGCCAAAAAACGGCGACATTATTGGCGGCAAAATTGGGCTTAAAAGAAAACGAATGGCGATTAGTGTTTCAATCCCGTTTTGGTAAAGCCGAATGGTTAAAACCGTATTGTGTTGATACGCTGGAAGCCTTACCGAAAGAAGGCGTGAAAACCGTTGATTTAATTTGCCCTGGTTTTGCGGTCGATTGTTTGGAAACGCTCGAAGAAATTGCGATGGAAAATAAACACATTTTTATGGAAGCCGGTGGCGAAGATTATTCATACATTCCCGCGTTGAATGATTCGGCAGCGAATGTAGAAGTGATGTTGGCTGTTTTGGGAGAGTTGAAATGACCGCATTAGTTGGCATTATTATGGGTTCAACGTCAGATTGGGAAACGATGCAATTTGCCGCCGAAACATTAGAAAAACTCGGCATTCCGCACGAAGTCGAAGTGGTTTCCGCGCATCGCACGCCGGATAAATTATTCGCTTATGCCGAAAGCGCGGAAAGCAAAGGCTTCGAGGTAATTATCGCCGGCGCGGGTGGTGCGGCGCATTTACCCGGCATGACCGCCGCCAAAACAGCGATTCCCGTTTTAGGTGTTCCGATTCAATCGAAAGCGTTAAATGGCATGGATTCTTTATTATCCATTGTGCAAATGCCCGCAGGAATTCCTGTGGGAACCTTAGCGATTGGTAAAGCTGGCGCGATTAACGCCGCATTATTAGCGGTAGCCATTATCAGCAACAAGCACACACAATATCGTCAGATTTTGAACGATTTTAGACAACAACAAACAGATACAGTTTTGGAAAATTCTGACCCACGCGAGAACATATTATGAAAGTTGGAATTTTAGGCGGCGGACAATTGGCTCGCATGATTGCCTTGGCGGGGTATCCGTTGGGCATTCGTTTTATTTTTTTAGATCCCTCGATTGGCGCGTGTGCCACGACGTTGGGCAGTCATCTACGAGGCGATTATCACGACGAAACAGTGCTTGCCGAACTGGCGAAACGCGCCGATGTGGTGACGTATGAATTTGAAAATGTGCCTGCAAATGTTGCTGAATTTTTAACAGCCCGCACGCAAGTTTATCCTCCACCGAAAGCACTGGAAGTCGCACAAGACCGATTGGTTGAAAAAGAATTTTTAAACAATTTAGGTATTCCAACTGCGCCTTATGCAACCGTGGACAGTTTTAATGATTTACAAACGGCAATGGAAAAAGTGGGTTATCCCGCGATTTTAAAAACGCGCACGCAAGGTTACGACGGCAAAGGTCAATCCATTTTAAAATCGGTGGCAGATTTAAAATCGTCGTGGGCAAAATTGGAAGGTTTGGCGGCGATTGTGGAAGGGTTTGTGAATTTCAATCGTGAAATTTCCATTATTGCGGTGCGGAGTGTGTCGGGCGAATTGGCGTTTTATCCATTGTCTGAAAATGTGCATCAAGGCGGCATTTTGCGTGTATCGGAAAGCTCGTGTTGTGATTCGCAACAAATCAAAGCCGAAGAATATGCGACGCGCCTAATGAAGGCACTCGATTACGTTGGCGTGTTGGCGTTGGAATTGTTTGAAGTGAATGGCGAATTGGTGGCGAATGAATTTGCGCCGCGTGTGCATAATTCGGGACATTGGACGATTGAAGGCGCAGAAACCAGCCAATTTGAAAACCATTTACGCGCCATTTTGGATTTGCCTTTGGGTTCGACGGCGGCGGTGGGTCATGTGGCGATGGTGAATTTCATCGGCGGCAAACCTGAAAATGAAGACGTGTTAAAAATCCCCAACGCGCATTTGCATTTGTACGCGAAAGCCCCGCGTAAAGGGCGCAAAGTCGCTCACGCTACGATTCGCACCATGACATTGGCGGAATTAGAACCTTTGAAAAAACGTTTAATAGCGTTGGCAGATGAGGCGGATGATTCATGAAAAAACCGTTGCCTAAATCGTTCGCTAAAAAATCTACATCGGTTCAACCTTCACAAACTGAAACCAATCGTTTAATCGAATTATTCAACCAAAATAAAAACGACGAACTCGAAAAAGTGGCGCGTGCATTGTTGATTAAATTTCCGAAACACGGTTTTACTTGGAAGGTTTTTGGCGCAGTTTTACAACGATTAGGACGTTTGGAAGAATCGCTCGAAGCCAAAAAGAAATCTGCTGAATTATTGCCGCAAGATGCCGAAGCGGCTTATAACTTGGGCAATGCGTTAAACGAATTTAAAAAATTAGAAGAAGCGGAAGCGAGTTATCGTCGTGCGTTGAAAATCAATCCAAATTTCAAAAAAGCGAATTACAATTTGGGTTTGGTGTTGCAAAATTTGAATCGCACCACGGAAGCTGAAGAAAGTTATCAGCGTGAAATTGCCATCAATCCTGATTTTGCCGAAGCGCACAGCAATCTTGGCAATATGCAGAAAAATCTGGGCAATCTTGCCGACGCGGAAGCCAGTTATCGTCAGGCTTTGGTCGTCAATCCGCGTTACGTTGAAGCGTACACAAATTTACTTTACACGATTGCACACAATCCTGACGCGCCACCTGAGTTTGCGTTTCAAGAAGCGTTGCGGTTTGGTGAAGTTGCCGCGCAAGGTGTGCAACCGCTGATTCATTCGCGTGAAAATCGTGACCCAAATAAAAAATTGCGTGTTGCAATGGTTTCAGGTGATTTTTGGAATCACGCCGTCGCCTATTTTATTGAGCCGCTTTTGGCGTGTTTTGATAAAAATCAGTTTGAACTCGTCGCGTATTACAACAATACCAAAAACGATAATTTTACCCAACGCATTAAAGCGCATTTTGCGGGTTGGCGCGATGTGGCGGCGTTCACGGAAGTTCAACTCGCGCAACAAATGGCGAATGACGGCATTGATATTGCCATTGATTTGTCGGGTCACACCGATAAAAATCGTTTGCAAGCCTTCGCATATAAACCCGCACCGATTCAAGTTTCGTGGCTCGGTTATCCCGCCACGACGGGTTTGCGGGCGATGGATTATTATTTGGTCGATTCGGATTGGTCGCCGCAAGGTTTGTTGGACGATTATTTTGTCGAAAAACTGGTGCAATTGCCCAGCGTCGTAACGTTTGCCGCGCCCGAAAATAGTCCGCCAGTGGTCGATTCGCCTGCGTTGAAAAATGGTTTTATCACGTTCGGTAGTTTCAATCGCACCAGCAAACTGACGCAACAAACGTTGGATTTGTGGAGCAAAGTTTTAAACGAAATTCCCACCACGAAAATGATTTTAGGCAATGTGTCAGATGAACCGTTGCAACGCCAATTGGAAAATGAATTTGTGAAACGTGGCGTAGCGGTTGAACGGCTGACATTTCATGCTAAAAAATCGATTCCTGATTATTTGGCGTTGCACGGTGACGTTGATTTTATTTTAGATACGTTTCCGTATAACGGCGGCACAACGACGGGTTTTGCGTTGTGGATGGGCGTGCCTGTTTTGACGTATGCGTGGAAAAGTTTGGCGGGACGCGGCGGCTTGTTAATGTTGAGCCGAGTGGGTTTACAAAATCAATTTGTCGCCGAAACGCCAGAGCAATTTGTCGAATTAGCGAAAGCGTGGAGCGAAAACGTCGAAGGTTTACAAAATTTACGCCATCAATTGCGCGACCGAATGAAAAACTCATCCAAATCAAAACCCGAAAACGTTGCGGCTGGTTTGGAAAAAGGTTTGAGAATAATGTGGGAACGATTTTGTGCGGGTTTGTCCGTCGAAAGTTTTACGGTTCCGACACAACTACAACTTTAAGGTGAAACATTATGGGCTTATCCCAACTAAACGATAATTACATTTCAGAAAAAGACTATCTGGAAGGCGAAAAAATTAGCGAAATTAAACACGAATACATTGATGGAAACGTGTACGCGATGGCGGGTGCGAGTAAAAATCATCAGCGGATTATTGCTAATTTAGTGCGGCACTTGGGAAATTATTTAAATGACTCACCTTGTGAAGTATTTTTTTCGGATATTAAGGTGCGCGTAGACGCTAAAAAATACTTTTATCCAGATGTAATCGTGGTTTGTGAAAATGATGACGAAGACGCTTATTACACGGAATCCCCGCGCATTATTGTCGAAGTGTTATCCAGTTCAACACGCAAATTTGATCACACGTTAAAACGCCAGTTTTATCAAACATTACCGAGCCTTGAAGAATACATTTTAATCGAACAGGATTTCGTTCAAGTCGCGGTCTATCGTAAAGCGGATTCCTGGCAATCAAATTTTTATTATTTAGGTGATACGGTCACGTTCCAATCCCTTGATTTTTCGTTGTCTGTCGCTGAAATTTATCAGCATGTAAAAAATGACGATATGCAGGAATTTTTAGCACAAGTTAGCGACACTTAAAACATGAAACCCATTTACGTCACGCAACCTACGCTTCCACCACTCGCAGAATTTATCCCGTATTTAGAAAAAATTTGGGACAATAAAATTCTCACCAACGGTGGCGCGTTTCACCAACAACTTGAACAAGCGTTGTGTGATTATTTGGGCGTGAAACATCTCGCGCTTTTTACAAATGGCACGATTGCGTTAATCACCGCGTTGCAAGCGTTGCGAATTACCGGCGAAGTCATTACCACGCCGTATTCATTTGTCGCGACGGCACATTCGTTGTTGTGGAATGGCATTAAACCGGTGTTTGTTGATATTGACCCGATTTCGTTGAATCTTGACCCAGCCAAAATTGAAGCCGCGATTACGCCCCAAACCACGGCGATTATGCCCGTTCATTGTTATGGTTATCCGTGCGACGTAGCACGAATTCAAGAAATCGCTGACAACTATAATCTCAAAGTCATTTACGATGCGGCACATGCGTTTGGTGTTCACGATAAAAATGGCGGCATTTTGAATCACGGCGATTTGTCGGTGTTAAGTTTCCATGCGACAAAAGTGTTTAACACGTTTGAAGGTGGCGCGATTATTTGCCCAGACGAAAAAACTAAACGCCGTATTGACCATTTGAAAAACTTTGGTTTTGTCGATGAAGTCACGGTGGTTGCGGCGGGCATCAATGGCAAAATGAGCGAAATCAACGCGGCGTTTGGTTTATTGCAACTCAAAGGCATCGACGAAGCATTGGCAAAACGCAAAATAATTGATGCGCGTTATCGCGACGGTTTGAAAAATGTGACGGGAATTCGTTGTGCCAATGTCGGTGAACACGTTGCCAATTATGCGTATTTTCCGATTTTTGTAAATTCCCCGAATCGTGACGCACTTTATGAAAAACTAAAAGAAAATGGCATTTTTGGACGGCGGTATTTTTATCCGTTGATTAGTGATTTTCCAATGTACCGCAGTTTGCCGTCGGCAGCGCAATCGAATTTACCAGTGGCGCGACAAATCTCGCATGAAGTGATTTGTTTGCCAATGTATCCCAATTTAGAGAATGAACAAGTCGATTTTATTGTTTCGTTGATAACTGAATTTTTAGAGGATTTGTAAATGCCAGAAATAAGTCGATTTTTAGGAATTGTGATTTATATGTATTTCAATGAACACAATCCGCCCCATTTTCATGCTGAATATAACGAATTCAAAGTCGCTATTGCGATTGAAACACTAGGAATTATGGAAGGTAAAATGCCTTCCAAAGCTTTAAGTTTAGTCATTGAATGGGCGCAAGAACATCAACAAGAATTGCTAGATGACTGGAATAGTATCAAAGCAACAGGGCAATATCACAAAATTCAACCGCTTGTATGATGCTCAGTGTTATCGATGCCCATTATTTGGGAGATTACAAGATTGCATTGTCGTTTGACAATGATAAAACGGGCGTTGCAAACTTGTATGATGTGATTTTTAACGATAACCGTATGCCATTTTCAGAATTACGCGATGAAAATGAATTTAAAAAATTCAAAATCGAGCATGACACAATCGTTTGGGAAAACGGTTTAGATTTAGCTCCTGAATTTTTATTTTTTGTGACATTTAAAGAATCACCAGAATTCCAAAATCAAATTAAAGCCTGGGGATATGAATAATGGCGTGGCTCACAACGGAACAAATCAACGAAATGGGTTTTGCGCGAGTGGGTAAAAATGTGTTTTTATCCGACAAAGCCTCTTATTACAATTGCCCCAACATTTGCCTCGGCAATCACGTCCGAGTTGATGATTTTTGTGTTTTATCGGCGGGCGAAGGCGGCATTGATATTGGCAATTACATTCACATTGCGGTTTTTTCATCATTGATTGGCGCAGGAAATATCTCGCTGGCGGATTTTTCAGGTTTATCTTCTCGCGTTGCCATTTACAGCAGCAACGATGATTACAGCGGCGAATTTATGACCAATCCGATGATTCCCGCTGAATTTACAAATGTTCAACACGGCGATGTGAAAATTAGTCGTCATGTGATTATTGGCGCGGGTTCGGTTGTTTTACCTAATGTCACATTGGAAGAAGGCGTTGCGATTGGCGCGTTGAGTTTGATTCGCAAAAATTGTGAAGCGTTTGGCATTTATTCGGGTTCACCAGCAAAAAGAATTAGTGAACGAAAATGCGATTTATTGGAATTGGAAAAAGCGTTTTTAAATCAAATGCGACTTCATGCTTAAAAAACTCGTTTCACAAACCGCTATTTATGGCTTGAGCAGTATTTTTGGACGCTTTCTAAATTATCTGCTTGTTCCGCTTTATACCTACTATTTCACCGCGACAGAATACGGCGTTGTGTCGGAATTTTATGCGTATTCGGGTTTTTTATCGGTATTTTTATTGCTCGGATTTGAAACTGGCTATTTTCGATTTCGCAGCGACAACGATAAAGCCTATTCGACTGCGTTGAGTTTCATTTTATTGCTCAATCTTAGCATTTTCGCATTACTTACCACGTTCAACAGCGCAATTTCTGGCGCGTTAAATTACGCCACCCATTCGGAATATATTTTGTATTTCGCGTTGATTCTGACGTTCGATGCGATTGCCGCATTGCCGTTTGCCAAACTTCGCGCTGAAAATAAAGCATTACGTTTCGCCAGCATTAAAATTTTTGAAATTCTGCTCACGGTCGCGTTGAGTTTATTTTTCATTGTTTTATGTCCAAAATTACAAGCGCAAAACGTCGAATGGTTGCCGTATGTTTATCAGCCTGGAATTGGCGTGGGTTATATTTTCTTGGCAAATATGATGGCGAGCGGCAGTAAATTTCTGTTTTTGATGCCGCAATTGAAAGGCATTAACGCAGGTTTTGATTGGCACACTTTCAAACGAATGGCGCGTTATTCGTTACCGATTGTGGTGATTGGTTTTGCGGGAATTATTAACGAAATGCTGGATCGCGCGCTGCTCAAATATCTGTTGCCTTACGATACGGCGACGAATTTGGCACAATTGGGCATTTACAGCGCGTGTTATAAATTGTCGATTTTGATGACGCTGTTTATTCAAGCGTTTCGTTATGCTGCCGAACCGTTCTTTTTTTCCTATGCCAAAAACAGCGACGCAAAGCTGATTTATGCGCGGGTGCTGCATTATTTTACGATTTTTTGCGTGTTTATTTTTCTGCTGGTAACGTTGTATTTAGATTTTTTCAAATACTTTATTGGCGAAGAATTCCGTGCGGGATTGCACGTTGTACCGATTTTATTGTTGGCGAATTTGTTTTTAGGGATTTATGTCAATTTGTCGATTTGGTACAAACTCAGCGATAAAACATTGATGGGTGCGGGAGTGTCGTTATTTGGCGCGGGCTTGACGATTGTTTTAAACCTTTATTGGATTCCAAAATTTGGTTACACAGGTTCGGCTTACGCGACGTTGGCGTGTTACGCGGCGATGGCGATTTTGTCGTATTTTTTGGGACAAAAATTTTATCGGGTCGATTACGATGTTAAAAGCGTGTTGGGTTACATGAGTTTGGGCGTTGGTTTATATTTTGCGAATGTGAAATTACAAGCGTTGTTGCATTGGCAAGTTGGATGTTTGGCAACGGCGTTAATGTTATTATACGCGCTGATTACGTTGCTTTTTGAACGCCGCCGTTTGGCAAAATATCGCTTAAAAACTTAGAGAAATTCTCATGACAAAAAACGAACAAAACTTAATTTGGATTGATTTAGAAATGACCGGCTTGAATCCTGAAGTCGATGTCATTATCGAAATCGCTACAATTGTCACCGACAAAAACCTAAACATTCTGGCGCAAGGCCCCGTTTTGGCGATTCATCAATCCGACGAAACGTTGGCGGCGATGGATGATTGGAACCAAGAACATCACGGAAAATCGGGTTTGATTGAGCGCGTAAAAGCCTCAACCGTCACGGCGGCAGAAGCTGAAAAAGCGACCGTTGAATTTTTAAGTCAATGGGTCGATGCGGGACAATCGCCGATTTGTGGAAATAGCGTCGGGCAAGACCGTCGTTTTTTAGTGCGTTATATGCCGACGCTGGAAGAATTTTTCCATTATCGTTGCATCGATGTTTCGACTTTCAAAGAATTGGCAGCGCGTTGGTGTCCTGAAATCAAAGACGGTTTTAACAAAGAATCGACCCATCAAGCTCTCGACGACATTATCGAATCGATTGAAGAATTGCGTTATTACCGTGAACATTTCATTCGTCCGTTTTAAAAAATGAATCAGCTCATCGTCATTGCTATCGGTGGCGCGTTTGGCGCGATGATGCGCTTTTTGGTATCGACTGGTTTGTATCAATGGCTCGGACGCGGCTTTCCTTACGGCACATTATTCGTCAATATCGGCGGCTCATTTTTAATCGGTTTGCTCAGTGAAACGTTGATTTTACAACGGATAACGATTGCATTAGATTATCGTGCAGCGATTTTGGTGGGATTTATTGGCGCGTTCACCACGTTTTCGACCTTCTCATTAGAAACGTTTTATTTGCTCGAGCAAGGTCAAATCGGTAAAGCGGGTTTGAATATCGCCGTCAGCGTGAGCAGTTGTTTAATGGCGGTTTGGCTGGGTTTATTGTGCGGACGGGGTTTGTTTTGGTACAGCAACGGCGTTTTGCAGTTGCCGACAAGTTCCATTCCTTACGGCATGATGGTGGTCAACGCGATTGGCGCGTTATTGATTGGCATTGTGGCGGCATTATTGCTGCAAAAAATCGCCCTTCCCGTCGAACAACGCGCCACATTGTTGGTGTTAATCATTGGCGCATATTTGACGCTTTCGGGTTTGTATTTAATTTTATTTTTAATCGAACACGGTTTCTCCTTCGACACACAAACCAGTTTTATGTTCGGACTTTTTGTCGCCAATAGCTTGATTTGTAGCGGCACAATTTGGCTGGGTTTATTACTCGGCAAACAGATTTAGAAATTTTATTGAAAAGTCGCCCGCAAGTGTTGTTTCCTTGCGAGCTTGGGGAAAAGTATTATCGAATTTGGCTGGAATAATTATGCCGATTGCAACCAATTTTGCGGTTTCAAATATATTTCGTACAATTCCGCTTCGGGCGTTCCCGCTTCGGGTTGCCAGTTATATTGAAAATGCACGACTGGCGGCAACGACATCAAAATGGATTCCGTCCGTCCGCCCGATTGCAACCCAAACAACGTGCCACGGTCATAAACCAAATTGAATTCGACATAACGCCCACGACGATACAATTGAAAATTCCGCTCGCGTTCACCGTATGGCGTAGCTTTACGTTTTTGCACAATCGGCAAATACGCTTGAATATACGCATTGCCAACGCTTTGCATAAAGGTGAAACAGTCTTCGAAACTACCTTCGTTCAAATCATCAAAAAACAATCCACCCACGCCGCGTGTTTCGTTGCGATGCGTTAAAAAGAAATAATCGTCGCACCATTTTTTGTATTTCGGATAAACATCCACGCCAAACGGTTCACACGCTGCACGCGCTGTTTCGTGCCAATGCACAACGTCTTCTTTGAACGGATAAAATGGCGTTAAATCAAAACCGCCACCAAACCACCAAATCGTCGGTTCACCTTCTTTTTTGGCAATAAATAAACGCACGTTGGCGTGCGAGGTTGGCACATACGGATTTCGCGGATGAATAACGAGTGAAACACCCATCGCTTCAAATTGTCGATTCGCTAATTCTGGACGACTTGCGGTTGCCGACGCGGGTAAATTAAACCCTGAAACGTGCGAAAAATTCACACCGCCTTGTTCAAAAATGTCGCCATTCGCTAAAACCCGCGTTTGTCCGCCACCGCCTTCGGGACGATCCCATTTTTCTTCGATAAAACGTGCGCTCGGCTCTTCGCCTTCCAAACTCGCGCAAATGTGATTTTGTAAATTGAGCAGATAATTTTTAACTTGGTCGATTTGTGCTTGGTTCATGGTGAAATCTCTACAGGTTGAAAGTGGCATGAATTTACCAGTTTTTACACGATAACCACAAATAAAATTACGTTTACTGTGGCATAATTTCAGCACTTCTTTAAATCTAACCCATTTTAAAATTATGAAAATGTATCCCACACTTGAATCGTTTGTTGGCAATACGCCGTTAGTGCGTTTGCAACGTTTACCACATCATTCGAGCAACACGGTTTTGCTCAAACTCGAAGGCAATAATCCAGCAGGTTCGGTCAAAGATAGACCCGCGTTAAGTATGATTACTCGCGCGGAAGAACGTGGCGAAATCAAATCGGGCGACCGTTTAATTGAAGCGACCAGCGGCAATACGGGCATTGCGTTGGCGATGGCGGCGGCGATTAAAGGTTATAAAATGACGCTGATTATGCCCGACAATATGACGGCGGAAAGGGTCGCCGCCATGCAAGCGTATGGCGCGGAAATCATTTTAACGCCCGCCGCAGGTAGCATGGAGGCGGCAATTGATTTTGCGCGTGAAATGGAAGTGGCAGGAAAAGGCAAAATTCTTGACCAGTTTTCAAATCCTGATAATCCGCGAGCGCATTATGAAACGACGGGCATGGAAATTTGGCGCGACACCGAAGGAACCGTGACGCATTTTGTCAGCGCGATGGGAACGACGGGGACAATTATGGGAACGTCGAAATATCTCACCGAGCAAAATTCTGATATTCAAATCGTCGGCGTGCAACCAAAAGGCGATTCTAAAATTGCCGGAATTCGCCGTTGGACACCCGAGTATTTGCCGAAAATTTATGAACTGAATCGGGTGAATCGGATTATCGACGTTGACCAATTGTCAGCCGAAAATATGACGCGCCGATTAGCCAGAGAAGAAGGTGTTTTTGCCGGCGTTTCGTCAGGCGGCGCGGTTTTCGCGGCATTGCAATTGGCAAATGAAATTGAAAATGCGGTGATTGTGACGATTATTTGTGATCGCGGGGATCGCTATTTATCAACGGGATTGTTTAACGCTGTACAATGAAAAAGCAAAAAACGTGGCTTATGTTCGGTTGGTGCAGAGCTGACAGTGGGCGGCTTTTTTGTATCTGAGGTTTGAGCCGCTTACATCCTCGCCCTGAACGGCGAGGTTTTTCGCTACTAACGGATAAAAAAATCTACCTTTTCGTCTAATATAAAAAGGTTGTGCTAAAACTGTTTCCTAATTTCGAACTTTTTACCTCAAATAATCCCGAACAAATAGCAGACTTCACTGTTATTGTCTGAGTTTCTTCTTTTTCAGAGTCCAAATCCAAAAAATGTTTAACATCTTTTGGTGTCAACAAGCAGGCAGCATTGCTCCAGCTTTTATGTATCAAGGCAATATAAAAATCGTGACTTGAATAAAATGGTTTGAAATTATCGGGTTCAAACTCTCCAATCCATTCATTAGAATCATATTTATCAACAAGCTCTTTGATGATGAGCAACTTGTCATTCACTTGATAAACAGTTTCTGTAATTCTGTTTATGGTTGTCGCCAAAGGATATTCGGCAATTTGTCTTAGAGCCGAACCTTCAACAATTTTTTGACCTAAAATAAGCATTTTGTTTTACCTTTGGTAAGTTTAGTTAATAATTTTCGACTACAGATTGAGCGACTCATCTACAAATAGCTCGATTCACTTTAACACACAATAACCATCACCTGTGACATCCGGGCATTTTCAGGTTTTGGGATGATTTCCGATAGCCCCAGCTACATGATAGAATTTTGACATCCTCCCCCATAAAATTATAAATCATGAAACTGAAAAATTTTGAGCAGTGTCAAAAGAACGTATGAGCCAAGAAACCACCCACACTCCCATGATGCAACAGTATTTCCGCATCAAAGCCGAACACCCTGACACGCTGGTTTTTTACCGAATGGGCGATTTTTACGAGTTGTTTTACGACGACGCAAAAAAAGCCGCGCAACTTTTAAATATCACGCTCACCAGTCGCGGCAGTTCAAATGGCGAACCGATTCCGATGGCAGGCATTCCGCATCATGCGGCAGAAAATTACATTGCCAAAATTTTACGCGCTGGCGAATCGGTCGCGTTATGTGAACAAATCGGCGATCCAGCCACCAGCAAAGGTCCCGTCGAACGCAAAGTGGTTCGCATCGTCACACCCGCCACCGTCACGGACGAAGCGTTGCTCGAAGAACGCCAAGATAATTTACTCGTAGCGGTTTCATGGTTAAAAAATCAGTACGGCATTGCCAGTTTAGACGTGACCAGCGGGCGTTTTGTATTGCAACAAGTCGATTCGGAAGACGCGCTGATTAACGAAATCGCGCGTTTGAATCCTGCCGAATTATTATTCAGCGACGATTTTGCACTTTCGCACACACTCAAACAGCGCAACGGTTTATGCCGTCGTCCCGCGTGGCATTTTGAAATTTCGAGTGCGCGAGAGCGGTTGCTTTCGCAATTCAAAGCCACGGATTTAAAAGGTTACGGTTGCGAAGAACTCACCACGGCGATTGCCGCAGCGGGCGCATTGTTGCAATACGTCAAAGATACCCAACAAGCCGCGTTGCCGCACATTCAAGGCATTCGCGTTGAAAGTAACGACGATTGCATTTTGATTGATGCCGCTAGTCGAAAAAATTTAGAACTCGATTCGCACCCGTCGGGCGAAATGAAATACACGCTTTTCGGCGTTCTCGACAGCACGATTACCGCGATGGGCAGTCGCTGTTTGCGTCGCTGGTTGAATCGTCCATTGCGAAATCAATCCGTTTTGAAACACCGTTATGCGTGCATCGGGAGTTTGCTACATTCGCGCGATTATCAAAATGTGCAAAGCCAATTGCGCCACATTGGCGATATTGAACGGATTAGTTCGCGCGTCGCCATGAAATCCGCGCGACCCCGTGATTTGATTACCTTGCGCGACAGTTTGACCGCCTTGCCGCAACTGCAACGGCTTTTAGCGACGCATGATAATCCACAAATTCAATTTTTAAACCAACAAATCAACGTGCAACCCGACACGGCAGAATTATTACAGCGTGCGGTGGTTGAAAATCCGCCTGTTTTGATTCGTGACGGCGGCGTGATTGCTGGCGGTTATAACGCTGAACTCGATGAACTGCGGGACTTGAGCCAAAACGCCGATCAATTTTTAATCGACATGGAACAACGCGAACGCGCCACGACGGGCATTAACACGTTGAAAGTCAGTTACAACCGCATTCACGGTTATTACATTGAAATTTCACATTTGCACGCGGCAAAAATTCCCGCGCATTATCGCCGCAAACAAACGTTAAAAGGCGCGGAACGTTACATCACCGAAGAATTGAAAAATTTTGAAGACAAGGTTTTAAGCGCACGCGAAAAATCGCTAACGTTTGAAAAGTTTTTGTACGAGCAATTGCTCGAAATTATTGGGCTGTCCGTTCCAGAATTACAACGTTGTGCGAGTGCGTTGGCAGAGTTGGATGTGTTAAGTTGTTTTGCTGAACGTGCCGAAACGTTGAATTTGTCACAACCGACTTTGACCGATAAAAATGGCATTCAAATTGAAGCGGGTCGGCATTTAGTCGTTGAACACGTTTCGAGTGCGCCGTTTGTGCCGAATGATTTGGCGATGTCAATGCAGCGTCGAATGTTGATAATTACTGGCCCAAACGCTGGAGGAAAATCGACCTTTATGCGCCAAACTGCGTTGATGGTTTTGCTCGCGCATATTGGAAGTTTTGTTCCCGCGAAAAGTTTCACCTGCGGCGATATTGATAAAATTTTTACCCGCATTGGTGCGTCGGATGATTTGAGCAGTGGACGTTCGACGTTTATGGTGGAAATGTCCGAAGCCGCCAACATTCTGCATAATGCCACCTCGAAAAGTTTGATTCTCATCGACGAAATCGGGCGCGGCACGAGTACGTTTGACGGGCTTTCGTTAGCGTGGGCGTGTGCGGATTACTTGGCGAAAGAAACCAAAGCCTTCACGCTTTTTGCCACGCATTATTTTGAACTGACCGCGCTTTCTGATGAACATCGCAGCATTCACAATGTGCATTTAGAAGCGATTGAACACGGCGACACGATTATTTTTCTGCACGCGGTCAAAGATGGCGCGGCAAGTCAAAGTTATGGGCTGCAAGTGGCAGCATTGGCAGGCGTTCCGCGTGTCGTCATTGAAAATGCCAAAACAAAATTGCGCGAATTAGAAATGCACGCTTACGCTGAACAGCAAGTGAAACGCGGTTCGGATCAAATTGATTTGTTTGTGTCGCAATCTGAAAATCCCGTAATGGCGTTATTGGACGATATTCGTGCGGACGATTTAACGCCGAAACAAGCATTGGAATTGATTTATCGTTTGAAACAACTCTCTTAGGAAAATTTTATGAAACAAGTTGCCTCATTACAATACGGTGTTATTTTTAAAAAAGCCTTTTGCGACGTGGATGTTTTCAAAGGTTTTGTTCGGGATATTTTGGGGATTGAGTTAAATATCGATAAAGTTGAAACCGAAAAAGAATTTAAACCGACCATCGGGAAAGTGGCGGTGAAATTTGATTTGTACGCGCAAGACCTTGAAGGGCGCGTGATTGTTCGTTGTCAACATCAATATGCTGCCGACGATCATTACGACCGTTTTTTGCATTATCACTGCGTCGCGTTGCTTGAACAGGTAGAAAATGCGAAAAATTACAAACCACCATTAGCGGTTTATACGATTGTGGTTTTAACGTCACCCGATACGAAATGCCGCGAAGATGTTTTAACGATTGATTTTGATTTGAAAAATAAAGCGGGAAAAGGTTTAAACCTGATTCCGCACAAAATCATTTATTTGTGTCCGAGTTATGTTGATGAAAATACGCCGACGGCTTATCGTGAATGGCTGGAAATCATTTTTGATAGTTTAGATGGTCACGTTGAAGAATCAAATTATCATAAATCCGAAGTGCAAAAAGTCGTGCAACATATTGAACAAAATGGTGTGTCGCCCGAAGAAAAAGCGGAAATGATTGAGGAATATAATTGGGAAGAATTCCAAAAAAAGCAGGTTGAATTGCAAAAAAAGAAATTCGATGAAGGTATCCAAAAAGGCAAATTGGAAGAAAAACGCCTGATTGCGCGAGGAATGTTAGCCGAAGGATTAGGCATTGAAATAATTGCTAAATTAACGAGCCTTTCTGTCCAAGAAATTGAAAATTTAAAATGAAAACGTTACAGATTATTTTCATTATCGCTTTATTGGCATTAACCGCTGGCATTGGCGTGCGAATGGTTAATCAATGGCAAACTGAACAACAGCCGCAATCGTTGCCAACGTTTTCATTTCCGGATTTAAACGGCATATCGCATTCTTCAACCGAATGGCAAGGCAAAATTATCGTGCTGAATTTTTGGGCAACGTGGTGTCCGTCATGTTTAAAAGAAATTCCCGCGTTTATGGCGTTGCAAACGCAATACGGCGAAAAAGTGCAATTTGTCGGTATTGCGTTGGATGATTTAGAAGCCGTCAAAACCTTTCAACAAAAAACCGCCGTGAATTATCCGCTGTTAATTTCAGGAGATTGGGCGGGGTTTCAACTCGCGAAACAATTAGGCAATTCGGTCAGTGCAATCCCTTATACTGTCGTGGTGAATCATGACGGACAAGTCATTTATCGTCACGCCGGCGAATTGTCGGCGAGAGAATTACAAGCGGCAATTTCACCGTTACTTTAAAATTTTTGAGAC
>CAISXF010000039.1 GCA_903889445.1 uncultured Pseudomonadota bacterium
ATCGCGGGATATTTCATATTGCTGCAAGCCGAACATCGTGGCAATAACCGTCTGCGAAGTGTTCAAACGTAGATATGCCAATACGCCAACCGTTCGCTGTGCCAGCGATTGTTCGAATTTTCGTCCCGCACCAGTCGTTCGCTTGCGGTTATCTTGATTGTGTCGGTTAAGCTCATATTCGTAGAATTCGGTTTCCATTTGGTCAATCATCAATCAAAAATCCTCTGCCCGAATGCCACAAAGTGTTTTTTATGTTTTAAAATATGCTCAAATGTTTCTTATGAAGCAAACCCACTATCCATCAGCACATAGCGAAACTTGAGCGGATTACGCACATTCACATTAAACATGTCGCGCAATAGCTCATTCTTGATTTTCTCACTTTTTCGTTTGAGCGTACCATGCAAATCAAATAATCGCTGTACAGTTCGAGATGTTTCATTTTCTTTGCCCAAAGGTTCTCAAAATTTGAATTGTAATCTTAATCCCTTTTGGTTGCTGCGTAACATCTGTTAGTAATCGTTTCATCCGCAAAATCCTTTCTTGCATTTTGATGACTTGGTTTTGTCCTAAAAAGTCGAACATCGCGTTATAGATTATGGATTGCGATGTTCTTGTTCGACGATTGACCATAAAAAGGCTGATTTTTCGCGTAAAATTGATGTCATTTGTGGGCTGATACCTTTGATTTGTTGCGCTAATCGAATTTGTAAAATAGCTTGTTGCGTTTCACCCGTCGCAAAATAATAATCCGCCAAATGACGATGCGATTCAGCTGGTTGATTTAAATCGCCGTAAATTTGGGCGAGAAATTCTGAAAATACCGGTAAACGTTGAGTTTTCGATGAAGTCGTGAGCAGCAAATTTTTTGCGGCAACGGGGTCGGCTGTTTTCAATAACGCGCCCACATATTCCAGCTTAATCGCGTCATTATCTGGAAATTGAGTGGTGAGTTTTTGATAGCGCGTCAGGGCAAGTTTGTAATTGCTGGCTGCCAATGCCGTTCGCGCTAATGCCGCCGCGTAATGCGGTTGTTCCGGATTAGCTTGCGTTAAGGTTTGAAAAATCGTTTCAGCTTCGGCAAAGTTTTGCATTTTGAGCGCGAGTAATCCCAATCCATATTTCGCCACCGTGTGCTGTTCGGGCAATCCTTGATTCAATCGCGCCTGTAAAATCGCCCGAATTTCATGGTCGTCGCGACTCAATAAAACCTGCAATTTCGTTTTAATCAGCTGGTACGCCAACGAGTCCGGATATTGTTTATACGGATAATTATCCGCCCGTCCGCGCGTGTCTGAAATCCGCGACGCTGTCACCGGATGCGTGCGTAAAAATTCCGGCACATTTTGCCCCGAATAGCGCGTCGATTGCTGCAAACGTTCAAAAAAAGTCGGCATACTGCGCGGGTCATACGTCGAACTCGACAACGTTTGCATTCCCACGCGATCGGCTTCGGCTTCGTGTTCACGAGTGAAATCGATTTGAAATTGCACGCTACCCGCTTGAATCGCCATAATCGCCGCTTGTCCCGCCGCCGCCGATTGCGTTCCCAATAAAATTGCGCCCAACGTCGCCGC
>CAISXF010000040.1 GCA_903889445.1 uncultured Pseudomonadota bacterium
TAGCATAAGGCGAAGAAGACCAAAACCAACTCGAAACGGTATTCGGGAAATACGTTGCGTTAATCGTTGGTTGAGTAACCGAATTGGAATTTGTACAAATATAACCGTATTCGCCTTCAGCCAGTGTGTTGTATTTACTGTCTGAACAAACAACCAAGCCTTTGAGTTCTTCATTCGTCGGTAATCGCCAATCATCGGCACCGCATAAAGATTGGTTATTCACCGCAGAAACAAAACCATCCGTGTTTGTGCTGTCTCCGTATTTGCCTTTGAAATCCGTTTCACAGCCTGACCAATCACATTTTGGATAAATTGCATCGTAATTGGTATAGGTTTTAGCCGAATCGCGCAAACCGCCGTCGGTAGTTTTCACTTCCCAAATCAAGCCTGTTTTATTATCTTTCGTGCAAGCCCAATCGGTTGGATTTGCGCCAAGTTTGGCAGAATCGGCAAGCGTCGAACCGTCGTTTGCAATTTTAGAATAGCCAGTGGTTTTAATCACGACGGGCGCGACGACAACTTTTGAAACGGCAACGGTTTTAGAAACGGGCGAACTGGTGGCATCTTGTGAATCGTAAGCGGTGGCGTTCCAATTGAATGAATTTGCCGTGGCGTAGTTGTGCGAAAATGAAACGGTTGCGCCGCTGGTGGCGTTTTTCGATTCGCTTGCGCCGTCGCCCCAATCCATGAAAATCAAACTCAAATTGCTGTCGCTGGCGGAAAGTTGCGTGACGTAAGGCGTTCCAATCGTGGCAGAAATGCCGCCGCTGATTAAACTCAACGTGGGTGCGGTATTTGGTGCGGTGACGCTAAAATTGCCGGTTTGCGAATTGCTTTTGAGCGTATTTTTCGCGTCATAAACGCCAATCGAATACGCCGCCGAACTGGTTGGCGCGACATTGAACGAATAATTTTTGCCGCTGCCGGACATCGCAAACAAGCCGTTGCCGTAATCCACTTTCACGCTGTAACCGCTCGGTAAATTACCGCTCAACGTGGTGGAAAACGTCAGTGAATTTCCTTGAATCACCGATTGCGGCGACACGGAAATCGTGGACACGCTTGGCACGGTGACAGGTTGCACGACTGGCGGCGAAACAATAACGGGCGGTTTCACAATCGGTGGCGAAACGATAATCGGCGTGGAATTGTCGGCGGCAAGAATAGTCAGCGTGTCATCACGTCGCCGAATCGGTTCGCCGCTGGGGTCGCCGTCATCAAAAACGCCCATCACATAATTGATGGGTTTATCGTTAATGCTGGTGGGAATGGTGAAGGCGTGCGAATAACTATAATCCACGCCCGCGCCTTTCATTTCGTGCCAACCGTCTTCGCCGTCGTATTGAATTTTCACGCTTTGCCCAGCCGGTAATTCGTCAGACAAGGTCACGCTAAAATCAAACGTGCTGCCATTTGCGCCTGCTGGTGGATTCACGTTGTAATCGTCAATATCGACATCTTTTTGAGCCACGAAAAATTTGTTGATGTTGACTTGCGTTCGCACAATATCACTGCCCGAACTGGTGTTGACGGAGCCTTGAAAAACTAAACTCTTGTCGTTCGTTTTGCTGACGGCTTGCACTTGCCAAAAAAAAGTTCCTTGTTTTTGCAAAAAAGCGTGTTTTGCCGCCATGTTGTAGCTGGTCGATTTGGTAATGAAATCCGCGCACGTTGTCGATTTAACGCATTTTCCTTTGCCTACGTCGTAATCGGCAAACCGCTCGCTGGCGGAAATAATCAGGTGATATTGCTTAATCGTCGCCGCACTTTTGTGCGTCCAACTAAATTTAATCGGCTGTTTAATGCCGATATTGTCAAGATTTTGCGGCGACACCAAAACGGGCGACAGTATTTTTGCGTGAGAAACAGAAACCATCAAAGGCAACGCGATGACGGCAAACAGAATTTTGTTCATTTTTTTACCTTTTTTGGCAAACCAAGGTTTGCACTCCGGAATTCATTTATTTCGGTCTCATGTGCGGGAACAACAACACGTCCCGAATCGATGGCGAATCGGTGAACAACATCACCAAACGGTCGATGCCAATGCCTTCGCCAGCGGTCGGCGGCATACCGTGTTCCAACGCGATAATATAATCTGCGTCAAAGTGCATCGCTTCATCGTCGCCCGCTTCTTTTTCGTTCACTTGTTGTTGGAAACGCGCCGCTTGGTCTTCTGCGTCGTTCAACTCGGTGAAACCGTTGGCAATTTCCCGACCGCCCACAAAAAATTCAAATCGGTCGGTAACGTGCGGATCGTTGTCATTGCGTCGCGCTAACGGTGAAACTTCCACCGGATACGCGGTAATAAATGTCGGATTCATCAAACGACTTTCAACGGTTTTTTCAAAAATTTCGATTTGAATTTTTCCCAAACCGTAACCGTCTTTCACTGGAATTTTTAGATTTTCAGCCACGATTACAGCCGCTTCACGAGTTGAAATGTTTTCAGCTGTTAAATCAGGATTGAAATGCAAAATCGAATCAAAAACCGTCATGCGTACAAACGGTTTGCCAAAATCATATTCTTCACCTTGATACGTCACCACGGTTTGTCCCAAAACTGCTTCCGCAATGCCGCGCAACATTTCTTCGGTCAAATCCATCAATTCATGATATTCCGCGTAGGCTTGATAGAATTCCAACATGGTGAATTCAGGATTGTGGCGCGTCGAAAGCCCTTCGTTTCTGAAATTACGGTTGATTTCAAATACCCGTTCAAACCCACCAACGACCAACCGTTTCAAATACAATTCGGGCGCAATCCGCAAAAACATATCCATATCGAGCGCGTTATGATGCGTGGTAAAAGGGCGAGCCGTCGCGCCACCTGGAATCACTTGCATCATGGGCGTTTCGACTTCCAAGAAATCCCGCTCAATCAAAAAATTCCGAATATACGCCACGACTTTCGAGCGAATCAAAAACACGTCGCGCGATTGTTGGCTCATAATCAAATCTAAATAACGTTGACGATATTTAATTTCTTGATCAGCGATGCCGTGGAACTTTTCGGGCAACGGGCGCAACGCTTTGGTTAATAAACGAATGTTATCGATTTTAACGCTGAGTTCGCCGGTTTGGGTTTTGAACAAATACCCTTCTGCGCCCAAAATATCGCCAATATCCCATTTTTTAAATTGCTCGTTATAAACGCCTTCGGGCAAATTATCACGCGCCACATAAACCTGAATTTGCCCTGACATATCTTGCAAATGGCTGAAACTTGCTTTGCCCATAATGCGGCGTGTCATCATGCGACCCGCGATTTTTACGCGCAAATGTTCTTCTTCGAGTTCTTCTTTGGATTTTTCGCTGTATTTCGCCAACAATTCACCCGCCACCACATCGCGGCGAAAATCAGTCGGAAACGCAATGGTTTCTTCACGCAACGCGGTTAATTTTTCGCGACGTTGGCGGATTTGGTCTTGTTCATCTTGTGGTAAATTTTCAGATTCAGTCATGGTTTTTTGTTATATGTGTCATTAAAAATAAAAAAGAAACGTGGATTTTTCAAACCACAATATTGGTTGCCGCAATGCCGTTTAAATCGGTCACACCGGTTAACTCAATGACGTTGGTATAACCCGTTCCGTCAACATCGGTGACTAGATAGACTTTGCCGTTTGTCACGCCCACAAAATAAGCAACCGTGCCATTCAGTGCCGTATCCGCAGCGGTTAATAAATCGGATAACGCCGCAAAGGTCGCGCTACCTTCAACATAATTGGTGGTTTCAACGCCTGCCGCGCCCAAACTAATCGTGTCGGAAGAGGTGGTAAAATCGGTAATAAAATCGGTTGTCGCGCCGCCTGTGGTCGATACATCCGCTGTGTTGAAAACGAATTTATCCGCCCCGTCACCGCCGCTCACCGAATCCAAACCGGCACCACCCATAATCGTATCTTTGCCTGCGCTGGCAAAAATGCTGTCATCACCCGCGCCGCCATCGATAGAATCACCCGCTAAACTGCCGGTAATCGTATCGGCATCGGCACTGCCCGTTATCGTGACGGCAGATTTACCAGCGGTAATTTTTGTTGCTACAGACGGCGCGGGAATTTTGCCAGAGGTTTCAATTCCCGCCGACGTTTCAGAACCACTCGCCAATGTCACATAACCTTTTGTGTCATGCAGCCAATCAATGACATCGGAACTTAAAACAGCGACTTGTGATTGTGTTAACGATTCCAGTTGCGCGGTGGTCAACGCCGAAAATGGCAGCGTTTCTAAAACCGAAATTGCCATGGTCGTTAATGCCGAAAGCGTTGTCGTCGTTAGACCTTTCAATATGGTAGGTTTTATTGCGGTAAGTTGATCGCCCGTTAACGCAGCGGCTTGATCTGATGTTAATCCACCTAATTGTGTTTTTGTTACTGTTAAAAATGGCATTTGTTCTGCTGTTAACGCAGTAATGTCTTCAGTATCAAACGCTGTGATATTTAAACCTTTAATCGCATTCGGGTCTAAGGCAGAAATAGCTTCTTTCGTTAAGCTGGTGGCTTGATCGGCAGACCACGTCGCCAAATCTGCGGCACTCAATCCCAATGCACTGTCTGGACTGATTGCGGCAATTTGCTCCACCGTTAATACTTTGGCTTGATCTGGTTTCAATGCCGCAAATTGTTCTACCGTCATCACACCCAAAGCATCTGTAGTCAATGCGGGCAAGGCTTTAGCCGATATTCCCGCTACCGCTGCTGGCGTTAACGCGGCAACACTTTCTGCTGATAAAGTAGAAATTTGGTCAGACGAAAAAACGTTGGTTTGAACGGCATTCAACGAAGCGGCATTATCCACGCTAATCGTGGCAATATATTCCTTTGTCAACACGGCTATTTGCGTCGATTTTAATGCTGCCAATTGCGCCGGAGTAATGGCAGTAAAGGCTTCAATAGTTAACGAGGTGAACGCAATGGGGGAAATCGCCGCCACCGATTCGGGTTGCATTGCTGCAAAATTTTCTGGGCTAATCAACGCAACTTGCGCGTCACTTAACGCGCTGGCAGGTAAGATTGCCGCGAGAACTTCAGGTTTAATTGCGGTGATTTGTTCCGCGCTTAACGCGGCAAGCACCGAAGCTGTTAATAATGCCACATTATCAATTGCGCCAATTTGTTCGGTAGTTAAAAAACCAAATTGTGCCGGTTTCAACGCTGCAAATTGTCCGTCACCGGTGAGATTGGTAATCGTCAATCCTGCCATATTTGTCTGATTAAAACCCGCCAATGCAGCCGTACTCAAAGACGCTAAATCTTGCGGTTCGATTGCCGTTACTTGGGCGGAATCCAAAACGTTAATTTGCGCCGACGTGAGTGCCGCTGCTTGTTCTGGCGTTAATGCGATTAGTTGTTCAGTGGTTAACGCGGCAAAAATTGTCGCAGGTAAATTGGTAATTGTTTTGATATTCAACGCAGGAATCGCGTCCGTTGTTAAAGCTGCCAACGCTCCGGAAGACAGACTTAAAATTTGCGTTGAGGTCAACGCGGCAATTTGTCCCGCCAACAAACCGGCGGTTTGCACCGAAGTGAGCGCGGCAATCTGTTCTTTTTTCAAGCTCGCCAATTGTGCGGACGACAATGCGCTGATTTGATCGGTCGTTAAACCAGCGATATTTTTTTTATTCAAGCCCGCCATCGCCGATTTACTTAATGCGGCAATGTCTTCTCTATCCATCGCTGCAATTTTCACCGAATCCAAAGCGTTAATTTGCGCCGACGTAATCACGGCGGTTTGGTCGCTAGTCAGGGCTTTGATTTGATCACTGGTCAACGCACTAAAAACATCGGTGGGCAACGCGGCAATGACTTTGGTATTCAATACCGGAATCATATCCGTTGATAACGACAGCAACGATTTCGAGGCTAAATTCAAAACTTGCAGCGGTTTCAATGTCACCAGTTGACTCGAAGTCAACCCCGCCACTTGCGCGGAAGTGAGGACGGCGAGTTGTTCTTTTTTGAACACTGCCAGTTGTTCCGGGGTTAGCGCGGCAATTTGATTGGAACCCACCGCCGCACTTAAACCGGCGATATTTTTGGTGGTCAAACCAAGAATAGCGTTCGGTGAAAGTGCCGCCACGATGTCTGTGGTCAATGCGCCAATTTGAGCCGAAGACAGTGCCGAAATGATGAACGGCGTTAATAATGGGGCTTCGTCAGTGTTGATGGCGGCAATTTGTGTTGTGCTTAAAAAACCAAATTGCGCCGGTTTTAATGCCGAAAATTGCCCGTCGCCGCTTAATTCTGCTAGCGTCGTCAAACCGGCGATATTTTGTTTATTGAATCCGGCAATCGCCGATTTGCTTAATGCGGCAACATCTTTGCTATCCATCGCCAAAATTGTGGCAGAATTCAAAGCGTTAATTTGCGCCGACGTAATCACGGCGGCTTGGTCGCTAGTCAGGGCTTTAATTTGGTCGCTGGTCAACGCACTAAAAACATCGGTGGGCAACGCGGCAATGACTTTCGTATTCAATACCGGAATCATATCCGTCGATAACGACAGCAATGATTTCGACGCTAAATTCAAAATTTGTTGCGGTTTCAATGTCACCAGTTGACTCGAAGTCAACCCCGCGACTTGCGTGGAAGTGAGGACGGCGAGTTGTTCTTTTTTAAACATCGCCAATTGTTCCGGGGTCAGCGCCGCAATTTGATTGGAACCCACCGCCGCACTTAAACCGGCGATATTTTTGGTGGTCAAACCAAGAATAGCGTTCGGTGAAAGTGCCGCCACGATGCCTGTGGTGAACGCGCCAATTTGAGCCGAAGACAGTGCCGAAATGATGAGCGGCGTTAATAATGGGGCTTCGTCAGTGTTGATGGCGGCAATTTGTGTTGTGTTTAAAAAACCAAATTGTGCCGGTTTTAATGCCGAAAATTGCCCGTCGCCGCTTAATTCTGCTAGCGTCGTCAAACCCGCGATATTTTTCTTGTTAAAACCCGCCATCGCGAATTTGCTTAATGCAGCAACATCTTCGCTATTCATTGCCAAAATTGTGGCAGAATCTAAAGCGTTAATTTGCGCCGACGTAATAACCGCCGCTTGGTCGCTAGACAGTGCTTTGATTTGATCCGTCGTCATGGCACCAATCGTTTTTGCTGGTAATGCCGCGACAAATTTGTTGTCCAAAAAAGCTATTTCCACCGTGGGCAACGAAGAAATGGCTTTTGAGGATAAATTTTCAGCATGAATTCTGGTCAATGCCGAAACTTGGTCGGTGGTTAAAACGGCGACTTGATCAGAACTAATCACGCCAATTTGTTCTTTTTTCAATCCGGCAATTTGTGCTGTGGATAACGCCACCACATTTTGCGTACTTAACAAATTGATTTTCAAACCGGTCAACGCCATTTTACTAATGGCGCGAATATCGTCAGAACTTAATCCTGCGAATTGTGCCGACGACAACGCGCCAATTTGGGCAGATGTCAGAGCCGCAATTTGGTCGGTAGAAAACGCCACTAATTGCGCGGTGGTTAAATTCCCGACTTTTAAACCAGAAATAACGTTGGTTTCAATTCCAGAAAACGACGCAGCAGGAATGCTCGATAATACATTTTTAAGACTCGTCAACTTGGGTGCATTCAAAACAGCCAAATAATCCGCTGTCAACGTCGCCGCTTGATCCGACGTTAACTGAGCTAATTCTTGGGTGGTAAATTGGGCAAATATATCAAGCGGAATTACGGGGGTACTCGTTGTTGCGGTTGCCATGATTAGCTCTTCTCGAAAATTTAATAAATGACTTTTTGCGTTTTCAACGCGACATAAATTTCATCAAGCGTTTGCGTGTCGGCATCAAATTGAATGGGCGTAAAACCTTCGTTCGTATTGACACAAATCGCAATTAAACCCGCGTGGTTTATGGCTTGAATTAGCACGTTATTCGTCGTTTCTAAAATCGTACTGGCGTGACCGTTATCAAACAATTTACGTTCGAGTTGATACGCGACTTCAACGCTATTTTCACCAGTCAAATTGATAGCGGTGGCGATTTGACTAAAACGTGCCGCACGTTCTTCAACGCTGACGGCTTGCAGATTTTCGTTGTCACCCGTGCCGACAATCATGCCCGCGCCAACCGTGCCATTCGTCAATCGGTCGATAATAATAAATGACCCCGTGCCTTTGTGCGTTTTGTAATTATCGAACACAACTGGCGCATTCACTGACATCGTGCATAAGCCAATTTCATTGAGTTGCAACGCATTCGCGTCGTGATGTTCAAGCGTGTTCACGTCAATACGGTGATGAATCAACGATACCGAACCCGAAACGGTGCGGGTCGCTAATTTAATTGAATACTGTTTGCCAATGTTTAAAGAATCTTCCGCCATCCAAACAATATGCGCTTTGAATTTATCTGCCACAATCGGCGTGAATTCTTGCGTGCCAATCAACATATCGCCACGACTAATATCAATTTCGTCGTCCAACGTCAGCGTGACTGCCATCGGTGAAAAGGCTTGTTCAATTTCGCCGTCATACGTCACGATGGATTTAATTGTGCTACTTTTGCCAGACGGTAACGCGGTAATGGTGTCGCCTTTTTTGAAAATTCCCGCTGCAACCGTGCCGCAAAATCCACGAAAATCTAAATTCGGACGATTCACATATTGCACAGGAAAACGTGCGTCGGTGAAATTGCGGTCATTGGCAATTTCAATCGTATTTAAGGCTTCCATTAACGGTTTGCCTTTGTACCACGCCATATTTTCACTCGGATTTACGACGTTATCACCGTCCAACGCCGACATCGGAATAAATAAAATATCGTGTAAATCCAAGGTTTTTACAAAATCCAAATAATCGGCTTTGATTTGTTCAAATTTCGCTTCGCTGTATTCAACCAAATCCATTTTGTTAATCGCAACAATGATGTGCTGAATGCCGAGTAATGACGCAATAAAACTATGACGTTTGGTTTGCGTTTGAACGCCATAACGCGCATCAACCAAAATAATCGCCAAATCACACGTTGACGCGCCCGTCGCCATGTTGCGCGTGTATTGCTCGTGTCCTGGTGTATCGGCGATGATGAATTTGCGCGTCGAAGTGGAGAAATAACGATACGCCACGTCAATCGTGATGCCTTGTTCGCGTTCGGCTTGCAAACCATCGACCAGCAACGCTAAATCGATTTTGCCCGCGCCCGTCGTGCCAGATTTCACGCTATCGGCTTGCACGGCGGCGAGCTGGTCTTCGTAAATCATTTTTGAATCGTGCAATAATCGCCCGATGAGCGTACTTTTGCCGTCATCGACGTTGCCACAAGTTAAAAAACGCACTAATTCTTTGCGTTCGTGTTGCGCTAAATAAGCGTTAATATCGGTGCTGATTAAATCTGATTGGTGGGACATAAGTTTAAAATCACGTTAAAGGTTAAAATTACGGTTATTTTTTGTGTTGATTTGCAAGTATCTTCATTCAAATTCAATTTTCCAATCATCCGTAGACAGACCGATACGTTGCATTGCTTGATTGCAAAAGCGATAAATTTGGTCGGCATTTAAATGAATTTCAACATAATAGTTATTTTTTAGCGGAACAAATCGTCGAAGATTAAAGGAATCTTGGTTAATCAAATGAGGATACTCTTTACTTAATTCGATGAATGTTTCTAATTCGTTGTCAGCTACCCAATCTAGCAATGTAACATAGACATCCTTCCACGATTTTATTCGATGTACCTCATCCAAAATCATAAGAGATTTAGGCTTTGTTCCCGCGACACTATTGCTATTGGACGTTGTTTGATTAGATGAGCCAAAATACGCCCATATTTCCAGTGCTTTATCAGCTAAACATTCCGCTCTTTTTTCAATAGCCGTTTTATCCCACTTTTCAACCGATTCAAAATAAGCGTTTAACGAAAAATTGCTGTTTTTGAAATAAGTTTTTTTGTCATTAAATGATTTGTTCGACAATTCGGAGTTGTAAGCAGTAAGTGTTAAGTTACCAAGTGTATTTAAATAAAAATCGTAATCTTGTTGCCAATCTTCGCCTAATTGGGTTTCCCACTCTTTTGTCAATGTTTGTGGCATGACGTGTTCAATGGAAACATTTGCAAATGACGGTTTTTCTTTGTGGTTAAAATGATTCTCCAGTGTTTCTAAAATTAGCCTAGTTTTTTTGGCTTGTTTATCATCATTACCGTAAGCAGACGATTCGATTAAATTCTTTTTAAATTCATTGTCTTTGGGATAATTTTGCGACTGAAGATAACTTTGCAAACCATCGATAAAATTTGAAGATTGCTTAACAGCATTAAAATGAAGCACGGGTAAAATTTTGTTTAATCCTCGTGTTTGAATGTTGCAAACGAAACGACGAATTAAAAAATTTTCCAAAATTTTTAAAATATCGACAAACTCATTTGTAGTTAGTTTTCCCTCTTCATAGTCAAAATAACAATTGAGTAAGAAAGGGTGCAGAACTGTAAAATTTAAGCGATTAAGGCGGGTTAGGTTTTGACGAACGACAAGATTGCTCTCTTTTTCAGGCTTAATGATTTTATCGTAGAAATCTGCAAACCGTTTAATACGATTCAGTTCTGCCAACGGATTTTTATGTAAATCTACTTTCCGTTTTAGCACTAAATAAACTTCATTTGTTTTAACAGCCGCCCCATCGCTTGCTAAATAGTGACGCATAAATTCGGTCAAATCATCTCCTAACGCATTTTGCATAGGCAGCCAGTATTCTTTGTAAATCATTTCCTGCTGATTTAAATCAATTTTCATAAAGAAGTAATTACGAATTAAATCTGCTTCGGTCAAAGGACGACCCCTAGCATTTAAACTTTCAAAAACGATGGATGGATTATCATCGCTTTCTAAAACAATACCCACGATTGACAAGCGATTGACGATAACTTGATATAATTTTTCGCAATTCAAATTTAACAGCCGTATACCTTTTTTAAAATAAAGGTAGCAACTAACAATTAGGCTATCTTGATGTGCCTCAATTTTCTCATTTATCAACTCAAAAAAAGCGTGCCGATCATTATCTTGTAACGTTGGCAATAATTTATAACGATTCAACCCCTCATGATATTGATTGGTCAATAACGTATTGTGTATTTTTTCTGCAAGCATCCCGGTACCTTCTTCTGTTTTTGCAATATCACGCAACAGAATAAGCAAAACGAAAATAGTGGTTAAGCGTTGTTGTCCATCGATTAGCAAAAATGGTGGCACACTTTGCGGTTCTGAGGGCTGTGGCATAGTAACGATAGAACCAATGAAATGATTGTTTGTGCTTTCATTTTCATACAAGTCATTTAAATCATCTAACAAGTCTTGCCACTCTTTTCTTTGCCAGCTGTAACGGCGTTGAAACAAAGGCACAGCGTATTGTTTTGTGCCTTCAATAAGTGCCTGAAAATTGGTTTCCGATGCTTTCATTTATTTTCCTGTGAATTCATTTCTCACTATAAAACGTAATGTGCGACGTTTTTAATCCGTTGATTTCGAAGTGAGAGCAATTAAAAAAAGGCATAAAATCCATGCCTTCAAAAGTTTTTGCTAGAAAATTAAAAATACCCTTCGCGTTTTTTCTGTTCCATCGAACCCGCTTGATCGTGGTCAATTAATCGACCTTGCCGTTCAGAAGTCGTGGTCAACAGCATTTCTTGAATAATTTCAGGTAACGTCGTCGCTTCCGATTCGACCGCACCCGTCAACGGATAACAGCCCAACGTGCGAAAACGCACTTTTTTCATTTCGACTTTTTCATGTTCGCCAATCGGCATACGGTTATCGTCCACCATAATCAACATTCCGTCGCGTTCCACAACGGGACGTTCTTTGGCAAAATACAACGGCACAATCGGAATCTGTTCCAAATGAATGTATTGCCAAATATCCAACTCAGTCCAATTCGACAACGGAAACACGCGAATGCTTTCGCCTTTGTCGATTTTGCCATTGTAGATATTCCACAATTCGGGACGTTGATTTTTCGGATCCCAACGGTGATTTTTATCGCGGAATGAATAAACACGCTCTTTTGCACGCGATTTTTCTTCATCACGTCTCGCGCCACCAAATGCCGCGTCAAATTGATATTTGTTTAGGGCTTGCTTCAAACCGTCCGTTTTCATTACGTCGGTGTGTTTTTTACTGCCGTGAACAAACGGGCTGATATTCATGTCTACGCCGTCTTGATTGGTGTGAACAATTAAATCTAAACCAAGTTCTTTGACCATTTTGTCGCGGAATTCAATCATTTCTTTGAATTTCCACGTCGTGTCAACGTGCATCATCGGGAATGGCGGTGGCGCGGGATAAAATGCTTTCATGGTCAAATGCAGCATGACCGCCGAATCTTTGCCAATCGAATACAACATTACAGGTTTTTCAAACTCTGCCGCGACTTCACGAATAATGTGAATACTTTCGGCTTCGAGTTGTTTTAAATGGGTTAATTTATAGTCTGTCATCAAAAAATCCGTTGAGTTTAAAGGCGTGAATAGCGGCTATTCTAGCACGTTCTAGCGTGATTTAGTGCCGCCCTGTGTGACCAAAACCACCTTCGCCACGATGACTTTCATCGAAATCTTCGACTTGTTCAAACGCGACTTGCACAACGGGAACAAACACCATTTGTGCGATGCGTTCGCCGATGTTTATGGTGAAGGATTCGTTGCCGCGATTCCAACATGAAACGAAAACCTGTCCCTGATAATCCGAATCGATAAGCCCGACTAAATTGCCCAAAACGATTCCGTGTTTATGCCCTAAACCTGAACGCGGCAACAAAACGGCAGCGAGTGAATTATCGCCAATGTGAATCGCTAAACCCGCTGGAATTAAAATGGTTTCGCCTGGATGTAAAATAATTGCGTCGTCCAAACACGCGCGTAAATCTAAACCCGCTGAACCGCTCGTCGCATATTCGGGCAATGGAATCGTATCGCCTAAACGTGAATCTAAAATTTTGAGTTGAATTTTGTGCATTTTGAAATTTCAAAGTTGAGTGGATGTAGTCCGTTATAATACCGCAAAATTTAACAAATCCCTTTCCGTAGAACTTTTATGACTATTTTTAACGCGACCACCGAAAACATTGAACGCGCCACGCAATGTTTAAAAAACGGCGGTTTAGTTGCTTTCCCGACTGAAACCGTTTACGGATTGGGCGCGGATGCCAGCAATCCCGACGCGGTGAAACGTATTTTTGCCGCTAAAAATCGCCCCGAAAATCATCCGCTAATTGTGCATCTTGCCAGCTTTGAACAGTTTGATTTGTGGGCGCAAGACATTCCCGAATCGGCTGTTGTGTTAGCGGAACATTTTTTCCCCGCGCCACTGGCGGTGATTTTAAAAAAACGTCCCGAAGTCAGTGAAACCGTGACAGGTGGACAAAAAACGATTGCATTGCGTATACCGAATCATCCTGTCGCGTTGGAATTATTACGCGCATTTGGCGGTGGCATTGCCGCTCCGTCAGCGAATCGTTTTTGCCGAATTAGCCCGACGCAAGCGCAACACGTCGCTGACGAATTGGGTGAAAGTGTCGATATGATTTTAGACGGTGGCGCGTGTCAAATCGGCGTGGAATCGACGATTCTTGATTTAAGCGGCGACAAACCAACGATTTTACGTTTTGGGCAAATTACCCGCAGCGAGTTGGAATTCGTGTTGCAAACCAAGGTTTGCACTCCGGATTCGTTGGCGAAAATGACCGTGAAAACCGCTGGCATGATGGCGATTCATTACGCGCCAACCACGCCCGCCGTGCGGTGTGATTCGGAATTATTAGCTGTTCTTTTGCAAGATGAAAATCAAAAAGTCGGCGTATTAACGTGCGGCTCAAACATTTCATCAACTCAAAATCGCACCGTGATTTCATTGCCAACCGATTCTACGATTTACGCCCAAAACTTGTACGCCAAATTACGCGAATTGGACGCGCTGAATTTGGATTTAATTTTGGTCGAACAACCGCCGCAAAGCGAAATGTGGGCTGCCATTAACGACAGACTTTCCAAAGCCACCCGCTATGATTGATATTTGGCAAAGTGATTGGCAGTCGAAGCAATCTTCCGAACCTTTTTTGCGGCAAGTTTTAGCGCGTTATATTCCTGAAAATGATTTGATAATTGAACGCGGCGAATTTGGCAAACCAATTTTGCGTGATTTTCCCGAATGGCATTTTAATGTTTCGCATTCGGGTGAAAAAATTCTGCTGGCAATTAGTCGCGAAATGCCCGTTGGCATTGACGTTGAACAAATTAAACCGCGCCGTTCGCTCGCTGATTTGGTGAAAAAATGTTTCGCGCCGTCTGAACAAACTTATTGGTTTAATTTGCCAGAAAATGAAAAATTAACCGTTTTTTACGATTTTTGGACACGCAAAGAATCGGTCGTGAAAGGTATCGGGCGCGGCATCGCGTTGGGGTTAAATCGCTGTGAAATTGATGTGAATCAGCCAAATCATTTTTTGAATTTGCCGAATAATGAAAACTGGTTCACTCAGAAAATCGCATTTTCACCGAATTATTGCGTGGCGATGGCAACGCCTCAAATTGCCGATTTTCGACTAAAAATTCGTTAACATTTAAACTTTGGCGGTTATTTAATTCGGTAACATCGCCCGCCGCGTTCAGTTATCATTACCGACCTTTTGCAATCAGCCCGATTGTTATTTTTTTCGCTTCAACCCAAAACGCCCATGCAACCCCATTTTATACACCTTAGAGTTCACACCGAATATTCGTTAATTGACGGTTTAGTCAAAATTAAACCCTTGATGAAACGGCTGGGCGAATTAAATATGCCCGCTGTTGCGGTGACCGATCACGTTAATTTATTCGGTTTGGTTAAAACCTACAAAGCCGCGATGGGGCAGGGTATTAAACCCATTGCGGGCGCGGATGTTTTGATTTTGAATCCCGACGAACCCAATAATCCGTACCGTTTGACATTGCTTGCTCAAAATCACAAAGGCTATGTCACGCTGACCGAATTGGTGTCGAAAGCGTATCAACTTGGGCAAGCGTCGAAAGAATCCGTGCCGATGCTCAAACGTGAATGGATTGAACAAAATCACAACAATTTGATTGCGTTATCGGGCGCGATGCAAGGCGACATCGGCAAAGCGTTAATTGCCGACAAAAAAGACGAAGCCTTGCGTTGTGCGATCTATTGGCGCGACCTGTTTCCGAATCGTTTTTATTTGGAAGTGCAGCGTGTCGGCAAACCGAACGAAGAATTTTATATTTCTGGCGCGGTCGAGCTGGCGTTGGCGTTGAATTTACCGATTGTCGCGACGAATGACGTGCGTTTTTTGACACAAAATGAATTTGCCGCGCACGAAGTTCGGGTGTGTATCAATCAAAGTCGCGTCCTCGACGATGCGCGTCGTGCCAAAGATTACACCGATCAACAATATCTGCGGACTACGGAAGAAATGGCGATATTGTTTGCTGATTTGCCCGAAGCCTTAGAAAACACCGTTGAAATCGCGAAACGGTGCAGTTTTACGATGGAATTGGGCAAAAACTTTTTGCCTGATTTTCCGGTGCCGGAAGGGATGACGATTAACGATTTTATTGTCAGCGAATCCGAAAACGGTTTGCGCGAACGTTTGCAAAAACATCCGATTACCGGGGACGGCACGCCAGAAGAAAATGAACAAGCGTATTGGAATCGGTTGAAAATTGAACTCGATGTGATTACGCAAATGGGTTTTTCGGGTTATTTCATGATTGTGGCGGATTTTATTCAATGGGCGAAAAATCACGGCATTCCTGTTGGCCCTGGACGGGGTTCGGGCGCGGGTTCGTTGGTCGCGTACGTTTTGAAAATTACCGATTTAGACCCGATTGAATTTGAATTGTTGTTTGAACGGTTTCTAAATCCAGAACGGGTATCGATGCCCGATTTTGATATTGATTTCTGCATGGATCGACGTGACGAAGTGATTGATTACGTTGCGGATCATTACGGACGCGATCAGGTTTCGCAAATTATCACTTACGGTTCGATGACCGCAAAATCGGTGGTGCGTGATGTGGGGCGCGTGTTGAGTTTGGGTTATGGTTTTGTCGATAGATTGGCAAAATTGATTCCGACCGAAGTGGGCATTACGTTGACCGATGCGTTGAAAAGTAGCCCTGATTTACAGCAAGCTTACAACAACGAAGAAGATGTTAAAACCTTGATTGATATGGCGTTAATCTTAGAAGGTACGGCGCGAAATGCGGGCAAACACGCGGGTGGCGTAGTCATCGCACCAACCAAATTAACCAATTTCACGCCGCTTTATTGCGATTACGAAGGCAATAATCTCGTGACGCAATTCGATAAAAGCGACGTGGAATCGGTCGGGCTGGTGAAGTTCGATTTTTTGGGGCTGCGAACATTGACGATTATTGATTGGGCGTTGCAAACCATTGACGCGCAAAACGCGAAAAAAGGCTTACCGCCCGTTGATATTAGCCAAATTCCGCGTGACGATTTTGCGTCGTATGATTTGTTGAAAAAAGGATTAACGACGGCGGTGTTTCAGCTCGAATCGCGCGGTATGAAAGAGTTAATCAAAAAATTGTTGCCCGATTGTTTCAACGATATTATTGCGTTGGTGGCGTTATTTCGTCCGGGCCCGTTGGAATCGGGCATGGTCGATGATTACGTCAACGTGAAACATAAACGCAAAGCTGCTGAATACGCGCATCCGATTCTTGAACCGATTCTTGAACCGACTAACGGCGTGATTTTGTATCAAGAACAAGTTATGCAAATTGCACGGGAATTGTCAGGTTATACGCTGGGTGGCGCGGATATTTTACGACGTTGTTTAAGTGGTTCAACACAAATTGTCGATGTCGCCACGGGTCAATGCGTTACGCTTCAAACTATTGCAGATAATCAAAATTATTGGTTGGGACGTGATGTTTTTTCGCTCGATTTAACGACACAAAAAATTGTTACTAAACCGATTTCTGCGATTTTCGACAACGGTGTGCGTGACGTTTGGGAAATTACCACGAAAACGAATCGTAAAATTCGCGCCACTGCCGACCATTTGTTTTACACCATTTCAGGTTGGCAAAAACTAGAAGATTTCAATGTTGGCGACAGTATTGGTTTAACAAAAAATTTGCCAATTTCGCATGAAAATATAATCGGCGAAGCAGAGATAAAAATTGCGGCTTATTTAATTGGCGATGGTTATTTATCGCAAAAAAAACGGGTTGGGAATTATTTTTGTAACAGCGACGAATTATTGATTAGTGATTTTAATGATTGTTGTTTTGAGCTTTTTGGTAAAAAAACCCCCGTTTCTTATCAACATCATGAAGGAAAAAAATCCGTCATGTATGCGCGTTTTTCATTTGTCGAATTTAACGCTTGGATTGACGAAAAACTTAAACGCGCACTTTCTCGCGATAAAGAAATTCCGTTGTGGGTTTATGAATTATCGTCAGCACAATTAGTCTTATTTTTAGGCACATTATGGTCAACTGACGGCACGTTTGATATTTCAATTGGGCATTCGGATTACACGTCAACATCCCGCAAGTTAATTGAGCAAATTCAACACTTGTTGTTACGATTTGGCATTGTCGGATTGTTTAATGTAAAAAACTCGACGTATAAAAATCAGCCTTATATTTCTTATCGCGTTCAAATTACAGGACGTGAAGATATGTTGAAATTTTATGATTTGATTGTGCCGTTCATGAGCGCGGCAAAGCGTGAAAAAGCAAAAATTTGTTACAACTTAATTGAGGCGAAACTTAAAACTCAATCGAAACATCAATTGCCTAGTGCCGTGACATATTTAATTGCTAATGCAAAATACGCAAGCGGAATGACTTGGTCTGGAATCGATGATGCAAGCGATTTTAAAAAAGGAACGATGTCGAGTGGATTAAATTTCAAAAATCCGCGCAGTGAATTATCACGTCATCGAGTAGCGAACTTTGCTCAAGTTTTCAATGATTCAAAATTACAAGCCATCGCTGAATCAGAAGTTTTTTGGGACAAAATTGTTTCGATTGAATTGATTGGCGAAGAGCGTGTTTTTGATTTAACCATTCTTGAAACGCACAACTTTATTGCCAATGATTTTGTCGCACATAATTGCATGGGCAAGAAGGATGCAAAGGAAATGGCAAATCAACGTGAGTTTTTTGTAACAGGTGCAGTAGCGAATAATGTTGATGCTGATATTGCTAATTACATTTTTGACTTAGTTGACAAGTTCAGTGGTTATGGTTTCAACCGCAGCCACTCCGCAGCTTACGCGCTCGTCGCTTATCAAACTGCGTGGTTAAAAGCGCATTATCCAGCGGCATTTATGGCGGCGGTACTTTCAGCGGATATGGACAATACCGAAAAAGTCGTCATTAACATCGACGAATGCCGTTTGTTGAACCTCAAAATTATTCCGCCGTCGATAAACCTGTCGGATTACAAATTCACCGTAAACGATAACGGCGAATTGATTTACGGTTTGGGCGCGTTGAAAGGTGCGGGCGAAGGTGCGATTTTAGACATGATTGACGAACGCAAAGCCAACGGTTTATTTTTAGGTTTGTACGATTTGTGTCAGCGCGTGGATTTACGCAAATTTAATAAACGTGTCTCCGAAGCCCTTATCAAAGCAGGCGCGTTAGATGAATTCGACCCCAATCGTGCCGCGCATTTAGCCGAATTACCGACGGCGTTAAAAGTCGCTGAACATCAAAGCAAAATGAAACTCGCGGGACAATGCGATTTATTTGGTTTAGGTGGCGGCGAAGCAAACGAAGAAGAAACTGCCACGCCCACTTATGCGACAACCGTTGAGGCGTGGTCGGACAAAGAACGTTTTGCCGAAGAAAAAAATGTGTTGGGTTTGTTTTTAACCGGTCATCCGATTGATCAATATGCGGACGAATTACGCCAACTCGCGCCCAAAAAACTCGTGCAATTACTCAATGAAATTGTACCCGGTCGGCGTGCCATGCCGGTAAGAATTGCCGGTTTAGCGATTGATATTGGTTCGCGCCAAAACAAACAAGGCATTTCACGCGGCTTTGCCATTCTCGACGACAATACGGCGCGGCTTGATATTAGCGCGTATCGAGAAGTTTATGACGAGTTTCAAACCATTTTCAAAGCGGATTACAAAGATCGATTACTGATTGTGGAAGGGAATTTAGCGATGGATGCGTATTTAAACACGCCATTATTGAGCGTAGATCGAATTTATCCGATTGAACAAGCTCGAAAAACGTTGCAGCTCACCTTTAAAACCGGCAATTCGCCATTTGAAAAACTCGCGGAAATTTTGCAAACCGTGAAAGGGGGCGAAACGGTGGTGATGATTGATTATTTTGGAAATGACGCGCGGGCGATGTTGCGATTAGGTCAAGCGTGGCGCGTTGAAACGACCGATGAATTGTTGCATCAATTAAAATTGTGGCTAGGAAAAGACGCGATTCGGTTGATGTATTGATAATGAAAAAGAGCAATATACGTTATAATGCGCCGTGTTCACTTCTACCTAAATAAAACTAATGATTTCAGCATCTGATTCCACTTCTCCGATTGATTTTGACGCGATTAAACAATTAACCCTAAATGAAGCCAAAGCCGTTGATCAATTGATTATCGATGAATTACGTTCTGACGTGATTTTGATTAACGAAATTGGGCGTTATATTGTTGGCAACGGCGGCAAGCGTTTACGTCCGATGTTGTTGTTACTAGCCGCGAAAGCCTTGGGCGAAGTCAACGAAAAACATTTAATTCTCGCTGCCGTAGTTGAATTTATTCACACCGCCACGTTGTTACACGACGATGTGGTCGATGAATCGGATTTACGGCGCGGCAAAGAATCCGCCAACGCCGTTTGGGGCAATGCCGCCAGCGTTTTAGTCGGCGATTATTTATATTCCAGCGCATTTGAAATGATGGTTCGCACCGACAATATGCGCGTGATGGGTTTGTTATCGAAAACCACCACAGCGATTGCCGAAGGCGAAGTTTTACAATTATTAAATTGCAACAATCCTGAAACGACCGAAGCCAAATATCTGGAAGTGATTGCGCGTAAAACGGCGATTCTGTTCAGTGCCGCAACCCAATTAGCCGCAATTCTTTCGGGTTCAACGGTAGAAATCGAAACCGCGTTGGCGAATTACGGACAACATTTAGGCATTGCGTTTCAGTTGATTGACGACGCGCTGGATTACAAAGCCAGCGCAGAAGAATTGGGTAAAAATTTGGGTGACGATTTAGCGGAAGGCAAACCGACGTTGCCGTTAATTTACGCCATTCAAAACGGCACGCCAGAAGAAGCGGCGATTATTATTGACGCAATTAAAACCGGAAATCGAGACGTTTTCAATGACGTTTATGCGGTCGTCAAACGCACGCAAGCCATCACTTATACCGAACAACGTGCCGACGAAGAAGCACAAAAAGCCATCGACGCACTCACCGTTTTACCCGAATCCGATTATAAAAATGCGCTGGTTTTATTGGCAAAATTCGCAGTTCAACGCAATTATTAACGCTGTCGAAGACAAACGTGAAAACGAGCTGTGTGTAAATTTTTACCTTAGGTTTTATGAAATATCCCACCTCGTTTCACAATCTTGTTTTTCGGCTTTTATGCTTATTTGGATTATTATTGATAACGATTTTAGAAGTCGGCCCCGTTCCGATTTCAGGTTTGGCGTTAATGTGGGTGGTATTATTTCGACCGAAATGGTTTTACAATTTGGTGCAACAGATTTATCACAAATAACGTGCTTTAGACGGTGAAAAACTTGATTATGAATAACAAAAACGGAGCAAATATGTCGTGGAATGAACCCGGTGGCGGTAAAAAAGATCCATGGAGTGGTCGTGGTGACGATAAAGATGTGCCTGAATTAGACGAAGCGATTCGTTCATTGCAAAAAAAATTAGAGCAAATTTTTGGTGGCGGTGGCAACGGCGAAAATGGCGACGGTTTTTCAGGAAATTCGCTCAAAGGCTTGGGTTTATTAGCGGTTGGAGCTGGCGTACTTTGGGGATTAAGCGGTTTTTATATTGTGGACGAGGGAAATCACGGTGTCGAAACGCGCTTTGGCAAATACATTGGCACCACGCAAGCCGGTTTAAATTGGCACTACCCTAAACCTATCGAATCGGTCGCGCTTGTCAACGTCAAACAACAACGTTTTATCGAAGTCGGTTATCGTAGCAATGGTAGCAGCGATTTAGCCGGCGGTTCCGTTCCAAAAGAAGCCTTAATGCTGACGAAAGACGAAAATTATGTGGATGTACGTTTAGCGGTTCAATATCAAGTCAAAGACGCAAAAGCCTTTATTTTCAACGTCGCCAACCCCGCAGCAACCTTAAAACACGTTACCGAAAGCGCACAACGCGGCGTGGTCGGTGGCAGCACGATGGATTATGTTTTGACTGAAGGACGTGGCGAAATTGTCGCGCAAATTAAAACCGAAATTCAACAAGTGATGGACAGTTATAATTCCGGTGTGCAAGTGACCAGCGTGAATTTACAAGACGCGCAGCCGCCTGAACAAGTTCAAAATGCGTTTGCCGATGCGATTAAAGCGCGAGAAGATGAACAACGTTTAATCAATGAAGCGCAGGCTTACGCGAATGATGTCATTCCAAAAGCGCGTGGTGCGGCGGCGCGTAAAATGCAGGAAGCCGAAGGTTACAAAGAACAAGTTTTAGCGCAGGCGCAAGGTGAAACCAGTCGTTTCTCGCAATTGCTGACGGAATACACCAAAGCTCCTGATGTCACGCGCAAACGGTTGTACATTGAAACGATGGAATCTGTGTTGAGCAATACCAATAATGTGATTGTCGATGTGAAAAATGGCAGCAATGTGATGTATTTGCCGCTCGATAAATTGATGCAAAATCCACAAAATCCCATCAATGCACCTGTTGCGACAACGCCTGCACCTATCGCGTACACCAACGTTGAACAACCGGTTATTTCCCAAAATGCGCCGATTATTCCCAGCGTTGAACATCCCAATAATCGCGTTCGCCAAACCGACATGAGAGGACGTTAATATGAACACAAATCAAATCGTACTCGGCGCAGCAGGCGTATTTTTAGTCGGCATGATGAGCGTTTTCACGGTCAGCGAAGGCGAAAAAGCCATTAAATTCCAACTCGGTGAAATCGTGAAAGACGATTACACGGCGGGTTTGCACGTTAAATTGCCGATGATTAACAACATCAAACATTTCGATGCGCGAATTCAAACCATGGATTCCAAGCCCGAACGTTTTTTGACGGCTGAAAAGAAAAATGTCATCGTAGATTCGTTTGTAAAATGGAAAATTGGCAACGTGAAAACGTTTTATACCGTGGTCGCGGGCGATACGGATCAAGCAAATTTGCGTTTAGACCAAATCGTGAAAGATTTATTTCGCAGTGAATTCGGCAAACGGAATATCAAACAATTGGTTTCGACCGATCGCGGTGAAATTCGCGAATTATTGATTAAAAATGCGAAAGCTCCAGCGGCGGCGTTAGGAATGGAAATTGTTGACGTGCAAGTGATGCGAATCGATTTGCCCGAAGAAGTCAGCAGTTCCGTATTTCGCCGAATGGAAGCCGAACGTGAACGAACGGCGCGAGAATTTCGTTCCGAAGGTGCTGAAGCCGCCGAACGTATTCGCGCCGATGCCGATAGACAACGTGTTGTCACGTTGGCAAATGCGTATCGGGACGCTGAAAAATTACGCGGTGAAGGCGATGCAACAGCGGCGGATATTTATGCGAAAGCCTATAATCAAGACAGTGAATTTTTCACGTTTTACCGCAGTTTGAATGCGTATAAAAAGACTTTCACCAGTTCGAGTACGCTAGTATTAGAACCGAATTCTGATTTTTTTCAGTATTTTAAAAATCGGAAATAAGCGGTAAAACACATATATTTTTTTAAAAAAACGCTCCGAGTTTGGGGCGTTTTCTTTGAACGGAAAAAAGAATGCAAAACAAATTTTTTAACCTGCCGCATAATCATGAAGTCATTTCGGATGCGTGGTTATTACCTGACGGCATAGATGAAATGCTTCCTGACGAAGCACAACGTTTGGAAATTCTTCGCGCAAAATTGCTCGAAACCTTTGCGAACTGGGGTTATCAGTTGGTTGTGCCGCCATTTATCGATTTTTTAGATTCATTGTTGACCGGTTCGGGACACAATTTAGATTCGCAAACCTTTAAATTAACCGACCAAATCAGCGGCAAAATGCTCGGTGTGCGAGCCGATATGACTCCGCAAGTGGCGCGAATTGATGCTCATAATTTAAAACACGACCATCCAACGCGCTTGTGTTATGTCGGAACGATTTTGCACACGCGCGGCGATGCGCTGGAAAAGTCACGTTCACCAATGCAAATTGGCGCAGAACTTTATGGTCACGCGGGCAAAGAAAGCGATTTAGAAGTGATTCGTTTGATGCTTGAAATGTTGGCAATGTCAGGCGTTTTGAATGTGCATTTAGATTTGGGTCACGTTGGCATTTATCGCGCATTGGCAGAAGAAGCCGCTTTAACACGCGCTCAAGAAAGTAAATTATTCGACGTTTTGCAACGCAAAGCGCGTCCCGAATTAAAAGAGCTACTCGAAAGTTATCATTTACCAAATGATTTAAAAACCGCATTGTTAAAACTGCCTGAATTGAACGGCGATAAAACCGTTTTGGCAAAAGCCCGCGAATTATTTAAATCTGAAAATACTCAAAAAGCGTTAGACGATTTAGATGCAATTTCAACCGCGTTGGCGCGTTATTTTCCGTCGCTTTCAATCAGTTTTGATTTAGCCGAATTGCGCGGTTATCACTATCACACGGGGATTGTGTTTGCGGCATTTGTGCCATCAATCGGTAAAGAAATCGCACGCGGCGGACGTTATGACAATATCGGTGCAATTTTCGGACGTGAACGTCCCGCAACAGGTTTCAGTGCCGATTTGAAAGTTTTAACGGCTCTCAATAAACAAAATGGCATTGAACAACCCGAACGCGAATTGATTTTTGCGCCGTATGTTGACGATGTGAATTTGTGTGAAACGATTCGTGATTGTCGCGCTCAAAATCGTGCTGTGGTGCAACAATTACCAAATCAAATTGGTGGCGCGACAGAGTTAAATTGCACAGCGGTTTTGGTGAAAAATTTGAATGATGTTTGGGTTGTTGAATCAATTTTGAAATAAACATCATGCCAAAACTTTATGAGTATTTCGGCTTAATTGTCATGTTTTACGCTAACGAACATGAACCGATTCATGTTCACGGTAAAAGCCAAGGACGTGAAGCGCGAGCGGAATTTGTTATTGTTGAAGGTGAAGTTATTGAAATTAACTTTACTGATGTCACTGGACGACAACCGTTACAGCCGAATGAAATGCGTTATTTCAAAGAAATTGTGACGGCTAAAACAGATGAAATCGTTCAAAAATGGATTGATTTTTTCGTACTGCACAAACACGTTACTGCTGAAAATATCACTCGGAGGTTGAAATAATGCCTGACGTTATTAACATTACAAACGCAAAACAAATTGGAGATTACCAGATTTTTCTTCGGTTTGACGACGAAAGCGAACAAGTGATTAACTTCAAACCGTTTTTATCACGTTCACGTCATCCAGCTATTCGTGAATGGTTAGATTTAGCAAAATTCTCAACATTTCGTCTTGAATACGGTGAACTGGTTTGGGGCGATTATGATTTATGCTTCCCAATTGCTGACTTGTATCGTAACGAATTAGAGCATTTTCACGATTTAAAATTATGTGCGTAAATATCAAATCAATTTAAAAACAAAAGGAAAATAAAATGATGACTTTGCCATTACACGTTGAACAACAAGTGATGCACATTGCTCAACTTGAACACATCGCGCCAGAAAGTGTTTTAGAACAGGCAATGCAAAGTTTTATCAAAGAATTGGAAGACCGCGAAGACATCAAGGCGGCTGATGCGGCAATGGCAAAATTGTTGAGTGGCGAAGAAAAAACGTTATCACAAGCTGAAGCAATGAGGATGCTTGATGAATTGGTCGGTTGATTACACCAAAGACGCAATCAAAACTTTAGCAAAACTTGATAAAACAGTTCGCAACAGAATTTTAAAGTTTATAAATGAAACGTTGCCGAAGTTAGAAAATCCACGCGAAAAAGGTGACGCTTTGCAAGGTGAGTTAAATACTTATTGGCGTTACAAAGTCGGTGATTATCGTCTGATTTGCAAAATCATCGACAACGAAATAACGATTTTGGTGGTTGAAATTGGGCATCGTTCAAAGATTTACAAATCAATTTAAAAACAAAAGGAAAATAAAATGGCTTATCGGACTGTAAGAGACCTAGCAAAAACTTTACAAATTTCACCTAATTACATAACTAATATTCTTGAAAAAAAGGGTGAGTCACCAGCATTAGATGATATGTTGTCTGATGATGAACAAAATGATTTGCTATTGTTTTTTTTACTTAATCAAAAACCACAGTTAAAAAATTTTAAGGAATCTAGCGAAATGCCAAATAATTTACTCGAAACAAAATCAAAACTTGATTTGCTTTATCAATACGAAAAACACTATCTCGAATTGATTAAGGACTACAAAGAAGAAATCAAATTTGCGTCTTCTTTGCAGGAAGATTTACGTCGTGAACGTTCGCAATTCTTTACGCAAACTTTGCGTGAAGTTGTGCAAACGTTGCAAGCTCAAGAAATTGACAAAAAAGTGGCTTCACAATGGATTGAAGAATTGGTTGCAAGCTACACAAAAAGCATCGATTTAAGTAGTGATTTAGCGAAAACACACGTTGTTCAAGTGTTGAGTATTTTCAAAGAAGAAGCCAAACAAGAAGTTTCAAAAGCGAAACTTGATAACCTTGGCGCGAATTCTTCAAAAGTGGTTGATGCTGAATAAAAAAGAAACATTTGCCGCGTTGCAAGTGTTAAAACAAGGCAGGGCTGAAATGGTGCAAGATTTTTTAGACCATAAGCCTGATATTTACGCGCCATCTTTCAAATATGAAGACAGTCCTGCTTTGTTGAGTTTGGCGCGTGAAAAATACTTTTTGACGTGGTTAAGCAGTCATTGGCAATTGTTTAATCACGAAGCGACTTTTTTCGCTGATAAACAAAAAGAAACCGAAGCGATTTTTGCGACGGTTTTTCTTAAATTGTTAGGCAAATGGTCAATTATAAAAACAGACCATTCGGGACAATTAAATTTGGGGATTTCATTAGTTAAAGACATGGAAACGGCTTTGAATCACTTTATTAAAGCGGGCGAAAAATCCGAATTGATGCGAAACACGTTAGAAATTACGTTAGACAAGAATCGCGTTATATTTGACAGAGAAATTAAGAAGTTAAGCGAACAGGAAGTATAAGTCATGGGATTTTTCAGCACGTTGGGAAATGTTTTATCGTCAGTTGGTGGCGCGGTGAGCAGTTGGTTACAAGAGCCTTTAAAGCGTTCAGAACATGGACGTTCTGAAAGTTCAAGGCAATCTGAGCATGATAGATTGTTAAAAGAACAAAGTGTTGAATATGAACGTTTAGCGAAACTCAAACAACTTGAATTTGAACTATTAGAAAAGACAAAAAATAATGATGTTGCGAGGGAAATCGAGCGTGAAATTGGCGTAAAAAAAGGTTTGTCTGAACAAAACATAAAAGAACAAGAAGCCTTAGCGAAAATTCAAATCGAAATTGCTCAAAGTCAGGCAGAAATTGACAGACTTGGTTCAGAGCAAAAAATGTTAGAAATGGAGCTTTCTACGAATTTGCAGATTAAACGTGAAACTGAAATTGTCCGAATCATCACAGAAATTGAGCAACTCAAAAAAGACAAAGAATTTGAACGCATGAAAGCGGTTTCTGATTCGATGATGGCGTATCAAATCGAATTAACCCGAATTAACGTTGAAGCGGTTCAGGCAATTGGTTCAATGCGAATTGAATTGCAACGAAAAGCCTACGATTTGATTCACGAAAAAACGGAACGGTATAACGAATTGCAAGATAGAGCGTTGCAACAAGCGCAAGACCAACTTGAACGGATTGAAGGAAATGCGAATATGAGTGAAGTGAGCCGAAATATCATGATTAACGCGGTTGATAAAAAATTAGCAGGAATTATCGATAACGCGACGCGCTTTATTGTGCAATTGAATGACGATATGCAACTTATTAGCAAAGACATCAATTTAATCACGACGAGCGGACAAAATTTTATTCAAAGACACCTTGAGCAATTTCAGTTAATTGGGTTGTCGGTGGAAACGACGGCGTTGCTGGAAAGCTCAAGTGAGAAATTGGTTGGTTTTGAGAAATGATGAATCGAATTATTTGGAAATTACGAGCTACTCGACAATTGATGAAGCTAGACAAATCAGCACAAATAACAATTCGTGATAATGTCGAAAACAAATTGCCTGTATTTCCTGATTGTGTCAGTGTTAAAAAATTGACCGACCACAAATACAGTTACCGTTTGCGTGTTGGTAATTATCGTGTATTTTTTGAATTCGATGGCGAAATTAGAATTATTGAAATTGAAGAGGTGAAAAAACGTGATGAACACACTTACTAATTATCAAACTATTTTAGGCGACAACGGCAAACCTACTTTTGTCGTGATTCCTTACAATGATTTCTTTCAATCCCGTCCGACGATAAAAGAAGGATATGTACCGCATGAAGTTGTGAGTTTAGTGGTTGATGGTTCAACGATGTTGCAAGCGTGGCGCGAATATCTAAGACATACTCAAACTGAAATTGCACAACAAATGGGGATTACGTTAGTGGAATATACGAAACTAGAAACCATGAAACGCCCATCAAAAAAAATGCGTCAAAAAGCGACAGAGGCTTTAGGTATTTCACTTGAGCAATTAGTCTATTAAAAACAAAATCAAAATATACAAATTTTAAATTTCACACTGGAATCATTATGGCAAAAAATGTAGTAGTTATCGGCACACAATGGGGTGACGAGGGCAAAGGTAAATTGGTCGATTTATTGACTGAACAGGCATCGGCGGTGGTTCGTTTTCAAGGCGGACACAACGCAGGTCACACGCTCGTTATTAACGGACAAAAAACCGTTTTGCATTTAATTCCATCAGGGATTTTGCGCGAAAATGTGCAATGTTTAATCGGTAACGGTGTCGTTTTATCGCTCGAAGCGTTGTTTCATGAAATCGAAATCTTAGAAAAAGCAGGGCTTTCGGTTCGTAATCGGTTGTTGATTAGTGAAGCGTGCGCGTTGATTTTACCGATTCATATTGCGATTGACCAAGCGCGTGAAACGGCGCGTGGCGGCAAAGCGATTGGTACAACGGGACGCGGCATTGGCCCTGCGTACGAAGATAAAGTCGGGCGACGCGGTTTGCGGGCGGGCGATTTATTAAACGCTGAAACCTTCGCCGAAAAACTCAAAGAATTGGTCGAATATCACAATTTCATGTTGGTGAATTATTACAAAGTCGAAGCGGTCAATTTCGACGAAGTCTTAAAAGAAACATTGCGTTTGGGCGAACAATTGAAACCGATGATGACCGATGTCAGCGAATTGCTTTATGCCGCACAAAAACGTGGCGACAATGTGCTTTTTGAAGGCGCACAAGGCGCGTTGCTCGACATTGATCACGGAACTTTTCCTTATGTTACGTCTTCAAGCACCACCGCCGGTGGCGCGGCAACAGGCAGCGGCATGGGTTTATTGGATTTTCATTACGTTTTGGGCATCACAAAAGCCTATTCCACCCGCGTCGGAAATGGCCCTTTCCCGTCAGAATTATTCGACGAAAACGGCGAACATTTAGGCATTGTCGGACAAGAAGTTGGCGCAACAACGGGACGCAAACGCCGCACCGGCTGGTTTGACGCGGTGGCGATGCGTAAATCGGCACAACTCAACAGTTTAAGCGGCATTTGTTTGACCAAATTAGATGTGATGGACGGTTTGGCAAAAGTGGGCATTTGTACGGCGTATAATATCGATGGCAAAATCGTTGAAGTTGCACCGCTTGGCGCGGATTCTTACGAAAAATGCGTACCTGTTTTTGAAGAAATGACAGGTTGGACAGAGCCAACCGCAGGCGTTACCAACTATGATGATTTGCCCGAAAACGCTAAAAAATACATTCAGCGTTTGGAAGAATTGGTAGGTGTAAAAGTCACCATTATTTCGACTGGCGCAGAACGTGACGAAACTATCGTTTTAGAAAATCCTTTCGCTTAACTGGAGAAAAATCATGGCAGAAACCTCAACCGTAGATGATTTAACCATCAAATACGAAGAAGATGGCATCGAAACCGTTAAAGAACTTGATAAAAAAGTGCTGACGAAAGGCGCGTGGGCAACGATTATGTATCGTTATCAAGAATGGAGCGCGGCAAAAGGGGAATACAGCGCGGATAAATTTACCATTCGCCGTTATCAAAAACGCGATGGCAATTATCAGCAAAAATCGAAATTCAACATTTCGAGCGTTGATCAAGCGAAAAGTATGATTACCATTTTGCAAGATTGGACAAAAGACTAAACGCCGCGACTTTCAAAGCGTGACGAACAAAAAAGGCGGTGTGAGAATATCACACCGCCTTTTTGTCGCGCTGCAAAAAAGCGTGTTTTAAGCAGAAATAGGTTCGACCAAATGAGGGCGCAACATCGATGTTTTTCCCACCATCACATCAAGCGTTTTCACCAATCGTTTAAAAACAGATTCTTGAATATACGGAATGTTGTGTTTTTCGCACAATGCTTTCACCAGCGGTTGCGCTTTTTGATATTGGCTCGCGGTCATTTCTGGCCACAAATGATGCTCGATTTGATAATTCAACCAACCGTGTAAAAAATCGACGGTATTTGTACCAGTCCGATAATTTACCGAGCCGACAATTTGGCGCAAATAAAACTCGCCTTTGCCTTTCGCTTTGTTTTCAAACATCATCACATCGTCGCCAGTATGATTCGGGCCAATGACCAAAAACGAATGCAAATTGGTGAATACTTCCGCGATTAACACGTTAATAAAAACGTTCGTTGCGGCAATCACACCAATCGGCAAAAACAACAACGGAATCACCACAAATTGCACGATGCTGTAAGGCAACATACAACTCAGCCACAAATCTTTACCGGCTGGTTTTAACGGATTCCACATATCTAAACGTGAAATTTGTCCGCGCGTTCCGCCGGCTTTTTTTGCTTCAATCGCCCGATATTCGGTCAAGGTTGAAGACGCATAATAAATAATTTTCCAACTTGCCGCCATGATTGCCAACAACGCATAACGTCCCCAGCGTGGAATGTTAGAATTGCGTAATCCTTCCATATTAAATTCGACTTGATCCGGATCGACTTCTTCACCCAAATGATAATGATGAATGTCGTTGTGTTCCGCATCCCACGCCGCTGGATACATCCAATCCAACCAATCAAGATAACGTCGCCAGCCTTTCGCAAAACCTTTGCTGGTGTAATGTTTGGGAATGCCTTCAATTTTGTCATAACCACGATGCAAAATATGATGCGCGACGGTCGTCCAACGGGTGAAATTTCCCTGACTAATCAAATACGCCGAAATTGGATTCGGAATAATCCACGCCGTGGCGTAGCCCAAACCCGTACAAATCCGTCCCCAACGTTCAATTTTTTTCAAATGATGAAAATCGTCGATAGTCGTTTTACTTAAAATGTCGCGTTGAATGGCATCAACGTCTTTAGCGAGTTGCTCTCTGTCAACTGCGTTATATTGTTCTATACTCAAAACGTCCTCACTATTTATAATTGTTTTTACTTGTAATTGCGGCTTAAATTTCAACTTTTAACAAAATTCAAATCCGTTAATTTAACCGGCTAATTTAACCATTAAATTCAAAATTCTGCGCTATTTTTTTTACGTTTAATGTCGATTTCGGTGTAATTGAAATCTGGTTTAACTACTTTTTATAAAACGTTCTCGCGCCGTATTCGCATAAACAAACAATTCAAAAATTTTTTCGTTATCGTCAGTTTCAATTAGGTGCTGAATTTTGGTGAGTTCCGTTTTAAATTGCTCCAACAACGGCAAAAGTTCCGTTTTATTGGCGGCACAAATCGCCGCCCACATGGTTGGATCACTGGAGGCAATTCGGGTGAAATCTCGAAATCCTCCCGCCGCGTATTTGAAAATATCTTCTTGTTCATCGCGTTGTCCCAACATATCGACCAACGCAAACGCCAATAAATGCGGCAAATGACTGGTCGCGGCAAGCACGCTGTCATGTTGTTGCACGTCCATTATCGACACCACCGCGCCAATTTTTTCCCAAAAATGCTGTGTTTTTTGCACGACTTCGGCGTTAGTGTTTTCAACGGGCGTAATAATCAGCCGCTTATTCAAAAACAAATCCACCAACGCCGCGCCCACGCCACTATTTTCCGCGCCCGCAATCGGATGAGCGGGAATAAAATTGTCTGGTACAAAACCAAAAACAGTTTGCGCCGCTGCAATCACATTGCCTTTCGTGCTGCCGACATCGAAATAAACCGTTTGCGCTGACCAAAACGGCTTGAGCAATTTGAACACATTTTCAGTCGCTGCAACGGGCGTTGCAATAATCACACAATCCGCATTCAAAACCGCCGTTTCAATATCAACGTAAAACTCGTCAATCACGTTTAAATTTTGGGCAATTTGCAAATTTTCAACATCATCCAAACGCCCAAAACCGACAATCGTTTGTGCTAAATCATGGACGCGAGCGGCTTTAGCAATTGAACCGCCTATTAAACCCACGCCAATCACACATAATCGTTTAAACATCCGCCAACACTTCTTTCAAGGCGGTGAGAAATTTTGCATTTTCAGTCGGTGTGCCAACGCTGATGCGTAGAAAATTTGGCATTTCATAGACACCAACGGGACGCACAATCACGCCTTTTCGTAACAATTTTTCGTAAATCGGCAAACCTTCTTGCCGTAAATCCACCGAAACAAAATTGCCTGCCGATGGAATCCACGTTAGCCCCAATTCTTTGAAATCGTCGGTGAGTTGCGTCATGCCCAGCGCGTTGTTTTCGACCGTTGCACGAACGTGTTCCGCGTCATTCAACGCCGCTTCCGCCGCGACCAATGCGAGTGAATTATTATTAAACGGTTGGCGAACACGATTTAACAAATCCGCGATTTCAACGCTCGACAAACTATAACCGACGCGCAAACCCGCTAAACCGTAAGCTTTTGAAAAAGTGCGCGTGATAATTAAATTCGGAAATTGTTGCAACCATGAAACGGAATCGACGGATTCGGTTTGGCTGACAAATTCAAAATACGCTTCGTCCAACACGCACAGAACGTGATTCGGTAACATGCTAATAAAGTGTTCGACGGCTTCTTGTTTTAGCAACGTGCCGGTCGGATTATTCGGATTGGCAATAAAGACAACGCGCGTTTTCGCGGTGACGCTTGCCAACATTGCGTTTAAATCGTGTCCGTAATTGATCGCAGGCGTGACGACGGCTTTTGCGCCAACCGCTTGCGTCACAATCGGATAAACGGCGAAAGCGTGTTGTGAAAAAATCACTTCATTTTCCGGCGTGACAAAAGCTCGTGCGACCAATTCTAAAATCTCATTGGAACCGTTACCAAGCGTAATTTGTTCCGAAGTCAGCGCGTATTTTTTCGCCAAGGCATTTTTTAAATCAAAACCACTTCCGTCCGGATACAACGCCAAATCAGCAATGGCATTTTGAATGGCGGCACACGCTTTTTCGCCAATTCCTAACGGGTTTTCGTTCGAGGCGAGTTTGATAATGTTGGAAATTCCCAATTCACGCTCCAATTCTTCAATCGGTTTGCCCGCTTTGTAAGGAATCAATTTTTGTACGCCTTCGACGGCGAGAGAATAAATGTTTGTCATAAAATTTAAGGTTAAAAGTTTAAGGTTAAAAAGCGGTGTTCAAAATTACAACACAAAATCGGCGGGAACTAAACTATTCAAGTAAATCCCCCGCATAGATTTGTGGCGATAAATTCGCGCCCACCTTGTCTGTTGGTGTCGTGAAAATAACGAAAAGTTTGACACATTTTTTAATAACGTAACAATGCTATTTTTATTTTTAACCTTTCACCTCTCGCAAATGACAATACTCTATTATCAAGGCGTAAAAAAAACCATCGTGCCGCGTCCCGTTTTAGAACAAAGCGAGGATTTTGGCGAATTTCCCCCGATTTTAAAACGCATTTTTTTAGCACGCGGGTTAACGTCGAATGAACAATTAGATCGCCGCTTATCAACGCTGCCGTCGCCGTGGTTATTTTCAAATATGGAAACGATGGTGGCGCATTTAATCACGGCATTGGAACAACAACAAATGATTTGCATCGTGGCGGATATTGACGCGGATGGCGCGACCAGTTGCGCGGTGGCAATGAAAGGCTTTCGTTTATTGGGCGCGAAAAATATAGATTTTATTGTGCCGAATCGTTTTGAACACGCTTACGGATTAACGCCAGAAATCGTCGAACTCGCCGCGCAGAAAAACGCCAAAGTCATTATTACCGTTGATAACGGCATCAGCAGTTACGAAGGCGTTTTGGCAGCGAAAGAGCGCGGCATGACGGTGTTAATTACCGATCACCATTTGCCCGCAAAAACTTTGCCCGCTGCCGATGCAATTGTGAATCCGAATTTAGTTTTCGATAATTTCCCGAGTAAATCCGTGGCGGGCGTGGGCGTAATTTTTTATGTGTTATCGGCGTTGCGAAGTCGCTTGCGTGAACGAAATTGGTTTGAATTGCAAAACATTCCCGAACCGAATCTAGCGCAATTGCTCGATTACGTTGCGCTGGGAACGGTCGCGGACGTGGTCACGCTGGATAAAGTCAATCGTAGTTTGGTGCATCAAGGATTGTTGCGAATTCGGAATGGCAAAGGTCACGCGGGTATTTTAGCGTTAATCGAAATATCGGGAAAAAATGCGGCAACGTTGCACGCCAGCGATTTTGGTTTCAGTGTCGCGCCACGTTTGAATGCGGCGGGACGCATTCAAGATATGTCGTTGGGCATTCATTGTTTGCTGGAAGATGATTTTTCTACCGCGCTAAAAATGGCGACGGATTTAGATTTGTTGAATAAAGAACGGCGCGAAATTGAAAATACCATGAAACAAGAAGCGATGAGTTTGCTCGCCGATACGTTTGCGCTCGACAAACCGCATGAAAAATGGGGCGTGTGTTTGCACGATGCAAATTGGCATCAAGGTGTGATTGGTATTTTGGCAGCGCGAATTAAAGACCGTTTGCATCGTCCCGTAATTACTTTTGCGACGGCGGGACACGATTTGCTGAAGGGGTCAGGGCGATCAATTGAAGGCGTGCATTTGCGCGACGTGTTAAGTGATATTGCCACCGAACACCCGAACTTAATTTTGCAATTTGGCGGTCACGCGATGGCGGCGGGTTTGAGTATGCACGCGCATCATTTGCCGTCGTTTACGATTGCTTTTAACGAAGTCGTTGGGCGGCGATTAAGTGAAATTGATTTACAGCAAAAAATTCTGTCCGATGGCGAATTAACCGAAGCGGATTTGAGTTTGGAATTCGCGGATTTGCTGCAAAACGTGACGACGTGGGGACAACATTTTCCCGAGCCAATTTTTCACGGCATTTTTGAAGTGGTGAATGTGCGAATTTTAAAAGATGCCCATTTGAAATTGTTGGTACGAATCAATACAGCGGGGAAGGAATTGGATGCGATTGCGTTTAATGTCGATAAACCTGAAATGTGGCAAGGGATGCGGCGCGTGTTGTTGGCGTACAAATTAGACATCAATCAATATCGCGGCAATCGCTCGGTGCAATTGATGGTGCAGTATTTGGAAAAGGTGTTGTAGTTTTTAGCAATCAAACAAGGGCGAGTTCACCACCACATCGTGAACGCGCCCCCAAAATTATTTCGCGGGTTCAGCCGCTGTTGGTTGGACAGATTCAATCGTTGCAGGTGCCGTATCAGCAGCAGGCATTTCAACTTTCGGTTTTTCTTCTGTTAAGGGAATTAAAACTTCCACTTTTGCAGCGGTACGCAAACCTTTCAACATATTTTCAATTTTTTGACGTTGTAAGAATGGCGTTAATTGATCTTTCACTGCATCCAATGCAGGTGGTACTTGTGGACGTGATTCTTCACGCATAATCACATGAAAACCGAATTGAGTTTGCACCGGTGTTTTGGTGTATTTTCCATCTTCCAATACAGCGACGGCTTCTGAAAAAGGCGCAACCATTTGTGCCGCTAAGAACCAGCCTAAATCGCCGCCGTTTTGTGCTTCTTTACCATCCAACGACAATTTATCAGCCAATTTTTTAAAATCGCCGCCTTTGTCTAAATCAGTAATGATTTTTTTTGCTTCCGCTTCGGTTTTAACCAAAATATGACGCGCTTTATATTCCACGCCTTTTTCAGCCGCTACTTTCGTGTCGTATTCTACTTGCACTTCCGCATCGGTGACGGGATTTGCTTTAATGAAGTTTTGTAAATCTGTTTGTGACAACAAAGCTTTTTTAGCATCAGTTAAACGCGCCACAAATTCAGGAGATTGATCCAATTTCTTTTGCGTTGCATCTTGAATTAACAATTCGCGTTGAATCAATTCGTCAACCAATTTTTCTTTAGGAAAAGTTTGACCGTGACTGCGTGTCGCAATTTCTTTTTCTAATTCTTCCAATGCCGCTTTTGAAATATATTGACCATTTACCACCGCAATTGCGTCCGCTTTATTAACGGTTGGAGCGGCAACAGATGCCGCTGCGACGGGTGCAGCTGTAACTGACCCAGAATTTAGCGTAGCCGCCGTAGTATTGGCGGCCGGTTTTTGATCACACGCGGTTAAGACTAAACCAGCGACGAGTAAAGAAGGCAGTAATTTGAGTTTCATTTATTGGGTTCCTTTCGTTTCTTCAGTAGGGGTGAGGGCGTTAATGCCGAGCGCATGAATTTCCTGTTTCATCATATCACCCAACGCCGCATAAATCAGTTGATGACGTTGGACGAGTGTTTTCTTTTCAAATTCTGCACTCACAATCGTGATGTTGTAATGACCGCCGCCTTTTTTTACGCCGGCGTGACCCGCGTGCGCCGCGCTATTATCAATGATTTCTAACAATGACGGTTTCAATGCCGTAGTTAAATTGTGGCGAATCAAATCTGTGGTTTCTTTCATAAAGGAAAAACTCGTTTAAAAGGTTTAACAACGACGCGAGCATAAACACCAGCGTCAGAATAAGGATCGGCATTTGCCCAAAGTTGCGCGTCTTCGAGCGAGTCGAATTCTGCAACGACTAAACTTCCCGTGAATCCCGCTTCCGCTGGATTTTCTGAATCAATGGCGGGATGTGGTCCAGCAAGAATCAAACGTCCAGCATCTTGCAAGGCTTGCAGTCGCGCCAAATGGACGGGGCGTGCAGATTGCCTTTTTGGCAAACTATCGACAACGTCTTCGCTAATAATCGCATAAAGCATAATTTAAGACTCGCTATCAGGTAAATGTTTATAAAGAAAAATCATTTGTAGCACGATAAATACCGCCATCATACTTGGCACGATAAACGTTTTGAACGTCACCCAATCGTTGGTGTCGTAATGAAACATCACATAAACATTCAAGCAGCCTACGCCAATAAAAAATGCTGCCCAACACAAATTCAACGCTTTCCAAATTGGCGCGGGCAACGTGAGTTGGCTCGACATCATGCGTTCAATAAATGGTTTTTTGCCGATAAATTGACTGCCCAAAAATGCCACGCCGAACAGCCATTCGATAATCGACAATTTCCATTTTACAAATTGTTCGTCGTGCAGAATCAGCGTTAATCCGCCCATCACCACCACTAAAATCAGCGTAATCCATTGCATCGTTTCGACTTTGCGGTATTTGAACCACGCATAACCGACTTGCACAATTGTCGCCACAATCACGACCGCCGTGGCGACGTAAATATCGTAAAGTTTAAAAGCAATAAAGAAAAGTAAAATCGGGAAAAATTCAACGAGTTGTTTAATCATGAAATAGCGCGGTAGGTGATGAGGGAAAATGTGAATGGTCAGGGCGAAAACCCCAACTTGGGCGGTATTGTAAAATCTTTGTGGCGCAATGTATAGGCAGAATAATTCTGCTAAAATGCTGCGAAACGTTCAATTGACTACAAATGGAAACAACATGACACCGACACAACAAATCGAATTAGAAGCCGCTGCATTTCGTCGCTTGCTTTCACATTTACAAACGCACACCGAAGTTCAGAATATCGACTTAATGATTACGGCGGATTTTTGTCGAAATTGTTTGGCGAAATGGTTTGCCGCCGCTAGCGAAGAACACGGCGTAACACTGGATTATGAACAAGCCCGCGAAATCATTTACGGCATGCCTTACAGCGACTGGAAAGAGAAATTTCAAACCGAAGCCACGCCCGAACAACTTGCCGCCTATCAAGCCAAAAAACCAGCGGAGTTATAAAAAATGAGCGCGAACTACGAAGCGTTATTTTCAGGTGTCATCGGCGAAGATTACGATATGCTCAATTTGATTTGTCCGTTTGCAACCAAAATGAGTCATTTGGTGGGCGAAACCTTGCACGATTACGCTGCACCGAAATCTGAAAAATTAACCGTCGTGGAATTGGGCGGCGGCACTGGAATCACAACGTTAGCGTTACTCAATGCGGGTGAAAATACGCAAATTTTGAGCGTCGATAATGAACCTGTGATGCAAAATCAGGCGAAGAAAAGTTTGAACGCTTGGGTTGAAAATGAACAATTGACATTTTCGCAAAATGACGCACTGACGGCGTTGAAAAATCTGCCCGATGCCAGCGTGGACGCGATTGCGTCGGCGTACACGTTGCATAATTTCCCGAATAATTACCGTGCCGAAGTCATCAATGAAATGTTCCGCGTTTTAAAATCGGGCGGGAAATTTATCAATGGCGACCGTTACGCGCTCGACGATATTTCGCAACACACGCGCACAATTCAAGATGAAGTTGCTGGTTATTTTCGGGTGTTAAGGGCTGAAAATAAATTAGATTTGCTCGAACATTGGATTATTCATTTGTTCAATGATGAATCTGAAAATCATGTGATGCGTGAAACGGTCGCGTTAGAACAATTACAAACGGCGGGGTTTGTGGACATTCATTTGACGCACCGAGTCGCGGTGAATGCGTTAGTGACGGCGATTAAACCGTAATGAAACGACTGATTTTAGTGGGCGCGTTAGCATTAACGGGTTGCGCGAGTTTGGGTCAAGGCATCGCCGAAGCCGTCATGGCAAAACAAGATGCCGTCGATACCCGCGCGTGCGAAATTTGGGGCAAGCCGTTCGACGGTTTCGCACCGCATTTAGACAATCAGCACGGACGCATGAAAGTGTTGATGGTTCACGGTGTGGGCGCACATTTAGCCGGTTATTCGACGCAGTTTGTGGAAAAATTAGCGCGTGAATTAGATTTGCCTGTTCGTGCGTCGCAATACAAAGATATTTCGCTGACCAGTCGCCGCGATACACAGAAAAAGTTGGGTAATTTGCGAATTAGTCGGTTGTTGAGTAAAAATCGCCAGCAAGAATTATTGTTTTACGAATTAACGTGGTCGCCAATTACTGCCAAACAAAAAGAAATTCTGTCGTACGATAATTCGGGCGAATATGCGTTTCGGCGGGCGGAAGCGAATGATTTAATGAAAAAGTTTTCCAACGACACTGCGCCCGATCCGATTATTTATTTGGGAGACAGTCGAGATGATATTTTATTGTCCTTTTCGCAAGCCTTTTGTTGGATGACGAAAAGTAGCTGGCAAGATTTACCAACGGGAATCACGCCGCCGTGTTCATTCAACGACGATACGGCAGTCACGAACATTTTGGCGGATAATTACGCGGTGGTGTCGCACAGTTTGGGCAGCCGCATAACGATTGATGGAATGCAACGAATCGCTTCGATTGCGAAAGATAGAGATGCTGATTTTCGTGCCGCGTTGCAACAAAAAGAAATTCCCATTTTCATGATGTCGAATCAATTACCCATGTTGCAACTTGGACGCGCGTTGCCCGAAGTTAGTAATCAAAAAGCGTTATATTGCGACGCGAAAGGGGCAAAATACAGCGAGCGATTATTGACGAAAACACCGATTATTGCGTTCAGTGATCCAAACGATTTACTCAGTTATGCGATTCCACCTGGGTTTGTCGAAACGTATTTGGATTCGCGTTTATGCCTTGACGTGACGAATATCAACATCAACATTGCGAATGTGTTTGATGCGTTTGGCTTTGGTAAAATCGCTAATCCGATGCAAGCGCACATTGGTTATGATACCGACGACCGCGTCATTGCGTTGATTGCGAAAGGCATTGGCAACGCGCAAACGTCAAAACTCATTCACGACCGTTGCGAATGGACAGAAACCATTGATTAAAAAGTAGCAGCTCGCCGCAAACTCAACGATAATTAAAGCGGTTTTGGTGTATTAAAAAATCAAAATCATTCAAATTTTACATTAACCCAAGGAGCTAACATGGCTATTTCTCTGAATAAAGGCGGCAACCTCAGTTTGTCAAAAACCGATCCATCTTTGCAAAATATGCTGATTGGTTTAGGTTGGGATGCGAGACCGACTGACGGTCAAGATTTCGATTTGGATGCTAGCGCGTTTATGTTGAACAGCGACGGCAAAACGCGCTCTGATGCCGATTTCATTTTCTACAATCAACTGCGCTCAAGCTGCGGTTCTGTTGAACATTTGGGTGATAATTTAACCGGTAAAGGCGACGGTGATGATGAAGCATTGGTTTTACAATTGAATCAAATTCCAGCCGATGTTGAACGGGTGGTTTTTGCGGTGACGATTAACGATGCCGACGAGCGTAAACAGAATTTCGGGCAAGTGTCGAATGCGTTTATTCGCGTGGTGAACAAAGATTCGGGGGAGGAAATTGCACGTTATGATTTGAGCGAAGATGCGTCGGTTGAAACGGCAATGATTTTTGGTGAAATTTATCGCCATAGCGGCGAATGGAAGTTTAAAGCTGTTGGGCAAGGTTACGCGGGCGGATTAGCTCCGTTGGCGCGTGGCTTTGGCATCCATATTTAAACGGATTTTGAGGCGGATTTGGTCATTCAAATCCGCCTTTTTTACACGGATGGGAAAATGGCTTACAGTGATTTCACCTTAAAAAAAGTGGTGCAAGAATTTCAGTTGACGTTGTCGGAAGATGAAAATTTATTTGCTGACATTCCTAGCGTGTCACCGAGTGATTTTTTAATCGAAACACTCAATGAAAACGTGCCGTTAGCGTTGTCGATTAGCACAGAAAAAGCGCGTTCTGAACTGATTATTATCAATCTGTTTATTGAGCTGCGAAAAAAATATCACCACAAAATCAGTTTGTTTTCGGGGGTGAAATTTGATGTGGATAGTGAAAAAAATCTAAATGGTTTTTGTGATTTTATTATTTCATCGTCGCCTGAACAGTTGTTTATTACCGCGCCGATTATTGCTGTCGTGGAAGCAAAAAACGAAAATATCATCAGCGGTTTGGGACAATGTATTGCTGAAATGATTGCCGCCCAACAATTTAACGCAGAAGAAAAACAATCGATTTCGACGATTTACGGCATTGTGACGACGGGTAATGCGTGGAAGTTTTTAAAGTTGCAAACCCGCACCGTGTCGATTGATTCAAAGGAATATCACATCGATAACACCGCAAAAATTTTAGGCATTCTCGCCGCTATGATTGAACAAAAGGCGTAAATGATGCAAATATGGGTCGATGCGGACGGGTGTCCGAAAGCGATTAAAGATATTTTGTTTCGTGTGGCAAATCGAACCGAAATTCTAACGACGTTGGTGGCGAATCAAACACTGGCAATGCCGCCGTCACGGTTTATCAAAATGTTGCGAGTGCAATCGGGCTACGACGTGGCGGACAATGAAATCGTGAAACGATTAAGTCGCGGGGATTTGGTGATTACCGGCGATATTCCGTTGGCGAATGACGTGATTGAAAAAGGTGGTCACGCCATCAATCCACGCGGCGAACTTTACACTCTGGAAAATATCAAAGAGCGTTTAAATATGCGTGATTTTATGGACAATTTACGCAGCAGCGGGATTCACACGGGCGGTTATGCACCACAAAATTCACAAGATGTTCAAGCGTTCGCCAATCAATTAGACAATTTTTTAGCGCATCGTTAAATCAAAAACATTCCTCTAATTTTTCAATTCCCCCACTTAAATTTCAAATTAAAAAAACATGACGAAAAAATTACTCACGCATTTCAACGCCGCCGGTGACGCGCACATGGTGGATGTGGGCAACAAAAATTTCACCTATCGCGTGGCAATTACCGAAGGATTCATTCATTTGCAACCAGCGACGCTGGCGTTAATTCTCACTGGAGAACACAAAAAAGGGGATGTCCTCGGCATTGCGCGAATTGCGGGCATTATGGCGAGTAAGCACACCGCTGATTTGATTCCGTTGTGTCATCCGTTGCCGCTGACGCACGTTGAAATTATCTTAACACCTGAACTCGAAAATCAACGCATTCGTTGCCAAACGACGGCAAAAACACATGGTCAAACGGGTGTCGAAATGGAAGCCTTAACTGCGACACAAATCACGCTGTTGACCATTTACGATATGTGTAAAGCGGTGGATCGCGGCATGGTGATTGACGGCGTGCGCTTGCTTGAAAAATCGGGCGGAAAATCCGGACATTGGCACGCAGATAACGTAATTTAATTTAAACTAACAGGAAACCAATATGGCTCTGAAAATTCACGAATTAGCGACCGCCTGTGGCGCGACGATGGAAGGCGATAACCCCGCGCAAATCATTACGGCGACAAACGATATTACCGCCGCGCAAATTGGACAAGTGACGCAATTGACGCAGGCGCGTTATCGCCATTATTTGCAAACGTCACAGGCTTCGGCGTGTTTTGTGGCGACCGATTTTGATGCACGAAACGTCCCAGAATCGTTAGTTTTACTGCGTTGTGCGGATCCAGAAATGGCATTTGTCAATGCTGTGAAATTGTTGCATCCGCCTATCAATTATCCCGCGACGATTTCGCCGCAAGCGGTGATTTCAGAAAGTGTGATATTGCCTGAAAGCTGTCATGTTGGCGCATTTGTAGTGATAAATGAGGGCGTGGAAATTGGCGAAAATAGTGAGATTTTGGCGGGCGTTTATTTGGGGCAGAATGTCAAAATTGGCAAAAATACGCGCATTTATCCTTACGCGGTGATTTATGACGGCGTGGAAATTGGCGATAACGTGATAATTCATTCGGGGGCGATTATTGGCGCGGATGGTTTTGGTTATAAATTTCGCAACGGGCAACACGTTAAAGTGCCGCAAATAGGGAATGTGGTGATTGGTGACAACGTAGAAATTGGTGCGAATACTTGCGTTGATCGGGGCGCGTTGGGCAGTACGGAAATTGGTGAGGGCAGTAAAATCGATAATTTAGTTCAGATTGGACACAATAATAAAATCGGGCAACACGTTATTGTGTGTGGACAAACAGGCATTTCGGGGTCGTGTACGATTGAAAATTACGCGATTCTGGCAGGCAGCACGGGCATTGCGGATCATGTCAAAATTGGGCAGGGTGCGGTGGTGATGGCGCGGGCGGGTGTAGCAAATGACGTGGCACCGAAAACGCAGGTTTTTGGCAGTCCCGCAAAAGAAAAGCGGGTGGTGTATCGTGAACAAGTGGCGTTGAGTCAATTGCCGGAATTAGTGAAAACGATTAAGCAATTAGAAGCACGATTAGCACAATTGGAACTAAAAATCTAAAGCTCTATAAACAACTTAGCCCGACTTTTGAGAATGTCAAAAGTCGGGCTAAAGTTAGAACCAGAACACTTTTAATAACTGGAAGAAATCTCTTTTAGTTATTGTTGTTCATGTGTTTGTTTTCAATTTTTTTGAAAACTTCTGCTTGGCTTTGTGCTACTGCACCACTTTGCAAATGTTTCGTTTCATCAGCTTTCAGCATGAAAACTAAAACAATCGTCGCTGCAATTAAGCCACCAATCCAGAACCAAAAATAATCTTTTTCTTGTGTGTCAGACATTGTTAAATCCTCGTAGTTATTATAATAATTTTTTTGTCTCTTTCTTCGAAGAGGTCGTCCTAAACGACGGCGTATTTTTATCATGAATTTAGGTATGATGTCAAAATCATAAATAAAAATTTACCTAAAAAACGAATAAATCATATCAAATGCTTTTATGAATTCTGAAAAAATTCAACTAAAATGCCATTCAACTCAATCTTAACTCGGACATTTTATGCCACAAATTATCCTAGCTTCAGCCTCGCCCCGCCGCCGAGAATTACTTAATCAAATAAATGTGCGGCATTTTGTTCAAACTGTGGAGATAGACGAAACGCCTTTTTTTAACGAATTACCGACACATTATGTTCAGCGTTTAGCCGCCGAAAAAGCCGTCACATGTGTCCAAAAATTTAATCCAAAAATCCCCATTCTTGCCGCAGATACCGCCGTCGTTTTAGGCGATAAAATCATGGGCAAACCGACCAATGAAAATGACGCTATGACCATGTTGCGCTTGCTCTCCGGCAGAACGCATCAAGTATTTACCGCGATTGCGTTAGTCGGACGCGAAAATCACACCGCCCTCAGCATCACCGACGTGACCTTTAAAAATTTATCCGAAACAGAACTCCGCGCGTATTGGCGCAGCGGTGAACCGCTCGACAAAGCCGGAAGTTACGCCATTCAAGGGCAGGGCAGTTTATTTATTGAAAATATTAACGGCAGTTTTTCTGGCGTGATGGGTTTGCCGCTGTTTGAAACCGCACAATTATTAGCCCGTGAAGGCATCGAGTTACTCGCATGAGCGAAGAAATTTTAATTAACGTCACGCCACCCGAAACCCGTGTCGCCGTGATTGAAAATGGCGTGTTACAAGAACTCATTATTGAGCGAAGTTGCAAAATCGGTTTAATCGGCAACATTTACAAAGGCGAAGTATGCCGCGTGTTACCTGGAATGCAGGCGGCATTTGTGGATATTGGTTTATCACGTTCCGCCTTTTTACATTTGTCGGATTTGTGTTCTAACGAACTGGAAAAAAAAGGCTCGGCGAACATCGAGCATTATTTGCGCGAAGGGCAACGCATTATCGTCCAAGTGTTTAAAGACCCGCTCGGCAGCAAAGGCGCACGTTTAACCACCGATATTTCAATTCCATCACGCTTTCAAGTTTATATGCCATATTCGACTAACACTGGCGTTTCGCAGCGTATCGAATGTGCTGAAGAACGCGCCCGTTTAAAAGTTTGTTTGGAGCAATTTAAAAACGAAAACCAATGTGGCGGATTCATTGCTCGCACAGCGGCGGAAGGCGTTGAGGAATCTGTGTTGCGGGCGGATATGGAATTTTTGTTGAAACTCTGGGAATCCATCAATGCGAAAATTGCGACTGCCGCGCCCAAACAATTCATTCATAAAGATTTGCCGTTGAGTGTTCGCACGTTGCGTGATTTGTACCGCGAAGGCATTGAACGCATTCGCGTAGATTCCAAAGAAACGTATGTTCGACTAGTCGAATTTGCTGAAGTTTTCGCACCAGAAATTATTCCCGTGATTGAACATTACAACGGCGAATGCCCCGTTTTTGATATTTATAGCGTTGAAGATGAACTCGAAAAAGCCCTGGCGCGAAAAGTAAATCTCAAATCTGGCGGACATTTGGTGTTTGATCAAACCGAATCGATGACCACCGTTGACGTAAATACGGGCGGTTATGTGGGCGGACGAAATTTAGAAGAAACGATTTTTAAAACCAATTTGGAAGCCGCTCAAGCCATTGCGCGACAACTGCGTTTGCGAAATTTAGGCGGCATTATCATCGTCGATTTCATCGATATGAAAGGCGCAGAACACAGGCAGCAAGTGTTACAAGCGTTTGAACGGCATTTAGAAAAAGACCGCTCAAAAACCAAAATTTCGGAAGTATCGATTTTAGGTTTAATCGAAATGACCCGCAAACGCACGCGCGAAAGTTTGGAGCATATTTTATGCGAACCTTGTTGCGCGTGCGGCGGACGTGGCGTAATGAAAACAGCGGAATCGATTTGTTTGGAAATTTTTCGGGAAATTATCCGCGAAGTTCGACAATATAAAGTTCAACAAATGTTAGTGTTAGCATCGAACGAAGTCGTGGAAATGTTGCTCGATGAAAAAGCCGATATGTTGTCGGATTTAGAAACTTTTTTGAATGTGCAAATTAAATTCCGTTCCGAATCCGGCTATAATCAGGAGCAATACGACGTTGTTTTGTTGTAATTTTTTATTTTTTAAACGCTTTCGCTAACGCATTCGCCATTAAATTATTTTGTAACGGCGGCAGCAGTTTCACTTTGGGCGTGGGTTCGATTTTGCGCGATTCACGTTTCATTTCATTTGGTTCAATTGTACTTTTCATGGTGAGCGCAATGCGTTTGCGTGGCGCGTCAATTTCCGTCACGGTGACGGTGACGACATCACCCGTTTTGACCACGTCGCGTGGATCTTTGATAAACGTATCAGCGAGTTGCGAAATATGAACCAGTCCATCTTGATGCACGCCAATATCGACAAACGCGCCAAAATTCGCCACATTCGTGACCACACCTTGCAAACGCATTCCAACTTCCAAATCCGTCATTTTTTCGACACCCGCTTTAAATTCCACATTTTTAAATTCGGGTCGTGGGTCGCGTCCTGGTTTTTCGAGTTCTTGCAAAATATCTGTCACGGTAGGCAAACCAAAATGTTCGTCGGTGAAATTCGCCGCATTTAACCCGCGTAAAAATGCGGGTTGTCCGATTAAATCACGGATATTTTTGCCCGTGTTTTTGATGATATTTTCAACCACGGGATACGCTTCAGGATGAACCGCCGACGCATCGAGCGGATTATTACCGTTCAAAATCCGTAAAAAACCCGCTGCTTGTTCATACGCTTTTTCGCCCAAACGTGGCACTTTTTTCAACTGTTTACGATTTTTAAACGCGCCATTTTCATTCCGAAACGCGACGATATTTTCACTCACGCTCGCCGATAAACCCGACACTTGTTTGAGCAACGAAACCGATGCCGTATTCACATCCACGCCGACTTTATTCACGCAATCTTCCACAACATTATTGAGCATTCGCGCCAGTTGCGTTTGATTTACGTCGTGTTGATATTGCCCCACGCCGATGGATTTGGGATCGATTTTCACCAATTCCGCCAACGGATCTTGCAAACGTCGCGCAATCGACACCGCGCCGCGCAAGGTTACGTCTAAATCGGGAAATTCTTTTGCCGCTAATTCCGAAGCCGAATAAACCGACGCACCGGCTTCAGAAACGGTAATTTTGTTGAATTTCAACTCGCTGTGACGTTTCAAAATATCAGCGACCAAAGCATCGGTTTCGCGCGACGCGGTGCCGTTGCCAATGCTGACCAGTTCCACATTATGCAGCGCAATCAACGTCGCTAATTTGGCAATCGAACCGTCCCAATCGTTGCGCGGTTGATGCGGATAAATCACGTCGGTGGCAACCACTTTGCCAGTTTTATCGACAATCGCCACTTTCACGCCCGTCCGAATGCCAGGATCCAAACCCATCGTCGTTTTCGCGCCAGCTGGTGCCGCTAATAATAAATCACGCAAATTATGGGCAAAAACCCGAATCGCTTCCGCGTCTGCCGCTTCACGAAGTTGACTTTTTAAATCCAAATCCAAGCGCGTAAACAATTTCGTTTTCCAACCCAAACGCGCGGTTTCTGCCAGCCACGCATTCGCGGGTTGCGACATATCGCCCACGTTTAATTGTCGTGCCACTTTCTGAGCGCACAATTCATGACCCAATTTTTCGTCTGCCGCAGGTTGTAATGTCACCACTAAACAATCTTCATTTCGTCCGCGCAACATCGCTAAAATGCGGTGCGACGGCATTTTTTGCAGCGGTTCACGGTAATCAAAATAATCTTTGAATTTCTCGGCTTGCGCTTCTTTGCCCGCGACAACGTGAACGTGCATTACGCCTTGTTGCCAAACGTGTTCGCGTAAATCTGCCAGCAATGGCGCGTTTTCAGATAATTCTTCCATCACAATTTGCCGTGCGCCTTCCAATGCGGCGGCAACATCAACCACGCCTTTTTCAGCGTTCACATAGTTGGCGGCAAATGCTTCGGGCGCGACGTTTCGATTAGCCAAAATATCGTGCGTCAACGGCTCTAAACCCGCTTCACGGGCGATTTGCGCTTTCGTGCGGCGTTTCTGTTTAAACGGTAAATATAAATCTTCGAGCAACGTTTTCGTTTCGGCGGCGTTAATCGCAGTTTCTAATTCGGGCGTGAGTTTTTCTTGCGACGCGATACTTTCCAAAATCGTGGCGCGACGGGCGTTCAGTTCGCGCAAATAGCCCAAACGTTCTTCCAGCAACCGCAATTGCGTGTCGTCCAAACCGCCAGTGATTTCTTTTCGATAACGGGAAATAAACGGCACCGTCGCGCCTTCGTCTAAAAGTGCGACGGCGGCGTTAATTTGATTGACGTGAACGGCTAATTCTTGGGCAAGTGTTTGATTGATGGTCATGATTGGATGATTTGGATTATTCGGCGTTTAACAAAATGACTTCGAGTTCTTCGGTGATTTCTTCTTGGCGATAAATTTGGGATTTGTGATGTAGTTTTTGGGTTTGTGCGTCGAGATGTTGCACCGCGCCTTCCAAATGCTGGAGTCGGCGACGATTTTCAGCCAGCGACGAAAGATAAATAATTTCGTGCAATATTGGCAGCAATACCTGTTCCAGCATTTTTACGAAAAAAAGTTCGGGCGACACATTCAACAGCGGTGCTTCTTCTTCGGTTTTGGGCGGTCGCGGCAGTGGCAAAATTTGTCGGTGTTGAATTTGATTGCTGTGCAGGTCGTGATAAACCGCCATCAAAGTGCAATCAGCGTCTAAATTGTTAAGGCATTGCATCAGTTGTTCGAGCAATAGCGGCACGTCTTCCACGACATTCATGCCGTTCAAGCGTGCAATTAGCCGATAATCGTACGCTTCAGCTCGCGCAATTAACCGATTGCCGACCGCAATAATGCCGGCATACGGTTTATTTTTCAGGCTGTCCAGCAACTTTTCATTAAAATCACCACAAAATCCGCGTTCTGAACCTAGCACCAGATAAACGATTTGACCGTTATCGTCGCTGACAAAATGCGGATACGCCGCCAGAAAACGCGCCGAATTTCTTTCAACGTGTGCGACTATTTGCGATTGCAACAGCTGTAACTGCGTGAGTTTATGCACCGCCATCAACGCGAGATTTTTCATGGCATTGAGAATACCGCGAATATCTTCGAGTTGGTGAATGTGTTGGTATAAATCGCGGCTTCGGCTCATTTTAGGCTAACCAATTGGCGACAGCGTGTTGCCATTGTTCATGGGAACTGTCGAGCGTTAAATCGGTATTTTTCACGCCTTGCGCGAGGCGTTCTAAAGCCTGCTCAAGGTCAGAAAATTCTAACGCATTGAGGCAATCACTGTTGAAAGCCACCAGCCACGCCAGTTGACACAAACTCGATAACGGCGTGAACCGATCTTGTTTCAGCAATTCACGCAATAATCGCCCACGTTGAATACGTTGTTCCATCGACGCTTCCAAACGTTGACCAAAACGGGTGAACATTTCGAGTTCTAAAAACTGCAAATAATCCAGTTTCATTTGTCCAGCTTGATTGCGAATCGCAGGATGTTGCGCTTTGCCGCCAATGCGTGACACCGATTTTGCAATATCAATCGCCGGACGAAAACCCGACGTAAATAAATTACTGTCCAAATAAATTTGCCCGTCGGTAATCGAAATTAAATTCGTCGGAATGTACGCGGCAATTTCGCCTTGTTGCGTTTCGACAATCGGCAATGCCGTCATCGTGCCGCCGCCGTGTTCGGGATTGTAACGAGTGGAACGCTCTAACAAACGCGAATGAATAAAGAAAATATCACCCGGATACGCTTCTCGACCCGGCGGACGACGCAATAATAACGACAATTCCCGATACGTTCGGGCGTGCGTGGACAAATCATCGTAAACAATCAGCGTGTCGCGTCCTTTTGCCATCCAATACTCTGCCAAAGCACAGCCAGAAAACGGGGCGATATATTGCAAACCAGGTAACGCATTGGCTTCGGCAACAACACACACGGTGTACGCCAATGCGCCATGTTGTTTGAGCGTTTCAATTGTGCTGACGACGGTCGAACGTTTTTGCCCAATCAACACCACGATGCAAATGACATTTTTATCTTTTTGATTGATAACGGTATCGAGCGCAATCGAACTACGCCCCAGTCCTTCATCACCAATAATCAGCTGGCGTTGTCCTTTGCCAATTGGAATCAGCGCGTCGATAATTTTAATGCCGGTGTAAAGCGGTTCATTAACGAAATCGCGAGCGGTAATCACGGGGGAATTTTTTTCCAATTTTTCGCGGGTCGAAGCCTCCGGTGGCGCGTCGCCGTCTAACGGCAAACCGAGTGGATCAATGATGCGCCCTAAAAATGCCTCGCCCACTGGTATGCTCAACGGATGACGGGCAGGGCGCACGGTAGTTCCGGCGGTGAGCGAAGGTGTTTCATAAAGTAAAATTACGCCAATGCGGTCGCAACTTAAATCAAACACCATGCCGCGACTGCCTTCCGCAAAAATCAAAATGTCTTCAATCGCTGCCGACGGTAAACCGTTAATCCACGCAATACCGTCGCCCACCGAAACCGTCGTGCCTTGTTCTTCCACGCCCAACGCCGGTTTGTAGCGATTTAACCAATCGGTTTGTAACTCCAATAAATCAAATGAATTATTCAAAATCATGCGCCAACTCCGCAAAACCGCTGAGTTCGTGTTGTAAATTAGCTTGCAACACCCACGAACCCAGCTCAATTCGTAAACCCGCCAGCAGCATTGCCTCTTCGGCATAATGAAACGTGAGCGGCAGCACTATCAACGTCGAAAAACAGTCCGCCAATTGTTGTCGATAAATCGCATCCAGCGGAAACGCGCTGCTGATATTGACGACGGGCGGATTTTGAAGACGTTGAAAACTCGCATTCAAGGTGTCGGGTAAGGTTTTCAATTGCTCCACCAAAAATTGCACCAATTTCGTTTCCAATTCAGCACTCGCGGTGTGTTGCACCAGAATATGAGCAAATCGAGCCGCATTTTTCAACGCGAGTTGTTGCGCGTGTTGTTCAAATTCATGTTGTTGACGGCTGAGATTCGCTTGGTTTCGTTGGCGTTCCTGCTCTAACTCTTTTTGCAGCAGGTCGAATTGCGCCCGACGTTCTGTGTCAAGGTCTTGATGCAATGCTACCAGCGCAATTTGTTTTTCTTGTTCCCACAATTTTTGCCGATTTTCATACAATTCACGCTGCGTTTCAGCTTCTTGTTGCACGCTTTGCGCTTTCGCCAAGGTGTCTTCAATATGCAGTTTGCGTTGGGCAATGGTGGCGAGCAAGGGTTTATAAAATAATCGCTGCAAAATCCAAACTAAAACCAGGAAATTGAGCATTTCCAAAATAAACGTCGAAAAATCAAATTCCATAGACATAGTTATTTCACAATGTATTCAAGCAACGGATTTTTGAACAGCACAATTAACACAATTACCAAACAATAAATGGCGAGCGATTCAATCATCGCCAAACCAATAAACAATGTTCGCATGATGGATTGTTCGGATTCGGGCTGTCTCGATAAGGCTTCTAATGCGCTGCTAATGGCTTTGCCCATTGCTAACGCAGGCAGCATGGTTCCTAAGGCAATCGCAATCAGCGAGACAATACTTGAACCGAAAACAATTAGGGAAATATCATTCATAAATTACTCCAGTGGGGGTTGATGTTGTTGAGTTTGAATTGCGCTGGCTAAATAAATTAACGCCAACGTGCCAAAAATATAGGCTTGCACAAGAGCTTCGATAATATGCAGCATTAAAATTGGAATAGGGGCTAAAAATCCCGCCACCAATAAAACCAGCATCGCGGCGGTTTCTAAACTCATCATATTGCCAAACAACCGAATCGCCAACGCTAACGTGCGGGTGAATTCGCTGATGATGTGAAACGGCAGCAAAATGGGGCTAGGCGTTATGTAATGATGCAGGTGTTTTTTAATGCCTTGAGTTTTGATACCAAACCAATGCACCGATAAAAATACCAATATCGCCAGCGCAGAGGTGACGGATAAATCACGAGTGGGTGAATGCAGCGTAGGAATTAAACTGACGAGATTCGCCACGGTGAGAAAAATCCATAACGTCGCAATCAAGGGCAAAATACGGCGACCGTTTTCGGGTGCGACGGCGAGAATCGATTCATCCATTATCGTCACGATACTTTCCATTAACGTTTGTAACGGTGTCGGTAACAATGACAAACGGCGCGTCGAAAGCCACGCTACCAATGCCAGCATGAGCATAATCGCCCACGTCGTCATGACCGAACCGTTAATGTGGATGCTGTCTAAATTGAACGGAAATTCATGCTCCATAAATGATAGTCTCAATTTTTAATCAGCGAATAAACGTTGAACATTCCCACGACGACACCGGTAAACAATAAACTCAATGTCCAACGCGCGGAATAGCCGGCACTTAAACTGTCTAACCAGTGACCTAAATACGCTCCGGCAACTATCGGCAACACCATCACCAGTCCCAGCGTACCGACATAAACGGTTTGTGATAATAAGGTGGATCGCTCGTTTTGCGCTTTTTTGATGCGTTTCACTTGCTGTTCAATTTGGTTTTTTAATTTCAATGGCATTATCATTCCCACTGCAAATCGTGTTTTAAATTCTTAACTTTCTTGAGGATTGCCCATTCCATTTGCTGCAAACTATCACGAATGGCTTGTCGGCTTTCTTGTTCTTTCGCCGCTTGTTGTTCTAGCAAATCGCTAATGCGGTCAAAATCGGTATCGATTAAAAAAAACCGCGTGCTAATAGTGAGTTGATTCGCGCGAAAAGAAGCCAATCCACTCGGTAAGGCTAAATAATGCCAGGTTTCATTATCCAAACGAAAACGCGATAAACCTTGCGCCAAAACAGTCATAAAATGCGCGTGATTCGCTTGAATACCAAACGAACCGCTGGCATCGACACCGACAAACGAACACACATTCGGAAACGATTGTTGTTGATTGCTGGAAAGAATATGCAGGTTAAAATTATTCATCAAGAGTCCTGCATACTGCCACGCATATAACATTGTTGCTCAGACAAATGGTCGTAATCACCGGCAATAAAGGCTTCGCAATCGGTAAGCGTTTGTTCTAATGGCACGGAAACGCCGACTTGTTTGGTGTGTTGGGCGAGAACTGAAAAAGGTTGGGTCAGATAACGCTGTAATTTTCGCGCTCGCATGACAATTTTTCGATCTATTTCTGACAATTCATCAATGCCCAGCATCGCAATAATATCTTCCAATTCTCGATAACGCGCCAAATGTTCGCGCACCGCTTCGGCAACGTTGTAATGCCGCACGCCCAAAATATGTTTATCCATCAATTTACTGCTAGAACGTAGCGGATCGACGGCGGGATAAATCCCTTTACTGGCTTGGTCGCGCGATAAAATAACGGTGGTGTCTAAATGACTGAGAATCGCGCTCACCGCTGGATCGGTCATGTCGTCAGCCGGAACATAAACCGCTTGCACCGACGTAATCGCCCCTTGGCGCGTGGAAAGAATGCGGTCTTCGAGTTCGGCCACTTCGGTAATGAGCGTCGGTTGATAACCCACAGTCGCCGGCATTCTTCCCAACAAACTGGAAATTTCGCTGCCTGCTTGTACAAACCGAAACACATTATCCATTACAAATAGCACTTCTTTGTGTAATGTGTCGCGCAGATATTCCGCATAAGTGAGCGCGGATAAACCCACCCGAAAACGTACACCTGGTGATTCGTCCATTTGCCCAAACACCATTAACGTGTCTGACATTACGCCGGCATCTTGCATTTCGCGCCACAATTCATGGGCTTCGCGGATGCGTTCGCCTACGCCTGCAAACACGGATACGCCTTTATGAATTGCCGAAACGGCGTGAATAAACTCCATCACCAAAACGGTTTTGCCTACGCCTGCGCCGCCAAATAAACCCGTTTTACCGCCTTTGATAAACGGACACAATAAATCGATAACTTTAATGCCCGTCGGTAAAATCCCACTAATTCCAGTAGCTTCGGATAATGGTTGCGGTTTGCTGTGAATGTTACGGAATTCGGTGCTAACGAGAGGCGGCAAACTATCGAGCGGTTCGCCAAAGATGTTGAGTAATCGCCCCAAACACGCTTCCGTCACGGGAACACGCAGCGGCGCACCGGTATCGTAAACGGTGAGACCACGACTCAAGCCGGCGGTACCGTGTAACGTAATCGCTCGGGCGTGGTGTTCGTCTAAATGTTGATGCACTTCAAAGAAATACACCGTTTGATTAAAATAAGTACACAACGCTTGATGCAGCGGCGGAAGCACACTACATTCGATAATCACCACGGGACCATGTACTTCCGTAATCGTCCCGATAATTGGGAGTGTTTCTAAAAATGCAGTGTTATCCATAAAATGCCGTTTTTGCTGAAAGTGATTTTGAAGTCGTTACGTTTAAAATTTAAGTTGCCGTTATCGAACGAGCTAATCGTTCTCTGGTAACAATTGCAAAGAATTTTAACACATGAAAGATTTTGTACGCTTGAAACTTAAAGCAGCGCAAGGCTTGCGCCGAATATGCTGCTATTTTCATTTCGAACAGGTCAGACAATGCGGATTTTTTTTCAGTTTCAACGTATTAAATTCCATCGCCAATCCGTCAATTACCAATAATCTGCCCGTTAAGGTCTCACCGATTTCTGCAATGAGTTTAATCGCCTCCAACGCTTGAATACTGCCAACAATTCCGACAATCGGTGAAATCACGCCGTTTGTCGAACACGTTTGTAATTCTTCGCCGTCACTTTGATACAGACAGTTGTAACACGGACTTTCGTTTTTACTCGGTGTGAAAACAGATACTTGCCCTTCAAAACGAATTGCTGCGCCCGAAACGAGCGGTGTTTTTTGTCGTACACACGCGGCGTTAATCGCAAAACGAGTAGTGAAATTATCGCTGCAATCTAAAACCACATCGGCATTTTTTACTTCATTTTCTAGTGTTTCACCTGCCAATTGTTCTTTTACCGCGCGAACATTCACATCAGGATTTAAATTTTTTATCGTGTTGCGGGTTGAAATGACTTTATCGACCCCTATATCTGCCGTGTGATGAGCAATTTGCCGTTGTAAATTGGACAAATCCACGCTGTCATCGTCATAAATGACCAAATGACCCACGCCCGCCGCCGCTAAATACATGGCAACGGGTGAACCTAAACCGCCCGCGCCGACAATTAAGACTTTGGCATTGAGTAATTTAAGTTGCCCGTCAATGTCGATTTGAGGCAGCATTATTTGACGGCTGTAGCGATAAAGTTGGTTGTCATTCATGGTTTTTCGATTGGCAGTAAGTGGTTCAAATTTTTCCCCACAATTGTGGGATTGTTTTTTATTTTAATCTATCTAGGAGTTTTACATGAAAATTACCCCATTGCACGACCGCGTTATCGTTAAACGTGTTGCAGAAGAAACCGTCACATCAGGCGGCATCGTTTTACCTGGTTCTGCCGCAGAAAAACCAAGCCAAGGCGAAGTTTTGGCCATTGGCGCAGGCAAAGTTTTAGACAACGGAACAATTCACCCGATGCACGTCAAAATCGGCGACAAAGTGTTATTCGGCAAATACTCTGGCAGCGAAGTTAAAATCGAAGGCGAAGACGTTATCGTGATGCGCGAAGACGACATTTTAGCGGTTTTAGGTTAATCCTTTTTCAAACAAACATTCTCAAATTTAATTAACAGGAATTCAAAACATGGCAGCAAAAGAAGTTTTATTCGGTGATGACGCTCGCGTTCGTATGGCGCGTGGTGTGAACATTTTAGCCAACGCGGTTAAAGTTACTTTAGGCCCAAAAGGTCGTAACGCGATTTTAGACAAAAGTTTCGGCGCACCCACCATCACGAAAGACGGCGTTTCAGTTGCTAAAGAAATCGAATTAAAAGACAAATTCGAAAACATGGGCGCACAAATGGTTAAAGAAGTTTCTTCAAAAACTTCTGACGTAGCGGGCGACGGTACAACCACTGCAACCGTTTTGGCACAATCTATCGTCAACGAAGGTTTGAAAGCCGTTGCCGCTGGCATGAATCCAATGGATTTAAAACGCGGTATTGATTTAGCAGTTATCAAAGCGGTTGCCGCAATTGTTGAAGCGGCGACACCTTGCACCGATAACAAAGCGATTGCCCAAGTCGGCACCATCTCTGCAAACTCTGACGAATCCGTCGGCAAAATCATTGCAGAAGCGATGGAAAAAGTCGGCAAAGAAGGCGTTATCACCGTTGAAGAAGGTTCAGGTTTAGACAATTCTTTAGACGTAGTTGAAGGGATGCAATTCGACCGTGGTTATTTGTCACCGTATTTCATCAACAAACAAGAAAGCATGAGCGTCGAATTAGATGACCCAATGATTTTGATTTACGACAAAAAAATCTCAAACATTCGCGACATGTTGCCAGTATTGGAAGGCGTTGCGAAAGCAGGTCGTCCATTATTGATTATCGCTGAAGATGTTGAAGGCGAAGCGTTGGCAACGTTGGTTGTAAATACGATTCGTGGCATCGTGAAAGTCGCGGCTGTGAAAGCTCCAGGTTTTGGCGACCGCCGCAAAGCAATGTTAGAAGACGTGGCTGTTTTAACAGGCGGCACCGTGATTTCAGAAGAAATCGGTTTGAGTTTAGAAAAAGCAGAATTGTCACAACTCGGCACTGCAAAACGTATTCAAATCACCAAAGACAACACCACGATTATTGACGGTGCGGGTTCTGAAGAAGCGATTAAAGCTCGCGTTGCACAACTTCGCACACAAGCTGAAGAAGCCACATCAGATTACGACAAAGAAAAATTGCAAGAACGTTTGGCTAAATTGGCGGGCGGCGTTGCGGTTATTAAAGTCGGCGCGGCAACTGAAATCGAAATGAAAGAGAAAAAAGCGCGTGTTGAAGATGCGTTGCATTCTACTCGTGCGGCGGTTGAAGAAGGCGTTGTGGCTGGCGGCGGTACGGCGTTAGTGCGTGCATTGTCTGCGTTAGTCGGTTTAGAAGGCATCAATCACGACCAAACTGTTGGTATCAACATTTTGCGTCGTGCAATGGAAGAACCTTTGCGTCAAATCGTGGCGAATGCGGGCGATGAACCTTCTGTTGTGTTCAACGAAGTGCAAAAAGGTTCAGGTAATTTCGGTTACAACGCGGCAACAGGTCAATATGGCGACATGATTGAAATGGGCATTTTAGACCCTGCAAAAGTCACTCGGACTGCGTTGCAAAATGCGGCTTCAATCGCGGGTTTGATGTTGACGACTGAAGTGATGATTGCTGACGCGCCTAGCGATGACAAAGGTCATGGCATGCCTGATATGGGCGGAATGGGTGGTATGGGCGGCATGATGTAATCATGTTGGCTTAAACGCCTTTTAAAATCCAAAAAGCCCCGATTTGCTGTGATGCGAGTCGGGGCTTTTTATTTTCAATCTGACATTCATCTGACAATTGGACGGTAGAATGATCTTGGTCACAAGATCAATTAGTTTTTCGTAACATAATAGCTAGGCGGTCTGCTCCCCCAAGATCATCTAAATTTCTTTCAGGGGGCGTTTTTCAATTTAATGGGGAATTCTATAATGGGGAGCTACGTTCAAAACAACCTTAATACGGGCGAAGAAGTGGTCTATGAAACTTATCTTCACCCGATCGTTTTAGTTTCATTTCGCGCTTTTTGTACGTTATGGGTCGCCCCGTTGGTCGAGATATTCACCAGCGAATTCGCTATCACAAACAAACGTATTATCATCAAAGTCGGCTTCATTTCTAGGAGAACTCTCGAAATGAACCTACAGAAAATAGAGTCCATAAACGTTAATCAGAGCGTTCTTGGAAGAATTTTGGGTTATGGCACTATTGTAGTTATTGGAACTGGCGGCACGAAAGAGCGATTTGCTAACATCAGTAATCCACTGAAGTTTCGCAAGCAGTACCAAAATAACGTAAATGCCTAACTTATAAGGCGTAATAGGCGATAGCCGACGATTATTAAACATTGAGCGGATGATTAAAAAAGCCCCGATTGCATCACGCCATCTGGGCTTTTTTGTGTAAAATTGCCGCATGAAAAAATTTCTAAAAGAATCAAACCAATCAACAACCCTCTACAACGGCAATTGCTTCGATTGCTTATCTGATATTCAAGACGAATCGATTGATTTAATTTTCGCAGATCCACCGTATAACATTGGCAAAAAATTCGGTGGTTTTGTTGATTCGTGGGCATCTGACAAACATTACGCTGAATGGTGTTATCAATGGTTAGAATTGTGTTTGCAAAAACTCAAACCAAACGGCAGTTTGTACGTTATGACCAGCACACAAGCCATGCCATATCTTGATTTGTGGCTGAGAGAACGCATTACAGTTTTATCTCGAATTGTCTGGCATTACGATAGCTCAGGCGTTCAAGCTAAAAAACATTTTGGTTCTTTATACGAGCCGATTTTGTTTTGTGTGAAAGATGCCAAAAATTACACTTTCAATGCGGATGACATTGCGATTGAAGCCAAAACAGGTGCAACGCGCAAATTGATTGATTATCGCAAACCCGTTCCAACGCCTTACAACACAACAAAAGTACCTGGAAATGCGTGGTACATCCCACGAGTGCGTTATCGAATGCCTGAATATGAACAACATCCGAGCCAAAAACCAGAGGCATTACTCGAACGGATTATTAAAGCGAGTAGTAACGAAGGCGATTTAATTCTCGAACCGTTTGCGGGAACTTTTACCGCTTGTGCAGTCGCGCAAAAATTGGGACGCAAAGCGATTGGCATTGAATTAGAAACGGAATACTTCAAAACAGGATTAAGACGACTTCGAATTACCGATAATTTCAACGGTGAATTATTGAAACCACTCAACAAAACTTTCGTTAGAGCCAACAGCAGAATTTGAAAATGACAAAATACAAAATCAATCACCATTCGTTCACTGCAAAAATTATCGAAATCCTTGAAAGTCATTTTGTTGAAAATGCACCAGACGTATTTGAAGCCAGTCCTTTGCTTGGTTATTTGAACACCAAAACAAAATCAGCAAATAGTGGTTCAAAAGCGCGTGGTGCATTTGCCAATCATTATGCGTTGTATGTTGTTATTGAGGATTACATCGCTAAAGGATTTTTAGAAAATAGCGAAGGTTATTCAAAATACGAAGGGGCAAGATTTACGGATCTTTTCCAGCGGCAGCGTGAATTGCCTTTTGGTGCGAAATTACAAAATCATGCGTTGAATGCGCGTTTGAACGATGAGTTTAAAAAATTCTATCCAACATTGGATAAACAACCAATTATTCGAGATTTAGAAAAACAACGTTATTGGATTCAAGACGATTTGCTTCAAGTTGAAATTCGTCGAAAAGATGGTGTTGATTGCAGTTACAACATTGCTCGCGCCGTTATCGAAATTATTGATGCTTATGTTGCAACGAAAAAAGCGGCGTTTGAGGATTTTCTTGAGGCGTGTCGTCAAATTTCAGAACTTGGCAAAACCAATCCAGAACAAGCCATTGATTTCGTAATTGAACAATTAAAACCAACGGTTGATGCGCGTGTTTTTGAGATTGTGAGTTATGCCGTTTTAAAAGCGAAATATGGACAACAAACCGTTTGGTTGGGTGAGAAAAAAGAAACCGTGACAGAGGAAGCATTGATTTTGTACAAAACAGGACGCACTAACGCAAATGATGGTGGCATCGATTTTATCATGAAACCGTTAGGGCGTTTTTTTCAAGTTACCGAAACTATTGACGTTACAAAATACTTTCTCGATATAGACAAAGTTCAACGTTTTCCAATCACGTTTGTGGTGAAATCTGACGAAACCGTTGAACAAATCCGCAACACAATTCGATTACAAGCAATTTCAAAATACAAAATCGAATCCGTTGTTGATTTGTACATGGCGGCGATTGAAGAAATTATTAACACGCAAAATTTAGTTGATGCGTTTTCAGAGGTTATTGAATCAAATCAATTACAAGAAGTTATGGACGAAATTGTTTTGCAGAGCAAAGTTGAATTTAACTATAACGACGATAAAACTGAATCTGAAGATTGATAGTTTTTGCAATTGAAGGAATGCAATTTGACCGTGGTTATTTGTCGCCGTATTTCATCAACAAACAAGACAGCATGAGCGTCGAATTAGACGACCCGATGATTTTGATTTATGACAAAAAAATCTCAAACATCCGCGACATGTTGCCAGTGTTGGAAGGCGTTGCAAAAGCAGGTCGTCCATTACTGATTATCGCTGAAGACGTTGAAGGCGAAGCGTTGGCAACTTTAGTTGTGAACACAATTCGTGGCATCGTGAAAGTTGCCGCTGTAAAAGCCCCAGGTTTTGGCGACCGTCGTAAAGCAATGCTTGAAGACATCGCAGTTTTAACAAACGGCACCGTGATTTCAGAAGAAATCGGTTTGAGTTTAGAAAAAGCAGAATTGTCACAACTCGGCACGGCAAAACGTATTCAAATTACGAAAGACAACACCACCATTATTGACGGTGCAGGTTCGGAAGAAGCGATTAAAGGACGTGTTGCACAACTTCGCACACAAGCTGAAGAAGCCACTTCGGATTACGACAAAGAAAAATTGCAAGAACGTTTGGCGAAATTGGCTGGCGGCGTTGCAGTAATTAAAGTCGGCGCGGCAACTGAAATCGAAATGAAAGAGAAAAAAGCGCGTGTTGAAGATGCGTTGCATTCTACTCGTGCGGCGGTTGAAGAAGGCGTTGTGGCGGGCGGCGGTACGGCGTTAGTGCGTGCATTGTCTGCGTTAGTCGGTTTAGAAGGCATCAATCACGACCAAACGGTTGGTATCAACATTTTGCGTCGTGCAATGGAAGAACCTTTGCGTCAAATCGTTGCGAATGCGGGCGATGAACCGTCGGTTGTGTTCAACGAAGTTCAAAAAGGTTCTGGTAACTTCGGTTACAACGCGGCAACAGGTCAATATGGCGACATGATTGAAATGGGCATTTTAGACCCTGCAAAAGTCACTCGGACTGCGCTGCAAAATGCGGCTTCAATCGCGGGTTTAATGTTGACGACTGAAGTGATGATTGCTGACGCGCCTAGCGATGACAAAGGTCATGGTATGCCTGATATGGGCGGAATGGGTGGTATGGGCGGCATGATGTAATCATGTTGGCTTAAACGCCTTTTTGCTTTGAATAATGAAAGCCCCAATTTGCTGTTATGCGGATTGGGGCTTTTTTATACAAAATCTTTTGGAATAAATATGGCAACACTACAATCAAAAATTAAAAATCGATTTAAATCTTTAGAAGAACTTGATGGGGTTTCTGTTGATATAACCGATGGATTTGGTCAAATACTCGTTTCTCATAAAAAACATCATGTGGCGGATTTTCAATTTAAATGGGTAGATGAGAGCCACTATGTAGGTTATTTTATCGATGCTCACGACAATAAAAGTCAAGCTATCGTATCTTTATGGTCTGCAATGGATGCCATAAAATTTATGGTGCTTTATTCTACGCTCATTGATTTAAGAGCAATGCGGTAATCAACCATGCAGCCTCGATTGTGTGGCGCAATCGAGGCTTTTTTAACCGCAAATTTATCTAATTTGCTTTCCATTTTCATCCCACTCATGGAACGATTTCGGAATCCGTCTACCATTATCAAAAAGCTCTTCAAGCGATTTCTGACCATTTTTATGCCAGCTTGTTTGTAAGCCATCTGGCTTGCCATTTTTGTAATTAGATTCATTGCTCTTTTGACCGTTGTCCCGATAGCCAGTCATTAACCCATTCAATGTACCATTTTCATAGTGAGTTTCCATTTCCACTTGTCCATTCTGACGAACAGCACGCTCAACGCCAGTAAATGGTGTATCTTCACCTTTGATAGATATAAACCCCGCTTTATTTATTTCCAATTTATCAGAAGTGACCACTTTTTCCGCCGAGCATCCTGTAATTTGGAAATATAAAAGAAATACGAAGATTGCTGTTTTTGTAATTATTTTCATAAAAATCTCGCTAGAATTAAAAAAAGGATTGTTTAGTTTGGATGAAAAAACAAACTCGGCAATGATTTTACTCTGTTACTCCGAAATAAATCCATATTAAAAAGCCCCGATTGCATCACGCCGTCGGGGCTTTTTTTGTTAAATATGCCGATTGCTTCATTTAGGTATAAAATGTAGACTATAAGTCTAAAAATAATTAAGTGAAAATAAATGAAAGCAATTAGCCTTTTTTCTTGCGGTGGTATTGGTGATTTAGCGGTCAGTCATGCGGGTTTTGATATTTTGGTTGCAAACGAATTACTCGAAGACCGCGCCGAAGTATTCAAACATAATCACCCAACCACACAAATAATTGTCGGTGATATTCGGGATAAAAAACTCGAAATTCTCAACACGACGAAAAACTTACTCAACGGGCAAAAATTAGATTTAGTTTTTGCAACACCGCCGTGTCAAGGTATGTCTAAAAACGGTCGTGGTTATTTGCTTAACGCGATGCGTAAAGGTATTAAAAGTACGATAGACCCAAGAAATCAGCTCATTATTCCAACTATTGATATTTTTTTGCAGTGCGGCGCAGATACTTTGGTAATGGAAAATGTCCCTGAAATGGAAAACACCTATATTCCAAATCCTGATAAAGATGGCGAATTCATTAAAATTCTCGATTTTATTAAAGGTTCGCTGAGTAATGCTTTCGTTAGTTTTGTTCAAGTCATTGAATTTGCCGATTACGGTGTTCCACAAAATCGCCAACGTTTGTTGTCCATTTTCACCCGCAACGAAAAATTAAAAAATCATTTAAAAAAATACGGTTCTCTTTTTCCGAATCCAACACACAGCAAAGATGGATTATTTTTACCAAAATGGCAGACGTTACGCGATACGATTTCACACCTTCCACAATTAAATGCAGGGCAATCTGAAACGTCTTTTGATGATTCAATCGAATATCACAAAGTGCCGTTATTAGACGAAGAAAAGTATTTTTGGGTGAGTAACACGCCACAAGAAAAAGGTGCGTTTGATAATCAGTGCATTAACCCAACGTGTAAATTCGATAAAAATCCGACGCATTCAGCAGGAAAAGATAAAGACGGCATCAACAAATCGAGTACCGAAACGCCATTATATTGTGTGAAATGTAATTCGTTATTGCCGCGACCTTGGGTCAAAACAGGCAATGAATACAGGTTAATGAAAGGATACACGAGTGCGTATAAACGCATGAGTTGGGATGCGCCCGCAGGAACATTAACGCGAAATTTGTCTTATGCGTGCAGTGATAAAAAATTGCACCCTGAACAACATCGAACTTTATCACTGCATGAAGCAATGATTTTGCACACGATTTCAGATTATCGTTTTGATTGGAAACGGGCGGACGGTAAAAAAGTGAGTGACAAACTGATACGCGAATTGATTGGCGAAAGTATTCCGCCTGCGGGATTAAAAAAGATATTTTTGTATTTGACCGCAATTTTAAACGGTCAAACTGTTGCAACTAAAACGGAAGTAAAACAATTCTGCTTACTTGATGATTAAATTATCACGGTGGTAATTATTTAAAAATTCGATATACCGATTGTCGTTTTTAACGGCGAGCCAATTGCTATAAAGTTTTTTCACACTTGAACGCGGCATAATTGAAACGCTGGTTGTTCGACCGCCACCTTCTATTGGCTGCACAATTTTCCCCCAATCATTTTCATCAAGTTTATTGCCAAAAAATACCGCAACGATTTGTGGCACTTGATTTTCAAAATCCCAAAGCAAGCCCATTAAATTATTCGTTTCGCGGTGGTGTGCTTTCCAATCGTAGGTTCGCATAACGCCAATTCTAGTTTCACCCATATCGGGTTTTGTTATGCCGAGTTTGGTGCATTGTGTCGGTGTTGGAACTGAACCACAGGTTGCTTTGATTTCGATACCGCCATTTGAAAACGGACTAAACGGCGATTTATCTCTCAATTGTTGGTTTTGTTTTAATTGTTCAAACAATGACAATCCAATTTCGTCCATCAACAACAAATCAGGATAGCCGTCTTGATGTGGGTTACTGATAAAAAGCCCGTTTGAAGATTTAGCAAAACTTTTTGCAAATAATTCACCGATAAAAGCTGAGAGATTACGCATTCCTAAAATGGCAAAAATATCGACAGGAATATCGTCAGTAATCAGTTTAATTACTTGGTGAACATCGATTAAAGCGGCTTCAATTATTTGAATATCAAACTGTAATTGTTGACCATTACCCGAAATAAAATGCGTATCGGCGTTTTTGTTAATCAGATAATTCATTTGCCGCGTCCTTGACCTTGGTAAAAAAAGTTTCAATATCAACGCCCAAAGCGTTAATGATTTGTTCCAGTGAATCTAATGTGATATTTCGCACACCTCGTTCAACACCAGAAATATAAGTCCTATCTAAATCTGCTTTTGCAGCAAGTTCTTCCTGACTTAAATTGCTGTTTTTGCGAAAATGACGAACTGTTGCCGCTACGGCTTGTACAAGTTTTTTATTTTTATTCATTGGCTAATAATGTTAGTATGTTACTCATTAGTCCACGGACTATAAGTCACTAAACTAAGATAAGTTGAAGGGATGCAATTCGACCGTGGTTATTTGTCACCGTATTTCATCAACAAACAAGAAAGCATGAGCGTCGAATTAGACGATCCAATGATTTTGATTTACGACAAAAAATCTAAAATATCAGTAAGTTCGGACTGCGTTGCAAAATGCGGCTTCAATCGCCGGTTTGATGTTGACGACTGAAGTGATGATTGCTGACGCGCCTAGCGATGACAAAGGTCATGGAATGCCTGATATGGGCGGAATGGGTGGTATGGGCGGCATGATGTAATCGTGTTGGCTTAATCGCCTTTTTTACTTTAAAGTTAGCCTCGATTTGCCGTTAGGTAAGTTGGGGCTTTTTGATAACAGCGTTTGCTATACAGCAAACTAGCTTGGAGTAAATTTATGAAATACAAAATCAAATGTTCAGATTGTGGTAAAGAATTGGATGTAGATATTGAAATAGCTGGACTGACAGATGAACAACTAAATGAGATTCAAGAAAATAAAACAACTGATATTACAAAAGAACAAGTGAATGCCAGTGGAATTATTCTTGACGATGATGATAAAAAGACTCTCGACGAAGAAGGCGTTATTTCTCACACATTCAACGTAAAAGATATTTGTTGCGCGTGCGGTTCAGATCAAACTTATGATGGCGACGGTAATAACATTAGCCATTTGTAATGAAAAAAGCCCCGATTTGCAGTGATGTGAATTGGGGCTATTTATAAATTAAAACATTTCAAAGGAATTTTTAAAATGCCGCGACTAACGATTAGTAATCACTTTGAAGAAGATACTATTTCTGAAACGTTACTAGGATTTATCCCAAGTTGGAAACGAGTGCGTTACCTTTCTTTATCAATTCAATATCCAGATGGAAAAGAAGAAATTTTACGTTTTGCTACTCAAAATTCATATAAAACTCCATACAATCAAGATGATAAGTTTGTGAGTCTTAGTGAATCAAAGTATATAGGAGTTAGAGCAACTAAAATTCAAGAAATAGTCAACAGACTTGAAAAAGAGGGATATTATGTTCCTACTAGTCAGCTTGCTTTATTCATGAATGTGAGAATTGATCGTTTAATAATGAACAAATAGTTGTTAAGGCGCAAAAATACAGCCCCGATTGCATCACGCCGTCGGGGCTTTTTTGTTTGATAATTATTTGCTGATGACTAGTTTTAGTCGTGGGGTTTTGTTGAGATAAGTCGTGACGTATTTGTCGAGTGCGTCTTTCCGGTCAGCTTGCTTCAAATTGTGTTGCATCAAAATCATATTGCGAAGGCGAATCGCTTTTAACAAACGTAAATCATAAACATCCAAATCACTTTCATCCAACGGTTCCCATTTGCCCGTTAAAGCACGATTACAAAATAGGTTTTCGTTGGTGAAATGATGGTCGGTTGTTTTTTTGCCAACAGATTCCCGAATAAATATCAAAGCATCCATCATGGGTGAATGTACGTCGCGTTTTTCTTGAACTTCGAATGAGCGGAGGATTTCATCTATTCCGTTAGGTTTTGGCGTGCCTACTCCTTTGTCTAAAATATCGAGAACCCAAACACGAAATTGTTTAGCGATTACTGTTTTTGCAAACATAGCGATTAGATGACAACCACGAAGGCTGAAAATACGAGTTCCGTTCTGTACGCCTTTAAATTCGCCGAGGTGGTCAAATTGACCACCCTGAAAAAGTGTCGTCATATCACTACTAAATTCATCTTTATTTCGAGTGAAAATGCGACTTACTGATTTTTCATCGGCATAACCGAGTGACTTTGCAAGCTCGACAGAAGTTAGCCAGATTTGGTTTTTGTCTGAAATTGGTGAAAGTGTTATACCGTTGAAAATTAAAACTAATTTTTTGGTCATTTTGAGCAATCCTTGAATGGGGATTATTGAATAAAAGGTTGGTGTGGCAGCTCTTATTCAAGGAGTTTTCGGGGTATCCCCCTAGCCACGCGGCAATTATAAACGATTTTTCATTTTCATTACGCACAAAAAAGCCCCGATTGCATCACGCCGTCGGGGCTTTTTTGTATGTAAAAATTCCAAATGTTACTCATCAACTGTAGACTAATAGTGTTCATTTTGCGACCATGCACGCATGAACATAAAAACATTATTTGGCAAGAATGTACGCGAATTTCGGGAATCGAGAGGTTGGTCGCAAGATAAACTTTCGGATGAATCAGGTTTGCATCGTACTTAATATCAGCGGCATTGAAAGAGGATTTAGAAAGCCACGCCATTCACATCGTGAACGAAGGGCGATTTTTTGTTGTGGTAGAATGAAGAAGAAAATAATAATTTTTAATTTGTAGGTTTCTCATGATTCATTATTGGCGAGCGATGATGGGCATTGTCGGGCGTGAATTGAGCCGTTTTTTCACGCAACGTGAGCGGTTTATTTCAGCATTGGTACGTCCGTTAATTTGGTTATTTGTGTTTGCGGCAGGATTTCGAGCCGCGTTGGGGCTGGCGATTACACCGCCTTATGAAACGTATATTTTATACGAAGTGTATATCACGCCTGGTTTAATCGGCATGATTCAGCTGTTTAATGGAATGCAAAGTTCGTTGTCGATGGTGTATGACCGCGAAATGGGCAGTATGCGAATTTTGTTGGTGAGTCCGTTGCCGCGTTGGTTTTTGCTACAGAGTAAATTGTTGGCGGGAACCGGTGTGTCGATTTTGCAGGCGTATATCTTTCTCGCGATTGCGTGGGGTTATGATATTCGTGTGCCGTTAGAAGGTTATTTATGGGTAATTTTTCCGCTAATTTTATCGGGTTTGATGCTGGGGGCGTTAGGTTTGTTGCTATCGTCATTCATTAAGCAACTCGAAAATTTTGCAGGCGTGATGAATTTTGTCATTTTTCCGCTATTTTTTATGTCAACGGCATTGTATCCGCTATGGAAAATGAAAGAATCGAGCGAATTTTTATATTTATTGGCGCAATATAATCCGTTTTCGCAAGCGGTTGAATTGATTCGTTTCGCGTTGTACGGGCAATTTAACTCGTTTGCATTTATTTATACGGCAGTAGCATTTGTGATATTTATGTCGGCGGCGATTATTGGTTACAATCCGTCAAAAGGAATGATGACGCGCAAGGGATAATCCAGGTAAAATGCCGTCACGCTCAAATGGGCGGCTTGAAAATAATAACAATCAGAAATAAAAAGTGAGGATACGATGAGTGAACCAAAAGCCAATCCACTAGCAGGCGTTATCGCTTCGGTGATGAGTTTAAAAGAAAATAATGCGAAAGTATTTTATGGTGTGGTTGCAGGTGTTGTCGGTGTTGTTTTAGTGTTAACAATGTTGGGTGGCAATGAAAAAGTATTACCCAGTTCTGCACCAAAAAATTTAGCAGTCGGACAAAAATATACGTTACAAAGTCCAAATGCAGCGGCAGAGGATGGCGAACAAACGATTATTCGATTGGTTGCGACACCTGGTGCAATTGCAGCTTTTGATGACGACGAAAACAAAACTGAAGAGTGTCGTAAATTCCCAGAAGGTACGCACGTTACTGTTTTAGATAAGCAAGATGCTTTCGGGAAAAAAGATGTATTTGCAAAAGTTCAAATCGATGAAGAAATGTGTAACGGAACGATTGGTTGGGTTTTAGCAGTTAATCTTTAAAAATTCATGAAAAAGGTTGACGTATTAGTGATTTTTTTTTATCATGTGCAAATAGTTTCAGACATTGAAACGCGGGAATAGCTCAGTGGTAGAGCACAACCTTGCCAAGGTTGGGGTCGCGAGTTCGAATCTCGTTTCCCGCTCCAAATTTTAATTAAGCCGCGAAGTTCGCGGCTTTTTTATTTATTACTCGGCTGCGTAGCAAATCGGTTATGCAGTGGCCTGCAAAGCCATCTAGAGCGGTTCGACTCCGCTCGCAGCCTCCAAAAATATGCCGATGTAGCTCAGTTGGTAGAGCAACTGATTCGTAATCAGTAGGTCGTGCGTTCGACTCGCATCATTGGCTCCATAAATATCAAAGACTTAGGTTTTTTAATCTAGGTCTTTTTTATTTTTAGGTAACACATAGGTAACAGATTAACAGAAACCTAATGTTACCGAATGAAACAAGTCATCCTTTTTACTCCCTCCCACAAAACTTCTGTTAACTGGCAATCATTGCCATATCGAAACAAATAAATTTCTTGAGCCATTTTCTCAACTAGAAAAATTCACACCACATTCATAATTCAATTAACAGCAAAAACATATCTGTTAAATCTGAAACCGCAATCAAAAATTAAAAAATCTAGTACCACTTACCAAAAAATCATACGCAGCCTTTGCACTTCACTATCTGACAAAACTATTTTCATCTTTGTTTCATTAGGTTTCATTGCGTAACATACTGTCTATAAATAAAATTTTTTCAATTTTATTTATAGACAAGTTCCCAAAAGCCACTATCATTCTTCGTGAAGGCGGTTTTTTTTGCCAGAAATCATTCAAAACTAGCACCCACTCGGGTAAGGACTTTAACTTTATGTTTACCAACTTCAATTCTTTTAATAATTCGCTCGAGCAAGCGTCATCGTTTAGTGCAAATGCTACTAATCAATTTGCAACGAATGACGAAAATGCAATATCGAATTTTACAGCTAACGGTTTTGTCGAAAATCCATTTGCCACTAATCCGTTCGATATGCCATCAAATTTGGAATCTTCGATATGGTGCAGCACTGAGAGCTAAGAACGAATTAGCTAAACAGAAGCGTGCATTAGAACTCTCTTCGGTAGCACCATCACCATCTTATCCTTATATTTTTTTTAAATTTACGGTTAATTCGGAACAGATCGGAAAAGTTAGTAGCTTTAGTGAGAATATAGATAGCTTTGGAAATCCAGAAAAACTTATGGATGTTCTTACTGAAGAAGGTGACGTTGTTCGTGTGTCCTTAAAAGTACGTTTAGCAAAACTTGTAATGGTCAAGTTTTTTTAGACACCATCTAAGGTTGGTTAACTGTCATTTGTGATTCAAAGTGACTGGGCGACAGATAACCTAGCGTTGAATGTAATCGTTTACTGTTGTAAAAATTGACGATGTAATGAGAAATAGCCGATTTTGCTTCACGATGGTTCGCATAATCACGCCGCCAAATGGACTCCATTTTTAAGTTTAAGTGCGTGTTTTAAAATCAGTCAGCCAACCCAGTTAATCATAGCAATGTGAATAAAAGCCGCACTGGAATCGGTCAAGACTTCGTAATCTTTACTCAAACGGCGATAACGGTATATAACCAAGCGAATGTTCTTTCAACGACCCAGCGACGTGCAAGTAATTGACATCGTCCGAGCGTAAAATTATTTGTAGAACGATATGGAAACGTTTAGCGACCATTCCAATCAAAGGGTTGCCACTATAGCCACCATCGACCCAAATGCGGCGCATTTTCTTGCAACCGCCTGTAAAGGCTTTAAAAAATCAGTTTGGCACCTTCGCGTTCTGGTATCGATGCAGCGGTAACAACGACAACCATAATCAGACCAAGTGCATCTACCAAAAGATGGCGTTTACGACCTTGAATGTGTTTGTAAACATCATAACCTTTGATGCCCGCTAACGCTTTGACTGTCGATAGAACCGGCTGTTGGATGTTTGTGCTTTCCCATTTTTTGCCTGACCCGGGCGCGTAACGTATCGTGAATCCGCGGCTAAATTCTGTCTTTTTTCCAGCGACCCAAATAACCATAAACAGTCTGCCACTTGGGAAATAGGTGAGGTAATAATTGCCATGCACAGCCTGCCCGAGTGATATACAAAATCACGTTGATTAAATTTCACAGCACGATACTTCTCGGGCGACCACCATCCCACGCTGGTGGTAATAATGGACCACACAAGCCCATTTTTTGTCGTTTAAATCTGTTGGATAACGTTTTACTGGTCGAGGTCGCTTCTTTTTCATGCTGGTAAAATTGTGTATGTTCACATTTTTGGCTCAGTTTGATACTTTTAAAACACGCACTGAGCATGAAATGTTATCCTATTGATTTAAAAAAGTTTTACAATGGCACTAACATTGCGGATTCAAAGTTATTTATTACTTTATTAGGTTTTTATGAAAAAAATGCTCGCTATTTTTATCCTCGCCGCTTTTTCTTTTGCGGTAAACGCTACCGAAGTTGGACAACCCGCACCACTATTCACTTTGCCCACTTTAAAAACGGATTCACCCACGCCGTTAAAACAATTCGCGGGAAAAGTGGTTTATTTGGATTTTTGGGCTTCATGGTGTGCGCCGTGTAAAACGTCGTTTCCCTTGTTGAATAAATTACATCAAAAACTCAAAGCGCAAGGTTTTGAAGTAGTTGCGGTAAATTTAGACGAAGACAAAACGCTTGGTGAAAAGTTTTTACAAGAAATCCCTGTTGATTTCACCGTTTTACGCGACGCAAAAGGTGAATGGGCGGATCAATATGTGGTTGAATCCATGCCAACCTCGTTCATTATCGATAAAAATGGCATCGTTCAAAAAATTCACCACGGATTTACCAGCGACGATATAAAAGAATTAGAAGCTAAAATTACTGAACTTTTGGCGAAAAAATGAAATTATTCTCACCATTTTTGTTAATGATTTTTGCGCTTTCATTGACGGCGTGCAGCGAAGTTTTACCTCGCCAACGCGGCAATTTAGCGTTACCACAAATGGCATTCACGCCCGACGCATTGGAATTTGGTTTGCGTCAACACACTGCATTCAGCAAAGAAGCCGCGAGCGGTGGTTACGGTGGCGGTGGCGGCGGATGTGGTTGTAATTAACAGGGACAAAAATGAAAAAAAATAAAAAATTGAATTCGCTGGCAGCGTTAAATTTAGCGGCTCTCGCTTTAACGAGCGTAATGCAAGACGCAAGCGCGGGGCGGGTTGAAGAAAGTTATAACAGTGATTTTCAATACGGGCATTATGCCGAAAGTGGTAATCGCATGAGCGTCGATATTTTTGATTTGGCGGCTTCTGCGCCAATCGGCAAAAATATGACCTTTGCAGCCAGTGCGGTGCGTGACGTGATTTCGGGTGCGTCGCCAAAATACAATAAAAAAGACAGCAAAGGCAACATTGTTCAGGCGATAAGTAGCGCGTCACCCGCGAATTGGTGTCATCAATCTATTTGTGATCAACGTGACGGCGTAAATTCGGGGTTAACCTACTTTTTCGATAATGCCGCGTTAAATTTGGGCGGTGGTTTTTCACAAGAACAAGATTATACGTCGCGGTTTATCAACAGTAATTTGAGTTTGGATTTTAACAAAAAACTGACCACGTTAAATTTGGGCGGTTCGGTTGCATTTGATGTGGTTGAACCGTCGATTACGAATGTGGATTGCAGCCAAGGTATTGTGACGAATAAAGAAACTGGCGACGTGCGTGGCGCAACCTGCCATAAAACCAGCCAACAGTATCTGCTCGGTGTGTCGCAAGTTTTGGATAAAAATTCATTGTTGCAGCTCAATATGACTTACAGTTTCAGCGATGGTTATTTGTCTGATCCGTACAAACAAGTTTTTTTCTACGATACGGCTAATCCATTGCGTATTTCAGATATTCAAACCGACAAACGCCCACGTCAGAAAAACCAATTTGCGTGGCTCGCGCAATATATTCACAACTTTGAAGGCTTGAATAATGCAGCATTGCACGCGGATTACCGTTTTGCGACGGACGATTGGGGCATCAATTCCCACACTACCGAATTGAGTTGGCATCAACCGATTGGCGCGGGTTGGCAGGTAATTCCACGCTTTCGTTATTATTCGCAAGATCAGGCGGATTTTTATGCGGCTGTTTTTTCAGGTAAAAGCAAAAGCTACGATGCGTATTCAAGCGATTATCGCTTGGCAGGATTTGGCGCGATTTCGGGTGGTTTGAAAGTCGCCAAAACCTTCACTGACGTATCGAAACCCATTGAACAACTTAAATTGCAAGCGGGCGTGGAATACTACGACCACCGCGCGGCGTATCAATTGGGCGGCAACAATTCCGGCAGTTTTGCCGACTTTAGTTATTATTTAGTTAACGCTTCCGTGAGTGTGAAATTCTAATTATGAATAAAATTTTTACTATTTTCGCGCTGTGGTTGAGCATGATTTCGTTTGCCATCGCAGACGCGCCAACGGCTGACATCAAAGTCAAAACACTCAACGCGAATTTTCCCGCGCAATATCAAATCGATTTCACCGTTCCTGCCGAACATCACGCCTATTTAGATAAAGGCGACGAACAAATGTACATTCCTATCACGTTCGATACGAATGGCACGTTGGCGGGCGCGGGGTTGAAAATTGAAAAACTCGACAAACCTGCGGGCGTTTATGATGCCGAGGTGAAAGCCACGGTTTTACGCGCCACGGGCGAATTTGATTTAACGCTTTCAGGTACGGCAAACGCGGCGTTTTTTCCACTTTCGGTGAAATATCAAATTTGTAACGACATCACGCACCAATGTTTTCGTCCGCAAATTGTTTCTGTTGATTTGAAATTACCGACGAATTCAGCGGCGAAAAAAGTTGAATCGACAACTGCCGAATCGGAAAGTTTCACCGATAAACTGCTCGGTTTATTTAAAAACAACAAAGACAACACGTTGATTATGTTTGGCTTGATGTTGTTCGCGGGCATGTTATCGGTCGCCACGCCGTGTGTCTATCCGATGTTGCCGATTACCTCGATGTTTATTATTGGTCGCGCCAATGGCATTGCCGCCAAAGAAAAACAACACGCGCTGGTTTATGTGGTTGGCATCGTTTGCACTTATATGTTGCTCGGTTTGATGGCGGGCATGACGGGCGGCGCGTTCAATACGTTTATGCAATCGGGTTGGGTCAATTTAGCGTTTGCGTTATTTTTCACTTTCTTTGCGATTGCGTTATTGGGATTTTACGAACTCGGTTTTATGCAAAACGAAGTCCATCATTTAGACCAAAAATCATCAAATGTCGGTGGTTTAACGGGAACGTGGATGATGGGCGCAGTCGCTGGATTAGTGATTTCTCCTTGCGTCGGGCCGATTGTGTTTGCGTTACTTTTACAAGTTGCCGACAACATTGCCGATAAAGCCGCCGCGTTAGCGTTGCTAAATCAAACGCTGACGTTTGCGGATAAATTCACCATTTCATTACAAGGCAGCGTGATGATGGCGGGTTTTGGTTTGGGCGTAGGATTACCGTTTTTTCTGGTGAGCGTCGTCAAATTCAAAAAATTACCTCGCGCTGGTTATTGGATGAACAAAATAAAATACGCTTTCGGGTTTCTCATTTTATATTTCGCTTATGCGTATTTAAACAAAGCGATGGGCGTATTTGGCGTGGATTCAGAAACGACTTTAGTTTTAGCAATGGGGACGCTTTTTGTCTGGATTGCCGTGGTGAATTGCAACGTGTTGAGCTTGGTTCCCGCCGACGCGCCACCGAATCACAAATTCAAACATTTTATGGGCGTTATCACGATGCTGATTGGCGTTTGGTTGGTCGTCACGAGTTTTGGACATTTACCGATTTTAAAATCTGCGATTAAAACCGCGTACGCCGATGAAAGTGTTGGTGTCAGCGCAAATCCGACCATCGAAACAGAAGCGGGAATTGCGTGGTATCGCAACTTTGACGCAGCGCAAAAACTCGCGCAACAAACTGGAAAACCCATTTTTATCGATTTTTATGCGAGCTGGTGCGCGAATTGTGTGGAATTTAAAAACGCCACGAAAAACAATGCCGCATTAAATGAAGCCTTACGCAATAAAGCCGTTGCGGTGAAATTGGTTGATAAAGAACCCGAATTTGAAAAATTTCGTGAAAATCCCGCGCATCGTCAATTGAAAATTGGTTTGCCGTATTTTGCGATTTTAAAACCTGACGGCTCACTTTTATGGTCTGGCACTGATTACCAAGCAACTGAAAAAATGATTGCTGTGCTAAACGAAAACAATTTTTAACAAACAAAAAAATAAGAAATCTCATGAAAAAGAAAGTAATTACCATTGCCACTGCGGTTTTAGGATTGACGGCGACTTTATCTTCACCAACGGCATTTTCACAAGCGCAATACGCTTTTGATTTGGGGGTTTATCCAAAATGTGATGGCTGTCATGAAAATGCTGCCGATTACTATGGCGGAAACAAACACAATGTAATTCCAGGAGCGGCTTGGGATCATTTAGCAATTTCGACTCCTGTTGTACCGGCTGCGCCAACGTGTATATCGCCACAAATTTTAGATGTCGCCACAAATTCATGCGTGACACCTGCGCCCATTATTCCAACGTGTTTAAACGGACAAGTTTTAAATCCAGCAAAAACGGCGTGTGTAATACCTGCACCTATTATTCCAACGTGTAAAAGTACCGAAGTTTTAACAGCGAATGTTTGCGTCGCGAAACCAGTTGTTGTGATTCCCACCACGGTTATTCCAACGTGCAAAACGACAGAAATTTTAAATTCGACTAAAACGGCGTGCGTTTTGAAACCTGTAACGGTTGCACCGCCAACCTGTGCAACGGGCGAATTTTTGAATATAACAAAAACGGCGTGTGTTAAACCACCCGTTGTCGCTGTCAATACGAATCCCGTATTGAATGCCGTAGCGCAACAATGGGATGCGAAAGTCGGTGAGTTAATCACGATTCCATTGTCTGTGAAAGATGCAGAACAAGATGTGTTTGCTATGTCTGGAAGCGTTGCGGGTTCTAAATTTAGCGCGGTTCATCCGAATGCTGGGAACTTGCCTACAATTGATTTTTTATGGACTCCGACTGCGTCACAAGTGAACAAAATTTTCACCATTTCATTCATGGCGAAAGAAACGAAAACAGCTCTAAAATTAGCGTCAAACAAAGTTGCGGTAAAAATTCGTGTTTGGGCGGCGGGTGATCGCAGTACCGCATCGATTACGAAATTAAATGTGATGACGAGTGCGTGGAGCGCAGGAAAATTAACGTTAGCGGGCAATGTCGTTTTTAATAATTTGTTAACCGCTGCTGAAAAACAAACGTTCATAGACCAAAAATTAGATTTGACCGTCACGAACGGCAAGAATCCAATCGGTGGCGCGTTAGTCGGTGCAGCAACGGTTACGCTCGACAAAATCGGTAATTGGTCAATTTCATTACCCGTTGCACAAGCGCAAATTCCTTGTGATGTCACATTGCAATATGACGGTCAAAACGCCAGCCGAACCGTCAATGGTTCGCCCACAACGTGTTTGAAAACAGCGACCACAACTAGCAACATTGCTCCATTGCAGTTCGCTAAAAATGACGATGACCATGAAAGTGGCGAACATGACAACGAACACAGTGAACACGACGATTAACCTTTTGGATTTATGACGCACAAAAAAAGCCCCGATTGCATCACGCTGTCGGGGCTTTTTTGTTTTGAATCGCAGTTTGAAAAATCAGAGGCATTGAAAAAAACAATGTAACTTCATCAACAAAAATTAAGTTCAACCGGTTTTTTACATGCTTTCTGAATCGCTTCATAAACTTGCTGTTGCTGAAATGGTTTTAACACATACCCTCTTGCGCCCGCTTTCAGGGCATCGAGTACCATTCTTTCTTGTCCATGCGATGTGACCATGACGATTCTTGCATCAGGAAATTCGCTGATAATAGCTTGTGTCGCTTCAATCCCATCCATTTCTGGCATGGTAATATCCATTGTCACAACATCCGGTTTGTATTCTTTATACGCCTCAATCGCTTCTTTTCCATTTTCAGCTGTTTTAATCACTTTGTAGCCGATAGTGTTCAAAAGTGACTTTAATTTCCTAACAACAATCGGTGAATCATCCACGACTAACACCCTCAACATAGCTAATTTTACCATTATCGTTCTCTACTCCACTAAACTAAAATTTGCACTAAAAAGTTTACTCGAACCCACCAAACTAACCGTCATATTCCCTAATGGCGTTTTTAAATGCTGTGCGTAAAATGTTGTATATTTCATCTCTCGAAGGGCTTTTTCGTTATTCAAAATTTTAGGTGGTGTCATTTTAATACCATTCGAGTCTAATCGCTGTAAATCTATGGTCGAATGCCCCAAAACGATATTGATAACATCACCTGCGGCGGCTTTACGATAGATTTCAATTTCGTTAGCTTCAATACCTAAATCGAAGGTCATTAAAGAATAAATGGCATTGATTAACGATGTGTCAAAACTGAACACCACCAAAACGTTGATAGTGCCTCGCATGACAATCACGGCAGTCATATCATGTAATACAATCTCGTCCACGTTACCGACAATGTTGTTATTTTCAATTACGTCAATTTTGAATTCACTTTTAAAATAAGCGCGTATTCTTTTTATGACAGATTCCATGACTTCTATAACTAACTGTTTTTCTGGCACGTCAAACCTCGGTTTTCTCAAGATTTTTCGAGAGAATTAAGGGCAATCTAAATAAAAATTGAGTGCCTTGTCCAACGGCTGTTTTGACCCGCACTTCACCGCCCAAATTATGTACTTCATTCAACACGGCTGCTAAACCCACCCCGCGTCCGGCTAATTCCGTGACATCGCGCCGTGTACTGATATTATCGACAAAAATAAATTGTGTCACTTCATCATCCGACATAGCGGCAATTTCATCTACCGTATGAATTCCCACTGCCGCGATGCGTTCGCGCAAGGCGTTAAGATTGATGCCCGCGCCATCATCGAAAATAGTTAATAAAATCACATTGTTTTCTTGGGAAATATGGCAAGTAATCGTCCCGTTTTCTTCTTTTTCAATTTCCAAACGTTCTTCTGGACTTTCTATACCATGAACGACGGCGTTACGAAATACATGAACCAAAGAGCGTATAAACGGCTGGTAAGTACGCCAATCAATGGTCACATGTTCATCATCAATGATTAAGAGAGGGGCAACTTGTTTTTCTATTGTTTTTGCCGCTTGTTGCACCAGACCATCAAAGCTCATTAACATGCTTTTTAAAGAAACCTTGCGTAGCGTACACATTTCTTTAAGTAGCCTGCGAATTTCTGGTGTGGACGTATCTATCATTTCACCGCGTAACAAACACATCGCCAATTTTTCAATTTGTAATGCCAAAGAACCGGTTAAAAAAATATTTTCGTCATTCATTAGAAAATCACTACCTAATGCGTCCGTGAGAATGGCTAAATCCTTCTCAAAAGGAATTTTAAGCGTGTTCGGCAAAATAATTTCGGCAATATGTTTTGCCTTCAGCGCATCATTGTGTGTCAATAATTCAGATAAATCGTTTTCAACCTCGTGCAAAAATGGGGGCGTATTCGGAAAACAAAACTGGTTCAACAGCCCTTTGTAAGTATGGATTTCGCGGTAAAGTTCTTTGGTCAATTCTTGGGGTAATTGAGCGATAAATGTGCGAAACCCATCAATAATGTCGAAAAAATTACGACTATCAGAAACCGCCATCACAACGAATTGAAGGTTTTTGCGCTCTATTTCTAACATTGTTGCAATATGCCGTTCTTGGGTAATGTTAGTCAAAATAACCATGAATTTATTATGTTCCAACATTTTATATTCGGTTTTCAGAACCAGTTCACCATGTTGCATTTCGGTTGGTAACAACGACAACATATTTTCACGCACAGATTCTTCCGTTTCGTCTAGCACAGAAGAAATAATTAGGCGAAACAAATCCGCTTTGCTTTTATCGTCGGAAAAAAACACATCACTGGCATTTTTTTTTGCGGGGGATTCACCCAACATGGTTTCGCAAGCACGGCTATACTGATCATTGATTATTAAATTTGCACCAAAAGATAAAAATCCTTGAGCTGAATTATCCAACAAATGCTTGAAATCTTCAGGAGCTTGTTCAAATTCCGCAGTCAACATTTTACTGACTAATTCGGTCGCCCGTTTACCCGCCAAATGAACTTGTTGAATGTTGTCTTGAATGGCGAGTCGCAATACCTCATCCGTTATGTCGTGACTAAAAAATTCACTCATCTCGTTATAACCGAGAACACAGCTCAATATATTATTAAACTCATGGGCAATGCCTCCCGTAGTGAGTAGATGAATATTTTCAATTTTTTGCATGTAATTAACCTTTTTTACTGCCTGTTTACTTGCCAAATTAACTTCTTGGATGTTGTTTTGAATGGCGCGGCGTAATACCTCATCCGTTATTTCGTCACTAAACATTTGATTCATGTCGTTATAACCAATAACACTACTCAAGATATTATTAAACTCGAGAGCAAGGCTGACAGAAATAAATGGCTCCATACTTTCCGGCTTTCGCATGTGATGAACAACTTGCTCCTTCCCATTTATTTTTGCCAAAATCAGTTTATCGGCACGCTGTTTTTTTTCGAAATTTGGAACAATACGTTTTTTATTTGTGCGTTCTATTTCCAAAATAGTTCCTTCAAATCAGATTTTTACTGTTTCGATTATTCCGAAAAACGAGCGGTTTTTCATTGCTTGATAACGCCGAATTTCGTGCCGTCGAAATCAATTCGTCAATAACGTGATGTTGCGGCGATTTACTGCAAACAGGATCCGTCGCGCTCGCATCGCCCGTCAACAAATAGGCTTGGCAACGACATCCGCCAAAATCTTTTTCTTTTTCGTCGCAACTTCGACACGGTTCTTGCATCCATTCAAAACCGCGAAAGAAATTAAACGCTTTTGAATCGTGCCAAATTTCCGAAACGCTGAAATCATTCACGTTTGGACAATCAAAATTCGGTAAATCTCGTGCCGAATGACACGGCAACGCCACGCCGTCTGGCGTAATCGTTAAAAATGTCGTCGCCCAACCGTTCATGCACGCTTTCGGGCGGTCTTCGTAAAAATCTGGCACGACATAATAAATTTTCATTTTGCCCGCGACTTTTTCTTTATACGCTTGAGCAATCGCTTCGGCGGTTTCAAATTGTTCTTTCGTGGGCAATAATAAATCCCGATTCAAATGCGCCCAACCGTAGTATTGCGTGTTGGCGAGTTCTAAATAATCCGCGCCCAACGCTTCCGCCATTGCCAAAATTTCTGGCATTTGGTGAATGTTTTCACGATGAATCACGACGCAAAGCACCATCGGATAACCGTGTTTTTTCACCAATCGCGCCACAGTTTGTTTGTGTTCAAACGACGCAGTACCAGCAATGTGGTCGTTTAATTCTTGTGAACTGGCTTGAATACTGACTTGAATGTGATCGAGTCCAGCGGTTTTCAGTTGAATAATTTTTTCTTCCGTCAAACCATAACCCGACGTAATCAGATTCGAGTAATAACCTAATTCCCGCGCGTGCTGCACTAATTCGACCAAATCGGTACGAGTGAGCGGTTCGCCGCCTGAAAAACCAAGTTGTACCGCGCCCATTTTTCGCGCTTCGGTCAACACACGCTTCCAATCGTCGGTGCTAAGTTCGCTTTTGTATTTTGTGTAATTGAGCGGATTCGAGCAATAAGGGCATTGCAACGGACACGCATACGTTAATTCCGCCAATAACCAGCGCGGTGGGGTATTAGTTTTGAGTAATCCAGCCATTATCTAAAGCGACCTCTAAAAAAGCGGTAATGTCGGCGGTTAAGCCTGACGTTTCAAATGTGGTTTCTAATTTTTGCACCAGTTCGGCGAGGTGGCGCGTGCCGTCACACAGTTTCAGAATTTCAGCCGAACTTTGGTTTAATTCGACCATGCCTTCAGGATACAAAATAACGGTTTTTTGCTGAACCTCTTCCCATTGCAAGCGGTGCAATGGTGAAAAAGTAAGTAATTGTTCGGGGTTTACGGTCATAAAAAGTGTGAGTAAGTTTAAAAAATTAACTGCCTGCGTTTTGTAGATTATTCAACAAACCTTTGTAGTATTCCAGCATTTGCATCAAAAACATAATTGCTACGTCGATTTCATTTTTAACATCATGCACAAAATTGTGATGTTGAAAGGTTTCTTGCGTGTAAAACGACAAGCCCATATAAATCGTATTTGCGCCCATCGCAATCATGATGAATGCCGCAGATTTCAACATTAGCCCGCGAAAATGCGCGTTCATTTTGCCAAACGCCACGCTGATAAATAACATCGTCGGAAGCGTTCCCGCGCCAAACGTCAGCATCAACAAACCGCCGTCTAAAATCGTCGGAGCAGAAGTCGCTTTCACCGCCATCGCAAACGTCAGCGGACACGGCATTAAACCGTTCATCAAACCTGCCAACGACGCGCCAATAATGCCGCCTTTAGTGCGTGACGCGGCGTAACCTTTGCGAATAAATGCCATTGGAATCAAGCGAATTGAACCTTGAAACGGAATCCAACCCAAAATCCCCAACGCTAAAATAATCACCACCGCGCCAATGAACATTTGCAAAATGCTTTGAACTTTGCCAAAAATGCCGCTTGAAATTAGCACCATTCCCATTGCCGCCGCCGCAAAACCCACCATCGTATAAACGCTGATGCGGGAAAATTGATAAAATAAATACGGTAAATAACTGCGCGTCGCGGTCGAATTCATAAAATAACCCGACACCAACGCGCCACACATTCCCAAACAATGCCCACTTCCCAGCATGCCCGCCATAAACGCCAAGCCATAATCAAAGCCGCCCGAAGCCGCCATGACGTGCATGCTGTGATCCATTGTTGAATGATCCATAGAAATCCCTTTTTAGTTTTTATTTAAACGCAATGAATTCACAATCACCGACACGGAACTCAACGCCATTGCCGCCGACGCAATCATTGGATTCAAACGTCCCGCCGCCGCAATCGGAATCGCAATCACGTTATAACCGAACGCCCAAAACAGATTTTGTTTAATGACGGTAATCGTTTTTTTGCTGAGTTCAATGCCCGCCGTCACTTTTGAAATATCGCCTTGAACCAGCGTCATGTCTGCCGATTCAATCGCCACATCGGTTCCCGTTCCAATCGCAAAACCTACATCAGCTGCCGCCAATGCTGGCGCGTCGTTAATGCCGTCGCCAATCATGCCAACTTTTTTGCCTTGCGCTTGATAATCTCGAATCACGGTTAATTTTTGTTCGGGCGTGGCGTTGGCAATCACGGTTTTAATGCCGACTTTTGCCGCAATATAATGAGCGGTTTTTTCGGTGTCGCCCGTGACCATTAACGTTTCAATGCCTTGTTTTTTCAAACGTAAAATTGCCGCCGCTGCATCAGGTCGCGCTTTATCGGCAATCCCAAAAACCGCCGCTTCTTTGCCGTTAATCGCCATGAAAACAGGCGTTTTGCCTTGCGACGCAAATTCACCTGCCGCATTTTGTAACCCGTCAATCGAAACGCTTTGTTCAATCAACCATGCTTTGTTTCCAAGCAAGATTTTTTTGCCATCGATTTCGGATTCAATGCCGCGTCCCGTTTCACTTTGAAAATGCGTGCAAGGTTCTAAATTGATATTTTTTTCAGCCGCATAAAGCACAATGGCTTTGCCTAAAAAATGTTCTGAATTGTGTTCAGCGGAGGCGGCTAATTTGATTAAATTCGTTTCGCTCAAACGTGAAATTTTCAACAAATCCGTGACTTTCGGTTTGCCTTCGGTAATCGTGCCTGTTTTGTCGAACACGATAACGTTGAGTTTCGCGGCGGTTTCTAAACTTTCACCGTTGCGAATATAAATGCCTTCGCGTGCCGCTTGACCAGCTCCGACCATAATTGCCGCAGGCGTTGCCAATCCTAACGCGCACGGGCAAGCAATCAACAAAACGGTGATTGCGTTGCCAAATGCAAAACTAAACGACGCGCCAGCGGCGAGCCAACCGACCAATGTTAAAGCGGATAACGCCATTACCGACGGCACGAAAACCGCTGAAATTCTATCGACGTGTTTTTGAATCGGTAATTTTGTCGATTGTGCTTGGTCAACCATGTGGACGATTCCCGCCAACACCGTATCCATGCCGATTGCCGTGACTTGCACCCGCAACGCGCCACTGCCATTGACACAACCGCCGATGACTTTGTTGCCGCTATTTTTCACGACGGGCAAACTTTCACCCGTGACCATAGATTCGTCAACCGTTGAAACGCCGTGAATTACCACGCCGTCGGTCGGAATTTTTTCACCAGGTCTCACCAAAATAATGTCGTCGATTTCGAGCGTGTCAACGTCCACAATTTCTTCGATTTCGCCGTTAATTCGCGTGGCGGTTTGCGGTTGTAAATCCACTAATTGTCGAATCGCTTCGCCTGCTTTGCCTTTGGCGCGTTCTTCTAAATATCGTCCGAGCAAAACAAACGTGATAATTGCCGCCGCCGCTTCAAAATACAAATGTCCGCTACGTCGCAAAAATGCGGGCAAGCTGTAACCGTAAGCTGAACCCACGCCTAACGCGATGAGCGAATCCATGTTTGCTGCGCGTTGCCTAGCTAACCGCCATGCTTTCGCGAAAAATGGAAATCCTGCCCAAAATACCACGGGCGTGGTCAACGCTAATTGCATCCAATGTAATTTGCGCGACGTAACCATCGCCATTCCCGCAAGAATCACGGGCGTGCTTAAAATCGCTGACCACACAAAACGATTTCGTGCCGTGGCAACGCGATTGTGTTCTTTTTCGATGAGTTTTTTACGTTGCGACAACGTGTCCATCGGATACGTTTGATAGCCGATTTGCGTAATCAATTTATTCACGTCGTCTTTCGTTAATTGCCCTTGAACGTTCAATGTTGACGTGCCGAAATTCACGCTCGCGGTTTTCACCCGTTCGTCACGCTTCAACACCATTTCAATCAACAACGCGCACGACGCGCAACTCATGCCTTCAACCGCCAAATCAATGTCTTGAAGTTTGCCTTCAAAATGTTTCTTTTCGTGATGCGGCAACGTTAAACTTTTATGCGCGATATTCCCCAAAACCGCCTCGAGCAAAATCAGCAAATTTTTCTTCGGCAAACCAGCGGGATCAAATTCAATCACCACCGAACCGATTTCCCAGACTGTTTTCACGCGCTTAATTTCAGGGCGTTTTTTTAAAATTATTTCAAAAATATACGCGCGTTCTTGGTCATTTTTGAGAATCGGCGACACAATCCGAATGCGCCGCGCGAGTTGATGAACTATGTGGAAGTTTTTTTGAGTCACGGGAACACTCTCAGATTAAACCGCTTGATTGGTTAAAAACGTTGTCTGTTCACTAAATTTCAACATGGCGCGTAATGCTTCATTAACCGTTTTTGAATTATGAAAAAACTGCGCGACATCTGGCTCAAGCACGACAACGTTCGATTCATTTTTATATTGTTGATAGTGCTTGCCGCGTACTGCTTTTGAAATATCAAAATCATATTCAGGGCGTAATTCATCGTTATTCGGATTCATAAACTTTCCTCTCGTGAGTGGTCGCTAATCGTGCAGAAATAATCCGCGTTATGTTTTCATTTTCTGTATGAGCAACAAGGAGAAGTCGCTCGGCAACAGATATTCCCAACGTGAGAAATCGTTCTTCATCTATCGAATGGTCATTATCTGGAAAGGTGGCGGCTAAAAAATCACCAAAAACAGTTGTAGCCTCCTCAAAAGATACGCCATGTTTGCGATAATTGCTGTCGGCTTTGTTTTTATCCCAAGTAAATTCCATTATTTTGGTTTACGCGAACGAATCAACAAAAAGAACATATAAAATGTGGCAAGCCATTCATAACGGTATTTGAACGGACTCAACAGCCACAATTTGGTAATGTGATCCCAGTGTAAACGAATCAGAAACAACACCAAAATATCATTCAAAAAATCAATCACCGCTTTTTCAGGGTCTTTAATCAGTGTATTCGGTTTTTTTATTGCTAATTTTGTAATGATTTTTGCGGCGTGTAAAGTTTCTTTGGCTTCAATTGTTTTCGTTTTAAACCAGCGCGTCACCGCAAATTTATCGGCTTTTTCACTGACTTTCGCAGTGAATTTGCTGATTGCCGTGGTTTTTTTTTCAGTGGGAATGATTAACGCGCCAGACTTTTCTAATTCGGCAAATAGCGCGAATAATTGCTTAACTAATTGCGTGAAATCACACACTGTTTCCTGAAATCGAATCGACACTTTGCCTTGTCGCGCATAAAAATTAACACGATACACCCCGTCAATCGCTTTTATTTTTGCGGCGACATTTTCAGCCACTTCTTTTTTGCATAATTCCGTGGGCAATTGAAATCGAACGTGACCTTCGGCGCGATGACGTAACACACATTGTTTTTGAATGGACATAATCTCAACGCAATTAGTAGAAAAACAAAACGGGTTTTTCTCGCGTAATGCTAGAAAAACCCGTTGGTAAGTTGGACGTGAAAAATTTAGTCTTCTTTCGTTTCAGCGACTAAATCTTCCAAGTTTTCTTTTTGTTGTAACACGAAATCTTTGCCTGCATCCACGACTTTCGTGGTGCTAGCGATAATATCTTTGCGGTATTTGTGAATCAAAAAACCCGTGATTAAACCTAATCCAAATACCACAACTGGATTTTTTACGGCGATACTCATTACTTTACTCCCACTATAAACAACGGCTGAGGCGATAGAGCCTTTGAAAATTTCTTTAGACATTGAATCGCCGTTTTTCACGGCGTTATGTACTTGTTTTACGGCTTTGCTTTCCATAATTTCGTCTCGAATTATTCGGCTAAAACTTGGTCTTCATTCAACATTTGATAAATACCTTTACAGCCATCACAACAAAAATATTTTTGTTCACCCGTCTTTAATTTCAAGGTAAATCCTGAAACTTCAACGGTTAGCCCGCACAAATCGCAGGCTTTTTTTTCTTCGCTCATCACATTCACCAAATATAGATGCCTAACTCAATTGCATAGTAGCAAAACTGAGGGGTTGCTACAATCGCGACGTTTTTACGTTAGCAATTTAGTTTGTCTTGTGGCAATTTTCCACTTTGCACGGCTTTACTCGACGCTTTCATTAACGCAATTCGTAACGCTCCCGTTAAACTCGCGCCCAATCCTAATCGCATAGCAAATGCCGGTAAAATAATCATTGAGGCGACCGCCAGCCCCGCTCCGAGTAGCAACGCGCTGTTATTATGTTGTTTTGAATTAACCGATTGTGTAGCCATGATTAAAACCTCTGCACGAAAAAATGGATTAAATTGCGAAATATCTCTCGCTCTTTTGCACACATTATGCCAAAAAATAATATCTCGTTTTTCAATAGGTTAATAAATATTCCCTCCGCAAAAATTAAAAACTGTGTGATATGCCACAGTGTTTACAGGTTATTTGCCGTAGTTTTGAAAACCTTCTGCAAACCGCCCATTGTGGCAACAGAAAGGCTAACAAGGCTAAAAATATCAACTTCATAATTCCTCCGCTTTAGTTTTTAAAATCAAATATACATCAACTGATTAATGCTATCACCAAACTAATGGATTTTGTCATTTTATAGGCTCCGAAATCGATTTTAGTTTTCAAAAAATATAAAAACATGACGCTTAATATGACCTAACATTTACGAAACCCACGCCACCATATTTTTTTAGTGGTAATTCATAAATAAACAAGATTATAATTGCTTATGATTTTAATTTAAGTCAAGGCGCAATCATGTTGTCAGTCAGTCAGTCAGTCAGTCAGAAAAATTGTTTTGGCATTTTTCACCATGTCAACGTTTTCTTTGCGCTAAATTTCAATTCACTATCAACTTCCAAACCCGCTAATGCTTTTGCGTTAGCGGGTTTTTTTATTGCCTTAAATTTCTCATAGGAACACACCATGAAAAATCTAAAAACAACCTTTGCGGTCATTCCGCTTTTATTTCTGTTTTTGTTAGGCACAGCCGAAGCCGCAAAAGCTACGTCAAAAATTAGCACTGTTAGTGTTACGCCAACTACTGCTAAGGCTGGTAAAACATTTAAATTTACCGCCACACTCACCTCGCTTTTAACAACAGGTAACAAAGTTAAAATCGATTTAGGCACGGGCTTAGTTGCAACGACGGGTTCAGCAAGAATTTACTCACTTTCTCGTGCGATTTACACCGTTGGAAAGCAGAATTACACATTTGGTATTTACGATGCTAAAAATGTTTTGCAAGGTTTAACAAAAGGCGGCTCTTATACCGTCACCCCCGCTGATCCAACGACTCCAACCGTTGATAATTTTGTTTTACCGACAACTGGTTTTACAAAAGTTTGTAACAATGGGTTTTATGCTGGTCAAGGGACTTGTCCGAAAGACCCGTATTTAGGCAAAAATGCCAATGAATGGGCTTGTACTCACGACAATATCGCCAAGATTCTTTGGGAAGTTAAATCGACAGACAAAGGTTTAAGAGATTTAAATTGGAGCTATAGTTGGTATGAACCGAACGCCTCACTCAATTATGGCTATGAAGGCACACAAAATGGCGGTATTTGCAAAGACGGTAAATGTGATACCCATTCATATCCAATAGCCGTTAATGCAACGGGTTTATGCGGTGCTAAAGATTGGCGAGTTCCAACAAGTTTGGAATTAAAAAATGCTTATCAAACCAAGGGCTACCTTGATTATTTCCCCGATATTTCAACTGGAGAAATGTATGCCACGTCAGATACCGATTTTTCTATTTACTATGACCAATGTGGAAAAAATGACTTAATTTGTTATGCAGGTACAAAACAAGGCGATAAATTCATTTACATTGATGAAAAAGGATTCAGTAACAGCACGGCAAAAATGTACTTTCATACCGATGGAACACAAGCCGCGAATGGTACTAACGCTAATTTGAGACTGGTTAGAAATGATTCAGGCAGCGCACCAAAAATCGTATTGCCAGCCATCAAGTCTTTCGCGCCAAATAAAGTTGTTTCGGGTCAAACCGCTACTTTTACATTCACGGGAGCCAATCTTGTTAAAGGAATGGTATTTACGCTGGATAGTTGCGTCGGCATTGTTGAATTAGCGGGTGGTACAGACACTCAACGTCAATTTTCTTGCACGCCTACAGCCGTTGGTGAAAAATCAGGCACATTGAAATTAAGTGAAAATGGTACAGCTTCATTCAAAGTGACGGTTTCTGAACCACTAAAAGAACCCAAAATCACTTCTTATGTTCCAGACAAAGTAACGTTAAATCAACTCACCACTTTTACTTTCACAGGCACTGACCTTGTTGCAGGTATGCAATTTACGCTTGATGGCTGTAACGGCATTACAGAACTTGCAAATGGTTCGGCAACACAACGCCAATTCTCTTGTACGCCAACTTCTTCAGGTGAAAAAACAGGCAGTCTCAAAACCAGTGCAACCAATTCAAGCACGTTTGCCGTCACAGCAGCAGAATCCGCGCCTGTTTCTACCTCTGGTTACACAAAAATTGCCAACGATGGTTCGGCATTGCCAGACAGCGCAACGCTTGGCGCAAATCCAAAAGATTGGGCTTGCACTAAAGACAACAAAACGGGGTTGATTTGGGAAGTTAAAACAGATGATGGTGGTCTGCACGATAAAGATTGGATTTACACTTGGTATGAGCCAGATACCAGTAAAAATGGTGGTTTCGAAGGTTATACAGACATAGATTCTTACTATGGTGCGCCAAAATGTTCAACCAAAGATAATTGCAATACTTATGCTTTCACCAACGCCGTAAATAATCAATCTTTGTGCGGTAAAAATGATTGGAGGTTGCCAACACGTTATGAATTGATTGGCTTAGTTTTATGTTCTGATGGTAAATACAGCAAAGATATAGCTGAAGAGGCAGGGGCTATTTGTAAAAGTAACGAAAACTTCACATTAAATACAACGTCACCAACCATCGATACTGCTTATTTTCCTAACACGAGCGTCGATAATTCGATGTTGTGGTCTTCCTCGCGTTATATTCCCTCTAATCCTATGATTAAAGCGGAGTTTGACGCAGGGGGAGTCTTCTTTGGTATTGGCTATGCAAGCGGCGGTTATAAATACGACACTCACTATGTTCAATTGGTTCGTAATGCTCAATAATTTTTTGGAGAAATAAAAAATGAAAATTTCAACAATGGTTTTAAAGGGTAAATTTTGGAGGATATTTCTATGTTTATAAATTCTGTTAGTCTCAAACATATTATGTTTTCGGATTATTGGAACACTTGTGACGAAAAATTCATTTACTACTCAAAAAGGTTTGATAGATTTATCGTTGTTCCTGTTGGATTTAAAACGGATTTGGCAAGTATTCCACGCTTGTTGCAATGTGCAATATCAAGAAGCGATAAAATCATTCTTGAGGCAAGTATCATTCATGATTTTCTTTACAGCACACCTAACGGCAGAATGTATCAAGCAGATTGGAATAGAGAACAAGCTGACTTGGTTTTAAGAGATGCGATGAAAGATTTAGGCGCATCTTGGTTAAAACGTAATGCTGTTTATTGGGCGATTAGATTGTTTGGTTCGGGACATTATTGGATTGAAACCGAAGAAGATGCTCGTCGTTATTTGAGTTAGTTTTATCGTAAAAACCGCCCTTTGAGGAAACTCGAAGGGCGGTTTTTTTGGATTATGCGCCAACTCAAAAAGCCAAACTAATAAATTTTGTCATTTTATGGTGTGTACTATATGATTGCGCCTTACTTTTACCGCCTTTTATAGGCTCTGAAAATCACATTTTATGTATCAATATAATCACAACGACCAAATTCTTATTGAAGAACGAGTCGCGCAATTCCGGCGACAAACCGAACAGTTTTTAAAAGGTGAGATTTCCGAAGACGGTTATCGTGCCTTGCGATTACGGAATGGTGTTTACATTCAAACCCACGCGCCCATGTTGCGGGTTGCCGTACCTTATGGCGTACTTAACAGCAAACAATTACACAAACTTGCACACATTGCGCGGACGTATGACAAAGATTATTGCCATATTACGACGCGCCAAAATGTGCAATTTAACTGGCCAAAATTAGAGCAAATTCCTGATATTTTGGCGGAACTCGCCGAAGTGCAAATGCACGCGATTCAAACCAGCGGTAATTGTATGCGTAACACCACCAGCGACCATTTGGCGGGCGTTGGCATTGATGAAATCGAAGATCCACGTCCATATTGTGAACTGATTCGCCAATGGACAACGTTGCATCCGGAATTTGATTATTTGCCGCGTAAATTCAAAATGGCGGTCAGCGGTTCATCGACCGATCGCGCCGCGACCCAATTTCACGATATTGGTTTGCATTTGGTTAAAAACGACGCAGGCGAAATAGGCTTTAAAGTGTTGGTCGGTGGCGGTTTGGGACGCACGCCCGTTATTGGGCAAGTGATTAAACCGTTCTTGGATAAGAAACACATTTTGTCCTATTTAGAAGCAACGTTACGCATTTACAATTTGTTCGGACGACGCGATAACAAATACAAAGCACGCATTAAAATTTTGGTGCGCGAAACAGGTTTAGAAGAATTCTCAAAATTAGTGGACGCAGAATGGGCGTTAATTCGTGACGGTTTAGAAGTCAGCGACGCGCGTTTTGACGCGATGAAAGCGCATTTTAAACCGTTGCATTACGATAAAAAAGCCGCTGAAAATATCACCTTTTCGCGATACAAAAAAGAAAATAAAGTCTTTGAAACGTGGGTGAAATACAACACGCTGGAACATAAAATTGACGGTTATCGTGTCGTATTTTTATCGTTAAAAACACCCGATACACCACCCGGTGATTTAACGGCGGAACAATTAGACACCATTGCAAAGTTGGCTGAAATTTATAGTTTTGGGGAAGTGAGAAGTACGCATCGCCAAAATTTAGTGTTCGCCGACGTAAAACAAGCGGATTTATTTCAGTTGTGGCAATTGTTGAGCGCGGCAAAATTAACCACGCCCAACATCGGCACCGCGACGGATATGATTTGTTGCCCTGGTTTAGATTTCTGTTCATTGGCAAATGCTGGCTCGATTGGTATTGCGAAAGAAATTAACGATATGTTGGACAACTTGGATTATTTGCACGATATTGGCGACGTGAATATCAATATGTCGGGCTGTATGAATGGTTGCGCTCATCAAAGTGTGGGACATATTGGCATTTTAGGAGTCGATAAAAAAGGCGTGGAATGGTATCAACTCACGCTCGGCGGTTCATCGGCGAATGAAGCGGCAATTGGTGAACGTTTGGGGCGAGCCGTGCCTAAAAACGAAGTCACGCAAGCAGTGGGAACTATTTTAGAGGTTTATATTCAGCAGCGTTTGGAAGAAGAATCCTTTTTAGACACCGTAAAACGTGTGGGCATAGAACCGTTTCAGGAAAAAGTTTATGCAAGTCATTAAAAATCAACAGCTCATCGATAATCATTGGACGTTTTTAACCGACGATGCACCGCTAGTAGCAGGAAATATCAGCGTTTCCTTCGCGCGTTTTCAACAAGAAAAAGCACAGTTAGTGGCACGCAATGGAAATTTAGGCGTGCGACTTTCACCCACGAATGCTGTTTCTGAATTGGTGGCAGATTTGCCGCAGTTGGCATTGGTGGAATTGGATTTTTCGGATTTTGCCGACGGACGCAGTTTTTCACAAGCGTATTTTTTGCGAAATCGATACGGTTTTGAAGGTGAAATTCGGGCGATTGGTTCTTATTTGGCGGATCAAGCATTTTATCTTTCACGAGTCGGCGTAAATGCGTTTAGCGCAGAAAATCTGCCTCAAACACAAGCGACGCTAAATGATTTCACGGTATTTTATCAATAAAAATTCCCTGTAAAAAAAGCCCTGTGAGATTATCTCGCGGGGCTTTTTTGTGCCTGAAATTCAACTCAACTCATTTTGTTCGTACAAAAAAATGGATTTCGTCAATGATGTTATTTAAGCAAGATTTATTCATCAAAAATAATAATTTTCCTTCTATTAGGCATTGTTCAATCACTAAATCGATAGACGAAATTAAAACAAAATCCTGTTTTTTGTCGTGCAGAATAGTGGTCACAATTTCATCGCGCGATTGAATCACATAATGCGGCAATGAACTTTCAATCGAAATGTGTAACGTATCTGCAACTGATGATAAACAGGCGTTAATTATGATATTACCTAATTCACACATCGCTTCGTTTTCAATTTCACGAATGGCATCCCTGTCCATTTCCATGCCTATCATGTTTTCCACGATTTGAAGGGCGGCTTCTTCAGCAAACAATAACATCACTTTAGTATTTAACGCGCCGGTAAATTCTTGCGTCACAACGCCGAACACTTCAGCTTTTAACCTTAGCGTCTCGACACTTACGTCTTCTATTTTTACTAAAGAGACATTAGGAATCGATAATTGTACCGATTGATCAATAACTTGACTTAAACTTTGCGCAGCACAACTTGTTCCGATACTGATAATGTCGCCCAACGCATCAGGAAGTCCGCTTATGTCTAAGGTTTTCATTTTTTAAATACCGGCGAAATAATCAAGGGCGAGCGTGATGGAGGCTTCGGTGACAGGTTTCGAAATTAAAATCGAACCTAACGCGCGGGCTTGATGTTGATAGGTTTCTTGCACGTTCGCAGAGAAAATGACGAGGCGAATATCAGGATATTTTGCCAAGATTTCTTTCGCCGCATCGGTTCCTAACATGCCAGGCATATTGATGTCCATCGTGCAGTAATCTGGTTGTTCGCGCTCAATTGCCTCAATTGCTTCTTCGCCCGTCGTGGCTTCAGTTAAAATCCAATCGGGGTGTTTTACGCTAATATGTTTGCGAATAAACATTCTTGAAATTCTGCTATCATCCACAACTAATACGGTTTTAGACATACGTTACTCTCTTAAAATTAAAAATACTGCGATTAAAAATCGGACAAATCATCACATAAGTGGCAATAATTGACTAAGAATTTTTCCGTTAGTGATTAGAATTTGCTTTGGGAAAATACCGGCGTTACCTTGAAAATCGGTAACCGTCGCACCGGATTCTTGTGCGATTAACGCGCCCGCCGCCACATCGTACAAATTCAATTCTTGTTCCCAAAACGCATCGAGTTGTCCGTCGGCAACTAAACAAATATCGACCGCTGCCGAACCTAAACGCCGTTGTCCTGTTGTAGCTTGAGCGATGCGACAAAAACGCGCTAAATTATTATTTTCTAAATATGAACGCAAACAAGCGAATCCCGTGCCAATCATGGCTTCGCCTAAATCATCAATTTCAGAAACCCGAATCGGTTTGCCATTTCGCCACGCGCCCTGCCCTTTTGCAGCGCAATAATAATCATCCAACGCTGGCGCAAAAACGGCACCGAAAACGATGTCGCCGTCGATTTCTAACGCCACGCTAATCGACCAATAATACTGACCGCGTGAAAACGAATGCGTGCCGTCAATCGGGTCAACAATCCAGCGATTGGTTTGATTTTCGGATTGTCCGCTTTCTTCGCCCCAAAATCCATATTGTGGATAATGTTCGCGGAGTTGCGTTTGTAAAAAGGCTTCGACCGCTAAATCTGCCGCTGTGACAAAATCGCGCGGACTTTTTTTATCGATGTTTAAGTGTTTTAAATCTCGAAAATATGTCAGCGCAATCTCGCCTGCATCGCGAATCACGCGCTCTAAAAGCGGTTGTAAAATAGTCATTTTTTATCCATATTAGTTTGAAAAATTATTGAAATATAGTTGCGTGCTAAATTAGCGACGTTAATAAAATTCGCGTCACCACCAATCCCACCAGCGCAATGGGTATCGCAAAACGTAGATAATTGATAATTTCTGGAACAATAAATTTATTTGAAAACCAGCCATCCGTATTTTGTGAATTAAAAAGCGTCACTGAAAGTAGAATCATCACTATTTGATACGCCGAACCAATTACAATAAGCTGCATGATAATTGCGTCGGGTGGTAACGTTGCGTAGCGTGCTGAATAAGTAAAACTAAGTGCTACCAACGCCAGAATGGAAGATGACCAATACCCCAATCGTTTATCCACCTCAGTGTTCATGTAAAGCGTACCAATTGTGGGAATAAGCATAACAAGAAAAAAGGGAATAAGAATTGTAAAAAGATGTGTGGCGGGTTGCCGAGTAATCACAATATTCGCGTGCATTTCTGGGAAATACTGACCATCCCATCCTCGTTTGAATGACCTAACGAAAGTTATTTTTTTTGCATTCCAACCCGATAAGCTCACATCTTGACCAAGCCCTGAATTATTGATGTCACGCTGCCCTTGTGAGAGAATGATTTGATTAGTTTTATACTCTTCTGATGCAATACGAATCTTCAAGTTTTGTGTATCAAAAGGGAAAGCGTCTAATTGATACTTACTGTCAAAAATACCTTTCATTCTTTGGATAAAAACGACCGTTCCATCGGCATTGATGAAAACCCCGTGTTCCATACCTTGCACAGTTGCGTTTGCCAATATTAATTTTGGAGACCAGATGGTTTCAAGTTTTTTTGTTGCTTCATCATGGTTAAAAATCAGGCGATTTGTTCCCATTTTATGAACGTCGAAGGCAAGGCTTGAATCTTTCCAGCTTAACTGTAAATCAAGAATCGCCTCAAAAGTATTGGTTTGATCATTGATTTTTGAAATGCTAGTCACAAAAACAGATACGCCGATGCTTATCGGACGTGGTGCATTTTCAGGTATACGCCTCACATCCGCGCATAATACACCGTTTGATAGAAACGATAGTATGAAAAAAACAAGAAATTGGCGCATCATTTTGGCAACTCAGTCATTTCATTTCGGCGCACAAACATGACACTAATCGTTACGATAACAACACCGGCCATTACCAGCACTTGTAATAACGCGAAAGCAATAGCTCGTACCACCGCAGCGGTCATTTGATTGTGATAGGCATCAAAGTTTTGCACAGCAATGATTATTCCAATATTCTCGCCTTTGTAGTCCTGGATTGGCATGGTGACAATACCGTAATCTGCGCCATTGATTGTTTTTAAATCCGTTTTAATATCTGCATCCGAAGTGAATAAATCCGGTGTGACTGTTGCCTTTAGAACCTTCCAATTTGTTGCTTCAACATTTCGAAAGCCTGCGACAATTCTTTCGGCATCTGGTGGCGGAAGCAATATTGCGACTTTATTCATGATGGCATCGTCCACAAATGCCCCCGCCTCAAATCCTGTGTTCTTTTTGATATTTTCCAGAACCGTCATAAAACTTGAACCGACTTCAAAACTACCAATGTAACCGTTCGCATCTTTAACTAAATCAATCCCGCGAATGCTAAGACCACGCCGTCCGATTTCAACGCCTTTTCGCGGTTCGTGTTCCTTATTGGTATTAACGACCATTTCACGAAAGCTACTTAAATCTTCTCCAGGTCCATCTTGAGGGGAATAAATACGCAAATATGTAATTGCGGGTGCGGTGTGAAATTGTCCTTCTAGCACATTATAACGGTCACGCTGAATCAAGAATGAAGGTTGCAATATATCCACAAGTTGTTCACGATTATTAGCACGAAAGGCTTTTTTAACCGAGGGTAAATTCACTATCATTGATGCACTCGCAGCCGCCCTATTCATTTGACTTTGCAAATCATTTTGAAGAAGCGTGGCGACAGAATTTAGTTCTCGTTGCTTACAACCATCAAAAACTGCTTGATGACTGATTATCGAAGAATAAGCCGAAATAGTCGCCATAAATAGCGTTGCAGGGAGAACGATAAGAAGCACTTTTTGGTATGGTGTTGCTAATTTTTTCATTTTTAATCTCGTCACAAACGATTGTCGCTTTCAAAGTCCGCATATTAAAACATTATTGTTTGCCAAATTCGCGTCACTTGTTCGCGTAATTCGACAAATTCTTGGGCATTGATAATCGTTTTATCGCCTTGTAAAACTCGTTTATGTCCCGCGTCACGATAAGCGCAATAAGCATTCGTTAAAATTGCCGCATCATCTTTAGCAATGATATTTTGCATTTGTAAACTTTCCAATAATCGAATGTTATCGGTGTAAATTGTAGACATTTTCGACGCATTCGCCAACACGCCAAATTGCACCATAAATTCAATATCGACAATCCCGCCCGCACTTTGTTTTAAATCGAATTTATCAGCGGATTTTGTCACCAAAGATTCACGCATTTTTTCACGCATTTCACGGACTTCGGTTTTCAATTTTTCAATATCGCGCGACAAACTCAAAACCCGCTGACGGATTTCAGAAAATACTTGCCCTAAATTTCCATCGCCCGCAATGAAACGAGCGCGAACTAATGCCTGCAATTCCCACGTCCAAGCGTTTTGTGTCAAATAATTTTCGTAGCTGTCAATGTGCGTGACTAACGCGCCAGAATCGCCATTCGGACGCAAACGCAAATCGACTTCGTACAATTCACCCGCCAACAATTTCGTATCTAAAATGTGGCGAATTTTTTGACCTAATCGCGCATAAAATTGCGAACACGACAACGGTTTTTCGCCATTTGTCATCGCGTTTCCGTCGGTGCAATCGTAGACAAAAACCACGTCTAAATCCGAACCGTAACCCAATTCAAAACCGCCTAATTTGCCAAAACCGATAATCGCAAAATTGGTTTTTTCGTCATCACATTCGGGCGGATAACCGTGTTTTTCAACCAACATTTGCCACGATTTTTTCACCACACAATCAACAAGACTTTCGGCTAAAAATGTCAAATAATCGCTCACGGTCATCAGCGGAATCACGCCCATAATGTCCGCCGCCGCAATTCGCAACACGTTCACCTGTTTAAATTGCCGCAACGCAATCATCAATGTTTCTAAATCGTCGGCATCAATTCGCGCCACGAGCTGATTTAATTGCGCGTCTAAATGGTCTTTTTTGAGTGGTTCAAACAGTGAGCGCGTGTCCAATAACTCATCAAATAAAACAGGATAACGCGCCAAATACTCACCAATCCACGGACTCGCCGACGATAATTTTAACAATTGCGCCAGCGCGTTCGGGTTTTCAGCAATCAACGCTAAATACACATTTCGACCCGCCACAGCCGTAAATAATGCGAGCAAACGCTTCAAAGTTTCGTCAGGATTCGACACAGTTTGCAACGTCGAAATGACTTGCGGCATCAAGCGATTGATTACGCCCAGCCCTTTATTGCTCAAACGCCGAATCGCTGACTCATTTTTAAAACCAACAATCGCCGCCCAACTTTCAGCCGTATTTTGAAAACCGTAGTCGCTCAAATTTTTGAGTAATTCGCTTTCATCGTCCAAACCCGCCCAAATTTTTTGGCTCAACTGTTCAATTTCGTCTTGTTTTGAAACTGAAAAAACGGCATCGAAAACCGCGTGAACTTTATCTCGCACGGTGTTTAATTCAACTAAAAACGTTTCCCAATTCGCAAAACCTAAAACGTAAGCCATTGCCAATTTTGCATTTTCATTTGTCGGTAAATCGTGCGTTTGTTTGTCTTGATATTGTTGAATGCGGTTTTCAACACGACGCAAAAAATGGTACGATTTTGCTAATTGCGTTGCGTCTTCGGGGTTCAATAATTCTAATTCTGAAAGTAGTTTCAACACGTCCAAAATGCCGCGCGTTTGCAAATTTTTGTCGTTTCCGCCGCGAATCAATTGAAATGCTTGTCCGATAAATTCAATTTCGCGAATGCCGCCGCGTCCTAATTTGACGTTGTCGATTCTATCTTTGCGCCGTAATTCTTGAACGATTTGCGCTTTGAGCGAGCGCAATTCCTCAAACGCGCCATAATCCAAATATCGCCGATAAACAAACGCCCGCAACATTGACATCAACGGTTTGCCTTGTTCAAAATCGCCCGCAACTTGCCGCGCTTTAATCATCGCGTAACGTTCCCATTCCCGCGCTTGGGTTTGGTAATAATTTTCCATGCCATCGAACGTCATAATCATCGCGCCGCTGTCGCCAAACGGACGCAAGCGAATATCAGTACGAAATACAAAACCATCAACAGTCGTTTCATCGAGAACACGCACCAAACTTTGGCAAACTTTGGTGAAAAATTCGCTGTAAGTCGTTTCTTTTCGGTCGGATAAAACACCGTTTTCAGGATACGCAAAAATCAAATCAATATCAGACGAATAATTCAATTCATACGCGCCTAATTTCCCCATGCCCAACACCACGATTTGTTGCGGCGTTCCATCCGCTAAAACAGGGATGCCCCGTTTTTCACAGGCTTGAGAATAAATAAAATCCAACGCCGTTTGAATACACGCCTCGGCAAGCCACGATAATTCGAGCAAAGTTTGGGTCAATTCTTCCCAATCTGAAATGTCGCGCCACGCCAAACGAATCATTTCATTGCGGCGAAAATGTCGTAACTCAAGCATCAAATCGGCTTCAGTTTCGATGTTTTTTTGCGCGAGTTTTTCACGGTAAGTCGATTCGTTATAAGTTTTGAATAAATCGCCCGATTGAATTAGCTCTAAAATAATTTCAGGATGACGGTCGCAATGTTGCGAAACAAATTCACTCATTGCCCAAACTTTCACCATTGAATTTGGAAAATCGGCGGGTAATTTTAATGCGACGAAACGCTCTGACCATTGCGTTAAATCAATGGTGGCGCGTAGAGATTCGGGGAGTTTTTGAATGTCGGTTTTAAACATAAGTATAGGATTGTTAGATGTTTGAACTTAACTGAACAAAAAAATCGCCCTTTTAGCGTGTGCTAAAAGGGCGGCTTGTCATCGGATATTACAACTACAAGGACGTGATAGCAATCTCTTGTCCCAAACTGTATCCCAGCTCAAGATTCAAATGCTTTTCAGCAGAAAAATCTTTCGGTGTGTACTCATTTGAGGGAAGTGCTTTTGTTAAAAGCCCCATTCTTTCATACGCTTCTGCTACGAGTTCGCTACAAAATAAGGAACTCAGGTCTTCTTTGTTTTCTCCAAAGATTCCACCATAAGCCGCTCTCAGTAATTCAATCATGTGCTTTTCATAAGGACGACCACTTACTTCATGACGGAAATCATTGAGTCCCCGAATCATATCATCAGTAAGTGATTGAGAAAGCCGCCGCACACTGACTTCGTAACCACTCGCAAAACATTTTTCAAGCCGTTCAGAAAGCTCGACACGTTGAACACCTTTAGTCAATTTCCCCGTATCTGCGTCTTCGAGATTGCTCAAAGTGGTCGATTCCCAGCAAAATACAGAGTCTTTTTCGTCCAATGAATCGTTGAATTTGTACACAAGCCCAACGTGTGACCACTTGCTAAATGTAAAAAACTTAATGCCATCCGAAATGCCTCCTTTCCCAGAAAAAAGAATAACATCGCCCGTTTTCAACTCATTGCGTATTTCTTTGTATCTCATAACGACCACCTTGTTTAGTTAATAAAAAATTAAAACATAACTCTTCTTCTCGTAAACGTATTCTAAAGTTTTACCCCATCTTCAGAATACGTTTAACTAAACCAACTACTACTTACATCCACCAAACAAAACCTTTAGAGGATTACACGTCCCATTTTGAGTTACTACTATTTGGCAATCACCCTTGGAGTTTAGCCCAGTTGCAAATTTGTTGTCGCCAACAACTGCCACTTGTTCCGCCCCCCCCCAAAAGATTCATATCAAATTCATTTTTTACATGGCAGAAGGTACCTGTAACAGCATTGACAGAATAAACAGGAGCTGTTCCATCGACACGATAGTAACCAGTGCAATCATAGGTTGAAATTAGCCCACCTAGCTTGAAGTTATTATTACTCACAATGTTCATCTTTTTAGACTTATCTATATCAGATTCATTTTTCACATGGCAGAATGTACGCGCTACAGAATTCACATAGTAAACAGCCCCCGAACTGTCATTTTTATTACGATAATAACCAGTGCTTACAACGACAGGTGGTTTTACAGTTGCTTTAGGATAAACAGTTGCTGCAAATGTTCTATCTATACTCGAGAGAGTTTGTGATCTCGGAGTTGAGAAACTATTTTTAGTCAAATTGATTGGCGTTCCATTTCTCAAAGACGCTGGAAATGGAATGTCATACACCATTATAGACATTGAATCAAAAGCACTTTCTGCTGTGTTCTCTGTCAATTTGGAATACCTAACACACACACCATTTATGTTCCAACTAACGCACTTTTCGTTAAATACATTATATCTTACATCTTCGTCTGACCATGTCTGATTGCGATCTTTAAAATAAATCATGGTGTTCTCGTCACTAAACCATGGAATATTTACATTTACGGAAACATGTTCATGACCAAATCCTAAAGCATGACCAAACTCATGAAGAATCGTGTACTTATCTCCATCTACTACAGTGCTTTTCCCTTTATCAGTTACGACTTTCGGTTGCACATCCATAGCATAGCTAATTGATGCGTAGTTACTAATCATCATATTTTTTGGCGATGCAGGAACGCTTTCACCTGTGGGAGTAAGTCCTTTTGTCATGCTATCAGTTCCAATAAATGAATGACTGACTGGATCGTCCTCTGTAACGGTAACTCCATTAACTATTCTTGATATTGCCAATGGTTGTGACAACCTGATACGAATTTCAGCAGTACGGTCTTTTAACCCAGTAACATTGACAATATTCAAATTAACACTTGTACCCCATTCTTTTAAAACTAAGTTAAAAATGTTTTTTTGAACTGCACTCGAGCCATTTATAAAACGAACTCGTAATGGCTGCCCTGTCACCCATGTTTTGTCCATTAACCCAACTAAACTGAGATCATCTTTCTTTTTAGTGAAACTGCCATCGGCGTTTTTAATGTAACGAGATTCATTTGTTCCGCCCATTCCTAAATCGTAATCACCACCTCTTAGCATTCCGTGAACTAAACGAACATTAGCGGCACTACTTTTAGCAAAAACATTACTAAAACCCGTTCCAAAATAGACTTGCCATACATTTGCGTTGCTGTCAACATCAGAATCGGATGATAAAAACCAACTATCAAAAGTATTTGGAAAATACGCTTCATCAATAGTTGGCACCTTACCCGTGCTATTTTTAACAAGGCTATTTATTTCTTCGACTGTTGGCGTTCGCCAATCTTTTGATCCACAGAAATTTTGTTTGTTCACAGCATTGGTATAGGCGTAAGTATCACATTCACTACCAATGCAAGAGCCACCATTTTTCTTACCTGCATTACCACCATTTTTATTTAAAGTGGGTTCATACCAAGTGTATCGATTCTCCATATCATGTAACCCGCTGTTTGGCTTAGTTTTCACTTCCCAAATCAAACCAGTTTTATTGTCTTTGGTGCAAGCCCAGTCATTTGATGCAGCACCTAAAATTGGGTCAATAGGACAACTTCCTTCGCCAGCTAATTTGCCGTTGTTACAAATTTTCGTATAGCCACTATTTGAAACTTGTTCATTACTAACTTGAACTACACCTGATAGTTCTTCGCTACTTAACCCATTTGTTGAATCTGCGATAGCTTTCCAAGTATAGGTGCCTACGTTCTTATAAATGTGACTGATTGCAACACCACTGGAAGTAATGCCACCTTCATTTGTAATCTCTCCGTCTCCCCAAGTAACAGTAATGCTAGGATTCGACAAAACGTCATCACCATCGGTTGCTTTTAATGTAAGTGAATAATCTTTGTTCACATAAGCGGTTGTTTTAGGCGATTCGGAAAGAAATTAGAGTCGGCTGATGTGTCGAAACTAACTGAATTGCCCCTGCATCAACGGAAATAATGCCATCTTTAAATGTTGAAAATTTTGAAATTGGATAAACGTCAGATTTCACACCATTACCGAAAATAATTTGAATCCCCCAGTCATCGCCAAAATATATGGGGGCATTACTGTTTCTGTAATCTTTTAGTGTTGTGACTGAGGAGGAAGGTAAAAGCCATTCTCCAAATGAAGAATTAGTTGGATAGTCCGAATGATACAACGCTATAGTCACTTCGCCAGCATAATTGTTGTTTATCGAAAGCTGACCGATATTAACAGTGGATTTGCGAAGTGCAGATACGATATTTGCATCATAAGCACTGTAAGCCGAGTTTTGAAATGACAGGAAACCAACGAATAAAACAACGGGAAGATACAGACATTTTTTTGATTGCATGAACGAAAACATAAAACCACCCTTTCATAGTAAATTTAAGGCAAATGATTTGTAACAAACGCACCTGCAATCTAAAACTTTCAACCTGACTTGTCGAGCAAAAGTTTACCATCTTTGCTCAAAGCGACTATTTTCTTGCTCAAAAAATAGACGATGGCGCGTAAGGATTCGGGCAGTTTTGAAATACCAACATTAAACATTGTCATTTACGAATCGAGTAAATTCCGCATGAATGCCATAAAAGCATCGACGATTTCTTGGTGAGTTTTGGTGCTTTTTTCACCCGCGTACACATTTACTTCAAATTCAACATCTTTAGCGTACGATTCACTTTTGCCCAAGATATTATTTTTAATTTTCGTCCAGCGCAGCGTTTTCCAATTCGGCAGATATTGGGCGACGCTTGCGGGCGGCATTTCCTTTTTATGAAACGCCGAAAATGGCACATGAAGTTCACCGTCCAAACGTCGAATAAAAAAATGCCAATCTTCGCCAATAACGCTATTTAACAAGCTCTTCCCCACTATTGTTGCCACACTTTTTCCTGTCATAATGTCACCGTATATTTTTTGTTATTCATCACAATCCCAACGGATTTTGGGGGTCAACGCCATCCATAAACGGCAAACGTCTATCTTGATGCGTAATTTTATAAATTAGCCCCAGCCAATTATTGAAAACCGCTTTTGCCGTGTCGCGCCAAGTGTTATCCATGAATAAACTCACTTCCGATTCTGGAAATATCGGCAACGGCAATTGTTGATTTTTCGCGGTGATAACGTTTTGCTCATATTCCGCAAAAATCACTTTCACTTCCGCATTGAAATAATGCTCTGGATGCGGCGGATAATGGGCGATTTCACCGTGATAAAAACGCAGCACTTCGCGCTTATATTCTTTGAGCAAACTAATATCGTCGTATTCGGGATGCCCTTGAAAAAACACAATCCGAAAACCGTCTGGACTGGTCGCTAAATGCACGCCAGCCTCGGCACTTGTCGCGAGAACACGCAACCCATTTTGTTCCATATCACGTTGAAAAATTTCATTAAAACGTGAATGCGGCACATCGAATCGCGTGTTAATTTCCACCACGAGCGGATGCGTTCTATCAACTAACGTGTGCGAAAAAACACCCCAGCGTTTTTCGGGCAAACGAGTTCGCGCCACACCGTAACAATAATGAATAATCGCGTGCGTCGCCAAACACGAACACAAAATCGACGTGACATTCTCTTTCGCCCACGAAAAAACTTCGGTCAACGGTTGCCAAAAATCTTCGTCAGGCAAAAACTCGCCCGTCACATTCGCGCCACTGATAATCAGCGCGTCCAAGCCGTCAATTTTAATTTGCGAAAACGGTTCGTAGTATTTATCAATATGCGCCTGCGCTTCGGGACTGCGTTTCAAACCGTCAATCGTGAACGGATGCACATGAAATTGCGCGATTTGATTACACGCGCCAACAAGTCGAAAAAATTGCCGTTCGGTTGCCTCCAAAGCCGCGTCGGGCATCATGTTCAGCAAACCAATATGAATTTCGCGGATTTCTTGCAGACTGGCGCGTTGTGGATCAATAATTTCTTCGCCTTCTTCACGCAAGCGTTGAAACGTCGGTAAATTAGTGTGAGCAATTAAAGGCATCGTGACACCTCCATCTCAGCCCGTTTGCTTGGCTAATGCAGCGGCAATTAACGCAATAAAATCATCTTCCGTTTCCACTTTTGCCACGTCATTTCCGTCAATCGTGTAACCGTATTTTTCGGCAATCGCTTCATAACGTGGCAAACGTGCTTTAAATAATTCGGGAAAAACCCACGACACAAACTCATCAGGCGGCATTAAATCCGCCGACACATAATTTCTTAACTGCAAAAATTCGGTTAATTTTTCATCTAAAAAGGCTTCACGGTAATACAACGGTTTCGGCTCATTTTTGGCACGGTCAATAATTGTTTGTTCGAGTTCAGGCGGAATTTTAATGTAAATAATTAACGTGTTTTCGGCGAGCGATTCTAAAACCTCTGGCGAATCCAATTCACACACGCTGCCGCCTGCGTCGTTAATAAAATGATGGTAACCATAAATATCTTCGGCATTATGAATGAACGTCGGCACGTCTTTCATCGCGTCAATTTCAGCCTGACGGTGCAAATTTTGCCGACGTTTAAATTCTTGTAGCGACAAACCGCCTTGATTTACATGCCCTAACTTTCCCAAAAAACTCGACACCGCCGTCAGATTATCGAATGAAATTTTGCTTTTGATGTACAACGAATCGGCGCGTAATAATTCACGCAAAAACGGAACGCTCATGGCGTGGCGTTTGATATTATCCAAAATCGGCTCTTTCAGATATTTCGTGCCGATTCGATAATCACCCGAATAGTGATACCACTTTGTTTTCGGTAATTTGTCGGCGAGCGTGGTTTTCCCCGCGCCCGACATCGCCAGTAACGTAATGCGTTTTGATTTCCAATCGATAAATTCTTGAGCGGTCATTTTCATAAAGTAAGCCTTTTGTAACGTGAAAGAAGTTTGGAAATTATACGACAATTGACCCAAGTCACCTGCCTTAAAAGACTAATTCGCTGCCATCAACAAAACAATCGCTTGAACGGCAATGCCTTCTTTGCGCCCTTCAAAACCTAATTGTTCCGTCGTGGTCGCCTTGACATTCACTTGATTGACGGCAACGTTTAAATCGGCGGCGATATTCGCGCACATTTCGGCGGTGTGCGGCGACATTTTGGGTGCTTGAGCAATAATCGTTATATCGGCATTGCCCAAACGATAGCCTTTTTCTGTTACTAAATTATAAACATGACGTAATAAAACGCGACTATCCGCGCCTTTGAAATTTGAATCGGTATCGGGAAAATGTTTGCCAATATCGCCCATCGCCACCGCGCCTAGCAACGCATCACACAAAGCGTGTAACACCACATCGCCATCCGAATGTGCTTCTAATCCGCGTTCGTAGGGAATTTTTACACCACCCAAAATAACATCGCCGCCGTCTTTAAAACGATGCACATCATAACCTTGCCCAATTCTTAGCATTTTAAGTTCCTATTTTTGCTCAATACGAAAATGAACATTGTAAAGGCGTGCTATGAATAAAAATACACCGACTTTTACCTATTGCCAACGCAGTTGAAAAGAGTAAAGTGTAAATTGTGTTAGTTACTGTTGTTTATTTTATTTGAGAGGATTCATTATGCTAAATCATCGACACAAAGGCTTATTGCTTTTAGCGAGTAGCTTATTATTCACAGGATTGGCTCAACCGGCATTTGCCGCGACTGTCACAAAACCCGTGGTGAAACCGACTGTGAAACTTCAACCACAAAAAATTACGTCGCGATTAGCTTTAGCAAATTTACTGCTGAAGCATCACACCAATCGTTACAATTATTATTTAATGAAAGGGTTTGGCATGGTGGATGACGTGATGACAATGGCTCCCGTTGCTATCGCATCGCCTGTCGCGGGTGAAAGTGCCACGGCGGCAACGCCCGTCAGTCATTCCGATACCAACATTCAAGTCAGCGGCGTGGATGAAAGTGACATTGTGAAAGTGGGCGACGATGGTTACATTTATCAAATTCACAACAATCAAATCCGCATCATTAAAGGCTTTCCCGTTAAAGAACTCAATCAAACCGCGACCATTGAGATTACCGACAGCAATTTTTCACCGACGGGTATTTATATTCAAAATGGCAAATTGGTGGTGTTAGGTACGTCGTGGCAAAATTTGGTGCAACCTGAAACGCCTATCGCACCTGTCGCGCAGGTCGGAATCGCTAAAATGGCTTATCCTTATTGGTGGGGCGGTTATTCGCAAGTTTCACAAACTCGCGCCTTCGTTTATGACATGACCGATCACGCTAATCCCAAACAAATTCGCGACGTGGCGATTGATGGCGATTATTTGGATTCGCGGCGAATTGACGATAATTTGTATTTTGTGACGCGCACTTATCCGCGTTATTACATGTATGGCGCGTTGGGTGGTTCGTCCGTGATGAAAGCGGCTGATATGTTGCCAAGTATTAACGATACGAAAGCGGGCAAAACCACGACAAAATTGCTGGCA
>CAISXF010000041.1 GCA_903889445.1 uncultured Pseudomonadota bacterium
ATTCCATTGGATTCAATGAAATCGGTGTGCGTAAAGGCTATTACGAAGCGGCAAACGGGCGCGAAGACGCACTCATGTTTGCGTTGGCATTGTTTAAGGATTAACGCTTTACCCACCTAAATTGGAGAATAGAAAAAATGGTAGTTAAAAAAGGCACCACCCGCGCAGACAAATTCATCGGTACTGCGACCAATGATATTTTTAATGGATTAGCCGGTAACGATACGTTAATCGGCAATGCTGGAAATGACCAGTTCGACGGCGGCACGGGGAATGATTCAATTGATGGCGGTACAGGAAACGATGTGTTGTTAGGCGGTATTGGCGACGACACGTTAAATGGCGGGAGCGGTGATGACAGTTTGGATGGCGGCACGGGCAACGACAAACTGATTGGCGCAGACGGAAAAGACACCTTGAATGGCGGTAGCGGTGTTGACACAATGGACGGTGGTAACGGAAATGACTACTACTATGTCGATAATGTGAACGACGTAGTTCTCGACTCAAATGCCAACGTGAAAACCGGCGGCACCGATACCGTCGAAACGACTTCGAGTTATACGCTGCTCAAAAATCTTGAAAATTTAGTGTTGAATGACGCGCAGGGCAAAGGGCTGAAAGGCACGGGGAATTCGGGTAACAACGTTATCACGGGCAATATCGGTGACGACGTACTGGCTGGCATGGCGGGAAATGATTACTTAAACGGCAGCGACGGCAATGACACCTTAGATGGCGGTGTTGGTATGGACACGCTCGTGGGCGGCTTGGGTTCGGACGTGTATTTGGTCAACAATCTTATCGACCAAATTATTGAAGACGCAGACGGCGGCGACGAAGACCAAGTCTTTTCCAGCGTGAGCTTTGATTTAGGGCAAACCGAAAACGTCGAAAATCTGACTTTATCGGGCGCGAAAGCCACCAACGGCACCGGCAACGAGTTGGATAATCTTATCCAAGAAGCAGACGGCGGCAATATCAAAGTCAATCTAAACGGCGGTGACGGCAATGATACGCTTTTAGGCGGTGGCGGTGCTGATACGCTCGAAGGCGGCACGGGTGACGACAGTTTAGACGGTGGTTCGGGTCAAAATACCGCTATTTTTAGCGCGATTCAAGACGATTACAACATCATCGTGAACATCGCACCGGTGTGCCGCAAATTGTAATTGAGTACGTCGGCAGTGACGAAACCAACGACGGCACTGATACGTTATCGAATATTCAATATCTGCAATTTTTAAATTCAAAACCCAAAACGATTCAAAAATTTATCGACGAAAAAGCTCTTGCCGATGGTGCCGCTCAAAAAATCATTGATGACAAAATAGCAGCTGATAAAGCTCTGGCGGATGCTGCTGCTCAAAAAATCATTGATGACCAAGCTGATAAAGCTCTGGCGGATGCTGCTGCTCAAAAAATTATTGATGACCAAGCTGTTAAAGCTCTGGCGGATGCTGCTGCTCAAAAAATTATTGATGACCAAGCTGATAAAGCTCTGGCGGATGCTGCTGCTCAAAAAATTATTGATGACCAAGCTGTTAAAGCTCTTTCGTTTAAAAACGATGACGTTAATCCGATAGAAGCCGTTGATGGCAAATATGTTCAGGTAGGTACGGCAGGAAATGACACATTAACAAGCCTTAATAATTCCCAACACATGGTCGGAGGTTGGGTCAATGGTGGAGCTGGCAATGATACAATTCACGGACATCTTAATGATGGAACTACATTAAAAACAGCATCTAATACAAGCAATGCCTTCAATTCTGACACACTCTTTGGCGGTGCGGGAGATGATTCAATCAATGGCACTTTGGGCATTGATTATTTAATAGGTGGTTCTGGCGTTGACCATTTATGGGGTGGTTTGGATACACATGAAGGTAAAACTGGTGGTAAATTAGTCAAAGATGTTTTTTTATTTGGCATGGGCGATTCTGGTGTTGGTGCAGCACGGGACGTAATTGAAGATTTTGGCAGTGATGATTTGATTGATTTTGTTGGAGTCAGCGTAGTTGGAGTCACAGGCTTAAATCGAAATTTATCGTTTATTGACAAGCCGTTTAGCGCAATCAATCAAGTTCGCTACGATTTTGACTTTGCAACATCGACCACGATTGTAAAATTGAACCTCGACAACGACCCGAAAACAACCGAAATGGAAATCGAATTGACGGGACTGAAGTTTTTGACGGCGGATGATTTTGTGTTGGTGAAAGCGTAAATTATGGTGCATATTGGATTCGACTCCGCAAAAAACGAGAAAAATATCCGTGAACGTGATTTAAGTTTTGAGCGAGTGCGCGAGTTTGACTTTTCAACAGCAAATGTAACCACAGACGACCGCCACGATTATGGTGAAGTTCGTTATGTTGCGACGGGATATTTAGAACAGCGTTTATACATTTTGTGCTTTACCGAAACGACATTAGGCATTAGGGTGATTAGTTTTCGTAAAGCGAATAATAGAGAGGTAAAAAAGTATGAGCAATCAACATTTAACAAATGAAGTGGGTGAAGTTCGAGAATTAACGACCTCGGATTTTGAAAAATTCAGACCTGCGACCCAAGTTTTGCCATTATCGCTACGTCAGAAATTGAATTTAGAGCCTGCTGAAAAAGTGTCCGCAACGATAGAATTCGACCAAGATATTTTTGATACGTTTCGCGCCACGGGTGCAGATTGGCAACATCAAATCAATGTTGCGTTGAAACAATGGTTGCAAGAACATTCGCTGGTGCAGTCGGTATAACGGTGGATGATTTTGTGTTGTCGGTGAAATAATGTTTTCGTAAGGGCGGGTTCTAAACCCGCCCCTACAGATTGTTAAAAAAGGCGGTTTTTTTATTGTCGCCTTATCGCGTAGGCATTTCTGGTAAAATGCGACACCATTCAAATTCTCAGGTTTCTGCATTTTGTTCTTTTTCCATCATGATTGTTAAATTCGCTTATTTCTTAAAAGCATCGCCGCGTTATCAAAACACAAAATTGTTTTTTTATAATTTGCTGGAAAATCCAGAAAGTCGTTACAAAGGTTACGTCGATTTTTTTATTATCAGCATGGTATTGTTTAGCGTGTTTTTTCTTATTCACGAAATTGATAATCAAAATGATGAAATCAGCGAAGTGTTTGAGCAGGGTATTCTGGTGGTTTTCACGATTGAGTATTTATTGCGTGTTTGGCTGGCGAGTAACAGTCATCACATTATTTTAAAACAGTACGAAAAAGCGCAATATCTCAACATTCCGTTTCCCGCCCGACAGGCTTTAGGCGAAGTGATTCACGCCAAAATTCGATATATGATTACGCCAATGGCAATTATTGATTTGCTGGCGATTTTGCCGAGTTTTCGCGCCTTTCGTTTTTTACGAATTTTTATGGTGTTTCGATTACTCAAATTGTTTCGCCATTTTCACAGCATCAAAGTGTTTATTAACGTTTTAACCAGCAAACGTTTTGAGCTTTACACGCTAGCCATTTTTGTCGGATTTTTGATTTTTATTGGTAGCGTGGCGATTTATTTATTTGAAAGTCATGCTGAAGGCGGACAAATCAAAAATTTGTTCGACGGTGTTTATTGGTCAATCGTCACTTTATCGACGGTGGGTTATGGCGATATTGCGCCCCACACCACTGGCGGACGACTGGTGGCAATTGTGCTTATTTTCAGTGGATTAGGCGTGCTTTCGTTTTTCACGTCGATTATGGTGTCAGGCTTTAGTGAAAAAATGTACGATTTGCGCGAAAATCGCACTTACGCTGAAATCAAACGCTATAACGACTTTGTCATTTTGTGTGGATTTGGGCGGGTCGGTCAGCATATCGCCAAACAATTGGCAAAAGACAAATTAAAATTCGTTATTATTGACGCACTCGAAGCCAATATCGTCAGAGCGAAAGAGTGGGGCTACACCGCGATTCATGCCGATGCCAGCAAAAATGGCGTGTTGCAAAGTGCGGGCATCAACAACGGGGCTTCCAGTGTTTTATGCACCACCGATGATGATGTGATTAACGTTTACATTACACTCACGGCGCGACATTTGAATTTACAAGTGAACATTATTTCGCGGGCGAATAATATCGATAATGTGAAAAAATTGTATCAAGCGGGCGCGAACAATGTGATTCGTCCGTTTGAAATTGCTGGCATGGTGGTTGCTGAATATGTAGGACAACCGGTGGCATTTGAAGCCATTTTGGGGATTATTAATGCGAAAAGCGATATTGTGATGGAAACGCTGCAAGTGTATTTAGGCTCGTATTTGGAAGGCTGCAAAATTTCAGACATTGATTTTTCGCGGCGTAAATTGATTTTGCTCGGAGTCATTAGCGCAAATCCTGAACACCGCATTCATAAAAATAGTTACGCGATAAAAAATCAGCATTTTTATTTCAATCCACCCAATCATTTTTTATTACGCGCCAACGATTTGTTGGTGGTTTTAGGGCGCACCATGAGCATTGAACATTTTCGTTATCAAATTGAAAAAAGCCGGATAATTAAACCAAAATGAAAAAAACAATTTCGCGTTACCTGCTCGACATTTGGTACAAAGATTACTTTATTGGCGCGGCGTTGATGCCGTTCGGATTTTTGTTTTCGGACTTCGTAAAGTTTCGCCGTTGGTTGTATAAAATCGGTTATTACAAAAGCGAAACGCTGCCAGTTCCAGTGATTATTGTCGGCAACATTACGGTTGGCGGCACCGGCAAAACGCCGTTGTGTATTTATTTGGCGAATTTATTGCAGGCGGAAGGTTATCGCGTTGGCATTATTAGTCGCGGTTATGGCAGTGAAAAACAACCGCCACAAATGGTTTTGCCAAACAGCAAAGTGGCTGAAGTCGGTGACGAAGCCTTGTTAATCGTCAAACAAACGAATTGTCCAATGGCGGTTGGCGCGGTGCGGGTTGACGCAGCAAACTGTTTATTGAAACACACGCCGTGCGATGTGATTTTGGCGGACGATGGGCTGCAACATTACGCGATGAAACGTGATATTGAAATTGCGGTGATTGATGGCGAACGGAGGTTTGGTAATTCAATTTGTTTGCCTGCGGGACCATTGCGCGAACCGATTGAGCGTTTAAATACCGTCGATTTTGTGGTGGTGAATGGCAAACGGGAAACCGATACGCTGTGGCACGAATGGGAAATGAAGTTGGTTGGCGATGTGGCGGTGAATTTAATAACGGGTGAAAGCAAACCGTTGGCGGAATTTAAAACGCTCGAATGTCACGCGATGGCAGGCATTGGCAATCCAGAACGGTTCTTTTTTCAACTTGAAAATGCCTGCATTTCGCACCGCACCGATCACAGTTTTCCCGATCACCATGTTTTTAACGCGAAAGAAATCACGTTTAAAACGCAGCCCGTGTTGATGACGGAAAAAGATGCGGTGAAATGCCGCGAATTCGCGACTGAAAATCATTGGTTTGTGCCAATTTCTGCACAATTATCCGCTGATTTTAATGATAAATTTTTAACCTTACTCAAAACCAAACCTTTTAAGAGAGCATTATGATTGATTCAAAATTATTAGAAATTTTAGCGTGTCCTATTTGCAAAAGTCCGTTGCGTTACCAAAAAGAAGCGCAAGAATTGGTGTGTCGCGCGGATCGTTTGGCGTTTCCGATTCGTGACGATATTCCAGTGATGTTGGAAGAAGAAGCACGTTATTTGTCACTCGAAGAAATGGACGCGCTGCCAAAATGAACACGCCGTTTAAAGTCTTGATTCCCGCCCGTTTCGGCTCAACACGCTTGCATGGCAAACCTTTGTTGTTGATTGCGGGAAAGCCGATGATTGCTCATGTTTGTGAGCGTGCGAAAGAAGCGAATGCCGAAGAAATTATTGTCGCAACGGACGATGAACGGATTTTAAACGCCGTTTCGGCGTTGGGTTTTCAAGCCGTTTTAACGCGCGGAAATCACGACAGCGGCACCGAACGTCTTGCGGAAGTGGCGGATAAATTCAGTTGGTCGGACGACACGATTATTGTAAATTTGCAGGGCGATGAACCGCTTTTGCCAGCGGATTATATTCGCCAAGTCGCGCACGCTTTGGCGAATCAAACGCAAGCAGGAATTGCGACGTTGGCGGCAAATATTTACGAAGTTGACGAAATTTTTAATCCGAATGCGGTAAAAGTCGTTTTAGATAAAAACGGCTACGCGCTGTATTTCAGCCGTGCGCCGATTCCGTGGCATCGTGCGACTTTTGCCACAACAAAAGAAATATCTGCCGAATTATCACCACTTCGACATATTGGACTTTATGCGTACACCGCTGGATTTTTGAAAAAATACTGCGCGTGGAAAGCGTCGCCACTCGAACAAATTGAAGCCTTGGAGCAATTGCGGATTTTGTGGCACGGTGACAAAATCCTCGTGCAAATCGTCGATAAAGCTCCGCCAGCGGGTGTCGATACGCTTGAAGATTTACAGCGTGTTGAAGCATTTTTAAAAAATCGTAAAAAGGAACGAATATGAAACAAGTGGCTTCTTTACAGTACGGCGTGATTTTTAAGAAAGCCTTTTCGCAAATTGACGTTTTTAATGCTTTTGTGCGAGATATTCTAGGCATTGAATTTCGTTGTGACAAAGTCGAAACCGAAAAATCATTTGAACAACGCATCGGCAACGTCAGAGTTGAATTCGATTTGTACGCCGAGGATTTAGAAAATCGAGTGATTGTCGAAATTCAACATCAAAATGGCTCGGATTATTACGACCGTTTTTTACATTATCATTGTGTCGCGTTGCTTGAACAGGCTGCGAATTATCGTAATTACAAACCCAATTTAACGGTTTATACGATTGTCGTTTTAACCTCCGCTGATAAACATAAAACCGATGTGGCAACGATTGATTTCGACCCCAAAGACCGTTACGGCAATTCGCTTGGTGAAATCAAACACAAAGTCATTTACCTTGCGGTGAAATACGTTGATGAAAATACGCCTGAAATTTATCGCGAATGGTTGAGCGCGATTAACGAAAGTTTGTCTGAGCAAATCGAAGAAACCCATTATCACCGTCCTGAATTGCAAACTGTCATCAATTCGATTGCAAAAAATTTGGTTTCACCCGAAGACAAATACTTGATGATTGAAGAATACAATTTTGAAAGTGACAAAAAAGAGAGATTCGAGGAAGGCATTAAAAAAGGTGAAAAAGACAAAGCGTTAGCGATTGCAAAAGGAATGCTTTCCGAAGGTTTGAAAATAGAAACTATCGCAAAATTAACGGGCTTAACCCTCACTGAAATCGAACATTTACACTAACATTCCACTTTAATTTTTGAATATAACTTATGCGAATTTTATTTATACACCAGAATTTCCCAGGGCAATTTAAACATTTAGCTCCCGCGTTGGCGGCTGACCCGAATAACGAAGTCGTGGCATTTACCATGCAAAAAAATTCGCCCGAAAGTTGGCAAGGTGTTCGTTTGATTCCGTATCACGCGACGCGCGGCACTACGCCAAATGTGCATCCGTGGGTGAGTGATTTTGAAACGAAAGTAATTCGCGGCGAAGCGTGTTTTCGGGCGGCGTTAGAATTGCGCGAATCGGGTTTTACGCCCGATTTAATTATCGCGCATTCGGGTTGGGGCGAAAGTTTGTTTTTAAAAGACATTTGGGTGGATACGAAATTGGCGATTTATTGCGAATTTTTTTATCACACGCATGGCGCGGATGTGAATTTCGATCCTGAATTTCACAATTCTGATCCGACTAACGATTGCCGTTTGCGCTTAAAAAACACCAATAATTTGCTGCATTTTGATATTGCTGACGCGGGGATTTCGCCGACACATTGGCAAGCTAGCACATTTCCACAACCGTTTCGAGATCATATCGCGGTGATTCATGACGGCATTGATACCGTCGCCATCGCGCCCAATCCCAACGTCACCATGACCATCAACGTGAATGGCGGCGGCACGATTAAACTCACGCGCGACGACGAAATTATTACGTTTGTGAATCGAAATTTAGAACCGTATCGCGGTTATCACACTTTTATGCGAGCATTGCCTGAAATTATGCGCCGTCGTCCGAATGCCCGCATTTTAATCGTCGGGGCTGACGGCGTGAGTTACGGTTCAAAAGCTCCCGATGGGCAAAAATGGAAAGATATTTTTTTGAATGAAGTCATCGAAAATATCGACATGAGCCGCATTCATTTTCTTGGACACATTGATTATTCGCACTTTATTCCGTTGCTGCAATTGTCGCGGATTCACGTTTATTTAACGTATCCGTTCGTGTTGAGTTGGAGTTTATTGGAAGCAATGAGCGTCGGGTGTTGCATCGTGGCAAGTAATACGCAACCGTTACACGAAGCGATTCGGCACAACGACACCGGCAGATTGGTCGATTTTTTTGATAAAGAAGAACTCACCAACAACGTGTGTGAATTGCTCGATTTACCTGAAGAACGCATTCGATTAGGCAAAAATGCGCGGGAATTTGCTCAAGCCACTTACGATTTAAATACGATTTGTTTACCGCGCCAACTGGCGTGGGTGCAAAGTTTCGTTGATTGATTTCACTTTTTTCACAAGGTAACACGCATGATTCATCGCTCGTCCATTCGTCGGCACGCCAATAAAAAAAATTTGGCATTGTGGCGCACTTTTTTCAGTTTATCCGCGCTCATTATTATTGCTGGCGCGAGTTATTCCGCGTTGATTTATTGGATTATGGCAGAACCGCCGCACACGGTTTATTTGAATATCGTGGAAGCGTGGGGACGTTTGGGCGTATTTATTTTTGTCGGCAATCTCATCATGATTATTATTGCGGGGGCGATTAGCGCGGTGATTGCGATTTATATTATGAATAACAGTTCTGCGCCGCTGTATCGTTTAGAAGAATTGTGCGAACAAATCGGCGACGGTCAATTGGACGCGCTCACTGTTGAACATGAAAGAGGGCGATTTCGTAAATTGAGTTTGGCGTTTCGCATGATGGTTAATAAATTATATTTGCGCCGCGCGGAACAAGAAGAATGTATTGAACTAATTACCATGCGGCTTAATGAATTACGCAACGGCATGAATTTGACTGGAAGTCAGCGCGACGTATTAAGTCAATTGGACGCGCATATTCAACAGTTGGAAAAAGTGATTTAACGTTTACGCGCCACCCGCCCAAAGCTGCCCTTCAACTTACAACACGAAGAGCGGCTTTTCAATTACGAATTACAACAAAATCACGTCGTCAACACAAAATTCGCCACCGTCAAATTCTGAAAGCCTGTTAATTTACAACCATTTCGGTGATGGTCAAAAATGTCCGTCATTTAAATAATTGAACCTGCACCGAAACCGGTTGTTGAGCCGTTAAAAGCACCGAGCGAGTAAATCGGCGTATCTTGTGCAGTGGTTAAACCTGTTAAGTTCACTACGACCAAACTACGACCGTCAGCCCATTGCACGTCAATATTGCCATCTGTACCCGAAATGTTGTTAATAGTTGGGTTTATATCACCGGGAAATTTCAACACGTCGCCTTTGCCAAAATTAGCAATGGTGTAAGCGTACTCTCCAGGCGTGACATTAAACTGAAGATTGCCAGTGGCTGCATCGGTTGTACCGCTGCCCGTTATTGAAACTATTGAGTTGCCGCTATTAGTTGTATCGGCTGCAATTGAACTGGCACCAAACAAATCTTGAAACGATTTTAAAGAATATACAGATGTATCTTGTGCGGCTGTTAATCCCGATAAATTCACCACTGCTATATTGCCATTGTTGGCGTATTGCAACGTGACGGTGCCGTCGGTG
>CAISXF010000042.1 GCA_903889445.1 uncultured Pseudomonadota bacterium
AATTTATTGGGGTAGCTATTGGCGTTGAAGCGTTTAGATGAACGTAGGATAATTTTCTATGGAATTCACAACTATCAAGCACTTTCGATTTGATTGCGAAAGGAGCATTGCGAGTTGGCAATGCTATACGAACGCAGAGCTATAGATTTTCATAGATTTTTAGTGGCGGTAGATGTCAAACCTCACCAGTTTAAGTAAATGATGAAGGCGTTTTTGCTTAATTTTCATGCTGATTTAGTGTGTACTAATCAGCTATATAAACTTAGAGGAGTTTTTTATGAAAAAATTTTTATTCACCGTTTTAGCCATTGGATCGTTAGGAATATCGAATACACAAGCGGCTGTGACACCCGCCGTTACACCCGTTATCAAAGTGACGCTTTTGGGGACAGGGGTTCCGTTGCTTAACCCACAGGCACTAGCAAAGGGAGGACGCGCTTTATCGGGACTGCTGGTGGAAGCCGGAACAGAAAAAATGCTTTTTGATTGTGGTCAGGGCGTTTATACCCGCTTAGTGCAGTCGGGTGGCTCAATGATTAGTCCGAATATTGGCGTAGATAAGGTGTTCATCAGTCATTTACACAGTGATCACATTGCCGATCTTGGTCCTTTATTCTCTATTGGTGCGCTTTATCGTTACAAAAAACCAACCGATGGAGCAGCAAATAATCCACTGCGTGTGTGGGGACCTGGAAGCGGTCCAAACCAACCCGTCGCTACTTGGGCGATGATGCAAGCATTTAGAGTTGCATATCAGACCGATTTCCATGTTCGTCAATTGTTCACCAATCCGAATGATTTTTCTGTTACGGATGATGCTGTTGAAACGATGAAGAGCACTACTGAACTAAAAGAAGGTGTAGTTTATTCTCATGGTGGTGTAACAGTGAGTGCATTTTTAGTTGATCACAATCCAATGTCACCGTCTTATGGATTTCGCGTTAATTACAAAGGGCGGTCTTTTGTCTACTCTGGCGATACGACCAAAAGTGCTAACGTAATCAAAAATGCGAGTAATGTAGATTTATTAGTCCACGAAGTCTATGGTTACGCACGAGAAGGTGGACCAGAAATTTACGACTACCACACTTCACCTGAAACAGCAGCCGAAGTCTTCCTTGAAGCAAAACCGAAAAATGTGGTCTACACTCACATGGTAATGCCACCCGGAACCTCTGCTAACGACTTGATAGATCGCACACGCGCTGCGGGTTACAAAGGACCGCTTACACCAGGTCAGGACTTGATGGTAATTAACGTGAATTCAGATGCGACTGTTACTATCACACCACCAGGCACTACTACGGCATCATCCAAATCAATTACTACATCGTCTGCCGGCGTAGTGACCGCATCGACTAGCAGCTCATCGGAAATCGACATCAATGATGTAAAAGCCACGTCTGACTTTATGGAAATTTCAAAATATCGTCAAGCACAGCTCAAAGGAAACGAATAATCACTTGTTCGGTATCCAGATTAAAAATAAGAGTGGGGCGTTGCTGTTGCTCATGTGATAAAGTTTTCGACTAGCATGGTTCTTTTTCGAATTTAGTTGCTTTGACAAAACAACTCTACAGGAAATTGAATCATGCTTTTCACTAAACAACGCACTAGCTAAAAACGGGTGCGTTTGTGTTAAGGAACTGAAAGTTCCACCTAAAACATATCGACTTAACGACGTGTTAATGTTCAATACCGCTACTAAAAATCCATAAAATCTATGATTTTGTGATTCATCGATTTATTCACACTGTCAACACAAAAGCTACGATAACGATGTAGTCTAACTCTGCTCGAGTGCGCGTTTAAAGTCTGGCTGTAACGTGTCCCGCTGTTTTTTTTTAGCGTTACTAAAATGATTTCATCTGTAATTGTCGCAGTAGTTTCTAAAACCGATGGTTCGCAAGTTTTAGATTTACCATAAAGCCCGTAAAGATGGATGCGTTAATAGAAGCGGGCGTTATTCCAGAAAATATGTATCAAGATTTTTCATCGGGAAATGGGGGCTTGTTTGGAATTTTTGCTGCATTAGCTGAAGCTGAATTTGAAAGGAGCTTAATTTCTGAACGAACTAAAGCTGGCTTAGATGCCGCTCGTGCCAGAGGTCGAAAAGGCGGCGCACCTTATAAAATGACAGCAGTAAAATTACGGTTAGCTCAAGCCGCTATGGAGAAACATGAAACTAATGTTAGTGAATTCCGAATTCTCTATTCACCCCAACTTCAACCACTATCGTCGCAAGCGGGTAGTGGTTGAGTTGTTCAAGCTATTAAAAATCGTTATTCCCGTGCAGATTTTTTAGTTTACCGTTTTGGGCGCGTTGCCGTAAAAGATGATCCATTAAGACAATCGCCACCATCGCTTCGGCAATCGGCGTGGCGCGAATTCCCACACACGGATCGTGTCGCCCTTCGGTAATCACTTCGACCGCATTGCCTTCGAGGTCAATACTTTTTCCCGCTAAACGTAGGCTGGACGTGGGTTTTAATGCAATGCTCGCGGTGATAGTTTGACCGCTGGAAATGCCGCCTAAAATTCCGCCTGCATGATTACTCAAAAAACCATCGGGCGTAATTTCATCACGGAATTGCGTGCCTTTTGCTTCAACGCATTTAAAACCGTCGCCGATTTCCACGCCTTTTACGGCGTTAATGCTCATCAAAGCGTAAGCCAGTTCGGCATCTAAGCGGTCAAAAATCGGTTCGCCCAAACCTGCGGGAACATTTGTGGCGACCACTTCAATGCGTGCGCCAATCGATTCGCCTTCTTTGCGAAGTGCGTCCATGTAGATTTCCATTTCGGTGATTTTGTTCACATCGGGACAAAAAAACGGATTCGTTTCGACAATATCCCAATCGATTTGGTCAATTTTGATGGTGCCGAGTTGTGACAAATAGCCGCGAATTTCAATGCCTGCGACTTCTTTGAGATATTTTTTTGCAATCGCGCCAGCCGCCACACGCATTGCGGTTTCACGCGCCGAAGAACGTCCGCCGCCGCGATAATCACGGAAACCGTATTTTTGCTGATAAGTGAAATCCGCGTGACCAGGTCGAAACGCTTGTGAAATTTTGGAATAATCTTTTGAACGTTGGTCGGTGTTTTCGATTAACAAACCGATTGGCGTGCCGGTGGTTTTACCTTCAAAAATACCCGACAAAATTTTCACTTCGTCGGCTTCACGGCGTTGCGTGGTGTGGCGCGAGGTTCCAGGTTTGCGGCGGTCTAAGTCGAGCTGAATATCCGCCTCGCAAAGTTCCATCATCGGCGGGCAACCGTCAATAATACAACCCAACGCCGCGCCGTGACTTTCGCCAAACGTCGTGACGGTAAATAATTTTCCTATGGTGTTTCCTGACATTTTTTATCCTAAATTAAACTTTTATAAACTTTGTTTTTATCACGTTTGCCATCACTGCCAAAAAATCAAAATCCCAAAAATACTGCTAACGCACGACTGATAGCAGACATCGTTTTATCATCCAAATGCCCAAACACATTGCCAATCTTTTCACACGCCACCGATTGTGGCTTATCAATCATCACTTGCGATGGTTTTCGTAATCCATTTGTTTCGCTTGGATTCACTTGAATACGAAACATCGGCACATCACGCAATTCACTGGTTACAGGCAAAATCGTCACCGACGGATGCTCATCAAATAAATCGGATTGAATAATCAACGCAGGTCGCGGCTTACCTAAATCACCTTGCAAAGCAACCGTGACTAAATCACCTCGTTTCATTGCCAGCCATCGCAATCTGCCACGCTTTCAAGCCATTCGGTTGTTTCTTTTTCATGAACATCATTTTTTAAAAGCAACGATTGGCGACGACATTCTTCAGCGAAACCCGCGCGGCGTTTGTCGATTAACAAAATACGAACTGAGCGCAATCCTGTTTCCTGCAATGCCACACGATGTTTTTGCATTCGTATCGCAAAATTTGTATTCAACATAAAACCTCCAAAAAAATCAAAATCTCAACGCTCACAAAGCCAAAACACTGTCACCCACGCACCAACCGAACACTATTGCTACTGTCCTTACTGTAGTAGCGGGAATCGCCGTTGTCGAAGCTGACAAGCCGCGCATAGCTATTATAGCTAGCACTAGGCGAGGAAGACCAAAACCAGTAGTTTTCTGTTATATCTGGGAAATACGTTGTATCGATAGTTGGATTATTCCCCAATTTTACAATACCTAAAAGTTCATCTTGTGTTGGCAATCTCCAGTCACTTGCACCGCATAAACCTTGCGAATTCACGTTAAGTACAAAACTATCTGCGTTTGCGCTATCACCGAACGACTTGCTCATATTAACCGTTTCACAAATGTTCAACCCAGTGCATGTTGAAACGATGTGACAGAACTCAGTGCATGTTGGATAATCCGCAGTGTAATTGGCGTAATCTTTATTCATATCACGCAAACCACCATCGGTAGTCTTAACTTCCCAAATCAAGCCAGTATCATTGTCTTTGGTGCAAGCCCAATCAGTTGGTTTATTGCCTAAAACTGGATTAACGGGACAATCTTCTTCGCCAGCCAAAGCCCCACTATTGCAAACTTTGGTGTAGTTCCCTGCTGCAACAACAGTGATGGCTTGAGTAACTTTTTCGCTGCTCAAAGCGGGTGTGCCGCTGTCTGTTGCAGTAGCACTCCATAGAAACGCCCCTGCCGTTGCGTAAATATGATTGAAAACCAAATCTTGCCTATCAGTTGCCGTCAGCATTTCTGGTGCCGAACTGTCACCCCAATCCACGGTAATAGAATTCAGATTACCGTCGGTATCGTGGGCGTTAAAAGTAACCGTATAATTTTCATTGATAGTTGCAACCGAGTTAGGATTTGCAGATGTTAATCTTGGTGCGTGATTTAGCTGTGTCGCTGACGTGACGCTATAAGTTCCATTTTTGACAATGCCCTGCAACACATTTTTTGCGTTATAAATTCCGACTTTGTACGTTTGTGAACCCGTTGTATAAATCGCCCGCGATAACGAATAACTGGTTTTTGTTCCGGTCATCGACGCTAAACCTTTGCCTAAGTCGATTTTGACTTTGTTGCCTGTGGTTAAAGGTGCATTCAACTCAGCGGTAAATTTAAACATTGTTCCCGCAGGTGCAGAAGTTGGCGTGACGCTGGTTTTCGTGATGGTCGTTTTTGTAACTGTAGCCGCTTGTACGTTGCTGATAATTGCAAACAAAAGTCCAAATGTGAGAAGCGTGATTTTCATTTTATATTTCTCAATGATGTTTTTTCAAAGCGTTGGTAAATGTATCGTGAAAATCAGAAACTTGTTCTGCTGTCAGCAAAAACACACCGTCGCCGCCCCGTTCAAAATTCAACCAATAAAACGGCACGTCGGGTAATAAATTCTGCAATGTTTCCGAACTGCTGCCGACTTCGACCACCAAAATGCCGTGTTCGCTCAAATAGGCTTTCGCGTTGCTCAAAATCCGCAACACCAAATCCAAACCAGACGTGCCGCCTTTGAACGCCATATCGGGTTCGGCGTGGAATTCGGGCGGCAAATTTTCCCATTCGTTCAAACACACATACGGCGGATTGCTGATAATGATGTCGTATTTTGTCGGCGGTAATTTGTTGAATAAATCGGAATAATACGTCGTGACCGATTCCGTCAATTGATGTTTTTCGATGTTGATTTCAGCGACTTCCAAGGCTTCGGGCGATAAATCCACCGCATCAACCATCGCATTCGGAAACGCATACGCGCACGCAATCGCAATGCACGCGCTGCCTGTACATAAATCTAAAATGTGTTCGACGCTTTCTTCTTCAACCCACGGTTCAAAACGTTGTTCAATCAATTCGGCAACCGGCGAACGGGGAATTAAAACGCGCTCATCGACATAAAATGGCAAGTTCATAAAAATGGATTCTTTCGTTAAATATGCCGCCGGAATGCGTTCGTTAATACGACGTTCGAGTAAATCAAAAACTGTTTTGCGTTCTTCGAGTGTCAACACGCAATCGAAAAAACTCGCAGACAAATGATAAGGCTGATTGACTGCATACAAAACCAGCGCAACCGCTTCGTCCAATGCGGTAGTCGTGCCTTGACCGAAAGACAATTTTTCAGCAGTGAAACGGCTTGAAGCCCAGCGCATATAATCGCGCAGGGTGGTTAACGTGTTTAAAGTTTCGTTCATAAAGTTTTTTAAGGGTGAAGTTGCAAGGGCAACATTTTGTCAGGATTTAATAAGTTTTTGGGGTCGAATTGGCGTTTAATCGCACGCATCAAATTGAGTGAATTTGCGTCTAATTCACGGTCTACAAAATCGCGTTTTTCAAGTCCCACGCCGTGTTCACCCGATAATGTGCCGTTTAATTTCAGCACCAACGAAAAAATTTCATCTAAACACGCGTGCGCTTTTTTGCTTTGAATCGGGTCGTCAGGGTCGAGCAATAAATTGACATGAATGTTGCCATTTCCCGCGTGACCAAAATTGATAATCGGCAATTCATATTGTTTTGACAGCAATTCTAACCCCGAAATTAACGCAGGAATTTCCGTCACGGGAACCACGACATCTTCGTTAATTTTCTTTGGCGCGACTTTTCGCAACGCTGGCGAAAGGGCTTTGCGTGTGTCCCAAAGAGCTTTGACTTCGGCGGCATTTTTCGCCAAACGCATCGACATTAGCCCGTCATTGGTCGCGGCTTTGATGACTTTTTCGGCGGCATAATCCAAGCCTTCCGCTTGTCCATCAACTTCAATCATCAACATTGCGCCGGCATTTTCAGGCAAATCGGTTTCGGTGTAATGGCGAATCATGTTGATCGCGTTGCCGTCCATAAATTCCAACGCACACGGTACGACAGGTTGCGACATCACAGCCGCGACAGCTTGTGCGGCATCACCGACCGTTTTATAAATCGCCCGCAACGTTTTTTTCGCTTCAGGCAACGGCGTTAATTTCAACGTGGCTTCGGTAATAATCGCCAAAGTGCCTTCGGAACCAATAATTAAGCGGGTCAAATCGTAACCGACCACGCCTTTGCTGGTATAAACGCCGACTTTCATTTCGTGTCCAGCACCCGTGACGACGCGCAAACCGAGTGTATTTTCGCGCGGCGTGCCGTATTTCACCGCTTTTGGACCAGCGGAGTTGTACGCTAAATTTCCACCGACGCTGCAAAATGCCGCACTGGTTGGATCGGGCGACCAGAAAAAGCCTGCACTTTTGACGTAATCTTGCACTTCTTGATTGGTGATGCCGGTTTGAACTTTGATGTAACGA
>CAISXF010000043.1 GCA_903889445.1 uncultured Pseudomonadota bacterium
CCAGTTTGCTTGGTGACCATAGCGAGCGTGAACCACCCGATCCCATCCCGAACTCGGAAGTGAAACCGCTTAGCGTCGATGATAGTGTGGTAGTTTGCCATGCGAAAGTAGAGAATTGCCAAGCTCTTAATCTTACGAAAAGCTCAAAGTCTGATGATTTTGGGCTTTTTTGTTTTGACAGTAAATAAAATTTGGCGATTCAAGCATGGACAATCAGAATTTTTTTTCTACACCGATGTTACTTACTAACATTGGCGCACCCTTTCTTCTAGGAATTGCTGTTGGCTATTTTGCAAAGAAAATGCTTCGCACTGCTTTGTTTTTAGGTGGTGGAATTGTTGTACTTTTGTTTGTCGCGGAATACTACGGCGTAGTACATATTACCGACACGGAATTATTAAACGCTACGGATGTAGCTACCGAAGCGGCAAAGAGTTCAGGGGATTTTTTATTAGAGCGTTTATCACGATTCACTGTGAAAGGCGTGAGTGCAACGGGTGGTTTTGCACTTGGTTTTAAAATGGGGTAAATTTCGGGCAAAAAGAAAGGGCGATAATTCAAAATCATCGCCCTTTTGTTTTTTTTAGCCTACCCAAACACGCGCATTACTAAACAATCGCAACCACGCGCCATCTTTATCCCAATCGTTTGGCGACCACGAATTTTGCAACGTTCTAAAACAACGCTCTGGATGCGGCATCATAATCGTGACTTTGCCATCCGTTGTCGTCAAACCGGTCACGCCAAACGGCGAACCATTTGGATTTGCAGGGAAATCGGTTGTCGGCACGCCACGCGAATCCACATAAGACAACGCAATCATTTTGGCTTCAACGGCAGCTTGGAGATTTTGCGAAAATACCGCGCGACCTTCACCATGCGCCACGACAACGGGCATTCTTGAACCTTCCATGCCAGCCAACAAAATCGACGGCGATTCTTCCACTTTCACCATCGCGACTCGCGCTTCAAATTGTTCAGAATTATTACGCGCAAAACGCGCCCAATGTTGGGCATTCGGAATAATTTCTTTCAAGCCCGACAACATTTGGCAACCATTACATACGCCCAAACTGAACGTATCTTCACGCGCAAAAAACGCCGCGAATTCGTCCCGCGCTCGTGGATTGAATAAAATGGATTTTGCCCAGCCACCGCCTGCACCCAAAACGTCACCGTACGAAAAACCGCCACACGCCACCAAACCTTTGAAATCTTGCAAACTGACGCGACCATGAATAATGTCGGTCATGTGAACGTCTATGCTGGTGAATCCGGCGCGGTCAAACGCTGCCGCCATTTCGACGTGACCATTTACGCCTTGTTCACGCAAAATCGCCACTTTCGGACGTGACAAATTCAAAAACGGTGCGGCAATATCTTCGTATACATCAAACGTCAAAAGGGCGTGCAAACCACGGTCGGAATCGTCGGCGATTTGGTCAAATTCTTGTTTCGCGCAGGTTGGATTGTCACGCAACGCCTGCATTCTAAAACTGAGTTCTGACCACGTTTTTTGTAAGTTTGCGCGTGTTTCGCTGTAAATGACTTCGCCTGATTTTGAAATGTTCAAACGTTGATTTTCGTGCGTGCCGATGGTGCCGATTTCAAACACGCAATCGATTAAACCGTTGTGCGCGAATAACGTTTTGACGCGGTCTAAATCGTCGGCTTTAATTTGAACGACCGCGCCTAATTCTTCGTTGAACAATTCGCTTAAAACGTCGCCATTTAAATTTACGTTCACTTCCAAACGGCTGGCAAAAAGCATTTCAGCGGCAACGGCAAGCAAACCGCCGTCTGAACGGTCGTGATAGGCGAGTAATTTTTGTTGATGATTTAACGTTTGAATGGATTCAAAGAACGCCTTTAAACGTTTGGAATCGTCAACATCGGGACAGTTATCACCGAGTTGGTTATAAACTTGAGCCAACACTGAACCGCCTAAACGATTTTTACCCGCGCCTAAATCAATCAACAGCAACACGCTGTTTTCAACAGCTTGCAGTTCTGGTGTGAGCGTTTTGGTCACGTCTAAAACGGGCGCAAACGCCGTGATAATCAACGACAAAGGCGCAGTCATGGTTTTTTCGCCCGCTTCATCGCGCCACACAGTTTTCATCGAAAGTGAATCTTTACCGACGGGAATTGCAATGCCTAATTCGGGACAAAGTTCTAAACCGACCGCTTTCACGGTATCAAATAACGCGGCATCTTCACCCGCTACGCCTGCCGCTGCCATCCAATTTGCCGACAATTTAATATCACGCACGGTATCAATTCGCGCTGCTGCTAAATTCGTCAACGCTTCACCAATTGCCATGCGTCCCGACGCGGGTGCGTTAATTACCGCAATCGGCGAACGTTCACCCATTGCCATCGCTTCGCCCGTTGTCGCTTTGAAACCCGCCGTTGTTACCGCCACATCAGCGACTGGAATTTGCCAACGTCCGACCATTTGGTCACGCGCCACCAAACCTGTCACCGAACGGTCGCCAATATGAATTAAGAAACTTTTATCTGCCACGGCGGGGAACGCTAACACGCGGTTAATGGCTTCCGAAAGTTCGATGTTTTCTGTGTTAAACGCCGCGATTTTTGGCGCGACGTGTTCAACTGAACGGTGCATTTTGGGTGGTTTGCCGAATAATACCGACATGGGTAAATCAACCGCCGTTTCGCCCAATAAATTGTCAGAAAGGCTCAACTGTTCTTCGTCGCGCACTTCGCCGATGACCGCGTGCAAACAATGTTCACGTTCGCAAAAGGCTTCAAATAATTCTAACGATTCGGGTTTGATGGCGACGACGTAACGTTCTTGCGCTTCGTTGCACCAAATTTGCATCGGCGACATGCCTAAATCGGCGTTTTGAACATTGCGTAATTCAAAGCGTCCGCCGCGTGAACAATCGTGAATAATTTCAGGCACGGCATTCGATAATCCGCCTGCGCCAATGTCGTGAATGGACACGATGGGCGTATTTTCGCCGAGCGCGTTGCAGTGATTGATGACTTCTTGGCAACGACGTTGCATTTCGGGATTTTCGCGTTGAACGCTAGCGAAATCGAGTGATTCAGAGCTTTCGCCCGACGCTTGTGACGATGCCGCACTGCCGCCTAAACCAATCAACATTGCAGGACCGCCGAGAATAATAATCAACGAACCCGCTGGAATCGGCAATTTATTGACCAACATCGGGCGAATCGTGCCGACACCGCCCGCAATCATAATCGGTTTGTGATAACCGCGAAATTGATTGTCGCTGTTTAAAACAGGCTGCTCAAACGTACGGAAATAACCCGTTAAATTCGGGCGACCAAATTCATTATTGAACGCCGCGCCACCGAGCGGAGCTTGCAACATAATGTCTAACGCCGACGCAATGCGGTCAGGTTTGCCGTTCGCTTGCTCCCACGGTTGCGCGAAATCAGGAATTTGCAAATGTGAAACTGAAAAACCGGTCAAACCTGCTTTCGGTGTTGACCCGCGTCCGGTTGCGCCTTCGTCACGAATTTCACCACCCGAACCCGTTGCCGCGCCAGAATATGGTGAAATCGCCGTCGGATGATTATGCGTTTCAACTTTCATCAACAAATGCGCGGCTTCTTCGGTGTACGCATATTCGCCCGTGTGTGGATTACGAATAAAAACCTGCGTTGACGCATTTTCAGCCACCGACGCATTATCATGATACGCTGACAAAATCCCGTGCGGACTGACTTCGGACGTGTGGCGAATCATTTTAAACAACGTTTGCGCTTGTTCGATGCCGTCAATTGTCCAATCGGCGTTAAAAATTTTGTGGCGACAATGTTCTGAATTCGCTTGAGCAAACATCATCAATTCCACGTCGGTCGGATTACGTTCAAGCTGTTGAAATGCGTCCATCAAATAATCGATTTCGTCTGCAGATAACGCCAAACCCAAAACCGTATTCGCCGAAACGAGCGCGTCGCGTCCTTGTTCGATAATGTCGATGTGTTGTAACGGCAAGGGCGAATGTTGGGCGAATAAATCTAAATTCGTTTGGTCGAAAATAACGGTTTGCGTCATGCGGTCATACACCACGCGGGCAACATTTTCATTCAACGGCGAATCGCTGACAATGAAGTATTCAATGCCGCGTTCGATGCGCTGAATGTCAGTTAATCCGCAACGGTGCGCGATGTCGGTGGCTTTACTTGACCACGGCGAAATCGTTCCCGAACGCGGCACGACTAATAAACAGTTGCCCGTATCGTCGATGGTTTTGGTTGAACCATACGTTAATAATTGTTCCAAAATCGGTTGTTGTTCGTCGCTTAAATGCCCTGCGACAAAATGAACAAATCGAGCGGCAATTTTTTGAATATCAGGTTGCACGGTTTGCAATTCAGACAGTAATTTTTCTAAAACATTGTCGGATAACGCGGAAGTGCTGATGAGTTTTTGCATGGTTTATTAAATGTTAAGGGGTGATAAATTAAAATAACGACTGGTCGTCATTATCCTGTTTTGATTGAAGCGGAAATTTTTATTTACCTGCGATGGTGACTGCAAACTGACTTTATAGATAAATTGCGTCCCTTATATACTGACTATTTAACCAAAAGCATTTTTTTACAACATGATTGCCTTGCGGTGTTTCGTAGGTATCTTTGGCATTTTGAGCGTGCGGTCTCACATGACAGATTGAATGTTCGGATTTTTTGGGCAAATCGGCGGCTCTTCCATTTTTTATTCTTGCCGCCGTTTCAATCCACAATTTTTTCACTTCTTGAATATCAGAATAGGGCATATTCCAAAATTTAACCTGTTTTAAAATTAACTGTTTTTCAGCATTTTCCTGATAAAAAACAAATAAAAATTTATGCTCTAATATTTCTTTAAATCGAGATTCATCCCACGATTCTTCGATGATTTCTTTATACTTGAACGTTGGAAATGAAATATCCTCTTTTGGTAAATTATTTTTCTTTAATCGCACTGTTTTTACCGTAACTTCTGCCTTTTCAAATTCTGCGATTTCTTTGTTTAATTCGATTCCTAGAATCACCTTCGTTAAACTCGCATGAAAACTTTTTGAGTTTTTATTGATTGAAATACCGAGTAACGCAATAATTTCGTCAGTAGTTTTACCGTAGTATTGCTTAAACTTCCTAATTACAACGGTTGCAATATCTTGTACTGTCGAAGAATCATCAATCAATTTACCATAAAGTGCTGTTTCATTACCGGCTATCGAAGCGACGATGTGATTTACATAACCTCGTTTTAATGAATAGGCGCGTTGTTTTGCTAAAATCTTGCTATTAGGTTGATGCCTAGGATTACCTCCTTTTCCCCCTTTTGTACAAGCACCCAGATAAAATGTGTCGCCTTCTGATAATTCGTGCGCTTTACCTGCTACAACTTTGGCTTTTATAAGCTCCCAATCTTTTTGGATTATGGCTAAATCAGATGTTGAAAAACGCCAATCCTCCACCAACTTAATCAAATAATCTATAATATCTTTGTCTTTTTCGGGATGATAAAAAACCAGCAATAAATGAGCGTTCTTTTTCCAAAAAGAACTATTGTTGAAACCCTGATGAACTATTTCGCGATAATTGATTATGTTTAAAACCAGCCGCTCTTTCGCATGAAATGCTTGAGTTTTCAGCATGATTTTCAACGGCGATGTTTTTAATTCTAATCCCGCTTCTTTAAAATCGGGTTCTGCCTCTGAATTGGGCGCGTATTCAAAATAAAATTTTTCTAAAATTTGCCCAAAATTCCCTTTTCCCGAATAACCGTGATTAACTATTTCGTTGCCACAAATCTGACGTAACGTTTTGTCACTCAACCGTTTCGCAAACGTAGTTATTGCGCCTGCATCCGTTTTATCAATTGTGTTAAAACTCGTCATTTTGAACACTCTTTATTTGTTCAGAAAGTGCGATACCAATTTTTTCAACAATGCCAACGACCAAAGCGTTACCCATAAAAAACGCTCTTTTGGTGTCTGAAAAACCGTCTAATTTCGTATGATGGTCTGGAAACATATTCAACCGCTCTAGTTCAATCGGTAACAAACGCCTTAATCCTTTAGGTGTTTCGATGACGTGTTTAAATCTTGATGGTGAAATTCCTCCCTCACCTGTAATAATAGTTCGTGATGGTTGTGTGGTTAAATCAGGAAAAATCATACCGCCTTCACTATAACTATATTCATAACCTTCCGCACTTCTTCGCGTTTCTTTTTTGCCACCTTTTAAATAACGCCATCTTTCTAAATCACTTTCGTTTATGTAAAAATCAGCATTGATTTCGCCCTTTTCAAGCACATCGCCCAAAACTATTCGTTTGCCCTCATAATCAGGTTGGATTTTTAACGTCAGCACCTGCCCGTTGAGCATAACACCAGAATTTTCAAACGGGGAATCTTTGCCAATGTTATTAAAATTGTTTGATATGTCGGTTATATTTTCATTAAGTGAAATTTCAAAAGGGAAGCATGATTGATTTGATTTTATTGGAAAAGCGTTTGCTAATATCCCTTTTGAGAGCAACCAATTATTTAAACCACTTTCGCTTAATCGTTTATGTAATAACGTTGATACATGATAGGCAACTAAAAAAATTCTTCTTCGACGTTGTGGCATACCATATTCAGCGGCATTGATGACGCGCCATTCTACCGCATAGCCTAAATCATCAAGGCTTTTAAGCATAATTGCAAAATCCCGCCCCCTTTGATTAGACGGAGATTTTAATAAGCGATCAACATTTTCTAAAAAAACATAACTTGGTTTTTTTGTTTTTTCATTCAAAATACGTTCAATTTCCCACCACAAAACCCCCTTTTTCCCTTTTAAACCCTTTGAGTTTTTTAATGACGTAGCAACCGAATAATCTTGGCAAGGAAATCCACCTACTAACAAATCAAAATCTGGTAAATCATCGGTAGAAATAGTGGCAATATCCGCATTGACATGGTTATTTTTTCCCCAACGGTTTTCATAAACTAATGAAGCATGCTGTGTTTTCGTTGATGGCTCGAATTGATTACTCCATACAACTTGATAATCAGAATTAAAATTTTGAGAATAACCTGATGACGCAGATTTATTATCCCATCCTTCTAACCCGAGTCTAAAACCACCTACACCCGCAAATAATTCAACGACTTTAATTTTATTTTTCAAACTGAAAATCTCCATAAGATGTACGCGATGCTCAACTTTTAAATTTTCACTAAACCATCAAATTGTGTAGCTGGACGGCATAACTGACAGTTTATAAATGAGCAAACAATATGCGCGAGTATTTTGCGACTCAAACGGTTGCTAAGATGCCACCAATCTCTC
>CAISXF010000044.1 GCA_903889445.1 uncultured Pseudomonadota bacterium
CCAGCGGAGTTGTACGCTAAATTTCCACCGACGCTGCAAAATGCCGCACTGGTTGGATCGGGCGACCAGAAAAAGCCTGCACTTTTGACGTAATCTTGCACTTCTTGATTGGTGATGCCGGTTTGAACTTTGATGTAACGATTGTCAGGCGAAAAATCCAACACTTGTTTCATGCGTTCCAACGACAAAACCAAACCGCCGTGTAATGGCACGATTGCGCCTGTTGTGCCGGTTCCACGCCCTCGCGCGGTAATCGCAATGTCAAATTCATTGCACAATTGTACGACGTGCAAAACCTGTTCGTGTGTCGTGGCAAAAACAACGACTTGTGGCAGCGCATGACGGCGGCTGTTATCGTAGCCATACGTCCAACATTCTTCGTGGTCGGTGAGAATATCGTTTTTGGGAAAAATGTTTTTTAAAGCAGTTAGAAATTCGGTCGGAAGAGTTTTTTGCATAGTTTTTTAGGTTTCAAATGTAGGGGCAAATAACATTTGCCCGCTTTCAACTACGGCGTAATTGAAATGGGAAAAGGGCGAATGTTATTCGCCCATACAAAATCAATCGATATATTCGAATACCGTCACGAGTTGACGAATATCGGGTTCCAGTCGAACCACGTTAATGACCACTGTGCCTTCATTACGATGCACGCGCCCCATTAAATACACCGAACTTTGCTCGACAACTATCTTAATCAACGACGGATCAAAATTCGGCAAATCATGAATTTGCGTCAAGGCTTGTCTGAGATTTTGGGCAATCCGATGATCATTCGACCGCGATAAATTATCACTGGGATAATCCACAATTAAATTGTCATGCACCATTTTAACGTGCTTCACAACCCGCACCATTTCAACAATTTGGATTTTCACCGCCTCATTCATCGCCTCGCCAGTCAGCAACACCGCGCCATTATAAACAGCCACATTCACATGGGCGAAACGTCGCATTTCTTCATCGTCACGCAAATTTTCTTTGATTTCAGTCGCAATATCTTTGTCGATTTCAGCCATATCCGCCGTGCGACGATCAGCAACCGTGTGCGGATTGGCGCGAATATTTTTTTTCGGGCTGCAACCTGTCGTCAATGTCATCGTCAGAATGCAGCAAAAAATTAGTAGGCGACTCACTTTTTTCATCATGTTAATTACGCCGCCGATCTGACAGAACAATGTTCAATTCGAGTGTCTCTTGATTGTCGTTTTGCTCTAAGTTAATCGTCATCGCATCTTGACTCACATCGACATACCGTTGAATTACTAACAATAATTCTTTTTGCAATTGTGGCAAATAAGACGGCTGACTGCTGGAGGAACGCTCGTAAGCCACCAGAATTTGTAGTCGTTCCTTAGCGAGTGAAGCGGAACTGATTTTAGATGTTCTAAAATAATCCAGTAAACTCATGATTATTTCCCTCCGAATAACTTCCTAAAAAATCCTTTCTTATCATCAATAAATCGATGCGGCTTCTTTTCACCTAAATAACGCGCCACAATGTCCGCGTACGCCTGACCCGCATCACTTTTCTCATCCAGAATAACGGGAATTCCTGAATTTGATGCCAACAACACGGATTTAGATTCAGGAATAACCCCTAATAAATCCAAAGATAAAATTTCTTGTACATCGTCCAAACTGAGCATTTCCTTCGATCTCACGCGCTCCTGTGAATAACGCGATAACAATAGATATTCTTTAATCGGTTCGGCATTTTGTTCAGCACGACGCGATTTGCTAGCGAGTAAACCCAAAATTCGATCCGAATCCCGCACCGAAGACACTTCAGGATTCGTCACAATAAACGCATCGTCGGCAAAATACATCGCCAAATGTGCGCCTTTTTCAATGCCCGCCGGTGAATCGCACACAATATATTTAAACTCTTTCGCTAATTCTTCTAAAATTTTACCGATGCCTTCTTGGGTTAGCGCGTCTTTATTGCGGGTTTGGGACGCAGGCAAAATCGACAATAAATTACAGTTTTTATCTTTAATTAAGGCTTGATGCAACGTCGCTTCGCCGTTAATCACGTTGATAATGTCATACACCACGCGGCGTTCACAGCCCATAATCAAATCTAAATTACGCAAACCCACGTCAAAATCAATCACCACCGTTTTGTGACCTTTTTTCGCCAGCCCCATAGAAATCGCTGCGCTGGTAGTGGTTTTACCCACGCCCCCTTTACCCGACGTTACAACAATAATTCGTGCCATTTATAGCCCTCCAAAAGAATTTTTATGATATTCATTAAACTAACGATTTAATGACTAAAGTGTTTTTTTGTAAATAAATTTGAATCGGAGCATTCGCAATCGCCCCTTGAATATCGTCGCTGATTTTATAATTACCCGCGATTGAAATCAGTTCAGCTTGTAAATTCAAACAGAAAATTCGTGCCTCGGTATTGCCCTGAACACCTGCTAACGCACGACCGCGCAACGACCCGTAAACGTGGATATTACCTTCTGCTAAAATTTCTGCGCCTGCGCCGACTTGTGCCAACACAATTAAATCCCCGTGCGAATAAATCCGTTGTCCCGACCGAATCGGTTTCGTAATAATCACGTTATTGGAATCGTGAAACGTCAATTCATCATCAACCTGTAAGGGTGTTCTGGTTGAACTTTTCGTGTAATCAATTTTCGTTTCGGGATTAGATTGTGACGTATTGACGGGAATTCCTAACGTAATCGCTTCCAGATTTTGTTGTTCGTTCCCGCCTCGTACGCCAATCACAAACAAACCGGATTTACGAATACAGGCAACTAAATCACCAAAATTGATAAATAACTCTTTTTTGTTCACATCACTCAAATCCACCACAATGGGCGAATGCTTAAAAAATTCGGGTGCGAGTTTAATTTTTTCGTCCAGTAACTTCTCAATAATTACCAAATCATTATTGGTAAGGCTTAAAACAGGCACCGAAAATGTGCTGCTTTTGAATTCTACAGCGGGAGGAGAATGGGATTTAGACCGCGCGTTAATCGTCATTAGTGGATTCAACAGATGGAAGTAATGGCTTGAATTCTAACACCGCTACCGATAAAAATCATTTTTCTGTGCGTGCTATAATGCCGCGCAATTGGGTTATTTTTGATTATTTTTGACGGATTTATTTGATGAGCGCACCGCATATTGGTTTTATTAGTTTAGGCTGCCCGAAAGCGTTGGTAGACAGCGAACGTATTTTGACCACGTTACGCCGTGAAGGTTATACGATTTCCCCGACATACGAAAACGCGGATTTAGTCGTGGTGAACACTTGCGGTTTTATCGATTCAGCAGTCGAAGAATCGCTCGACAGCATTGGAGAAGCGTTGGCGAAAAATGGCAAAGTGATTGTCACGGGTTGTTTAGGTTCACGCGAAGCAGAAATCCGCGCCAAACATCCACAAGTTTTAAAAGTCACCGGCGCACACGCTTTTGACGAAGTGGTTGCTGCTGTTCACGAATATCTGCCCGCGCCACATCAACCGTTTTTAGATTTGTTACCGCCACAAGGCATCAAACTTACGCCCGACTATTATGCGTATTTGAAAATTTCCGAAGGCTGTAATCATCGTTGCACGTTTTGCATTATTCCGTCGATGCGCGGTGATTTAGTCAGTCGTCCGATTGATGAAGTTTTGCGTGAAGCTGAAACGTTAGCGAAAGCGGGCGTGAAAGAATTACTCGTGGTGTCGCAAGATACTAGTGCTTATGGTTTGGATTTGAAATACGCGCCCCGCGATTGGCGCGGCAAATCGTATCAAACCCGTTTTTATGATTTAGCTGACGCGCTGGGCGATTTGGGAATTTGGGTACGAATGCACTATGTTTATCCGTATCCGCACGTCGATAATGTGATTCCGTTGATGGCAGAAGGAAAGATTTTGCCGTATTTGGATATTCCCTTTCAACATTCAAATTCACGCATTTTGAAAGCAATGAAACGTCCCGCCGCGAGTGAAAATAATTTAACGCGCATCAAAGCGTGGCGCGAAGTGTGTCCGGATATTACGTTGAGAAGTACGTTTATCGTCGGTTTTCCAAGTGAAACCGAAAGCGAATTTGAAGAATTGTTAGATTTTTTAACTGAAGCGCAATTAGACCGCGTGGGCGCGTTTGCCTATTCACCCGTGAAAGGCGCGGCGGCAAATGAGTTGCCGAATCCTGTTCCCGAAGAAGTGAAACAAGAACGTTTGGCGCGTTTCATGGCGCATCAAGCCGAAATCAGCGCGGCACGATTGCAACGTCGAATCGGTCGAATCGAAACCGTTTTGATTGATGAAGTCGTGGAAGAGGGTGCGGTGGCGCGGAGTAAAGCCGATGCCCCTGAAATTGACGGACAAGTTTTCATCGATGGCGCGACACATTTGAAAGCCGGTGATTTTGTGCAAGTCGAAATCGAAGACGCAGACGATTACGATATGTGGGGAAAGTTGGTTTAACTCGCACGAATCACACCTTTTTAATTTTTTGGATTTTCAATATGAAACCTAACGTATTTGTTCCATTGTCGTTCCTGTTTTTGTTAAGCACCGCGCAAGCCGCCACCGTTACAAAAACGACCATTACGAAAACCAGCGTCACGCCAACTTTAAGGAGTTAATTATGAAAAAATCAGCTTATTTAGCGGCTTCAATCCTTATTTCAAACAGCTTGATTACAAATGCGGATACATTATCAAGTGTTTTGAATGACATCCAAAACAATATGATTGTTGTGGAAAAAACTGGGGCTTGCGATAGAAATCCAAATTTAATGACTGCTGTTGATTCAAAAATACGCTCATTAAAACCATGTAATGCTGTTGTAGCTCAATGTCCCTCAGGAACCACTATTATTCCAGGATTGTCTAAATGTAAAAGGGATTCCAGTAATAATGATGCGGAAATTTTAGGAATATTGAAAAAAATAAAAGGCGATTCTGTTTCGGATTTGAGTAAGCCTGCGGGCTTCGATTCTGTAATTACGTCTAAAACATCAATGAAAACTAATCAGCAGCAATGTGGTACTGATTCAGATGGTTACAGTTGGACTGGCGACGATAATAATTACACTCCATTTTGTTTTTTTGACCTGTCAAAAGTTGAATATGTAAGCGACAACAGTCTGAAATATGCTATTGAATACAATGCCGATGGCGGTCTAATTGTAATGCAAAATAAACCTGCAAATTATGGTTATACCTACCCAGAAACTTTTGCATCGTTTAATAATTATTCAAAAATCACTACTGGGGAATTTAATAACGGAACCAACTATAAATGTTATGCAATCAACATTAAGGCGACGGCACGTTGTATCACCGTTCCTGTAGGATTTGTAAAAAAACTTGGTGTGGATACGAGCGTATACAAATAATCGTCCGCACTTTGCGCTAGCTTAGTTATAAAAAATGTCGATTGATTTGGCTTTGTGGCGGTTGGGATTTTGATTTTTTTGGGAGGTTTTGATGAAAGTTTCAGAGCTGTTGAAACTGATTGAGCAAAATGGTTGGTTTTTAGTTCGACAGCGTGGCAGTCATCGACAATTTCATCATTTGTACAAATCAGGAACTGTCACCGTTGCAGGTAAACCGAGTATTGATATGCCAGCGGGAACGTTGAACAGTGTTTTAAAACAAGCAGGTTTGAAGGAGTAGAAAATGCAGTATATGGTCGTAATCGAAAAAGGCGAAACCAGTTATGGCGCGTTTGTCCCAGATTTAGCGGGTTGTGTAGCCGTTGGTGAAACTGAAAATGAAGTCATTGAGTTAATTCAAGAGGCGATTCAATTTCATTTAGAAGATTTGAAAGCCGAAGGTTTTAGCATTCCACGCCCTGTTTCAAAAAGTACGTTTGTTGATGTTGAAATGGCGTATTAATTTGGCTTTGTGAGTGTTGGGATTTTGATTTTTTGGGAGGTTTAAAAATGAAACTGATTTATATTGTTGAAGATGGTCGCGGAAACAAGAAAATAGGAATGACGCGAGATATTCAACGTCGAGTATCGCAACTTAAAACGGCTATTCCGAATGGCATTATATCTGTGATGATTTCTGATTTTATGGAAAATGCCAGTGTGATTGAAAAACAATTGCACGAAGCAAATAGAGCGTACCGATTAAACGGTGAATGGTTTAGCAAAGTGGTTGATTTTTGCGATATTGATTTTTCATACTCAACAATCGACATTGCCCGAAAATCTATTTTGACGTTTCAAGATTCATTAGAAATTATTGCAACAGATGAAGACATGACAGGGCAAACTCTAAAAGTTATGTTGTTGTTAATGGGAAATTTACAATTTGATAATTACATTACGATTAAACAAGTTTCTATTGCTGAAAAATTGAAAATTGATAAGGCAGATGTTAGCAAAGCCATGAAACTCTTAGTTGGTAAAAGCATCATTCTCAAAGTTAGAGAAGGTACAACGACGGGTTATAAATTGAATCCGACTTATGGCTGGAAAGGCAAAGTTGAAAACATGGAAAAAGCCAAAGAACAAATGGAAAAAGATAAAATTATCAAATTTCCAGCAGCACAAGAAGTTCCTGAAGCTGACGTTGAAACCTACACGGACGACATTCCGTATTGAACGATTAGAGCCAAAACTTCAGATTGTGAGCGTTGATGGACTTTGTTTTTCGAGTGTTGGAATTTTGATTTTTTGAGGAGTGAAAAACGATGAGTGCATTACAAAAACAAACTCATTTAACCGAACAAGATTATTTAGCGTTTGAAGAAGCCAGCGACGTAAAACACGAATACGTTGCGGGTAAAATTTATGCGATGGCGGGCGCAAGCCGTCAGCATAATCAAATTACAGGCAATCTTTTCTTTCAATTACGCAGCGCATCTCGTGGCAAAGGTGGAAATTGCAACGTTTTTGCCAGCGACATGAAATTACGCGCTGAAAACGGAAGTTTTTATTATTATCCCGACGTAATTTTGAGTTGTGCCGAAGATGATAATGCCCAATTTCACTGTGAAAAACCGTGTTTTATTGCCGAAGTGTTGTCAAAAAGTACGGCAAAACTCGACCGGCGTGAAAAGTGGCAAACGTATCAAAAAATTCCAAGTTTGCGTTATTATTTGCTCGTTGATTCACTCAAACAAAAAGTAGATTATTTTATTCGCAGTGAAACAGGCGAATGGTTTGGCGCAGAATTAGAAGGTGGTGAAACGGTAACAATAGAATGTGAAAATTATCAGGCAGTTTTAACCCTTGCAGATATTTACGAAGATGTTAGTTTTTAAGTTTGAGACGTTAATTTTTTAATCGTATTTTTATTTTAGGAGTAACTTTTTATGACAAAGATTGTTGAAATTAGAGCAAGAGAAATTTTAGATTCACGCGGCAATCCCACGATTGAAGCGGATGTAATTTTGGCTTCGGGTGTAATCGGAAGCGCAATGGTTCCATCTGGCGCATCGACGGGCGAACGTGAAGCGATTGAATTGCGCGACGGCGACAAAGCCCGTTATTTGGGCAAAGGCGTTTTAAATGCCGTTCAAAATGTGCGAACTGAAATTCATGACGCGATTGTCGGCATGGACGTGAATGAACAAGCTGCAATCGACGAAAAAATGATTGCGCTTGACGGCACAGAAAGTAAAAGTCGTTTAGGCGCGAATGCAATGTTAGCGGTATCTTTAGCGGCAGCGCGGGCGGCAGCAAATGCCAAAAATCAACCGCTTTATCGTTCATTAAACACGTCGGGTGAATTCATTTTGCCCGTGCCGATGATGAACATTATCAACGGTGGTTCGCACGCGGATAATAGCGTGGATTTACAAGAATTCATGATTTTGCCCGTTGGCGCACCGAATTTCCGTGAAGCGATTCGTTACGGCGCAGAAGTGTTTCACAATTTGGCGAAAGTTTTAAAAAGCAAAGGATTAGCGACAACGGTTGGCGATGAAGGCGGTTTTGCACCGAATTTGTCATCAAACGAAGAAGCGATTGAAGTTATTTTAGAAGCCATCAAACTCGCAGGTTATGAAGCGGGCAGAGATATTTATTTAGGTTTGGACGCTGCGGCTTCCGAATACTATCACGACGGCATTTACGATTTAGCGTCCGAAGGCAAAACTTACAATTCCGCGCAAATGGCGGATTTCTTTGTGGATTGGGTCAATCGTTATCCAATTATCAGCATCGAAGACGGTTTCGACGAAAACGATTGGGACGGTTGGAAATTGATGACTGAAAAATTGGGCGGACGCATTCAATTGGTCGGTGACGATTTATTTGTGACGAATCCAAAAATCCTGCAACAAGGCATCGACAAAAATATAGCCAATTCGATTTTGATTAAAGTGAACCAAATCGGCACCTTAACTGAAACCTTGGCAGCGGTCACGATGGCGCACAAAGCCGGTTATACGGCGGTGATGTCGCACCGTTCGGGCGAAACCGAAGACACCACGATTGCGGATTTAGCGGTGGCGACGGGAACGGGTCAAATCAAAACGGGTTCGTTAAGTCGTTCGGATCGCGTGGCGAAATACAATCGCCTCATGCGTATTGAAGAAGAACTGGGTGACTTGGCGAAATACGCGGGTCGTAGCGCGTTCAGAATGTTGTAAAAGGTAAATAAGGAGTACAAACCTTTGGTTTGTAGTTTGATAGGTTTGTACTCCGAATTCTTATGAAAATTATCGTCATTATTCTCCTCGTCCTGATTGGGCAATTGCAGTATCGCTTATGGTTTGGCGATGGCAGCATTACTGAAATTAACACTTATCAAACACGTTTAAACGAATTAAAAATCCAAGTAGACGAAAAAAAACACCGTAACGAAATGCTTTACGCCGAAGTGTTGGATTTACGCAAAGGGCAAGAAGCGGTTGAAGAACGCGCCCGCGAGGAATTGGGCATGATTAAAGAAGGCGAAACATTTATTCAGGTAATTGATTAAAAAATTGAGAAACTTAAAAATGACAAAACAACGCAAAGCGGTCGCGCTGATTTCAGGCGGTTTGGATTCGCTATTAGCGGTGAAATTGATACAAGAACAGGGCATTTACGTCGAAGGCATTAACTTTTTTACCGGTTTTTGTGTGGAAGGACACACGCACGCGATTCGGGATAATGGCAAAGCGAAACCGAAACGCAATAATGCGTTGTGGGCGGCGGAACAATTGGGAATCAAGCTGCACATTATCGACGTGATTGACGAATACAAAGACGTGTTAATCAATCCAAAACACGGTTACGGCACGAATATGAATCCGTGTTTGGATTGCAAAATTTTCATGATTAACAAAGCCAAAATATGGATGGTCGAAAACGATTTTGATTTCATTATTACTGGCGAAGTGATTGGTCAACGTCCGATGTCGCAAACGAAATATAAAATGCCGATTATTGCCAAACAATCGGGCGCGGATGATTTATTGGTACGTCCAATGTGTGCGAAAAATCTCCCCGCCACGTTGCCCGAACGCGAAGGCTGGATAAATCGGGAATTGCTCGGCGACGTGACGGGACGTTCACGCAAACCGCAATTTGAAATGGCGGACAAATTTGGTTTTGAAGATTTCGCGCAACCTGCTGGCGGTTGTTGTTTTTTAACCGACAAATTCTATTCCGCGAAATTGGTGGATTTGTGGCAAGCGCACGGACACAAAGAATATGAACTCGACGATATTATGTTGCTCAAAGTCGGGCGACATATCCGCCCCGCGCCGCATTTCAAAATCATTGTGTCGCGCGAAGAAGGCGAAGGACGCTTTTTACAAGGCTATAAAAAGGAATTTATCAGCGTCGATTCGAGCAGCCACAAAGGGCCGCTGACGTTGATTGACGGTACGCCGACCAGCGAAGATTTAGAATTGGTGGCGCGAATTGTGGCGCGTTACGGACAAGGTCGAACTGCCGAAACTGTCACCGTGACGCTCACTGAAAAAACCGGCGAAAAACGCGATTTAACCGTTCAACCTTTCGATGACGATGCACAATTGGCAGCGTGGCAGGTTTAACCTTTTAACTTTTAAACAAAAAAATCATGCAAGAAATTAACCCGATAAAAAACAAACTCTCTGACCTAAAAAGCCGCGTTGATGCGCTGCGGAGGTATCTTTGACTTCGAAACTAAATATGAACGTTTAACCGAAGTTTTACGCGAATTGGAAGACCCAAAAATCTGGGAAAAACCCCAACTCGCCCAAGAATTAGGCAAAGAACGCGGACAATTAGAACTCGTGGTGAACGGACTCATTGAACTCACACGCGGGCTGGACGACGCAGAAGAATTGCTCGAAATGGCAGTGGAAGAAGGCGATTCGGACACGGTCGATATGGTTGCCAACGATGTGGAAGGTTTTGACAAACACGTCGCCGATTTAGAATTTCGCCGCATGTTTTCAGGCAAAATGGATGCAAATAATGCCTTTTTGGATATTCAATCTGGTTCGGGTGGCACGGAAGCGCAAGATTGGGCTTCGATTTTGGAACGGATGTTTTTGCGTTGGGGCGAACGAAAAGGCTTCAAAACTGAACTAATTGAAGAATCACAAGGCGACGTGGCGGGTATTAAAAGTGCGACGATTCGTTTTGAAGGCGAATATGCGTTTGGCTGGTTACGAACAGAAACGGGCGTGCATCGTTTGGTAAGAAAATCACCGTTTGATTCGGGCAGTCGCCGTCACACCTCGTTTGCGTCGGTGTTTGTGTCGCCTGAAATTGATGACGATATTGAAATCGACATTAACCCGTCGGACATTCGCACCGACGTTTATCGTGCGAGTGGCGCGGGCGGTCAGCACATTAACAAAACTGAATCAGCGGTGCGTTTAACCCACGCGCCTTCTGGGATTGTGGTGCAATGTCAAAGCGATCGCTCGCAACATAAAAACCGCGATACCGCGATGAAACAGTTGAAAGCGAAATTGTACGAACTGGAAATGCGGAAACGGAACGAAGGGCAACAACTCATCGAAGACAGCAAATCGGATATTGGTTGGGGCAGTCAAATTCGTTCGTATGTTTTAGACCAATCGCGGATTAAAGATTTACGAACCGGCGTGGAAGTGGGCAATACGCAAGGCGTTTTGGATGGCGATTTGGATATTTTTATTGAAGCCAGTTTGAAGAGTGGTTTGTAATGCCTGAAAATTTAATGATTCCAAATTGGGCTTACGCTTACGGTTCACCTTCTGGAAAAGGTGAAATTCGCACGTTGCCCGAAGATTTTATTGTCGAAGAAACGCTGGCATTTGAACCGTCTGGCAGCGGCGAACACATTTTTTTGCAGATTCAAAAAACGGGCGAAAATACCGAATATGTGGCGCGACAATTGGCACGATTTGCAAATGTGCGGCAGCGTGATATTGGTTTTGCTGGCATGAAAGACCGCCACGCAATTACGACGCAATGGTTTAGCGTGTGGTTGCCGAAAGGTGACGAACCGGATTGGCAGAATTTTGAAACGGACGGTTTTAAAATTCTGTCGATTACGCGCCACGCTCGAAAATTGAAACGTGGCGCGTTGGCAAATAACCGTTTTGAGTTGACGATTCGGCAATGGCAAGGCGATAAAACGAAAACAATTGAACAATTAACCGCGATAAAAAATCACGGCGTGCCAAATTATTACGGCACGCAACGTTTTGGAAATGGCGGTCAAAATGTCGTGAAAGCCTTCGCGATGTTTGAAGGCGCAAAAATCGGACGCGACCAACGCAGTTTATATTTATCGTCGGCGCGGTCGTTTTTGTTTAATCACATTTTAGCCGCACGAATTGAACACGAAAATTGGGCAACTGGTTTGAATGGTGATATTTTTATGATTGACGGTTCGCACAGTTGTTTTCCGTGCGATAAAATGGATGGCGATATTCGCTCTCGATTAGCCCAAAACGCTTTGCATCCAACTGGCATATTATTTGGTAAAGGCGAATCGCGATTAAGCACGTCGGCGTTGGAATTAGAGCAAAACGTTATTGAAAAATACGCTGAATTAACAAAAGGATTGATTGCATTCGGACTAGAAAACGACCGTCGCGCCTTGCGTGTCAACATTTCAAATTTAACGTGGGAATTCGACGACGATATTCTCAAATTAAAATTCAATTTGCCCGCTGGAAGCTACGCCACCGCTGTCTTACGCGAAATTATCGTGAATTAACGTTTAAATCATTTTTATCCGTTAATTTTTGGAACGAAACCGGTTCCATTTTTAGTTCAATGTCATCCGCTCTAAATGTGAGCGTTTCCGCTTCTAATGATTCGCTCATTTCAAACACGCCAAAATCTAACGATTCTTCTTCGGTGGGCTTTTCAAGAATAAATTTTTCAAGTTCCCGTATTTCAGCGTCCAACGATTCGTTTATTTCAAACATATCAAAATCTAAAGAAGGAAGCACATTATCGGTTGCTTTTTTTAACCTTTCATTTTCGGATAATTCATTAGAAGTTATTTTTTCATCATCTGAATCATCCGAATCATCAAAATTCATCGAACTAAAATCAAAATCGTTCTCAAATTTTTCAGTGGCGTTTTTGCTAGCAAACGTGCCATCAAAGGGAATAGAAGTCAGTGAATCGGGCATCAGTATCATGGCAGGTGGAAAAAATAAGGCTTCTGGATAAAAATCCGACGCAAGGTCAGAAACAAGTGTCCAAAATTCAGGTAACTCGTTTTTACCTAATTTAACTAATCTCAACACAAAATCTTTGAATTTGCTTTTGCTGTCTTGTGAAACGTAAATTTTTAATAAGCGCAGCGCGTAATCGTGTGTTTCTGGATATTTAATAAATTCGTCATACAGTAATTTTTCTGCTTGTCCGTAATTACCATAAGATAAATAAACATCCGCTTTAGACAATACACCATTCGTGTTTCGGGCATCCGAATTAACATCTACCATGTTCTTAAATTCGATTTCGGAGAGTTCGTCAAAGTCAGCCGCGTTGGCCACCCCAAAATCATCGTTGTTGAATTTTGTGGTAAATGAATTATCAAATGTTTTTTGGCTATTCATTACCATTTCGCCACCCTGATTTTCTTTCCAGTTTGATTCCGGTATAAAAGAGTTTTCTGAAGTCACAACCGTTTTAGGCTTGTCTTGTTTACGCAACCGTAACCAGCCTATTACCCCAAACAATGATAAACCTGCCCCACCCGCAATGTAATAATACAATTCAGCTGGCATGCCCAAATAATTTCCTGGCGCGGGTGCAGATGGAGTTACGCCAACTGGCGCAGAAATTTTTTCGGCAGGTAAAGTCGCTGGTGATAAGATTGGCGCGGGTTGCGATGCGATTTCGATTGTTGGCGAAATTTTGGGGGAGGAAATCTGTGGCGTGGTTAACGGTACGGGCGGAATTATCGGCGACTTCTCGACAGGATTCACCCCATTTATCGATGATTTTAATGCGGCGATTTGTGCATTTTTTTCCGCAATGATTTTTTGCATAGCGGATAATTTTTGTTCGAATGCCACTTCTGCAATCGCTTTTTGCATGGTGGACAATTTTTGTTCAAATTCCACGATTTTTTGCTGCGTAATCTTGGATTCAGCTGTCACAATGGGCGCAGATATTTCATTACTCATTGATTTTTCTGGAATCAGCGCAGGTTTAATTGCCGACCGATGCGCCACTGGCTTTGTTTTTATGGGCGCAAGCAATTCCGCTGATGCCGCCAAATTAGGAATCTGGAGTATTTTTCCGGGAATCAATATGGCTGTTTTATCATCTATTTTATTAAACGCATCGGGATTAGCAGTGTAAATGGCGGAGACCATTTGACTGACAGACACTTGATTCCGTTCGTTGAATTGCTTGGCAATACTCCAAAGTGTTTCACTTTCACGCACGGGACCATAAGAACTTTCACCCGTCATAGCAACAGATGGGCGCAACGTTTTAACCGCTTGAGCTATTTCTGGAGGATCAACCAGTACCGTAAATTCACGGTACAAACTACCTTTCGCGCCTTTAATTTCGAGTAAAAAATCTAAAAAAGGCTCTTTAAAGGCTTCAGTCGAACTGAGTGTAATAAACGTTTTGCCATTTTTAGTAACCGTTTCAAATTTAATTTTAGATAAAAATACAGACCAGGGGATGCCTGCTTCATCAAATTTGGCATTAGAAGCAAAGCCAATTTTAAAATCATTAACTTTTTCGCCCTCCGATAAAGTCAAAGCAATTTCAGCTTTTAAACTTTGATTGAGAGCTGACTGTAATTTTATTTGACCAATTCCCAACGCATAACTAGGCGAACTGGCTAAAAAAGAGGTCGCCACTAAAGCTGTACTCAAATAATGTACGTTACTTTTTTTCATAATCCGATTTAAACATATTTACCGTAAATTAAAGCGGGTAATAAACCCAGTAATAGCGTTTAACTTTAGCAATATGAAAGCGAATAAACAATAAAAATCATTATTTCAATGTGTTAGGCGATAAACATCAATAATTTAACGAAGTTTATGCTAAAAATGCGGGTCAATCTCTGACTAAACGAACCACACCCGTATCTTCCAAATAAGTGTAATAGCTGGAACCGTAATAAAAATGTACCACCCAACCGAAAAACGCATCCACGGCGTAAGACGATGAAGACCAAACTTGATCGTTCGGTGTCGCGGGGAAAATAGTCGAATCAATCGCTAAGTTTGGTTGCGTCGTATCGACTAAACTTGCTAATTCTTTGATGTTGGGCAACCGCCACGCTTTACCCGATAGGCGTGATTGACTGGCGGCACGCTCCAAACTTTCTTGCAACATTCCGCCAAACGGTTCGCCCACGCACGTTGCACCATTCCACGTCATGCCTTCGACGCAGCGTCGCCAAATCAACCCCGTTTGCGTGTCCAACACTTCTTGTTTGTCATCTGAAATCACATAATTTTTTGCCGTCACTTTTTGCGCGGAACTCACTAAACGAATCGCGGCGTTGGTATTTTTATCTTGTTCAAACACGCGCCCATCGTTGAAATAAATCGCCCAAATATCGGTAACATTTTTCGCATAAGGCGTGGCTGACCAATAAAGTTGGTTGGTTGAATTCGGAAAAAAATCTACGTCAATGTTGGGATTTGGCAATGGCACGCTGTAATCGACAATGCCTTGCAGCTCTTGAATTTGCGGAATTTTCCAATTGGATGCACCACACAATTTTTTCGTGTTGATGGATTGTATAAACGGTTCCGTTTCAGCGTAACGATAATTTGAATTCGCATTTTCAGCGGTTTTCACTTCCCACAATAAACCGGTTACGTTGTCTTTCACGCACGCCCAAACGGGTGCGTTGAGCGACAATTTTTCGCCCGTCGCGCTAATTTTGCTAAAACTAAATCCCGCGTGACCGTCTTGGTCGTCATTGTTGAAAAAATCGCGCCCGAATTCAGCATCTTGACGCGGATAACTGGCGATTTGGCAACTGTCCACATTGAACGCGCCATCGGTGCAAAACGTAATTCCCGTGTCATTCAATTTGGCTTGCGTCGATTTATCCACACAAATTTTGTTTTCCATCACGCTCGGTAATTCACACCCGTTTTGAACATTGATATTCACCAAATCAAAGGCGGTGGCGTTTTGATTGTCGGTCACGGTTAATTTAAACACTAACGCTTCCGCTTTTTTTGAACTGATAAAAAATGGTGCGATAGATTTTGGATTTTGTAAAACGACTTTTCCGCCTTTGGTTTGTAGCCATTGATAAGTTTTGATTGTGCCGTCACGGTCAAAACTTTGTGAAGCTGAAAGTGTCACACGAGTTGAAAGGCTAACATTTTGATCTGCGCCAGCGTTTGCAATCGGTTTTTGATTGGTGGTTTGTGCGTGAACGCTGAATACAGCTAGCCATCCCGCGAAAATTAACGTTTTATTCATAATTTGAGTGTTGCATTTTGTGGGCGCGAATAAATTCGCGCAGTGGTTGAAACAGAAAAGCGCGAATAAATTCGCGCCCACCTTTTCGTTTTTCGGTAAAAAAAGGGAATGCTTTACAACGTCCCCTTTCTGACACAATTTACGACAACTGTTTAATGTCCCATTCCTCCCATACTCATTCCACCTGCGGCAGGAGCCACTTTAATCGTAAAGGTTTCAGGTTGTGGTGGCGCGTGTTCTTGTGCAACACCAGTAGGTGAATTCATGAAACTTTTTTCGATTTTATGGCATAAATCGCAACCAATAACTTGACCTTTCACGACTTTAATCGTTTTGCCCGTTGAATCGGTTAAATCACGCGCCACTAAGGTTTTCGATAAACGAGTTCCTAAATGGTCTTTACCGTGACAAGCCGCGCATTGGTCTTCGCCATCGGGACCAGGTTTTTGGGCAAAGTCATTATGCCAACCACCATTGAATTTACCGTTTTGCGTTTGCGCGGTATTTTTTGCCGCTCCCGCCGCATCGTAATACCATGATTTATCACCGACAGGGTGCATTCCGTGTGGCCCTGCGAGGAACGCTTTTGGTGAACTTGAATCCACAGGCGTTCCGTCGCGCACACCTTGACCAACGCCTAAACCACTTGTGCCACCATCAGTTGCCACTAAGCCAGTTTTGAAATCGTCTTTGATGTGACAAACCGAACATTCTGCAATGTTGCCGTCATAACCTTGCAACTGTTTGGACGTTTGATTGTCATTGGCATTCGGATCTTGGTTTGGCCAAATCGAATGCGAACCACCGTGACACGTTGAACAGGTCAACTCGCCGTTCGGCCCCGTTCCATGAACATCGGCACTTTTACGATATAACGTTTGTGAAACTGGTGCGCCAACGTATTTCGATGCCGAAGGATAAGTCGTTATCGTTGGATATTTCCCCGTAACAGGGTCAATTGGTTTCGTTTTATCTTCCGTAATAGTGGGCGTTTGCGTTTTGTCAGGAGCGGTGACTTGCTCAGGACGCGATTCTTTGTTCGGCATTACCGCAAAACGCGCGTTGATTGGGTCACTACTGAAGCCCGTTTTATCGCCCGTTTTCCACGCTTGACGCATAACGCCTGCGCTGAACGCTTCGCCTTTACCATCTTTGCCAAGATTGCCATCGCCCATGTGACACGAACCACAATTCGGTTCGTCTAACCACGGTCTACGGAAGTTAATCGAATCACCCGTAAATGCGCCACCGCCCGTTAAATTGGCGTTGTAATCTTTATTGGCATACACGTTACCTACCGCCAACATATCACCGTGACAACTGTCGCATTTCAAACCTGCGGTGTGATGAATATCACGGTAACTTTTTTCAGTCGAACCCGTGTGACATTTGTTACAACTGTCTTCGTCTGCTACTTTTGCATCGGATTTAACCAACGGTTCGCCATTTTTATCCGCTGGGAATAAATCAGGTCGCCAATTGTTTTTAGCCGCTTCATAAGTCGGTACCGTTTTAACGGTTAATTCGCCCGTCGTTTTATCCGCTGTCAATGGCACGCCGTTATCATCGTTGTGTTGAGAATCCCACCCGCGTCCGCCCAACATTTTAGGATGTCCGCGTTCGTCACGAATTAAATCGCCTTTTTTATGCGCCAAACCGTCTGCACTGACCGCCGCGCTCACGTCTGCTTTATAAACTTGCATTTTGCCGTGGAAAGCGTGGAAGGCTTTAGAATAATCAGAACGATTGGTTTGGAATGAACGCGCCACAATGCCTACGTCCGCTTTGAGCGCACTTTGATGATGTCCCGAACAGAAATACATCGGTTGAGCGCGAGATTTACCTTTGTCATCAGCATACGAATCAGCCACTTGCGTTGAATAACTCGCTGGCCATGTTTTACCCGTTGCAGGAGTTGGTCCGTAATACACCATGTAATCGTGCATGATTAACGTGTTAAATACCGCCGCTTTTTCTTGTTCAACCCACGAATTACCGCCTTCTTCTTCTGGCTCACGGAAATTCAAACGTACTTGTAATTTCCAACCGTCTGCATTTGCAGGTTTTGTGGAACTGGTTTCGCTGGTAGGTTTGCCAGCTGCATCGACTTTTACCCAACGCGATTCTTTTACCCTATCGGTTCGCAAATTGTTTTGATCGCGAGGAATATAAATCACACTTTTGGGGTCGTTCACGCCTTTTGCCAAGTTGGTAAAATCAGGATTATCGGCAATTTTATCGTCGAATTTGTTATGAATCGCGGGCGGCCAAGGTTTGGTTGCATCCGCACCTGGATCAAAACTGCCTGCGCCCGTTGCCGCTCCTGGTTTACCATTCACCGTTAATTCATCCACTGAAACTGGCATCCGCCAAACATCTTCATCGCCCGCAATTTTGCCTTGAGCATGACATTCACGGCAACGGGTTTCAGACGCGGTGGTATAAACGGTGTCGGTTTTAGCGATGACTTTATCGCCAATTTTCGCTTCGACACGCATTAACGGATAAGGATTGGTGCGCCCTTGATCGTCAATATCGCTGACGGGAATAAATTGCGCCACAAACGCTTGTTGTTGCGGGTTGTAATTAAATTTTTGTGGATCGTTTTTCACATACGGATTTTTAATCCCTGGCATTTGGCGCATGTTTTGCGAATTATCTACATAACCGCGCACACCTTGATCGGGTAAAGCGGGCGCAAAGAATGGCGTAAAACGGTTTTGACCATCAGCGAATGCTGCGCCTACTTCATCAACGCCCGTTTCTTTAGCATAAGGTTGATGAATTCTGTCCCATTGTTCGGTTTTACGAATCTTCGCTTGGCGGTAATCTTGCCCGTCGATAAAAACGTTTTTCAATGGTTTGCCCGTGGCTACGTCCAATTTACTCGCGATGGTATCGTAATTGGTGCCGACTTGGTTTTTGTCGAATAAATTTTGACTGGTGGAGTTAATCGAATCTTTACCAGCGGGATCTTTCACGTTTGACGCTGCCGAATAAACGACACTGACATCGGTATCTTCAATCAGCGGCGGTTTATGTGCTTTTTTCTGTAAAACCTGCGCGTTTAATGAGTTGTACGGAATCATCACGTTGTATGGCAAATTCACCTGACTGCCGCCTTGCATGCCCATTTCTTCAAATGGCAACACGACATACGCGCCCTCGTCATTGGTGACCGTCGTTCCTTTCACTATTGGAAGAGCTTGACCGAGGGTTGGCGGCGCGTGTTCAGGTACTTTGCCATTTGGATTGGTGCCTTTTGGTGGAATGACTGACACCATCACATCATCCAAACATTGCACGCCATTGTTGGTGACTTTCAATATCACTCGATATTTACCGACAGAAGGAAAAGGATGATTAAACGTCTGTTGTGCCACATCGTCGGAACCGTCGCTCATCGACCACAAATAATCGCCTTTTACTTTTGCACCTTCAAAAGAAAGCGAATTTCCAGCGAAAATTTCCGTATCGGTGGTGGGTTTGGTAATCGCACACGCGGGTACCGCTGCAGTTGTAGCGCACGATGTATCTGCTCCGACGACGGGAACTAATAATTGTGTTTGCGAATTATCTTTTGGACTGGTCACTTCAACACGCACCAAACACGGAATAGATGTTGCGCTGAGTAATTTCATACTGAATGTGTTGGTCGTGTTGGTATTCACGGTATACAACACGATGTGATTGGCTGCGTCGTACACGGACACTTTTGCGCCCACGCCAACTGTGACGGCGGTTTTACCCGTCACAATCACTTTGCCGCTTATCGTGTCATATTTTGCCGTTGCCGTAACAGGCGCAACAGCCGCTTGAGCCAATGGCGGAATAATTGCCATCGCCGTCACAATGGGCGCAAGCGCAATCAAACCGAGTCTGCGCTTTTGCCGATGTGGCGGTCTTTGTTTATTGGGCATAAACCCTCCTAAAATTTAAAAATAGTTTTGTGTAAAAACGTGGCTAAAAACTAGCAACCTCGTTTAATTCGCAATAACTACGCCATTTAAAATTTACATTTAAATTCAATTTGTTAGAAGGTTAAAATTGATAAAAATTCGAATTATTGCGCTATATCACGCACTTTTTTAAAATTCAAGTGATATGCCGCACTAAACATAAAAAAATGCCTTTTTTATCGTTAAAAACGACTATTTCTTATTGATTTAGTTGGTATTTTATTTTGTTGGTTTAAAACCTGCTGTTATCGCTTTAATTCACTTTTTATTTTAAAAAAACAGGTTTTAATGCGCTTCGCTATTCAGCAAATTTTTTTCATAATTTTGTTTTTCATGTTGCCCATTTCTAATTCTTGGGCAGCTGACGGAGAAGATTTGACTGAATTTTTTACACCGCCTGAATTTGTACCTGAAATGCCGATGATGCCAATGCCTGTCATTACGCCACCTATTAAAAAACCACCTGTTGTATCACCAGTTACAGCAAATCCAATTATTGGAAATACCGTTGATTTACCCACAATTCATCCCGCGATTCCGTTGTTAGACGAAAACGGAACACACGTTTTAGATTCTCAGAAACCATATAGTACGCACACCAGTTGTGGCGGTGGCGCGGGTTGTCACGACATCGATAAAATTTCTCATGCTTATCATTTTGAAATGGGACGCGACGAAAGCGACGATAAATTCGGTTTGAAACGTGGTTTATCGGCACTAACTTCGCCTGCTTATTTCGGCGGTTACAGTTGTCAAAACGGCAATAATCCGTCGTGGCTCAGTAAAAAAACAACCGTGAAAGAAGCCGATTTTTTAGATTACGGCGCAGTGGGTTTGATTAAAAATTGTGAAGAATGTCACACAGGTGGTGGTTTTGCTGAAAAAGACCGTTCTGGAAAACGTTACGACAAACAACCTGAAAATGCGATTTCATTTTTAGACGGTGATTATTTCGAATGGAATAATAAAAAACTCGAACAATGGGATTGGAAGAAAAGCGGTGTAATTGAACCTGATTGCATGGCGTGTCATGTTGATTTATCGAAATTTAAACGTCCTGTTTCGGAATGGAAAACACAACGCAATTCGCAAATTATTAAAAATGGTTGGTTTCGTTACGCGAATTCGGCGATTTTAGCGTTTTTAAATATGTCGCCTGATAACGCTGATGGTCAAAATCTTTTAACGCTTGAAACACCCGCCAACGCTGAACCCATTTTAAAATGGAACGAAACGGTATTTAATGCAAACGGTGATGCACAAATTCCAATGTTGCGTTTTCCCGCCAGTGAAAATTGTATGTTGTGTCACTCGACTAGCGAAGAACGACGCGGTTTTTATGGTTTTGGTGAAGCGGCAAAAGTCGAATCGAATGTGGTCGATGCCAAAGACGATGTTCACAAAGGTAAATCATGGACAGAAAAAGGCACTGCGCGAGTCATTGATAATTGCAACGCTTGTCACGCTAAAAATTATTACAACAAAGCCTTGGATTTGAGTGCAGACCATCAATTTTTAACGGGGTTTTCAGATGAAGATGTGCGCCGTGATTTGAATAATCAGCCGAAACCGCTTTCGTGTGAACATTGTCACGGTGGCAAAACGTACGGAAGCACTGAAAAACCTGCATTGCCACATTCGGGTTTATCAACAATTTTAGACGCGCATCGTGAATTGTGGCGCAATCGTGGCGACATGGCAGGTTATGCAGAAAATACGCTCAATCGCACGGTACAAGTACATTTCAACGCCGTCGCGTGCCAAACGTGCCACATTACAAAATTAAGTTTTCAAGATAAATCACTCAAACCACGTTTCCGTTATCGTCCGTCCGAAGATGGTAAATCGCGCATCATGCCGTACAACCCCGCGAGCCGTTATTATTGGATTGACAGCGCAAATCAGCGTGTTTTAACTCGCGCCGAACGTTTGGAAATTACCAACGGTGTGGATAGCGAACCGAAAAGTTATCAAGACGTGAAAAATTTAAAAACGCGATTTGATGATTTGCTCAAAGCAAAAGGTTTTCAAAAGCCCAACGCGCAAATGATTTGGACAGAAACGAACGAGTATTTAATTAGTCACAACACGCGCCCCGTCGCGGATACGATGCCTTGCACAGATTGTCACGACCGCAAACGTAATGGCTCCATCAATTCCGCAGTCGTTGGAATTTTAGGCAAAGACAATGTCCGCGTTGTCGCTGAATTAGACAACAAAAACGCATATCCCAAACTCATCAAAGAAGGCGTGGTGAAATTAGCGATGCCGTATTTCAAGTTGTCGGACGACGGCAAAATTGTTGAAAAAATTGACGATGTTTTATACGAAACAAAATTAAATCCGTTCACGTCACAATTACAAAGTAACAAAATAAACGCCATTTCAGGCGAGTTTCAAGTGGTGGCGCGTGACGAAATTTTGAAGGATTTGGATGCGGATGTGAAAACAACGCTGACCGCGCAATTAACACGAAAAGCCTTTGTGTTTAAAAATCCAATGACGGGCGATAACGTCAAAAACATTTGGCTCGCCGCGAATTACACCAATTCAAACAAAGCGAGTTTGTCGAATTATCGTTTTGAAATTATCGCGTCGGATTGGACGGCGTTTGCGTTTACAGGCAATAAAAAAGTCGGTACGTTGCCACAAGGTGAAGTGTCGAGTTCAGTGTTTTATTTTGGCTCGCGCTGTTTAAATCCCGACACGATTTGTTCGATGAATAATGAAAAACTCTTTTTGAAATTGCCTTACAACGGGAATGCAACTGCACCCAATGAGATTGGTTTGTATGCGGTGAAGTTGGTAAGTGGCAACACAATTGAACAACCGAAAACAAAAATTCCTGCTGAAATTATCGCGGTGAAATCAAATTACGTTATTTTGTCGTTGTCGCAATTACCTGAACGAGCTGTTTTGGTGGATTTAAAAAAATGAAAACGTCTGATTTAGTTGCTCAAACTTTGCCTTGGTTGACGGGTTCTGGCGTTGCATTAAGTCAAGGCTTGCTTGCCACCGCTTGCACCGTGCCAAAAATTGGAACGTGTGCAGGTTGCGGAAGTTGCATTATTGCAGTGGCAACTTTTACGGGATTAGCGTTAAAAAAACACCGTGAAAAACGCGAACAAGGACTTGAACCGTTTGAGATTCGTACAAAAAATGACTAAGCGATTTTGTCTATTTTTGTTCGTTGTTTCGACAACTAACGCTTTCGCAACTGACCAAAACGACAGTTGGCGCGGCTCGGTGCGAACAAAATTGCAAACCGATAATCGCTACAACATGGAAGACGGCTATTACACGGGCGAAGCGTGGGGAACGTTGGTTTATAACAATCCGAATCAAAAATTAAACGCCAATTTCAGCGCGGTCAGTCGATTAAGCACGGATATTTATCGTGACAAACAACAGCTTTATCAAGCGTACGTCGAAAAGAGTTTTGAGTTTTTACCCGTGACTTTACGCGGCGGACGGTTTGAAAAAAGTGATAATTTAGGCTTGTATTTAGTTGATGGCGCGACGGCGAAATATCAATTTTCAAATCCGTTAAGTGTTGAAATTTATGGCGGAAGACCGTTGCAAATTGATCACGTTCAATCGTTGCGCGGCAATTTAGTTGGTGGCATTGAAAGTGCGCTGAATCTTTCGCCGAATTTCTCAACGTCGTGGTTCAAAGTTGAAAAAACGGATTTTCGCGTTGGCATGCAAGCCGTTCAACGTAACGAAACATTTTTACAAGACGTAATTCAACCCACTTTGCCCGTGACGAAAACGCCCGAAACCATTGCCGAAGAAGTCGTCAATCCTGCCATCAATCCAGAAAATAGTTTGCTTACGCCCGCGTTTAACGAAAGTTTGGTTAATGAGAATTTCGACGTGATTGAAACGCCGCAACCGATTGAAGCGACCACGGTTGAAAATCAAACCGCCACAAATGCGAATTTCGACGTGTTGGGAATGCCAACGCAAACGCTCAGAAAACGCACGCTGACGACGTATCGCTACAACGCCGCCACGCATTTGACAGGCAATTTATTGGGTGAAAAAAAGCCGTTTGAAATTTACCTCAAAGGTTCGTATGCAAGTGAAAAAAGTCGGCTCGAAAATGTGTTTGTTGATGCGTGGTGGGACGTTTTTAAAAATGTGCGGTTGCGGAATTATTACGAGGCGTATCGCCCCGTTCAACCTTATGTCACGTTTCGAGATCGTTTTTATTCGGCTTACGCGCTGGGTGAACAGCAAATTTGGCGCGGCTCTGTCGAGCATCGTTTTTCGAGTGATTTACGTTATTCGGCGGGCGTTCAAGTGGCAAATCGTCCAACGGGTTACGACGGAAAAGGCGCGAATGCGAGCGTGAGTTATCAACTCAAACCGAATGTCACTTGGCAAGGCACGGTGGATTATTTAGAACTCAACAGCGGCGAATATGCGACCAGTTTTTACGTTTCGCACACGCACGCGCTGGATAGCAAAAACCGTTACAGCGTCAATTTAGCGTTTCGAGATGAAGAAAAAAGTTTATACGGCAAAAATTTTGCCACAGGCATTGAAACCGAATGGCAAACGATGATTAAAAATAATTGGATTGTCGCGGTGAAAGCCAGTTACATCAACAATTCACAACTCACTAATGAATATCTAGGCTCGATGCAACTCACTTATTATTTCGATTATTTTCAGGCGAAAAAACCATGATTTGCCGAATTTTTACTATTTTTTTATTGCTGATTTTGAGCCATTCTGTTTTTGCAATTGATGCGAAAACCGATAATTCGTGGTGGGAAAAACGCAATCAAAAATCGGACGTTTATTATCCGCACAACGCGCATTTAGACGTGATGAAACAAGAAGGTGACAGTTGTTTGCTGTGTCATTCTTACGCAAAATCGGATGTCGTGGATATTAAAAAATTGAAAAATTTAACTGTGATTGCGAATGAAGCGTTAAAACCGATTTGCCACAGTTGCCATGTTGATGAACAGCGTGCGCCTTGGCGTTGCGATATTTGCCACACGGATAAAGAGCGCATTCAACCGCCCGACCATAAATTTGATTACAAAAATCATCACAACGAAGCCGCGCGAGGCAATGAAAAATACTGTGAAACGTGCCACTTAGACGTGAATTTTTGCACCGATTGCCATTTGCGCCGTGACACGTCTGGCGCGGGTTATCATCCTTTAGGCTATCGAACGTTGCACGGTTTGGAAGCGCGTTTTGATTCGGCACGTTGCGGACGTTGCCACAATGAAAATTATTGCAGTGATTGCCATGCGACACGTTAAAAGTCTAATTTTGTTGATTTTGTTGATTTTTGCGCTGCCGATTCACGCGAAAATAATTTCGCAAAATGGCAGTTTGATTTTAACGCCGTCGCACGGAATGGGTAGCGCGTGGGGGAAAGCGAATTGCCAAAGTTGTCACGCGCTGCAACGGTTGCATGAATCCGTGCCGAAAACGAAAGCGATTGTGGATAAAAAGAAATTCGTCACTTGCACAGGTTGTCACGGCGATAACGGTGCGAAGAAAACCGAGCCGCAATGTTTGGTTTGTCACAATCCGCAAGATATGCCCGCGAATCCGATGCGAACGGGCAAACATCGGCACGATTTTGATGCGTCAAAAGATTTGCCCACGACCAGTCGGCAATGCGTGGTGTGTCATGCCGCGTCGAATATGAATGGCAAATTTGAATTGAACATTGATTTAACGATGTTTAACGATAAGCCCAAAAATACCCCCCTTTTTGAAGGGGGGCAGGGGGGATTTGCTTATAAAGACCAAAACGAATTTTGTTTGCGTTGCCACAATCGGAATCATCAACAAGCAAATTATCCGATTATTCACGCAGGACGACGCGACCAATCCATTGCGGCTGAAGATGATTATCGAAAAATTGATAAACACGGCGTTCCAGAAGGTTTAGGCGATGGAATTTATAACGGTTTGCGCGACGGTTACGCTTATAAAACGATTGTGGATTGTGTCGATTGCCACACGATGCACGGCACGACAAATAAAGGTTTGATTATTGACGATTCACGCAAAGGCGCGTTTTTGCTCAATTCTAAATTTCGCAACAAACCGTACAGCGTGAAATTACTCGAAAACGATACCAATTACAGCCAACTTTGCGTGCTGTGTCACAACATGAAAGAAATCAGCGGCGAAGGTGAACGCGATACAGGCAACGGTTTAAGCGGCGTGCATTTTGATAACGGTTCGGATTGCGTGACTTGTCACAATCACGGCGAGCGCGTGCAGAAAGGCTTATGAGAATTTTCTATTTTTTATGGCTGATTTGCAGTTTTGCCTTTGCCGACGAATCCACCGATTGGCAAACGCAATCCTATAAGCAATCAAAACATTTACCCGATTTGCATCACGCCGTTGATGTGAAATTGCTCGATGAAATGCAACCGCCAGCGGAATTTGTTTTAAAAGAAGATAGAAAAATCGGTTGTAAAACCTGTCACGGTTTAGAAAAAATCGCCGAAACGCCTTACGACAAAATTGATAAAAATGCGCCTGATTTTTTACGCAAAGACGGTTACAAAAAATTAGAAACGTTTTGTGCGAACTGCCACGATAAAAAAGCGCATGAACGTCCAAACATTCATTTGATGCTCAACGATGACGGCACAATTAAAAAAGAAAACTGTTTGTTTTGTCACAGTGAAATCAACGAACAGCGCGAAAAACTACGTTTATTAGTGGATACCCATTTGCGTTTGCCAGTTGAAAAAGTGTGTTTAGGTTGTCATTTGAAAACGCCGCATTTCAACGCCGTTGAACACACTGATGCGAATTTGAAAGCGTTAGAACAATCGAAAAGTTCAGCGAAAAATATGAAAGCGCGTTTGAAAAAAACAGAAGATGAACAAGGCGTGCATTTGCCGTTATCAGAAAATGATGAAGTGCTTTGTTTAACGTGCCATTCGCCACACGCAAAAGGGGTTTTAGGTGAAAAAAATCCTGCCAGTAATCAAGTAAATGGCGATATTAAAAAAGGTGTGGAATATGAAAAACACAGTTGGAACGAAGTCATGGAAGCCGATAAACACGAGCGTTTAGGAAAAACTGGCGATGTTTTGCCGCCTTATCAACGCCTGAAAAATGAAGTTTTACTGCGTTTGCCAGCAAAAGACGGCACGTTATGTTTGAGTTGTCATGAGTTTGAGAATTAAACAATGAAAAATCCCTTTAAAATAGCTTTGCAACGTTGGCGCGAAGTTCCGAAAGTTCAACGTTTTCGTTACACCACGATTTTTATTTCCTGCATTTTGTTTTTAACACCGCTTGCGATTTTGCCGAAACTCGCGGGAAACAGCGATTTATGTGGGCGTTTGTGTATGCGACGGTTTTATTTGTATTTTCCAAATATGTCGCTCGATGATTTTGCCACGCACGTTTCAGCGGCAATGATTGGCGTAATTGCATTCGGATTGATTTTATTGACGACATTATTTTTCGGGCGGATTTGGTGCGGTTATTTATGTCCAGTCGGTGGATTTAGTGAATTAGTCAGCCGCTTATTAAATGACCGTTGGAAAATCGAATACCGTTGGTTGCCGCAATTTCAAATTCGTTACAGCTATTTAGGAACGTATTTAATTGTCTTGCCAGCCATTGGCGTGAGTGCGTGTACGTTGTGCAATTTTGTCACCGTGCCACGTTTAGTCGAAGCCATGTCAGGAGGCGCAGGTGGTTTAGCGTTTATTTTTTCTGCTGTGGGTTTGGTAAATTTATCGTTGCTTTTATTACTCGGATTTTTTTCAAGCAAAGGTCGAGCTTATTGCCAATTCATGTGTCCAATTGGCGCGATTGATGGCATTGTGAACAGTTTTGGCTCACGTTTTCGCAGTACGCATCGAATCCGCGTCGCAAAAGAACGTTGCACAGGTTGTAATGTTTGCGCGAGAAACTGTATGTGTGGCGCGATAAAAATGATTGATAAAGTCGCAGTCGTCGAACAATCCTCGTGCATGGATTGTCACGAATGCGTCGATGTTTGCGATTGGAACGCAATTGAATGGACAACTGCGTCACGTCATAAAGAACCTAAGCGCGTTAAAAAAGGCACAGAAATTTTCCCTGACCCCGATTGGCAAGTGATTACGTTTAAACCTCGTTTTGAACCCAAAGTCACGCCAGTTCAAACTATTTCATGGGCGCGAGTGATTAACGCGACGATGATTTTAGGATTTTTGACCGTGTTGACAATTACGGTGGTTGTGCATTGATGAACCGTTTTAAATTTTTCTTTTTGGCGATATTGCTCATTTTCTGCAATGCCGCATTTGCTGATAAACGCCAACCTGATCCAGACGGTTGTTTTTCGTGTCACGGTTTGCCCGATTTGAAATATATTGATAAGCAAGGGCAAATTCGTTCGGCTTCGATTTTGAAATCCGATTATTACGGCTCGTTACATGGTTCGGTTCCGTGCAAAGATTGTCATCGAAAAATCACCGATTATCCTCATGAAGAAAAAGACGGTTTAGTCGATTGTGGCGAAAGTTGCCACGTCAAAGAACCTTCAAACGGCAAGGCTTTTACCCATAAAGATATTGCGAAAGAGTTTGAAAAATCGGCGCACGGCAAAGGTTTAACGAAAGATTTTGCCGCTGGAAATCGCATTCAAGAAGACACAGATTCTGCGTTGCCATCGTGTCGGCGTTGTCACGATAACGCGCCGTATATTGCCGCCGTACAAATGGACGCATTCAAAGCCGAATTTTCACACAACGACGCAGAATGCGGAACGTGTCACGAAGGCGAAGCGTGGCGCAACCAATTTAGCGGTCACATTTTGCGCCGTTACATTGGCAATCATTTGAACAAAAATGTGTCGAATAAAATTTGCATCGATTGTCACGGCAACATCGACAAAATGGCGAAAGTTGAGCAAGAAAATCCACAAACGAAAGAGAAAAAAGCGGTCAGTTTGGAGTTTATTCATTCAACCGAAAGTTACGACAAAACCTTACACGGGCGATTATTAGCAGATGGAAATTTACACGGCGCGTCCTGTGTTGAATGCCACGCGCCAACAGGTTTGCATCATGGTATTAAACGCGACGAAGATTCAGAATCGTCGGTGAATGCCGCGCATCTTTCGCAAACGTGCGGGCAATCGAATTGTCACAAAGATTATTCCAAAAGCGTGGCGAATAATGGCTTTTTAAATTCAGAAATGCACGGCGTAGCGACGCTCGGTTTAGGCGTTGAAACGAAAATTGAAGATGTTTTGAAACCCGATTTTGAATCGTTCAAAAAATTGTCGATTTGGTACAAATTAGCCGCGATTTTAGGTTTGTTTTCTAGCGTATTTTTCATTGGAAACATTGCGTGGAGTATTTTTGGTGATGATAAAAAATTGAACAAAAATAACAATAATTCGATTTTTGGCGCGGAGAAATTCCAACGCATTATCATCGGTTCAAAACCGAAAAAGAAAGAATCTTTGTGGACGAAAATCAAACAGCGGTTTGCGAAACCTGTTGCTAAAGACGATGATAAGGCACTTTAGCTTATGCACTTTCAAGGAAAAATAATGCTCAATCTGAACCAACTCCGCCAACACATTCAAGCCGCCAACTTTTCAAATCTTTTTTTGAATGAATTGGAATGGGATTATACAAATCTAACAAAGCCGATTGTTATTGGTGGTGCAACCTTAACAGCGATTGCTGAAAAACGTGGCTTTCAAATTTTTATTTGTGAAATCACCGAATTGCCAACCGTGACGGAACGCAAAACCATCGCTCAAAAAATCGGCTCGCTTTATCACGAACATTTGATTATTTATTTCAACGCCGACAAACAAATCTGGCAAATCGCCGTTAAAGAACTCAACAAACCGATTCAATATAAAGAAATTGAATATCAAATTTCACGCGCTCCCGATTTGTTAATTTCAAAATTGCGCGGCATCTTTTTTACGTTTGATGAAGAGGAAAACATCCATTTAATCGATGTCACCGACCGCATCAATAACAGTTTCAACAGCAACACCGAAAAAACGACTAAAAAGTTTTACGACCATTTCAAAAAACAACACGCCGCGTTTATGGCATTGATTCAAGGTTTGGAAAATGCCGATAATCAACGCTGGTATGCGTCGTTAATGTTGAATCGTTTGATGTTCATTTATTTTATTCAGAAAAAAGGCTTTCTCGATAACGACGTAAATTATTTGCGCGTGAAATTAAATCAGATTCAAAAAGCCCACGGCGATAATCAATTTTATTCATTTTATCGAAACTTTTTACTCGCGTTTTTTCATGACGGTTTGGGCAAAGAACACAAAAATAATAAAGAACTCGTCGCGCTTATTGGCAACGTGCCGTATTTAAACGGCGGTTTGTTTGATGTTCATGAACTCGAAAAAGCTAACGCCGATATTCAAATTGCCGATTCTGCTTTCACGCAATTGTTTGATTTCTTCGACCAATATCAATGGCATTTGGATAACAGCGCGAATGCCAAAGGCAACGAAATCAATCCCGACGTAATCGGTTATATTTTCGAGAAATATATCAACGACCGCGCCGCAATGGGTGCGTATTACACCAAAGAAGACATCACCGAATACATCAGCAAAAACACCATCATTCCATTTTTGTTTGACACCGTAAAAACCGAATGCGCCAACGCTTTCAAAGCCAACAGCAGTTTGTGGAATTTGTTGAAACAATCACCCGACCGTTACATTTACGATGCCGTTAAAAAAGGCTGTGACGTTTTAGATATTCCTGAAAATATCGCAATCGGCATTGATAACGTCGCGCCAAACTTGTTGGAACGTCGCAAAAATTGGAATTCTCCAACACCTGAATTATTTGGTTTGCCAACCGAAATTTGGCGCGAAACCATCGCCCGACGTGAACGCTATTTTGAACTCAAAACCAAATTGGAAAATGGCGAAATAACCGAACTCAACGATTTTATTACCCACAATTTAAACATTCGCCAATTCGCCCAAGACGCTCTCGAATTCTACGAAGGCTCGGATTTTGTCGAAGCGTTTTATAACGCCATCGTCAACATTACCGTTCTCGACCCAACCTGCGGAAGTGGCGCGTTCTTATTCGCCGCACTCAACATTTTAGAACCACTTTACGAAACCTGCATCAAACGAATGCGCGAATTTATCGACCACGCGCCACTCAATCGATTCGCCAATTTTCGTTTGGTTATTGCCGACATCGACAAACATCAACATCCCACTTATTGGATTTACAAAAAAATTATTCTCAATAATCTTTACGGCGTGGACATCATGCCCGAAGCCGTTGAAATCGCTAAATTACGCCTGTTTTTGAAACTCGCGGCAATGGCAGAAGCCAATTATGACAAACCCAATCTCGGTTTAGAACCACTGCCCGATATTGATTTTAATATCCGTTGCGGCAATACGCTCATCGGTTACACCACCCATCAACAAATCAAAACCGCCATCGAATGCGACATTAACGGGCAAGTGAAAATGGTGGTCGATGATTCGATGGTTTTAATCGACGGCATGATTGAAGAATTACAAGGCGTTTTGCGCGGCTATAAAGCAAATCAATTGCTCAATAATTCCGTCGGATTGCACGCCGATAAACAAAACATTAAAGACCGTTTGGCGGAAATCAAAGAATCGTTAGATTTCTTTTTGGCGCGTGATTATGGCATCGATAACGAAAAATTCGCCGCCTGGAAATCGTCGCATCAACCGTTTCATTGGTTCACCGAATTCTTTCATATCATCAATAACGGCGGCTTCGATGTCATTATTGGCAATCCACCTTATGTCGAATACTCGAAAGTGAAAGGCGATTATCTGATTAAAAATTATGAAACCGAAAGCTGTGGGAATTTGTATGGTTTTGTTATGGAATTGAGCTACCGAGTTCTAAACAAAAAAGGTTTGTTTGGAATGATTATTCCAATCAGCGCATTTTCAAATAAAAGCATGGAAACGTTACAACAGTTTTTAAAAAATGTTCCATTGTCATTTATTTCAAATTTTCATCAACGTCCAGCCGCTCTTTTTGACGGGGTTTTACAACGATTATCGATATTCATCGGCTACAAAGAACATGAAACAAAATCAGCTTTATCAACGCCAGTTTTCCGATGGAAATCAGAAACGCGGAATTTTTTGTTTTCGAGTATTTTTTATGTGGAATCAGAACAACGACAAAATAATTCGTTAAAAATAGGTTCAAGTATCGAAGTTCAGATATTAGAAAAGTATTTGAATCACAAACCGATTAGCGATTTAACTGAAAACAAAAAAATGGTTAGCGAAAACAAAATTTATTACAGAACAGCAGGCGGCGGTTATTGGGTTACGATTTTAAACAGCTCTTTTGATACAACTTCGTTAAGCAATAAAGGTGCAGCATTTCAAAGTAAATGCGATGCAAAAGTTATATCGGCGGTGTTAAATTCAAACTTTTTTTGGTGGTATTACACAATCAATTTCGACCAGTTTAATTTTAAAGATTACATGATTTTTGGCTTTCAATTTAATTACCCGACGGATAAAGAACTTATTGAAAAATTGAGTAATTTATCAAACCAACTGGAAACAGAATTGTTAAAAAATTCGACTCGCTACGTTATAAACAGTAAAACGCGAGGAAGCAATGAAACGATAACGTACAACAAATTTCTGTCTAAAAACACGATGGACGAAATAGACAAAGTGCTTGCCGCGCATTATGGCTTTACCGATGAAGAGCTGGATTTTATTATCAATTACGATATTAAATATCGCATGGGCAAAGAATTGGATTGAATGTAGGGGCGTGGGTTTATCCCCGCCCTCATTACGGCATTTTATCAATTGCAAATTATCAATTATCAATTGCAAACATCCCGTAATCAGGGCGACAGGGCGACCACAAGGGTACGCCCGTACCAAATATGAAATATGAAATATGAAATATGTGAAATCGGAAAATTATGACCTACAACCCAGACATCCATCATCGCCGTTCGATTCGCCTGAAAGGATACGATTATTCGCAGGCAGGATTATATTTTGTGACGATTTGCACGCATTACAGTTTGCCGTTATTTGGCGAAATTATTAAAGGTGAAATGATTTTGAATGCGGCGGGAATGATGATTCAAAATCAGTGGCGTGAAATAAATCAGCGTTTTTTGTCAGTTGTTTTGCATGAAAGTATCGTGATGCCGAATCATTTTCACGCGATTATTGAATTGGTAGGGGCAAACCCTTGTGGTTGCCCTGCTTCTGATAACGAAACAAACGAAATGAGTGAAATTTTTGCTGATAAAACGGCAGAATTCGTTGATAAAAGGGCAGAATTTATTGATAAAAGGGCAGGGACAAGCCCCGCCCCTACGATTGGTGATATTGTTGGTGCGTTTAAATCATTAACAACAAATGAATACATCAAAAACGTAAGACAAAACAATTGGCAATCTTTTGAGAAAAGAATTTGGCTCCGTAATTACCACGAACACATTATTCGGGATGAGAATTCGTATGTAAAAATTTCAAATTATGTTCAAACAAATCCGCAAAAATGGCAGGAAGATTGTTTTTTTGAGGACGTGAAAGTGGCGGCGATGTTGGAGTTTAGGAAGTTAGCGTTGTGCGTTTAACACCATTTCAACAACAAACGATTCACCAAAATGCGTGCCGTTATTTTGGTGAATTGACGCAGGTTTGGTTATTTGGTTCGCGGGTTGACGATGATAAACGAGGCGGTGATATTGACCTTTATATTGAACCTGAAAATCAAGAAATCGCGGCATTAGCGTTGGCAAAATTGCACTTTTTACGCGCGTTGCATTCGGCGTTGGGTGAACAAAAAATCGACGTGGTTTTACGTCCAAAAACTGCAAAAGCGTTACCCATTTATGAAATCGCCAAAGAAACAGGAATCGAACTGAAATGAATCAACCGATAATTGAAATTTTAAAAATCTGTGACCGTCACGCCGACCGATTAAATTGGGCGATGACGGAATTACAACCGCATTTTCCATTATCAGCCACGAGTTTGGGGGATTTAACGGATTTAGAAATCGCGGTTTTAGACCAATTTTCAACGCGCTTTGGCAAATTACAAGACGCGATGGGCGCAAAATTATTTCCTGTGATTTTGGAATTAACGAAAGAACAAGGCGAACTCAAAGCCTTTATCGACAAATTAAATCGGCTTGAAAAAATTGGCGCGATTGAATCGGCGGACGATTGGTTACTTTTGCGCGAAGTTCGGAATGCGTTTTCACACGATTACCCCGACGATTTGGAATTGCAGGCGAGCGTTTTAAATCAGGCGTATCAATTAGCGCGTGATTTGCTGACGGTTTTTGAAGGTGTAAAAACCTTTGCGGCGACTTATTTGTAATTATGCCCACAATTTACGATAACATCGAAAACGTCCTCGGTGACGAACTCAAAAATGCTTTTGAAACGGCGTATAAAGCCGATTTGTGCGTGGGTTATTTTAATTTGCGCGGTTGGACGACGTTTGCAAAAGATGTAGATAATTTTGCAGGCGGTGACGACGCGCAATGTCGCTTGATTATTGGCATGCAGCCAACGCCGCAACAGCTTATCAAACACCGTTACGCCAAAAATCCCCCGTCGTTAATGGATAATCAAACCGCGCACGGTTTGAAACGTGAATTGGCGGAAGATTTTCGCACGCAATTAACGGTTGGTTTTCCCAAAAATACGGACGAAACGACGTTAAAACAACTCGCTGAACAATTACGCGCAAACAAATTAAAAATCCGATTATTCGTGGCGCATCCGTTGCACGCGAAATTATATTTGATTCATCGACACGACAAATTTAGTCCGATTTTGAGTTATTTAGGTTCAAGTAATTTGACGTTTTCAGGCTTGAGCGCACAAGGTGAATTAAACGTTGATATTCCCGATAAAGATGCGGCGACTAAATTGGTTGATTGGTTTGAAGCGCGTTGGAATGCGCGGTTTTGTTTGGACATTAGCCAAGAGCTAATCGACATCATCGACGAAAGTTGGGCGATGCCAAAATTGCCGTATTACATTTATTTGAAAATGGTCTATCACTTATCAAGCGAAGTCCGCGAAGGTTTTAGTGAGTTCAAAATCCCCTATATTTTTCAAAAAGAATTGCTCGCATTTCAAGCCGAAGCCGTGAAAATCGCCGCGCATTATGTGACCAAACGAAAAGGCGTGTTAATCGGCGACGTGGTGGGATTAGGCAAAACGATGACGGCGACGGCGTTAATCAAATTATTCGATGAAGATTTTGGGTTTGAAACGCTGATTTTATGCCCGAAAAACTTAACGCAAATGTGGGAAGATTACGCGCATCGTTACGGGATTAGCCGCGTGAAAGTGTTATCGCAAAGTCGCGCCATCAAAGAATTGCCGAATTTGCGTCGTTACCGTTTAGTCGTAATTGACGAAAGCCACAATCTTCGCAACCGCGACGGCAAAATTTACAAAGCGATTGCCGATTACATTCACCGCAACCACAGCAAAGTCGTGTTACTTTCGGCAACGCCTTATAACAAATCTTACGCAGATTTGTCGGGACAATTGGCGTTGTTTATCGATGACGAAGAGGATTTAGGCGTTTCGCCCGAAACCTATATTCGTGAAATGGGCGGACACGATGAATTTAAATCGCGGTTTCAAACCTCGCCGCGTGCATTATCGGCGTTTAATAAAAGCCCACACGCGGATGATTGGCGCGAATTGATGCGGCTATTTTTGGTACGTCGAACGCGCGGCTTTATCAAAAAACATTATTCGATTTTTGATGACGAAAAACAGCGTTATTACCTCGAATTCTCGAATGGCACGCGCAATTACTTTCCTAATCGCATCGCAAAAAAAGTCGAATATCCGTTCAATGAACACGATAAAAATGACCCTTACGCGCAACTGTATTCGGAAACGATTGTTGAAATTATCGACCAACTAAATTTGCCGCGTTACGGTTTATTGGATGATTTGAACGCGAATTTGAAAACGCCCGCAACCGTTGCCGAACAAGGCGTGATTGAAAATTTAACACGCGCAGGAAAACGTTTGAAAGGCTTTGCGCGAACCAATTTATTCAAGCGTTTGGAAAGTGGTGGCGAAGCGTTTTTATTGTCGATTTATCGTCATATTATGCGAAACGCTTTGTTTAGTTACGCACTGAAAAATGAATTTGAAATCCCAATTGGACAACAAGAAAGTGCGTTGCTCGACAGTTTTATTACCGACGAAACGGATTTAGAAAGCGGTGATTTTGAGATTACCTTTCATTCTGACCTCGAAAAATACGAATCGGATGCCGCGATAATTTATGAACAAATCAAAACGACGCAATTTAAAAAGTTTGATTGGTTGCGAAGCGATTTATTTAACGAAAATTTGGCTTTAAAACTCACTGCCGACAGCGAAGCGTTGAATTACATTTTGCAAAAAGTGCCGCAATGGCTGCCTGAAAATGACCGTAAATTACAAGCGTTGCGCGAGTTAATCGCCGTCACACATTCGGACGAAAAGATTTTGATTTTTACTCAATTCGCTGACACCGCAGATTATTTGGAACGTTATTTTAAAAAATTAGGTGTGCGTGAATTGGCGGGCGTGACGGGTAAAAACAAAAATCCGACTGAAATTGCGTGCCGTTTTAGCCCAAAAAGTAATCAACACAAAATCAAACCCGAAGACGAATTGCGAATTTTAATCACGACCGACGTGTTGAGCGAAGGGCAGAATTTGCAAGACGCGCATATTGTGGTGAATTACGATTTGCCGTGGGCGATTATTCGGCTGATTCAACGTGCGGGGCGGGTTGACCGCATCGGGCAAAAAGCAGAAACGATTTTGTGTTATTCGTTTCTGCCCGAAGAAGGCGTTGAAAAAATTATCAAACTTCGCACGCGCCTCATGCAACGCATTGAGCAAAATGCCGATGTCGTGGGTTCTGACGAACAATTTTTTGATGGCGACCCCGTGAGCCTTCACGATTTTTACAGCGAAAAAAATAACATTTTCGACGAATACGAAGACGAAGAAATCGATTTGCCGTCATTCGCTCAACAAATTTGGAATGACGCGATTGCCGCGAATCCAAAGTTAAAAACGATTATTCCGAATTTGCCGAACGTGGTTTATAGCGCGAAATCGGCGACTGAAAAACAGAAAACGGGCGTGATTGTCTATGCGAAAACCGCGAATGATAACGACCTTTTAACGTGGTTGAACGATAACGGCGACATTATTACGCAATCACAATTTGCAATTTTAAATGCGGCGGCATGTTCAATCGATACGCCGCGTGCGCCCCGTTCCGAAAATCATCATGAATTGATTTCGCAAAATATGACACGCATTCACCAAATGGATTCGCACGTTGGCGGGCAATTGGGCAAAAAAAATAGCACTCGTTATCAAATCTATCATCGTTTAAAAACCTATTGTGAATTTTATGCGGGCGACATTTTTCTCGATGAAAATGTGAAAAAAGCGATTGATGATATTTATAAACATCCTTTGCATGAAATGGCGCGTGAAAGTTTGTCGCGGCAACTGAAAACGGGAACAAATGACGTGAATTTGGTGGATTTAGTTTTGCATTTGCGCGAGGAAAGTAAATTGTCGCGTTTTGCTTATAAAAATAATGACGAAACGTTTGAACCAAGCGTAATTTGTTCGCTGGGAGTTGTGAAATGAAGAAACTTTTTTTATTTTTAATGATGTGGCAACCTGTATTTGCAGAGGAAATATCCTTGCATCAACAACAAATTGAAAACGCTGCGCCGAATCAAACGGCAATTGATTTTTCGGCAAAAAAACTGCGCGAACACAAGGATATTGAGATTCACGAAAAACTGATTATTCCGCCGTTTCATAAACAAACAGGCGAACTTGAAACCGCGCCACAAAGTTTTTGCCGAACCTGCCACACGCCGTTGCCGCATGAAAAAGCGTTGCGAACGCGCACATTTAATAATATGCACGTTCGTTTTATTGCCTGTGAAACGTGCCATGTTGCAAATGAAAAACTAACTTATCGTTGGTTTGATTTTGAAAATCAAAAACAGCTTTCAGGCGAAAATTTGTTCCGAATTGGTAAAAATATCGATAACGAAAACCCACGTCCGACCAATCCGAAAATTGCGCCATTTTTGAATGATTCACGGATTTTTTTGTTGAAAAGTGACGAGTTTGCCGAACAAATCGCTGCGACGTGGAAAACGGCGAATGAATCCGAAAAAGCGATTTTACACGCGAAAATTCACGCGCCTTTGAATTGGCAAAAAGGTGAAAAAACGCATCAAGGCACGCCTTGCGAAGAATGTCACAACGATAAAAAATCAAAACTCGATTTACCAAAATTGGGTGCGAATTCGGAACAGGTTCAAGCGATTCAAACGCACATTATTCCGCGCTTTTTACAGCATTATAAAAACGATGACCAACGGATTACTATTCGTGAAATGCTACGTTAAGTTATTTTTGGTGATTTTTTTATGGCTGATTTTTGCCAATTCGCACGCGGTAGAAATTACCGCGCAACGTGTTTTGGCGGCGAATTTACAACAACCTGTGGGCGTTTCGGTTTCCGCTGAAAAACCGATTTTTGTAGATTCCGCAGGTTTGCATTTTGAAAATGCCATTGTTGAAACTGAAAGCGTGGCGTTAAGTATTTTCGCTTATAAAAACGAAATTTGGTCGGCGAATCCAATCAAACGCGAACTTTCACGCTTCGATAATTCGGGCAAACTCACCAAGAAAATCGATGTTTCGCAAACCGCTGAAAGTAAAAATCCGCACGAACCTGTAGCAATTGCGGTTTATGAAGACGTGATTTATTGGGCAGATCGCGCCAATCATCGAGTTTGCCGTTTTGATTTAGTGAAAAATTCGGCGTTACCGTGTTTTGGCAAACGTGGCGAAATGGACGGCGAATTTCAATATCCGTATCAAATGGCATTCGACCGCGACGGCTATTTATATGTTGTCGATATTATGAATTCGCGCATTCAACAATTCGATAAAAACGGGCGTTTCTTTTCAACAATCGGCACATTCGGCACGGATAAAAACACGTTATTTCGTCCAAGCGGCATTGCGATTGACACAAAAACCGATTTGTTATTTGTCAGCGACAGCTATTTTGGCTCAATTAAAGTGTTTAAAAATGGCGAAGTGTTGGGCGAATTGACTGACCAAAACGGCAAATCGTTGATTTTAAAATCACCGACTTCGTTGGCCTTTCAAAATGGAAAATTGTTAATTGCTGAAACGCTTGGAAATCAAATTGTTGAATTTTCAATCAATCCAAAATTCTCACAACCTGCGAAAAATAACGCTGCGCCTGTTGAACCGTCACAAAAAAATTGTTTAGCGTGTCATTTATCTTGGGTGAAAGAAACTGCAAAATCGGATGCAAAAGGCGAGTTGCCCGATGCGTCATTTGCGATGTGTTACAGCTGCCACAATGGCGCGATGGTCGATTCACGTTTGCGAATTGGCGCGAATAAACAACACGCGAGCGTTTACGATGATGAAAAATTGAACAAAGAACGTTTTGTTGAAAAACGCGCTGATAAATTGCCCAACAATTTCCCGCACGGGGAGCATAACGCCTTGAATTGTGCGACTTGCCACACGCCACACACTAAATCCCCCCCAGCCCCCCTTTCAAAGGGGGGAGAAATTTTAGCAAACGAAACGCTTTACAAAGAACACGGAAATGCGTGGCTGCGTGTGCCGAATAAAAACGGTGATTTGTGCGAAAAATGCCACGAATCAAAAGGCAAAAATGCGCGTGAAAAAGAAGCGAAAAATCGCGGTGTAAATCATCCGTTAGCCATTAAATTAGCAATGCCGCCCGAAAAAAATGCGCTCAGTTTTGCGACAGAATTGAAATTACAACAACACGGTTTGCCGAATTCTCTTTTAAAAAATGGCGGCGTTTTAGGTAATCAAAACGAAATGCTGTGCCAAACCTGCCACCAAATTCATGGCGGTTTTGATAACAGCGCGTTGACGGTTTTGGAAAATGAAAAAGCCTCGCTTTGTTTAGAATGTCACGAGCGGCAAAATTCTGAAAACGAAAAAGACGCTCATAAAAAAGGCGTGCATCCTGTCAATATCAAACCTGACCCCAAAAAACACCCAAAACCGATGCAAAAAGACGGTAAAAATGTTGAGTTTGTCAGTTGTGAAACGTGTCACGTTGTTCATGATGGGAAATTAGGTTCGGCGTTGCTTGAGAAAAAATATCCCACTTCGGATGCACTTTGTGAAACCTGCCACGATAAACAAGCCGCGAAAAATAAAGACGACGCGCGTCACAAAGGCATTCATCCAACCAATATAAAACCTGATGAACCAATGAAACAAAACGACAAAGACGTGAAATTTGTAACGTGTCAAAGTTGCCACAATGTTCATTCGGGAAATTCAGAAACGGCGTTGCTCGACAAAGGTATTAAAGATGCGGAATCGTTGTGCAAAACCTGTCATCAACGCCAACACGCCAGAGATAAAGATGAGGCTCACGCGAAAGGCGTTCATCCTGTGAACGTAAAAATGGACGAGGAAGTTGAAATTGTCGCGGGTAAAAAAACGCGCGAAATCGGTTGTTTAACCTGTCACGCGGTGCATGACGGCAAACCCGATACGCCTGCGCTGGTTGAAAATCATCAAAACGGCGAATTGTGTTCACATTGTCATCAAGGCAAACAGGCGATTGTGGGAAGTGACCACGATTTGCGAATCACGGCGCAAAATAAACCAAATCAATTTAACGAAAAAGCCGCGCAAAGCGGCGTGTGTGGCGCGTGTCACAGTTTGCATAAAGCCGATAAAAATCCGCCGCATTTGTTTTCGACAAAATCAGTCGTTGAAGATTTTACCGACAAAGAATTGCAACACAGCGAATTGCGCGAGGATAAACTTTGCATTTTGTGTCATCAAAAAAATGGCATTGCCGAAAAGAAAATCGTGAAGTTTTTTAATCATCCGCACGAAGATATGACGTTGCGTTCGGATAAAAAAATCATGCCGCTTTTGAATTCAAAAGAAAAAATCGACGACTTCGGACAAATCGCGTGTAAAACCTGTCACGAGCCACATTTTTGGAGCGCGAAAATTAGTCAAAATGCGCTGCAATCGAAACCAAAATCGATTTTATCGCTGGGGCAAACGGAGAATGTCGAAGGTTCGCCGCTGAATAGTTTTCTGCGAACGGAAGGCGTGAAAGGCACGTTTTGCGTGGATTGTCATGGCATGAATGCCTTGCCAAAATTCAAATTTTTTCACGATAAAGAAAAAGTCCGTGAAATTGTGGATTATGTGCAATGACCAAACCCGAACCACGTTTGTTGATGGCGTTGCCGATTATGTTGATTGTGCTTTTGGGCGCAATGTACGGTTATGGTTTGACCTACGACCCGAATAAAAGCCCGTCGCGGTTAATCGGCAAAAAAATTCCTGCAATAAATTTACCCGCGTTAGAAAATACTGCAATCATTTTAAACAGCGCGAATTTTAAAACGCCTGCGTTAATAAATGTGTGGGCTTCGTGGTGCGCGGCGTGTCGCGCAGAACATGAATTTTTAAAACAACTCGCTGCCGATGGTGTGACAATTTACGGTGTGGATTATCAAGATGATTTAGAAAATGCGCGGGCGTATTTGAAACAAAATGGCAATCCATTTGCTGCGATTATGTTTGATGGTGCGATGGCAAGCGCGATGCCGTTGGATATACAGAGTTTGCCGCAAACGTATTTGATTGGTAAAAATGGAATTATTCGCGCTCGACATATTGGCGCATTAACGCCTGACGTGTGGCAAACTATGCAAAAAAATAGACAACAAAATTAAATTTTATTTAACCTAACTGCCGATTGCGGCAACTTTTAAAAAAGAGTTCAAGTCATTATGTTTATGCGATTTTTTCACAAATTTTCATCGCCACCGTATTTTTACGCGATGAGCGGCAAAATGTTACCGTGGTTGACGGCATTATTTTTAATTCTGCTCGGTTACGGTTTGTACGGCGGATTGGTGACTGCGCCAGCGGATTATCAACAAGGCGACAGTTTTCGGATTATTTACGTTCACGTTCCGGCGGCGTGGATGTCGATGTTTATTTATGTCGTGATGGCGATTAGCGGCGGAATTGGCTTAATTTGGCGAATCAAACTCGCGGAAATTGTCAGCATTTCGAGCGCGTCAGTCGGCGCAAGTTTCACCTTTTTAGCGTTGGTCACGGGTTCACTTTGGGGGAAACCGATGTGGGGCGCGTGGTGGGTGTGGGACGCACGTTTAACGTCAGAATTGGTTTTATTATTTTTATATTTGGGCGTGATTGGCTTGTACAACGGCATTGAAGATAAACGTACTGCGTCGCGTGCCGTGGCGATTTTAGCATTGGTTGGCGTGGTGAACATTCCGATTATTCATTATTCGGTTGAATGGTGGAACACGTTGCACCAAGGCGCGACCGTGACGAAATTCGACAAACCGTCGATGCACATTGATATGTTAATTCCGCTTTTGGTGATGGCGGGCGCGTTTAAAGTTTATTATTTCATCGTGTTGTTGTTGCGGAGTCGAAACGAATTATTGGAACGCGAACAAAATGGCAAATGGATTGATGAATTATTGGAGAAAGTGAAATGAAAAAAGTTGCCTCGTTACGCTACGGCGTAATTTTTAAAAAAGCCTTTTCCCAGCCTGACGTTTTTACGGCATTTGTAAAAGCGGTTTTGGGAATTGATTTAGAAATCGACCACGTTGAAACCGAAAAATCGTTTAATCCGTTAATTGGCAAAGTGGATTTACGGTTTGATTTGTTTGCCGAAGACGTGAAAAACCGCATTATCGTGGATATTCAACACGCGCGTTACGAAGATCATTACGACCGATTTTTTCATTATCATTGCGCGGCGGTGTTAGATTTAATCGACAGTTCCAAATGTTATCGCCCTGACGTGCGTGTTTTTACAATTGTGGTTTTAACGTCGGGCGACCGCCATAAAAAAGACGTTTTAACGATTGATTGCGACCCCAAAGATTTAGACGGAAATGGCGTGGGTGAAATTGCACATAAAGTCATTTACCTTTGTCCAAAATATGCGAATGATAAAACGCCTGAGGCTTACCGCGAATGGATGGATGCCATTCAAGACACGCTGGACGAAGAAGTGGACGACCTTTCTTATCATCATGCCGCAATTCAAAAAATTTTTACAACGATTGAAAAAGACAGCATTTCGCCAAAAGAACGCGCCGATATGATTGAAGAATACAATCGCGCCGAATTAGCACGCAAAGAAGCAATGGAAAGTTGGCAAGAAGGTTTACAAAAAGGTTTGGAGCAAGGAAAAATTGAAGCTACAAAAGTCATCGCCAAAGGAATGCTCGAAAAAGGATTGGATGTCAAAATCATTCTGGAATTAACAGGTTTAACCTTAGCTGAATTTGAAAAGTAATCGGAGAGAAAAATAAATGAGCGAATTTTTCGCAATGGGCGGTTACGCCTTTTACGTCTGGACTTCTTACGGATTAACGTTTGTGCTGATGTTAATCGGCATCATTAAACCGTTAATGGCAAACAAACAAATTTTGCGCGGCTTATTATTAAAACGTAAACGGGAAAGAAACACATGAAACCAATCAAACAAAAGCGTTTGACCTTGATTTTATTGATGGTAGCAGGCATTTCAGTGGCGGTATTTTTTGGGCTTCGGGCGTTTAACGATAATTTGATGTTTTTCTTTTCAGCGACGGACGTGGTGGAAGGCAAAGCTCCAAAAGATCATTTATTTCGCTTGGGTGGAATGGTGGTAAAAGGCAGCGTCGTTCGCCAACCTTCGGGATTAACGGTGCGTTTCGTGTTGACCGATATGGCGAAAGAAGTCACGGTCGAATACACGGGGATTTTGCCCGATTTGTTCCGCGAAGGACAAGGCATTGTCGCAAATGGAAAATTAGACGCGAACGGCATTTTTATCGCACAAGAAGTATTAGCCAAACACGACGAGAATTATATGCCGCCTGAAGTGGCGCAAAGTATGAAAAATAAGCCAGCGGAGAGTAAAAAATGATGTTGCCTGAATTAGGACAATTTGCGTTAATTTTGGCGGCGTGTTTATCGTTGGCGTTAGCGGTTGTGCCATTGTGCGGCGTACAAAAAGGTGTAGGAAGTTGGATTGCCATGGCACGTCCCGCAGCGTTTGGACAATTATTTTTCATGATTGTGTCTTACGGCATTTTGACGACAGCGTTTATCAAACACGATTTTTCGGTTTTATACGTCGCTTCAAATTCCAATACGCATTTGCCCTTTATGTATTTAATCGCCGGCGTTTGGGGTTCGCACGAAGGGTCACTTTTATTGTGGGCGTTAATTTTATCGTTGTGGACAGCGGCGGTGGCGTTATTTAGCAAATCATTGCCGACCGAATTAGTGGCACGAGTGTTGAGCATCATGGGCGCGGTGGCGGTTGGATTTTTGTTATTTATTATTTTTACCTCGAATCCATTTGAGCGTTTATTTCCTGCGCCATTGGAAGGTCGTGATTTAAATCCATTGTTGCAAGACCCTGGCATGGCGATTCATCCGCCGATGTTGTACATGGGTTATGTCGGTTTTTCAGTAGCATTTGCGTTTGCGATTGCAGCGTTAATGAACGGCAAATTGGACGCGGCGTGGGTGCGTTGGACACGTCCTTGGACAACCACCGCGTGGTTATTTTTAACGTGCGGAATCGTGTTGGGCAGTTGGTGGGCGTATTACGAATTGGGTTGGGGCGGTTGGTGGTTTTGGGATCCGGTCGAAAATGCGTCGTTCATGCCGTGGCTTGTCGGCACGGCGTTAATTCATTCTTTGGCAGCAACTGAAAAACGCGGCATGTTCAAAAGTTGGACAATTTTGTTGTCGGTTTTTGCGTTTTCATTAAGTTTGCTCGGCACGTTTTTAGTACGTTCAGGCGTGTTAACGTCGGTTCATGCGTTTGCCAGCGATCCGACGCGCGGCGTTTTTATTCTGGTATTTTTAGGCGTTGTCGTCGGCGGTTCGTTGTTGTTGTTTGCGATTCAAGCTCCGAAAATTCAAAGCGAAGGGCATTTTGAATTGGTGTCACGCGACGCGCTTTTGTTGGTGAATAACATTTTACTCGTCGCCACGACGGCAACAATTTTGCTCGGCACGCTGTATCCGTTGGTGATTGACGCGCTCGGTTTGGGCAAAATTTCCGTGGGTCCGCCGTATTTTAATGGCGTATTTATTCCGTTGACCGCGCCACTTGCGGTATTTGTCGGAGTGGGTGTGTTGTCAAAATGGCGACAAGATAGCGTCACGCGGTTGTGGCAATTGGTAATGTTGCCGTTGGGAAGCAGTTTGTTGATTGGCTTTTTGTTGGCATTTTTACCGCACCATTTTACTTGGGCAGCGTTCATTGGTTTGACACTAGCTTCGTGGACAACGATTGGCGCGGGGTTTGGCATTTACGACCGTTTGCGAAATAAAACGAATAAATGGGAAGCTCTGAAACAACAACCGTTAAGTATTTGGGCAATGACGACCGCACATTTGGGAATCGCTGTTTTCATCGTGGGCGTGACGTTGGTTTCAACGTATTCCGAAGAAAAAGATATTCGCCTTGCGCCGAATGAATCGTTGCATTTAGCGGGTTATGATTTTCTATTTCACGGCGTAAAACCCACGGAAGGCGCGAATTATGACGCGAATCAAGGACATTTCACCGTCACGAAAAATGAAGAATTGGTCGCTGAATTGTATCCGCAAAAACGCATTTATCGTGCGTCGGGAATGCCAATGACCGAAGCCGGCATTGATGCGAGTATTACCCGCGATTTGTTTGTGGCGTTGGGCGAACCGTTGGGAAAAGATGGCGCGTGGGCGTTGCGAATTTATTACAAACCGTTTGTGCGCTGGATTTGGATGGGCGGTTTGTTTATGGCATTCGGTGGATTATTGGCGGTGATGGACAAACGTTATCGTCGTGAAATTAAAGCTGAGGCAAATTCATGAAATTACGTTTTATATTGCCACTGGGCGCATTTTTGGTGATGGTGATTTTCTTAGCGATTGGTTTAAAACTCGACCCGCACGAAGTTCCGTCACCGTTGATTGGCAAACCCGCGCCCGCTTTCACGTTGCCGCAATTGCACGAACCCCAAAAAACCTTTTCGCCCGCTGATATGAAAGGCAAAGTGTGGTTGTTGAATGTGTGGGCTTCGTGGTGTGCGTCGTGCCGCCAAGAACACGTTTATTTCACTGAGTTTGCGCGGGCAAATCCAAACGTAAATTTGATGGGTTTGAATTACAAAGATGAATCCGACGCGGCGATGCAATGGTTGGCGCGTTTGGGCAATCCGTACAAAATCAGCATTGCGGATAAAGACGGCATGGCAGGTTTGGATTGGGGCGTTTACGGTGTACCCGAAACGTTTGTCATCGACAAAAAAGGCATCGTGCGCCACAAACAAACGGGCCCCGTCGATGTCATGATTTTACAAACTGTGATTACGCCGTTGATTGAAAAATTAAACGCGGAGGGAGAATGAAAAAATTACTATTTTGCTTTTTTTTGTTGAGCCAAAGTGTTTACGCAGAAATCGAAGTCTATCAATTCAAAACGCCCGAACTCGAATTGCGTTATCAAACCTTGACCGAAGAATTGCGCTGTTTGGTGTGTCAAAATCAAAATATCGCCGATTCACACGCCGAACTCGCGCAAGATTTACGGCGCAAAGTGTATGAAATGTTGAATCGGGGCGAAACGAATCCGCAAATTATTGATTACATGACTGAACGTTACGGCGATTTTGTGTTGTATCGCCCGCCGTTTAACATGAAAACGTTAATTTTGTGGCTTGCGCCGATTCTGACCTTGTTAATCGGCGGCATCGGTTTTTGGTCATTACTAAAACGCCGTGACAACTCAAACGAACGATTATCCGACAGCGAACGCGCTCGCCTCGACAAACTTTTACACACAAAAAAGAGTGATTCAAAATGATTCAATTTGGTATTTTTGCCGCGTTATTTATTGTTATCGCGCTGTGTTTTTTGCTGATTCCATTGTGGTTGAAACCAAAAATAACGCCTCAAGACGACACGGAAATGAACATTCAATTGGCGCAAAAAAAACTGCTCGCCTTTGAAGCGGATTTGGCGAACGGCGTGTTGTCGCCCGCGCAATTTGAACCGCTAAAAAATGAGTTGTTGCTCAATTTGCATCAAGATTTGGCGCACATTCCCGCCGCCTCTCTTCAAAAGGGTGAAAACAATGGGCGGTGGTTGGCGATTCCATTAGGTTTTGCCGTGCCTTTGTTGGCGTTGGCGGTATACAGCGTGAAAGGCGATTTGCGGGCGTTTGATGACGTGACCGCGCAAACGCAAATGAAAGAAAAACCCACCTCGGCGGACATTAACGCGATGGTTGAAAAGCTCGCGCAAAAAATGAAAGATAATCCAAGCGATTCGCAAGGTTGGATTATGTTGGCGCGGTCTTATAAAGTCTTGAAAAAATATCCTGAAGCGGTTGAAGCGTTACGAAAAGCACGCACTTTGACGGGTGAAGAACCTGATGTTTTGTTGCAATTAGCGGATGTGATTGCGATGGCAAATGGCGGTTCATTGCTTGGCGAACCTAGCGAATTAGCGGCGAAAGCCGTGGCGTTAGACGCAAATAATGACATGGGTTTGTGGCTTTATGGTTTGGCACAGGCGGAAGATGGCAAATTTAACGAGGCGATTGGTTATTGGCAAAAACTGCAAACGCATTACAAACCCGAAGAAGCCGATTATCAAGAAGTGCAAAAATTGATTGATCAAGCGCACGAGGCGTTGGGGCAACCGGTTGTCGCGACGGCACCTGAAATTAAATCTGAACCGAAAGCCGCAACGACGGGTAAACCAATTCGGTTGGCGGTTTCATTGGGCGAAAAATTCAAAGCCACGGCGAATCCGGACGATTTTGTTTTCATTTACGCGCAACCCGCGCAAGGTGGAAAAATGCCGTTAGCTGTGGTGAAAAAACAGGTGAAAGATTTGCCGTTAGAAGTAACGCTCGATGACAGTATGGCGATGATGCCCACGATGACGCTGTCTTCGGTGGCGAATGTACAAGTCAGCGCGAGAGTCAGTCATTCGGGGAATGCCATCGCGCAATCAGGCGAACCGATTGGCAAAATGCAATTATCGACTTCGGTGGATAACGGCGTGGTGAATTTAACGATTAGCGAACTGGTGCCTTAATCGACGTTTTTTATCAGCAACATTTCGCGGGCGTGTGCCAATGTGTTCGCGGTTAATTCGACTCCGCCCAACATTCGGGCGGTTTCAATCACACGCTCTTCGTCGTTGAGTAATCGAACTTGCGAGGCGGTCATGTCGGCGTGATGTTGTTTTTCGACGTACAAATGGTGATGCGCTTGCGCGGCAACTTGCGGCAAATGCGTCACACACAACACTTGCCGATTGCCACTTAATTGGCGTAATTTCTGCCCGACAATTTCAGCAATTCCACCGCCCACACCCGAATCCACTTCATCAAAAATCATCGTCGGAGTCGTTTTATCGCTGGCGGTGGTCACTTGAATCGCCAAACTAATCCGTGATAATTCACCGCCTGACGCAACTTTTGCCAACGGTTTCGGCGGCAATCCCACGTTTGCGCTGATTAAAAACGTCACGCCGTCATTGCCATTTAATTTCGGTGCGTCATTGATGAACGTGTTCACTTCCACCAAAAATTCCCCGTTGGGCATGCCCAATTCTTTCATCATGCGCGAAATCTGTTGCTGTAATTTCTTCGCCGCTTTTTGACGTTGCGCGGACAATTCAGCCGATAATGGCGCGTAATTTTGACGATAATTCGCGGTCAATTTTTCCAGTTCAGCAATGCGTTCACCGCTGTGACTGAGTTGCGCGAGTTCGTTTTCTAATCGCTGTTGCAATGCCAATAATTCATTCGGTTTAACGTGATGTTTTCGACTTAAATCCTGCAACACGCCAATTTGTTGTTCGAGTTCCAATAATTGCGCGGGATTCGCTTCTTGATTCGCTAAAAAATCGCGTAATTCATGCACCGCTTCTTCAATTTGAATTTGCGCTTCGTTGAGCAGCGCGTTGATGGTGGTTAATTCGGGCGCGAATTGTTGCAAATGCGTGAGAGCTTTCAAACTATTTTTGGTGTGCCAATGCACCGATTTATCGGCATCGTAAAGCGCGTCCAGTTCAGTTTGCCCGACGCTTAAAATTTGATCTAAATTCGCCAATTTTCGATGCGATTCCGACAGCGCGTCGTAATCGAATTGCGCTAAATTCAACGCTTCCAATTCTGTTAATTGATAACGCAATAACGCCTCGCGTTGCTCGGCGGAACTGCGTTTTTTTTGTAACTGTTGTAACTCGTGTTGCGCGGTTTGCCATTGACGAAAACAGGCATTCACGCGCTCCAATAATGCCGCATGTTTGCCATAATTATCGAGCAACCGGCGTTGCTCTTCGCTTTCAAGCAGCGTCAAATGTGCGTGTTGACCGTGAATTTCGACCAATTGGCGCGTGAAAACTTGCAGCGTTTGCAACGTCACGGGACGATTGTTGATGTACGCTTTGGAACGCCCGTCATTCCCAACAATTCGGCGAATTAAACAGAGTTGATTATCGTCAAAATCGTTATCCTGTAACCACGTTAACGCAGCGGGCGAAGCGGTTAAATCAAACTCTAAATTTACTTCTGCGCGTTTGCAGTTTGGGCGAACATAATCCGCCGTCGCACGTTCGCCCAAAGCCAACCCAAGCGCGGTCAGTAAAATGGATTTTCCTGCGCCGGTTTCACCGGTTAAAACGGTCATGCCTTGCGTCAAATCGAGCTGCAAGGCTTTAACAATGGCTAAATCAAGAATGGTGAGATTAAGTAGCATGACGAGAGGCGTGTTCCGTAAAAGGCAATGACCGTGAATGGTGAGAATTATTGATTCAAATCGAAAAATTAAAAACGCCCTTCCGCAAAGTCGATTAACAGCTGTGCATTTGGCAACAAATCACTTTCAAAAACATCTAACGAAGTACACATTTTATTGCGAATCACTTCATAAGCATGCTTGGTCATGACTTGGTTTTCTTTTGATAAATTGCCTGCCACCCACGTTGGAATGGGTTGATCACACAATTCGCGCCCGAAGTCTAAACACTTTTGGCTAATGGCTTTGGCGAGCTGATGATAATGTGCCATTTGATTTGACTCACCGCTATGTTTGGCGGCTTTATACGCTTCATCGCGGGCAATAATTTCATTTCTCAATGTTTCCAGTTTATTTAAAAAGTTATTCGCTTGTCGTACAATCTCTTCTGGCTTTTCAGGTTTTGGAAGATTGCTAATAAAGAGATTTTTTTTCACCACCGGTTTCACTTGCCGATTTGCTTGTGGATTCACAATTCTTGTTGTTATACTCAACGTTTTCACCCCAGTTTATTTGTAAATTTAAATTAAATTAACCGAATTGTTGTTTTTTCAATTTCGATTTGTTTTTGTTTGTACAACGCACCAATGGCTTGTTTAAACACTTTTTTACTCACGCCAAACAGCGCGTAAATGGTTTCTGGATTGCTTTTATCGCTCACCGCTAACGTGCCGCCATTGTCGCGCAACGATTGTAAAATCGTATCGGTTAGCGTGGTCACTTTTCCATAACCGACTTCGTGCAGCACTAAATCTAACCGTAAATCATCCCGAATCGTTTTGATATAACCCGCGATGCGTTGCCCTTTTCGTAAAGTTTGAAAGACTTCATTTTCATAAAGCAAACCCCAATAAGTGTTATTCACAATGGCTTTAATGCCCAAATTGGTTTGTTCTGCGATGAGTAAATCGACTTTTTGTCCAACGATAAATTCACTTTCTTCGATTTCATCCGCGATAAATTGCGCGATTTTTGTAGTGGCGGCGACGCGGCCTTTTTCATCTAAAAATAGTTTGAAAAAATACGAGTCGTCCACGTCTAATTCGTGATGCTGTTCGCTGTATGGAACGAGTAAATTTTTCGTCAAACCCCAATCTAAAAATGCGCCGTAATAATTCACCGACACAACTTTAAGATACGCAATTTCGCCCACTTGCGCGAAAGGTAATTGGGTTGTCGCGGCAAGATGTCCGTCGTTATCGGCAAACACAAAAACTTCTAAACTGTCTTCTAATTCGTATTTTTTCGGTTTTTTATCGACCAACAAAACTTGTTTGCCCGAATCGTCGCTCAAATAAATTCCTGAGCTGTCTTGTTTGCTCACGGTGAGCGTGTTTATTTTACCAATGTTAATCATAAAAATAGGGCGGGTTAGCTGTGGAATTGCGCGGATTGTAGCATAATTCAAGCGTTAACACGCCGACGGGGCGATTCGTGGCAAAATAGGCTTTTTACTTACTTTTTTAAGCCTCACATTATGAAAAATTACGCCATTGGTTGGGATATTGGCGGCGCACACGTTAAAGTCGCCGTCATTCAAGAGCATAAAATTATCGCCGTTTATCAAGCTCCGTGTCCGTTGTGGCAAGGGCTGGACAAGTTGGAATTCGCGGTGCAAACGTTGTTGGCTAAATTGCCACTGGAAATAAATCAACGGCACGCGCTGACGATGACGGGCGAATTGGTGGATTTATTCGCGAATCGACACGACGGCGTGCAACAAATTATTCACACCATGACGCGATTATTAGTGAGCGACAACGTGCAAATTTTCTGCGGGAAATACGGTTTGTTATCGATGTCGGCGATTGATGAAACCCATTATGACGCGATTGCCTCCGCGAATTGGTTGGCGAGCGCGACGTTGGCGGCGAAACATTTTCCAGATGGTTTATTTGTGGATATGGGCAGCACGACGACCGACATTTTATTGTGTGAAAACGGTCACGTTGCCGCGCAAGGTTTTAGCGATTATCAGCGATTGATTTCGGGCGAATTGATTTACAGCGGCATCGTGCGAACGCCCGTAATGGCGGTAGTTCAGTCGGTTTTAGATAACGAAAAAAACGTGGGAATTATGGCAGAACATTTTGCCACGATGTCGGACGTGTATCGATTGACGGGCGAATTATCCGAACATCACGATCAAGCTCCGACGGCAGATGGCGCGGCAAAAACGATTGCAGCCAGCGCACAACGTTTATCGCGGATGGTGGGAGACGATTTTACGGTTGCCGAATTGGCGCGTTGGCAAGCGGTCGCAAAAGATATTCGCGAACAACAAAAACAACGTATTCAACAAAGTTGCGCGTTGCAATTGGCGCGTCATACGTCGATGGAAAAAATGACCGTGTGTGGCGCGGGAATCGGGCGATTTTTAGTTCAAGAAATCGCCGCAAATTTAACGTGTTCTTACGTTGATTTTTCAACCTTATTCGCTGCCAATTCTGCTGAATTAGAATTCAGTCCAGCCGATTGTGCGCCCGCCGTTGCTGTGGCTTATCTTCTCGAGTAAATGCGGTTTGTTTTAGGAGCGTATTTATTTTTTAGGATTTTGTCAGCGTGTTAAAGGCTTCGGCGAGTTGGTCGGTTTGGGTTAACTCTAAAATTTCTGGCACGCTGCCCTTCGCCTTAATTTGTCCGTGATGCAGAACAATTAAACGATCTTCCGAATGCACTTCATCAATCAAATGACTCGCCCACAGCACCGCTATTTTTTCATCCGAAACTAGCAGATGCACATAATCAACCAAACTTTTGCGGCTGGGAATATCCAGCCCGACGGTCGGTTCATCGAGCAATAATAAAGCGGGTTTGTGCAACAATGCCCGTGCAATTTCAACGCGCCGTTTGTGTCCGCCGTTCAACTGCCGCACTTTTTCGCCGCGCCGTTCATACATTTGCAACCGTTCCAATTCTTCTTGAATGCGCTGTTTTGTCAATTTCCCGCTCATGCCGTGCAATGCCGCGTGGTAATTTAGATTCTGCAAAACGGTTAAATCCATGTCCAACGTGGTTTGTTGAAACACCACGCCCAAACGCGCCAAGGCTTGTCGTGATTGGGTTTGAATATCAAAACCACACAATTCAATGCGCCCCGCGTGCGTGTCGTACAAATGCGTAATCAACGAAAATAACGTGCTTTTCCCCGCGCCATTGGCACCGAGTAAAATCGTGCATTCGCCAGCTTGAATTTGAAAATTCACATTATCGAGAGCTTTTTTTTGTCCGTAAGAAAAGGTTAAATTTTCAACCGTTAAAGCCCCCCTTTTTGAAGGGGGGTTGGGGGGATTTGCTTTGGTTCTGTTGATTGAAATGACATTATTTTTGTTCATGGTTTCACCGCCAAACCCCAAGGATAATTTCCCACGCCCACCGATTTCGTCACGGTTTGCGATGCTAAATCAATAATCGACACGTCATTCGTCACGCCATTCGCGGCGTACAACCGTTTTTGGTCAGGCGAAAACGCGACATTCCACACCCGCGAACCGACTAAAAGATATTTTTCGATTTCAAACGTTTGCGCGTTAATCACCGCGATACGATTTGCCGTTCCCAACGCCACATAAGCGCGAGTGCGAGTTTTATCAATCGCAATGCCAACGGGTTGAATCTTGTCAGCCGGCACGCCTTGAATCGCAAAGTTAATCGTTTTAATCGGCTGTTTCGTTTGCGTATCCAACACCATCAAACTCCCCGCCATTTCTGACGTGACCCACAATTGCGAACTGTCCGGCGTGAAGGTGACGAAACGCGGACGCGCATCCACCAGCGTATTTTCGACAATCGTCTGCGTTTTGGTGTCAATCCAATGCACCATATTCGTGGTTTCGGACGCGCTAATTAACCATTGATTATCGGGGCTGACGGTAATGCCTTCCGGTTCTACGCCGACTTTGATTTGTTTGATGACTTTCTTTTTTGCCACATCAATCACCGTCACTAAACTGTTGTCTTCATTTGAAACATACATTTTGTCGCCAGTTGGACTGAGCGCGAACGTTTCGGGGTCTTCGCCAGACGGCAAACGTCCCGTTTCTTTCAAGGTTTCTGCGTCGAAAATTTTAATCGTGTTGTCGTCGCTGGTCGCAATGTACAACGCTTTATTATCCGGACTTAACGCAATGCCGCGCGGACGTTTGCCGACCGGAACCGTTTTAATTAACGTCCCGTCAATCGGATTCATGACGGCTAAAGCGTTGTCTTTTTCGAGCGTGACAAAAACCGTTTCAGCGTGCGCGTTCATCGTGGCTAATAACGCAAAGGTTAACCATTTTTTGTTTATCATTTTTTAATCGCCACCGTCGTACGCGCGATATTGTCTTTCATGTTTAAATCTTTTTCGTTTGCCCACGAAGTTACACCAAAACTCAAACCGCCCGCCACTTTCATTTTAACCGTCACGGTTTTCGTGATTGAACCATTCGGCACCACATTTCCCACCGCACACACCACGCTCAAACCGGTAAAAATACAGTCATCCGGTTTTGTCACCAAACTCACCGTGTTTTTTGGCAACCCAAAACTCATTTTGGCATCGGTCGCCGTCGCAGTTCCTTTGTTGGTCAACGTCGCGGTAAAAGTAATGTTGCCATTCACTTTCGCAGGATTTGGCGTTCCCGTTACAGTGGGAGCTAAATCAACGCCGCCCGTTGTTGAATTTGCCAGCGACGCGCCACGCACGAATCGAACTCCATAACTTTCGGTTGCCGCCGTGTACGAAAGCTGACCATCTACAAAATTTAAAAACCACGCTTCGCTTTTATCCGTTACGCTTACGGGATAAGAACCCGTCCAAAATCGCATACTCGGCGCATTCGGAAATACAGTGGTGTTAATTGCAGGGCTAACCACCGTGTAATCCGTAATCGTTTCTAACTCTTTTGCCGTCGGTAAACGCCAATCCGTTTTGCCCGCTAAATCACTGGTTAATTTCTTTGCATCCGCGTGGGCAAACGTCGTTGCTGTGCCTTGGCAAGTGCTTTCTTCAACGTCCCATGTTTGCCCCGCCGCGCAACGTTGCCACGTCAAGCCTGTTTTCGTACTTGTTGCCGTGCCATCTTTGTTATCTGTGAAGTCCACGAGCTTTAAAGTATCAAAGTAAAAAGACTGTCCCCCGCGCACAAGACGGACTGCGAACTTGCTGCTCTTGCCATAGCTATTGCCGCTATCGAAACCGCCATTGAAGCCCACAAACCATGCGTAGTCTGGATTACTAGCATAGACCGAAGCCGACCAAAACCAAACGTCAGTGGGTGTTTTCGGGAAAAGTGTTTTGTTAATGGCGGGATTGGCTTTGTCGAAATCCACTAAACTGAGAAGTTCTCGAATGTTCGGCACGCGCCAATCGGTTTGTCCTGCGAAATCGCTGGTGAGTTTTAAAGCGGCATCGTAAGTTTGAGTGGTGGCTGCACCTGAACACAAATTTGTTAAGCCTTCAAAATCTGAACCGGTTTGCCACGTTTGCCCGACTGAGCATTTTTGCCAAACTAAACCCGAAGACGTGTGCGTAATGGTGCCGTCGTTGTTGTCGATGAATTCGGGTTTATCGGCGGCGAATGCGTGGCTTGAAAGTAGCCACACCGCGAGGGTTGCGGCGAGTAGTTTTGGTTTGTTCATTTTTTGTTCCTGGTGAATTAAATTATTCTGCGATTAAAACTTCTAACGGAATGTGTAAATCTCGATGTAATTTTCTGATTATTTCGAGGGTGAGTTGTAATTTTCCATCAAAAAACGCTTTTACTTTTTCGATTGTGCCGAAATAAATTGTTAAATCATTTAAACCTAAGTCTTGTTGTTCCATTCGGAATTTAATGGCAGCAATCGAATTAGGCGCAGCAATCGGAAAATGTTTGGCTTCATAAACTTCAATCAGCGTCACCCAAATATCGAGTGCATCGCCTTCGGGCGTGTTCAATTCGGCATCCATCAATTCATCAACTGTACATAGCGCGGCGTGATAATCGGCATCACAAGAAATCGACAGGTCTATTTTCGTTTTAGCCGGAATTAAATGCGGGAATAGTTCAGCCGCTGTTTTCGCTTCTTTAAACATTGACGCTGTCCATTCTGGATTTTCGTTATCAAATTCTATTTTCATTTCGTTTCGTCATTCCTCGTGAGCTGGAATCGCAAAGTTTAACGCAAATCTAACAAACAATGCGCTTACTATTATTGCCAATGACAACCCGATTCATGTTCATCAAAACCGAGCGTATCCAATTCGGTTTTGGGGTGTAAAAATCCTTCGATGGGCGCGACGGCAACTAATGAACGTGGCGCGGCGAGCAAAATGGATTGGCGCAATTGTCCATCCCACGCGCGAAATGACAACGCATTGCCTTTATAACCTTGCAAGGTAAATTGTGGGCTGCGTAAATAATCTCGAACAGTTTTTAAATCAGCGGATTTGGTGCGCGTTGCCGCTTCGCCAATCGCCCGAACCGCTAAATATGCGCCATAATCGGGTTCTTCCATATTGCGTTTCGCCAATTCTTGAAAACGATGTTGAATTTGTGTCGCGCCCCATAAATCGTGGGTTGAATGCCACGCGGTCGCGGTCAAACCTTGCGTGCCAACAATCGGACGCGCCAACCAGGTTCGATACGCCAGATATTCACCGAACAAACCTTGTTCATCGGCGACCACTAACACATCGTAATCGTCACTTTGTGTAAAAACCGATACGTCGGATTGTGTGCTTTTACGCGCATCGAACGTGTGTTCCCATTTTTTTTCGGTGACGATTTTCATGCCGAATTTCTTGGCGGCACGTTTTAATGCGGTGGCAAATAAGGCATCTTCGGGCGCATTTCCCACCACTAAAAACCATTTTGCCCAGCGTTTTTTCATCAGATATTGCGCCAACGCATCGGCTTTCATGGCGCGACTGGGTAACAAATGCAGCGTATTTGAACGGCATTGTTCATTGCGTAATGCGTCGTCAACCGTTCCGGCATCGAAAAAAAGCGTGTCAGAATTCGTCGCCAAATCTGAAATTTCCAACGACTTCACGGCATTTAAATTTGTAATAACGTAATGAAATTTAGCGGCGATATTTTGTTTAAAAACGTCCGCCACATTTCCGTCGGGCGGCACGTTGAATTTGTGCAGAATAAAATTTTGGTGAGTAAATTGTCCGGTCGTGTTGTTATCGCTAATCGCTAATTCCGCGCCTTCAACGCCTTTGTTGGCAATAAACGGGTCAAGGTTCGACAGCATTTCTGTCGGTGGCGCGAGTTCTTGACTGAGATAAGTAATATCGATATTTTGAACGGTGGGTGTGGGTAGTTTTGTGGCTGCGAATGATTGCAAACTGCTGATGGCTAATAAGAAACCAAGGAAATAAGGGAGATTTTTCATGATAATTTGGGCGATTTCGTATTTGTAAGGACAGGTTTTGTGCCTGCCCTTTCATAACGAATGTTTGAAAATAAAAGCAGGGCAATCACACCGATTGCCCTTACAAAATGAGCGAAATTTATTTCAATTTCAATGCTAAAAACACCGGATTTCCTTGGCGTTGAATCAGCACCGCAATCGATACGCCCGTCGGTAATTTTTTGACAATTTTGTCAAATTCATTCAAATCTCGCACGATGGTATTTTGAATGCGTAACACCACGTCACCGCGTTGAAGTCCTGCATCCCGCGACGCGCCTGCCATGACTTCTTGCACCAACACGCCATTTTTCGGAATTTGTAACAATTGTCGCTGATCGGGCGTAAGTTCTGAAACCGTAATCCCCAACTGATTCGCTGGCGATTTGCTGGCGTTACTTTTCGCCAACGCTAATTTATCTTCTTCCTCTGGCAACAAACCCACATTGAAATGCAGCGTGCGCGTTTCGCCTTGGCGAATAATTTTCAACGTCGCCGAATTGTTAATCGGCGTAATGCCAACCATTGGCGGCAAATCGGCTGAATGATCAATTAACTGGTCGTTAAATTCGGTAATAATATCGCCAATTTGTACGCCCGATTGTTCCGCTGGCCCACCTGCAATGACTTTTGCAACCAACGCGCCTTGTGGTTTTTTCATGCCAAACGATTCTGCTAATTCGCGCGTCACGTCTTGAATTTGCACGCCCAACCAACCGTGCGACGCTTTGCCTTTTACTTTGATTTGTTCAACCACGTTCATGACAACATCCATCGGAATCGAAAACGATAAACCCATCGAACCGCCGGTGCGGCTGTAAATTTGTGAGTTAATGCCGACGACTTTGCCTTCCATATTGAACAACGGCCCGCCCGAATTTCCTGGGTTAATCGCCACGTCCGTTTGAATGAATGGCACATAATTTCCGCCGGGCAAACTGCGACCTTTTGCGCTGACAATGCCCGCCGTCACCGATTGGTCAAAGCCAAACGGCGAACCAATTGCCAACACCCATTCGCCGACTTGCAATTTATCGGGTGCGCCAATCGTCACGGTGGGTAAATCCCGCGCGTCAATTTTTAACACTGCGACATCGGTGCGAGCATCCGAACCAATTAACTTTGCGACCAATTCACGGCGATCCGATAATTTCACCACAATTTCCGTCGCATCTTTGACCACATGATGATTCGTTAAAACATAGCCGTCGGCTGAAATAATAAAACCTGAACCTAATGAACGCGCCTCTTTGGGTGCTGCACCGCCACCGCCTTGCTGTTCATTAAATCGGCGTAATAATTCTTCTAATTCGGGCGGAATCGCACCTTCGGGAAATTGCGGCATTTCTTCGCCCGCCCCTGATTCTGCACCAGCGGGAGCCTTTTGCGTAGTGCTGATATTCACCACCGCGCCACCGTTCGCTTTCACCATGTCAACAAAATCAGGCAATTGCGCCCACGTCGAAAAACTCCAAAAACTCAACAAAAACACACTCAAAAACCACACACGGATTTTGTGTTGCATAACTTCTTCCTATTTTCTACGGCGTTGAAAAAACGGTATTATCAGGTTGCTATCCATAAATCTCAAGGTAAGACAAATTGAAAGAGTCAAAGCGTAAAATTTACGGCGAAATCGAATCGGCGGTGCGTTCGCAATTGGCAGACGTTGCGGCAAATTTGCAGCGAATTTATATTGGTTACAGCGGCGGCGTGGATTCGCACGTTTTGTTGCACGCTTGCGCGACGTTGCCCGAATTTAAAGCGAAAATCACCGCCGTTTATATTCATCACGGATTGCAATCGGAAGCCGACGATTGGGCAATTCACTGTCAAAAAATCGCGGAAAAATTGGGCGTTTCGTTTTTAATTCAGCGTGTAAACGCGCATCCGAATTCAGGCGAAAGTCCCGAAGAAGCCGCTCGTAATGCGCGTTACGCGGCGTTTAAAAATTTAATTAACAAAAATGACGTGTTGCTGATTGCTCAACATCGTGAAGACCAACTCGAAACGGTATTATTGCAACTTTTTCGGGGCAGCGGTTTACGCGGGTTGGCGGGAATGCCTGAAAAAACGCCGTTTGGAAATGGTGAATTATTGCGTCCGTTGCTCAATATCAGCAAAGAAATGATTACGGATTACGCTGCTGAACAGGAATTAAATTGGATTGAAGATCCGAGCAATCAAAGCACGATTTATGACCGAAATTTTTTGCGTCAAGAAATTATTCCGCATTTAAAACAACGTTGGCAATCGCTCGACAAAACGGTGGCGCGTGCGGCGACGCATTGTGCCGAAGCGCAAACGGTGATTTCAAAGCTCGCACAAACGCAATTTGAAACTGTTTTTAATCTGCTCGATAACACGCTCAACATTCTCGCATTGCAAACATATTCGCCGAGCGAACAACGTTTGATTGTGCGGCAATGGTTTGATTTTTTGGGTTTAAAAATGCCGTCACACAATTTTGTACAACGTATTTTGAATGACGTGATGGTGGCGCGGGTTGATAGTTCGCCGATTTTAACGGGTCACGGCGTAAACATTCGCCGTTATCGCACGAAATTGTACGCGATGACGCACGTTTTAACGGGCTTTGAATGGTGTGAATGGGAACACGAAAAAACAACCTTGACGCTTTCCAATCAGCAAAATTTGACGATTCAATCGGCAGATTGTGGCATTTCGCACGCCGTTTGGCATGCCGCGACAATTACCGTAAAAATGCGCCGTGGCGGTGAAACGTTAGCATTACCGAACCGTGACGGGCATCACGAATTAAAAAAACTGTTTCAAGAAACCAACATTCCGCCGTGGCAACGTGAAAATATGCCGTTGATTTATTTAAATGATGAACTTGCGGCGGTTGGAAATTTATGGATTGCAGCTGCTTTTTTCACGGAAAAAATGGCGGGGTGCATTCAAATTGTGTGTGAATGAACAAAGAGTCGGACGCGCAAAGATTCATGCGGCGTTGCCGCGTGCTAATTCGCGTCACTAAATGTTTTTCGTTATACTAATCAACAATCAGTGAATGTACTTTAAAAAATTTAAATAGGAACAGAATGAACACAGAAAAATTATTAGCGTTAGTGGAAAACGTTTTAGAAGAACGTAAGGCGTTAGAAATGGTAGTTTTAGACGTGCGCGGCAGAACCAGTTTTACCGATTACATGGTTGTCGTCACTGGAACATCGAATCGCCACATTAAAACGTTGTGCGATTACGTTGAGATTTCGGTAAAAGAAAGCGGTTTTCATCCATTAGGAATGGAAGGCGACATGACTTCAGATTGGGTATTGCTCGATTTGGGCGATGTGATTGTTCACGCTATGACAAGACAAGCGCGTGACAATTATCAATTAGAAAGGCTTTGGGCAGTTGGCGGCGAAATCGACATGGGTTTGGGCGCGGTGGTAGCGGCTGCTTAAAAACTCGTCGGGCAGGTTTTAGAACGCTGCCCGATTCAATATCAAAAATTAGTGGTAACGCACTTCGGCTTTACCTTCACCCGCGACAACTTCACCCATCACAAAAGCCGTTTCACCTAATTCAGTCAACAAATTCAACGTCGCCGCTTCATCTTCTGGCGCGACACAAATAACCATTCCCACACCACAATTAAACGTAATTAACATATCGGCTTGCGATACGTTGCCGTTGCTTTGCAGCCAATCGAAAATCGCGGGGAATTGCCACGATTTCAAATCGATTTGCGCGTTCAAATTATCAGGAATCACACGCGGTAAATTTTCGGTCAACCCACCGCCGGTAATGTGCGCGAGCGCGTGAACAGGAATTTTTTTGATTAACGCTAGCAACGATTTAACATAAATCCGCGTCGGAGCTAACAACGTTTCGCCCAATGTTTTGCCGTCAAATGGTTCATCTAGTGACGATTGATTGCGTTCGATAATTTTACGAATCAACGAATAACCGTTGGAATGTGCGCCCGAAGATGCCAAACCAATCAATTTGTCTCCTGCGCTCACTTTGCTGCCGTCGAGCATTTCAGATTTTTCAACGATGCCGACACAAAAACCCGCCAAATCGTAATCGCCATCGGCGTACATATTGGGCATTTCAGCGGTTTCGCCGCCCACTAATGCCGCGCCCGCTAATTCACACCCTTTGCCAATGCCTTCAATAACAGCGGCGGCAATGTTTACGTCCAATTTACCAGTGGCAAAATAATCTAAAAAGAACAGCGGTTCTGCCCCTTGAACAATAATATCGTTCACACACATCGCGACCAAATCAATGCCAACGGTGTTGTGGATGCCAGAATCAATCGCCAATTTTAATTTTGTACCCACGCCGTCCGTGCCAGAAACCAACACGGGATTTTTATATTTATTCAACGGCAATTCAAACAACGAACCAAATCCACCCAAACCTGCCATCACACCTGGAATAAGAGTTCTCGCGGCAATCGGTTTAATCCGTTCAACTAACGCATTTCCCGCCACAATATCCACGCCCGCATCTTTGTAAGTTAAACCGTTTTTGTTTTCTACATTCACAATGTGTTCTCTAATCAAGTTTTTGAGGATGTAAACCAAGGTTTGTACTCCGAATTTTTCATTATTGGAGTACAAACTTGGTTTGTTAATTTGTTGAGTGGGTCAATTTGGCTTTTTGCCACCGTGTAAACGAATGAGCAACGCCGCTTCGTCATAACTTAAATCGGATTGGTGCATTAACTCATCGATACTCGCGCCATCTCGAATTTTACGAATATCGACATTATACGGGCTGTCCACATTCACCAATTGACTTTGTTGCAATTCATTTATTTTGTCGAGAACGCCCGCTAATTGCTGTTTTAAATCGTGTAATTGTTCATGCGCTATCGCCGTATTTTCATTCACCGTCAACGCGGCGGAACACAAACCAAATACATCGTTTTTGTTACCATCTACCAGCGTTATCAAATTCGCGGAATCGCGTTTTAACCGCCAAACCAAACGACTCAACCAAATTAGGGCAATTAGCATGGCAATAAAAAATGCCACCAGCATAATGCCAAAACCTATTAACACCACGTTATCGTTAAACACGTTCGTCAATGTGTTGGCTAGGGCTAACATCCTGTTCTTCCTTGTGTTCGTCTAATTGGGGGTTATTTCTGTGCGGTTTGTTAGGCATACGATATTCATCTTGATGAATTTTTTTCGCTTTAATAACAGGAAATGATGGCGACACGGCTTGAATTTCTAACATAATTTTTCTCCGTTATTTTCATTACAATTAAGAAAGGCGGGTAAATTTAGCCATAAGCTAATTTCCCCGCCTTCCTATGCCCTCTAGAATCGCACCGACACCAACGATAAGTTAAAATGTCCATTCGTTTGCCTAACCTTTGTGTTGATAACACGCTGACCGTATTGGTTGGCAAAACGTGTTAAAAGTTAATCATTATCAATCCAGCTGCTCAGTCGAGAACGTAACCGCAATACAGCTTGAGAGCTAATTTGACTCACTCGAGATTCGGTGAGATTTAAAATTTTTCCAATTTCACGCAGATTTAATTCTTCGTCGTAATATAAGGAAATAATTAACCGTTCACGTTCAGGCAAACTCGCAATTGCCGCGCTGAGGGCGCATTGAAAACTCTCCCGAGTGACGTTTTCAAGCGGTGCTTCGTTTGTACCAGAAGACTCTTCGAGGTAATTATCGCCAGTTTGTGCCAATTCTTCAATACTGAACACCCGACAATTACTCGAATCACGCAAAATTCGATGATATTCATCCAGACTAATTCCTAGATATTCCGCGACATCGCTATCTTTTGCCGCGCATCCAGTTTGATTTTCTAAAACACGAATCGCATCAGTAATAATCCGCGATTTCTTGTAAACCGAACGTGGCACCCAGTCACAACGGCGCACTTCGTCCAACATCGACCCTCGGATCCGAATGCCCGCGTAAGTATCAAAACTCGCGCCTTTACTGGAATCATAATTTTTCATGGATTCCAACAAACCAATCATTCCCGCTTGAATTAAATCATCGACTTGCACCGTGTCGGGTAATTTACTCAATAAATGATACGCGATACGTTTGACCAATGGCGCGTGCTGCATAATTTGCGCGTCAATTCCGCCTATTTGAACAGAGCTGTACATGGCTACGGCACTCATTCTACCTCCAATTTAGATTTTAAAATGGCATTCATGCCGCATCCTTTTGCGAATACTTAACCATACGTTCAATGAAAAATTCGATATAACCGCCGGCGTGTGTTTTGAGCGGCCAGGTATCAATTTTCGCTGCAATGGCCTTCATTGCTTGCGCCGATTTGCTGCGTGGAAAGCCCAAAACAACCGGCATTTGTTTTTGTACCGATTGACGCAAATACTCGTCAAAAGGAATTGCCCCGACAAATTGCAGCGTGACATCCAAGTAATTGTCGGTAACCTTGTTAAGTTTTTGAAATAACGTTCTGCCATGCTGCACTGACTGCACCATATTTGTCAAAATATGAAAATGATTGCAGCCGTAATCGCGATTCAATAATTTGATAAACGCATACGCATCGGTTAACGAAGTCGGTTCGTCACACACTACCACAATAATTTCCTGACACGCACGCGAAAAATTCACCACGCTGGACGAAATTCCGGCTGCCGTATCGACAATTAACACGTCGATTTGTTGATCAATTTCACTAAAGGCGCGAATCACCGCCGCTTGTTCGATAGTCGAAAGTTCCGTCATTTTCTGAATACCCGATGCACCTGGAATCAGTTTTAAACCAGACGGCGATGTTACCATGATTTCGTCGAGGGTTTTTTCACCCGTCAAAACATGCGATAAATTATATTTTGGATAAACGCCCAACAAAATATCGACATTCGCCAGACCCATATCTGCGTCCATTAACACGACACGCTGCCCCATTTGCACCAACGAAATGCCTACATTTACTGACACATTGGTTTTACCTACGCCGCCTTTTCCACTGGCAACCGCAATAACACGCACCGGTTTATTTTTGTTCATTTTGCGAATACCCGCCGCTTGATCTGGTTGTTTAAGCATAACCTTGAGCCACCCACGCTTCGTTGTTTTCTTCGTAATCGTCGTCTTCAATATCTAATTCTTCAACGCATTGCGCTACCAATTCTCTGGCAATCGGCGAACGCATATCTTCAGGAACTTGTTGACCGTTGGTAATAAATGATAAGGGTAAATTATGTTCAATGAGCGATGACAACGCCGACCCGATGGTTGCCGCTTCATCCAGTTTGGTTAGAATTGCCGCCTGCGGTTTGAACAAATGAAACGCATCGATAATTTCATTCATCGCTTTATATTCCGTCGCGGCCGACATAACCAAATACGATTTAATCGCTAAATCATTTTCTTTCAGAGTGTGAATTTGTTCAATCAATTTCATATCGCGTTGGCTCATGCCAGCGGTATCAATCAAAATCAATTTTTTATCTGAAAAACTGTGAATGAGCTGTTTTAATTCGGTAGCACTCGAGGCAATTCGCACTGGAACGTTGAGGATACGCCCATAAGTATTTAATTGCTCATGTGCGGCGATACGATAATTATCGGTGGTAATTAACGCGACTTGATTTGCGCCATGTTTGAGCGTGAACTGCGCGGCAATTTTGGCAACGCTGGTTGTTTTCCCCACGCCGGTTGGCCCAACTAACGCCACGGCACCGCCGGTTTCGAGTAAATTATCGAGCGTGATGGGCAACACTTTGGTTAATAACTCTTGCGCTTGTGTGAACACAAAATCGAAATTGGTATGACTGGCAAAACGATTAGCGATTTTGACACTTAATTTTTTTGATATGCCCATTCGCGCTAATTTTTGCAACAATTCGTTGCGAATCGGTGTGGAATTCGGATTCTGAGAATGATGTGCAAAATTGATGTTGGATAATTTACTGTCCATCGAGGTGCGTAACGACTTAATATCTTTCGTCATTTGCAGCAACAGTTTATCCGACAAATTTTCTTTTTCTTCAATTATCGGCGAGGGTGTTAGTTCCGCTATTTGGTGTGTAATAGGTTCAACACGCGCTGCCTCGTAATTCGGTGCCGAATACGTTTCTTGGGCAGCTTCGTCTAAAAATTCGTCAAATTCATCCTCATAATCGTTGCGGAAGTGTTGACGCAGCTCGTGGGCTTCGTTTTGCACTTCCGCACGAGTTTCACGCGCTTTCGGCATAATCGGTTCACGTTGTGGCGAGGGTTCCCGATAGGCTTCTCGCTGTGGTGGTTCGCGGTACATCGATTCGCGTTGGGGTGTTTGCTCACGGTACGGCTCACGGTGTTCGCGTTGGCTTGCTGGTACCGAGGACTGTTTCGCTTTTTGCGTTGGCACTTTAATCATAATCGACGGTGCAAAAGGCGTTGATGCCGCTTTGGTCGGCGTTTTAAACTCGTGCTTCACTGCGTCGGGATTGCCGCGCAACTGTACTTTTTCAGCGTAACCCACATATTGATCAATGCCACGTTTGGCGGTGCTTGAACCAAATCCACTATCGTCTTGTTTGCGAGGACTGCTAATAACGTGCAAATGATTTTTTTCGGCTTGAAAATCAGGCAAATCCACTCTTTTAACAGGTTTGGGCGATTTAGATTGCTTGAAAAAATCGGGCAAAACGTTTTCGCTTCGCTCTGATGAGGCATTAGAATGAATCACTTGCTCATCAAAATCACGGGCGGCTACAATTTCAACGCCGCCATCCACCGCTCGATTAGACATAATGACAGCATCTGCGCCTAATTCTTCGCGTACCATTTGCATGGCTTGTCTTATGTTCTCTGCAAAAAAGCGTTTAATTTTCATTAGAAGTCCTTAGTTTCCCTTTAAATCTTTAATTAGTGCGTCGTCCAACATTTGCAATCACTTTCACCTGCCGATCCGCAGGGATTTCGTTGTATGCTAAAACGTGTAAATTCGGAATGGAATGACGAACAAAGCGTGATAGCCAAGGTCGGATATAGGAAGACACTAACAAAATAGGTAGCAAACCATCTATTTCCATTTGCTGCGTATTTTCCTGCAAAGAATCGTGCATTTGATCGGCAAGTCCTGGTTCAACGCCGGTACCGCTTTCGCTCGCCGTTTGGAGTGACTTCTGCAATATCTGTTCCAACTCACTGTCCAAAGTAATCACAGTTAATTCATCCGACGAGCCGGTAATTTCATGAATAATTAACCGTCCCAATGCAGTGCGTACGGCAGAGGTCAAAATGTCGGTATCTTGACTTTTTGCACCGTATTCCGCCAAGGTTTCGGCAATCGTTCGCATATCACGAATTGGTACTTGTTCAATCAGCAAGTTTTGCAACACTTTCGCCACCACGCCCAACGCCAAGGTTTTCGGCACTAAATCTTCCACTAATTTCGGTGCTGTTTTCGCCAAATTGTCCAACATTCGTTGCGTTTCTTCGTAGCCCAATAATTCATGTGCGTGCGATTGCAATAAATGACTTAAATGCGTCGCCACCACCGTTCCACAATCTACCACGGTATAACCCATTGTTTGCGCGTAATCTTTTTGATTCGGTTCAATCCATACCGCGTCCAAACCAAACGCCGGATCTTTACAGGCTTTCCCGACTAATTCACCAAACACACGACCTGGGTTAATCGCCATTTCCATTTCAGGAACAATTTCCGCCTCGCCCACGGTTACGCCCATCAACGAAATCCTGTACGTTGTCGGACTCAAATCTAAGTTATCGCGAATATGAACGGATGGAATTAAGAAGCCCAATTCTTGCGACAGTTTTTTCCGTACGCCTTTAATCCGCACCATCAACTGACCGCCTTGATTTTTATCTACCAAAGGAATCAAACGATAACCGACTTCCAGCCCAATAATATCGACGGGCATCACGTCTTCCCAACTCAAATCGCGATTCTCGCTCGGAGCTTGTAATGTCTCGGGCTTCTTCGTATTAGTGGCATCGAGGGCGAATTGTTTACGGCGTTTATCAATTAAATATGCCGAACCGCCTAATGCGGATGACAATAACAAAAATACGACATTCGGCATGCCCGGAATCAAGCCTAACGCGCCAATAATACCGCCGGTAATCATTAAGGCTTTGGGATTTTCAAATAATTGTGCGCTGACTTGTTGACCAATATTTTGACCGGTTGCACCCACTTTCGTGACCACTAACGCGGAGGCAGTGGACAATAATAACGAGGGGATTTGCGCCACTAAGCCGTCACCGATGGTTAATAACACATACTTTTCGCCGGCATCGGCAAAGGTTAAATTGTGCTGCAACATGCCGATAATTAAGCCGCCGATAATGTTCACGAACAGAATAATAATCCCCGCAATCGCATCACCGCGCACGAATTTGCTCGCGCCGTCCATCGAACCGTAAAAATCCGCTTCCATGGCGACTTCGGCACGTCGAGCGCGGGCTTCATCTTGATTGATTAAACCAGCATTCAAATCGGCATCGACCGCCATTTGTTTTCCAGGCATCGCGTCCAAGGTAAAACGTGCGCCGACTTCGGCAACTCGCCCCGCGCCTTTCGTGACCACCATAAAATTGATGATGACCAAAATAGTAAACACGACTAAACCAACCGCAAAGTTCCCGCCTATGACAAACGCGCCAAAGGCTTCAATCACTTTTCCCGCCGCGTCGCCACCGTTGTGTCCTTCGAGTAACACCACTCGTGTCGAGGCAACGTTTAACGCTAATCGTAATAACGTCGCCAACAAAATGACGGTGGGAAACGACGCAAAATCTAACGGTTTGAGCGTGTAAATCACCACCAATAAAATAATCAGCGAAAAAGCGATGTTGAACGTAAAGAAAATATCGAGCAAAAACGCTGGCAAAGGCAGCATTATCATTGCCAAAATCACGACGATGACAAACGGCGCACCGAGTTCGGCTTTTCCGAGCATTGTCCCAAAGGCTTTGAGTTTAGTTAAATCCATGACGGCTTATTCCTGTTTAAATTCGGGCGGCACTTTAATATCTTTGGGTACAGCAGGTTTCGTGCCGTGCGTTTTATAGGCTTCTTTAAGCTGGAAAATGTACGCCAACACTTGCGCGACGGCGACATATAAGCCTTGCGGAATTTCGTTGTCTAATTCGGTGGAATAATACAAGGCACGCGCCAACGGTGGCGCGGCGACCAGCGGCACATTCGCTTCAATGGCTAAATTACGAATTTGGGCAGCGATTAAATCAATGCCTTTGGCGATTAAAATGGGCGCGTTGCCCGAACCTTCATCGTATTTCAACGCAATCGCGTAATGGCTCGGATTGGTAATAATCACGTCCGCATTCGGCACTTCTTGCATCATGCGATTTTGCGCCATTTCCATTTGCGTGCGCCGAATTCGCCCTTTAATTTCGGGACTACCTTCCGATTCCTTCATTTCGTCTTTGATTTCTTGCAACGACATTTTTAAATCTTTGCTGTGTTTGTGCAATTGATACGGCACATCAATCGCCGCGACCGCAATTAACGCGGCACTTAAAATCAAAAAACTGTGAGCAATCAATTTGAGCGCGTGAATAATCGCTTGTTCCATCGGTTCAGAACTTAAACCTAATAATTCCGCGAAAATCGAATTAAACAGCAACCAGCCGATGGTGCCAACAAGCGTAATTTTGAGCATCGCTTTGAGCAGTTCGACCAAACCGTTCATGGAAAATAATTTTGGCAACCCTTTAATCGGATCGAGTTTGTCGAATTTAGGCATTATGGTTTCCATATTAAAAATCCAACCTCCTAAGGCGATGGGCGCAAGAATAGCGGTAACGGTGAGAATCGCTAACAGTGGCGCGATGAGTAATAAGCCGTCGCTCATGGCTTGTTTAAAAAAAACAATCGTCGCTTGTGGTTCAAAAATAACGTCACGGGAAACGTGAAAATTATTTTTCATCATGGTAAGTAAACCTTGCCCGACCCGCTCACCTTGTGACATCAGCAACCACGCGCTGACAATCATCATCAAAAATGTATTGAGTTCACGCGACCGCGCAATTTGACCTTTATTTTTGGCATCAGTCAGCCGTTTCTGTGTGGGTTCTTCGGTTTTTTCTTGCCCAGAATCTTCAGCCATAATTTACGTTAATCGTAATAATTGTTTAATCAAATCGTAACCGTCATTCAATAAATCCGGCAACAACGCGAGGGTTTCGGGAATCGTTAGCCAAATTAACAAAATACCCAACATCAAGGTAATCGGAAAACCGACGGAGAAAATTTGCAATTGCGGCGCGGATTTTGAGGCAACACCAAAAATCACGTTCACCAACAATAAACTAATAATCACCGGCATCGACAACAACAAACCGTCCGAAAATATCCGTCCACTCCACGCAATAATCGCCCAGACATCGTTCATATTAAAGGTTTCGCCAATCGGCAAAGACGTAAAACTATTGACCAATAATTGAATCAACAGCAAATGCCCGTCCAAACTTAAAAATAATAACGTGGTGCTAATCATGTAAATTTGCGAAATCACCGGAACTTGTTGACCATTGAGCGGATCGACCATTGACGCAAAGCCCAAACCCATGCCGTACGCGATACCTTGTCCGGCAAAAATCACCGCCGCAAACACCATTTGCAAAATAAAACCAGTCGTTAAACCAATCGCGACTTGCTGCACGCCAATCATGATGCCGGTGTAACTCAACATTTCGACGGGCGGAATCGGCGGCAATAACGGCATGACGATGAACGAAATGGCACCCGATAAAATCACGCGAATTCGTGCGGGAACAGCGTGAACGCTCAACACCGGCATCGACACAAACATCGCGCTGATTCGCATGAACGGAAACATCAACATCGCCATCGAATTAAGCAATTGCGCTTCGGTGAAGTTCATTGAATCAGCCGATTAGCGTGGGAATGTCGCGAATTAAATCTTTAAAATAATCGAGAAAAAGTTGCAACATCGCAGGCCCCGCGAGCAGTAAAACGCCGCCTATCACCACAATTTTCGGCACAAATGTTAAGGTCGATTCGTTGATTTGTGTGGCAGCCTGAAACATAGCGATGATTAAGCCAACCACCAACGTCGGCAACAATAACGGAACGCTGAGTTTGACCGCAACAATCATTGCCTGTTGCGCGACGGTATAAATAATTTCGGGAGTCATGCGTTTGACGCTCCGTTAAGTGCCAACAAAAAAACTCGCCGCGAGCATTTCCATAATCAGCGACCAGCCATCAGCGAGAACAAACAACATAATTTTAAACGGTAACGAAATAATCATCGGCGACAACATCATCATACCCATCGACATCAACACGCTAGCGACCACTAAATCGATAATCAGAAACGGTAAAAAAATCAGAAAACCAATTTGAAAAGCCGTTTTAATTTCGCTCGTCACATAAGCGGGCAACAATAACGAAAAAGGAATTTCATCCGCATTCGTCAATTCTGCTCTGCCAGAAATCCGCACGAACAATTCTAAATCACTTTCGCGCGTTTGTTTTGTCATGAATTGGCGAAACGGAATCGAGGCTTTTTCAATCGCTTGCATCGCGTCAATTTTCTCTTCCATGTACGGCTGAACCGCTTCAATGTTCACTTTATCGATAACGGGCATCATGATAAAAATTGTCAAAAATAGCGATAAACCCAGCAAAACTTGATTACTCGGAACTTGTCCCGTGCCAAGAGCTTGACGCAACAAACTGAACACAATCATGATTCGCGTGAACGAAGTCATCGTCAGTAACATCGCGGGCAACAGCGTCATCATCGTCATCAACGCCAAAATCTGCAACGTCACGCTGTACGTTTGACCGCCTTTTGGATTTGACGTAACGGTCAACGCTTCGATTCCCGCTGGCATCGCCCACGCCACGCCACTCAAACCGAGCGCGGTAAGCGTCAGCAAAATGAAAATCACGGTACGTTTACGCATCGACTTTTCCTTTCATAACTTGTTTTAATTTGTAAGCAAAACTATTTTCGGACAGTTCAACGGTGATTTTATGCAAACAGTCGTCGCCTTCTAAAACGTGCAACATTTCAATGCGGTTCGGCGTAACACCTAGAATCAACTGTTTTTTCCCCGCTTGAACCAACACTAATTTTTCACGCATTCCCAACGACAAACCACCGACAATTTGTAAACGTTCGCCGTCGGTTTGTGTTGCGGATTGCAGTTGCCGAATCGCCCACACGCACACGGCGAAAATTGCCAAAACTACCAGCAATCCGACTGCCCACGTCAAAAAATCGGAGCTAGAAATTAACGGATTTTGCTGCATTATGCCAAACGTTTGACGCGCTCTGACGGACTAATCACGTCAGTTAAACGAATGCCGAATTTATCGTTAATCACCACGACTTCACCGTGTGCGATTAGCATTCCGTTCACCAATACGTCCAGCGGTTCGCCCGCAAAACGCTCCAATTCCACTACCGAACCTTGGTTCAGTTGTAATAAATTCCGAATGCTGATGTTGGTGCGTCCAATTTCCATCGAAATGACAACGGGGACATCTAAAATTACGTTTAAATTTACTTCTTCCAAATTTTCATCACTGACACCTTCACCGTCGTGATCTTCAAATTCTTTAAAGGACATGGTTTCCATATCGTCGTCTTGTTGGCTCATGTTTATGACTCTTTTAAGTTTAAATTTAGGTTTAAAACAAACTACTAATTGTTAATACGGTCGGTAATTTGAACCGCATAATTACCGTCTGAAATACCGACTTTCCCTGTAAATATCGGCACATGCGCTGCATTTAAGGAGACAAAATCCGGCAATTCAATCGGAATCACATCGCCTTTTTTTAATTCTAGGACGCTCCGAATCGACATATTTTTTTCAGCTAACACGCTATTTATAGGGATGTTGATACGCACAACTTCACGATAAAGTGAGTCATACCAATTTTCATCCACCTCGTCGTGGCTAGTGTTGATGACATCCAGTAAATCTCGAATCGGTTCCAGCATGGCGTAAGGCAGCGCAATGTGAACATCGCCGCCCCCGCCTTCTAAATCAACGTGAAACGTACAAATAACAATCAATTCACTCGGCTCAATAATGTTGGCAAAACGCGGATTGATTTCCGAACTTAAATACTCAAAATCTAAATCCAAGACCGGTTTCCACGATTCTTTTAAATCTTTAAAAATCAATTCCACCAGAATCATGACAATCCGCATTTCGGTATTAGTAAATTCTTTTCCTTCTGAGGGCGCATTTTCAAAAACCCCCCCCCCGCCAAAGAAGTTATCCACTGCCGTAAAAATCAAACTCGGATCTATGATAATCAACGCTTTACCACGCAACGGATTGACGCGAATCACGCTTAAACTAGTCGGTACCAGCAACCCTTGGGTAAATTCCGAAAACTTTTTAATTTGAATTCCGGCAATGTAAATCTCAGCGGAACGACGCACAAATTGAAATATCGAGACACGAAACAGCCGCGCAAATCGCTCGTTAATCATCTCCAGGGTCGGCATTCGACCACGCACAATCCGTTCTTGGTGTGCTAAATCGTATTTTTTGACGATGCCGCGTTCTGCCATTTTTTCGGCATCGTCGTCGGAATAAATTTCGGAAAAAATGCTGGTATCATGTTGTTCATCGCCTGAAGAATCATCGCCGCCACCCCCGCCCATGCCGTTTAATAAGGCATCAATTTCTGCTTGTGAAAGTAAGTCACTCATAATGTTATTGCATAATAAAGGAAGTGAAAAAGACTTCTTTGATTTCGGCTTCAGGCGACATTTTTTCTAGCATCGCGGTCACGTCATCAAAAATGGCATTACGCAGAGCAATTTTGCCGTCATGCGTTTTTAAACCGTCAGTATTTTGTGCGCTGATAAGCATTAACAAATTATTCAATAACATTGGCTCATTCTTTTTTAACAGCGAAATGGTTTCTTCATTTTCCGCTGCCATTGAAAGGTTTATTTTCACCAATCGAATGGACGAATTTTGTGGGAAATTAACCATTAACGGTTTGCTTATTTCATAATAAATGGTGGTAACAGGCGGTAAAGGTGGTTCTTCACACGCTGCTGTAATTTCATGAGCGAGCTGCTGTTTCATGAAAAAAAACATTCCGCCCGCGCCCGCTGCCAAAGACACGATGACGGCGAGTACCAAGATAATTAGGGGTTTTTTGGATGGTTTTTTTTCACCAGCCTCTTGTTCAATTTGAGCCATATCGACAAACCTATACGTTTTTAGTCATTAACTTTCACACCAGAAATATCGCTGGAATTATACCTACATTCAATAACGGTCGTTCATTTACGCCGTTTTATCACACACGAGGTTACACTGTTAAGTTTATAAAATGCAGATTTTATGCCAGATAACAGAGTGTCGCTTAATTCTTTAAATTCAATTTATTTGCAAGCAACATCAATTCCAGAAACCGTGGCATAATAACCGCATTATAATTTTGCCTATTTTGCTATGAAAATCCATGACGACGCGCTACGAGAATTAGGTCTTGCGGTGATTCAAGTTGAAGCGCAAGCCATTGCTGATTTAGCGTCACGCATTGATACCCATTTTGTGGCGGCGTGCAAAGTATTATTTTCCTGTAAAGGTCGAATTGTTGTAACTGGCGTAGGAAAATCGGGACATATCGGCGGGAAAATTGCGGCGACCTTAGCCAGCACGGGAACGCCCGCTTTTTTTGTGCATTCGGGTGAAGCCAGTCACGGTGATTTGGGCATGATAACCGCACAAGACGTGGTGTTAGCGTTATCAAATTCGGGCGAAACCACCGAGATTTTGGCGATTTTGCCATTGATAAAACGTATCAACATTTCGCTCATTGCATTAACGGGAAATTCCAATTCGACACTGGCAAAATTTGCCACGATTCATTTAGACGTTTCGGTTAAACAAGAAGCGTGTCCGTTAGGTTTAGCTCCGACTTCCAGCACCACAGCCGCGTTGGTGATGGGCGATGCGTTGGCGGTTTCGTTATTGGAAGCGCGTGGTTTTACCCGTGACGATTTTGCTTTTTCCCATCCAGGTGGACAATTAGGACGACGTTTGTTACTGCGTGTCAGCGATATTATGCACACCGATTCTGCAATTCCAAAAGTAAGCGAACACACATCGGTCAGTGGCGCAATTTTAGAAATGACGACCAAGAAATTAGGCATGACGGCGATTATCAATTCAGAAAATGAATTGCTTGGCATTTTTACCGATGGCGATTTGCGGCGGTTACTGGGTAATAATTTGAGTTTACCGAATGGTGAAATTCGCGAAGTTATGACCCAAAATAGCAAAGTGATTCACGCCGATTGTTTGGCAGCAGAAGCGATGCAAATTATGCAACAACAAAAAATTAGTGCTTTGTGCGTGGTTGATGACCAGCAAAAAGTGTGTGGCGCGTTAAATATGCACGATTTAATTCGTGCGGGGATAGTTTAGATGATACCAGTTCGAGTAATGGAGCAAGCCCGTCAAATTCGACTTCTGATTTTGGATGTCGATGGTGTTTTGACGGATGGAAAATTGTTTTTTGATCATTTGGGTAATGAATTTAAATCTTTTCATGCTCACGATGGTCACGGCATCAAAATGTTGCAACAAACTGGCGTGGAAATCGCGGTGATTTCGGGGCGTGAATCGTTCATTGTCACGAAACGCATGGAAGAATTAGATGTCACTCTGGTTTATCAAAATCAACGTGATAAACGTGCCGCATTTCAAGAATTACTGCGAAAATTAGACTTAACACCTGAGCAAGTAGCTTATGTTGGCGACGATGTGGTGGATTTGCCAATTATGACGCAAGTCGGTTTGGCGATTGCCGTGGCGGACGCGAATGAAGCGGTCACAGCGTGTGCGGATTGGTCTACACGATTAGGCGGCGGGCTCGGTGCGGTGCGTGAAGTGTGCGATATGATTATGCAATCTCAAGATAATTTTGAAACGATTCTGGCGGACTATTTACAATGATAGCCAAACATAACGCTTTTTATGGTTATGTGATTGCGTTGGCAATCGTGAGTAGTTTATTGGCAAAATGGTTGGTCAATGAGGACGTTGAACGTCGTGAAGCCGTCGCCCACAGCGCAGATTTTTTCAGTGTCGGTTATCAAAAATGGCAAATGAATGAGCAAGGCGGTTTGGGTTCTCATTTGACTGCCAATAAAATGGCGCATTACAGCGACGACGGCACGACACAATTAGAAAATCCGTTGATGTTTTTTTATAACGCGCCCAATCCCGCGTGGAAAATTCATTCTGAATCAGGTGAATTATCAAAAGGCGGCGACTCGTTATTATTGAATGGCAAAGTCGAAATCGAACGTGCCGGCAGTTCGCAAGGACGCGAGTTAATTATTCATACCTCAAATTTAACCGTTTCGCCCCAAACGTCTTTTGCGGAAACGAATGAATTTACCGAATTACGCAGCGGCAACAATATCACCACCGGTTTAGGCATGAAGGCGACGTTTAGTTCGCCAGTTCATTTGGAATTATTAGCAAAAGTACATGGCAACTATGAAAAGAAATAAATCAAAAGCAAATCCCCCCTGCCCCCCTTTTCAAGGGGGGAAAGCAAAAGGCTTTTTTTTGAAGGCGGCTGGCGGATTGGCTCTCAGCGCGTTAATTTGTAGCACGCCGACTTTCGCGTTAGAAAGCGACGCAAAACAGCCGATTACGATTGATTCCAACGGCGCGACGTATGACGAAAAATCTGAACTCAGCACTTACACGGGAAATGTGATTGCCACGCAAGGCAGTATTCGCGTGAATTCCGACAAATTAGTGGTGCATTTTAAAGATGGCGAAGCTGAAAAATTAGTCTTCAGCGGTAAAAATGCAAAATTCAAACAAACGCCCAGCGCAGGTGGAAAAGATATTACTGGTCAGGCTTCGACGGGCGAATTTTACCCGAAACGTAATTTGCTGGTGTTAATCGATAATGCGACGGTTTGGCAAGGCAACGGAACGTATTCGAGCGATTATATTGAATACGATATTAAAACGTCGTTGGTCAAAGCGGGCGATAAAAATAATACTTCCGACAACAGCCAACAGCGCGTCCACGTTGTCATTCAACCGAAATCCTAACGATGATTCTCGCGGCGAAAAATTTACAAAAAAATTATAACAAACGCGCCGTGGTCAATGGCGTGACGTTGCACGTCAAAACGGGTGAAGTGGTGGGTTTACTTGGACCAAATGGCGCGGGTAAAACAACGAGTTTTTATATGTTAGTCGGTTTGATTAAAGCGGATGGGGGCGATATTACGCTCGACGCACAATCGATAACGCACATGCCGATGCACGTTCGCGCCACGAATGGCATTGGTTATTTGCCACAAGAGCCGTCTGTTTTTCGTAAATTATCGGTGGCTGATAATTTACGCGCGGTGCTGCAATTGCGTTCTGATTTAAATACGGGACAAATTGAATTGCAAATTATGGACTTAATGGACGAATTCAGTGTGACGCATTTGAAAAATCAATTAGCGTTAAGTTTGTCGGGCGGCGAACGTCGGCGCGTTGAAATTGCTCGCGCTCTTGCGTCGAATCCAAAATTTATTTTGCTTGATGAACCGTTTGCGGGTGTCGATCCGATTTCCGTTGAAGACATCAAAAAAATTATTCAACATTTAACCGAGCGTGGCATTGGCGTTTTAATTACCGAACACAATGTGCGGGAAACGCTCGACATTTGTCATCGTGCTTATATTTTGAGCGATGGCAAAGTGATTGCCGAAGGCAACGCGGAAGAAATTGTCGCGAATAAAGAAGTTCGTGATGTCTATTTAGGCAAAAATTTTAGTTTATAAATTCAAAAAAGTCATCAAATCACAGGTTTATCGCTTATGAAACAATCTTTACATTTACGGATGGGTCATCAATTATCGATGACTCCTCAGTTGCAACAAGCGATTAAACTGTTGCAAATGTCCACGTTAGATTTACAGCAAGAAATTCAACAGGCGTTAGAATCTAACATTATGTTAGAGCTGGAAGATGAATTCGATTCGTTTTCATCAGATGAACCGTTGCACGATAAAAAAAGCGACAACTTAGATTTAATGCACGGTAGCGAAGGTTCACAAACCGATATTCCTGACGATTTACCGATTGATACCTCGTGGGACGATATTTACGAACCCGAACAAGATTTTGAAATTGCGCCCGATTACGAATTTGGTACGATTCAGGAAGTATCGAATTTTGACGGCGATTTTGAAAGTCAACGCACGACAACATTGAGTTTGCAGGCGCATTTGTTGGAGCAATTAGATTTAGTTTCATTTTCAGAACGTGATTACGCGATTGCGATTGCGATGATTGATTCGATTAACACGGAAGGTTATTTAATGACCGCTGTGGACGATATTTTTTACAGTTTGCGCGAACAATTGACCGATTTGGAATTAGATGAAGTTCACGCGGTTTTGCACCGTATTCAGTATTTTGATCCAGCGGGTGTGGCGGCGGTGGATTTGAGCGATTGTTTGCGTTTACAGTTGCAGCAATTGTCTGACGATACGCCACACAAAGCAGACGCGCTGATTTTGGTGACGCGCCATTTAGATTTACTTGCCACGCACGAACAAAGTAAATTGGTGCGAAAATTGGCGGTGTCGGAAGAAGAATTAGATGCGATTGTGGCGTTAATTCGGACGTTGGATCCCAAACCAGGCGAACAAATTCAAAGTACGCTTTCAGAATATGTGGTGCCGGATGTGTATGTGCGAAAAATCAATGACTGGTGGCGAGTCGAATTAAATCCAGAAATTGCGCCAAAATTGCGCGTGAATGAAATGTATGCGGGATTGATTAAAAAATCGGACAGCAGCAAAGACAATATCGTGATGAAAGAACATTTGCAGGAAGCGAAGTGGTTTATTAAAAGTTTGCACAGTCGTAACGATACATTATTGCGCGTGGCACGGTGTATTGTTGAAAAACAAACCGCGTTTTTTGAACACGGTTCGATTGCGATGAAATCGATGGTGTTGCGTGATGTTGCGGAAGAATTGGAATTACACGAATCGACCATCTCGCGCGTCACGACTCAAAAATATATGCACACGCCGAATGGCATTGTTGAATTTAAATACTTTTTTTCAAGTCACGTTTTAACGGATGGCGGAGGTGAATGTTCATCGACAGCGATTCGGGCGTTGATTAAAGAGTTAATCAGCAATGAAAATGTCACAAAGCCGCTGAGTGATAGTAAAATAGCGGAGTTTTTAAAAGCAAAGGGCATTAACGTTGCTCGTAGAACCGTGGCTAAATATCGTGAAGCGATGTTTATTTCCTCGTCCAGCCAACGTAAGCGTTTATTATAAAAACAAAAACGCGCGTTGTTATTTTCATTTTTACGTTTCATTTTTTACAAGGGATTAGTTATGCAAGTCATTATTAGCGGTCATCATTTAGAAATCACTGACGCTTTAAAAGCGCACACGGAAGAAAAATTCGCAAAATTAGCGCGTCATTTCGACAAAGTGACAGACGTTCACGTTATTTTAAGCGTGGAAAAATTGGTACAAAAAGCGGAAGCGACGTTGCATTTTTCTGGTACGAAATTTTTTGCAGAAGATCATCAAGAAGATATGTATGTGGCGATTGACGAATTAGTGACGAAATTAGATCGTCAAATTCTGAAACACAAAGAAAAACACGCATCTCATTAAGACCTAAATTCAAGGTAAAAAGTTTTGAGCCTTGAATGGATGAATTAAAAAAGGTGGGCGCGAATTTATTCGCGCTTTTTTTATTGCACAAAAAGGTAAAAATACGATGCGGTTGTTATTACTCGGAACGGCAGGCTGCCATTTGTGCGAAGACGCGCAACGACTTTTGGACGATTTAAACATTGTCGCTGAAACGGTTGATATTGCTGAGCATGATGAATGGCAAACACAATTTGCCGTGCTAATTCCCGTTTTGTATCATGTCGAAACGCGCCGTTATTTGAATTGGCGTTTTGATGCACCTGCCTTACTTTCTTTTATTGAATCATTAAAAATGAAAAATCCATTATTAAATCAAACTGATTTGCCGCATTTTAGCCAAATCAAACCCGAACACATTGAATCTGCGATTGACGAATTATTGGCGAATGCCCGAAAAGCCGTGGCGGATTCATTGAGCGCAAACACAATTTATACTTGGGCAAATTTAATCGAACCGATTGAAACTGCCGAAGACCGTTTAAGTAAAGCGTGGTCGCCCGTCAGTCATTTAAATGCGGTGATGAATAATGACGAATTGCGTGATGCGTACAATGCCTGTTTGCCGAAATTGAGCGATTACGCCACCGAAATGGGTCAAAACGAAACGCTGTTTCACGCTTACGAATCGATTGTTTCCGGCGAAACGTTTGCGACATTATCGAAAGCGCAGCAAAAAGTGATTACCAATGCGTTGCGAGATTTTCAATTATCGGGCGTGGCGTTGCCGGTCGAACAAAAACACCGTTACAAAGAAATTTCGCAACAACTCAGTTCGTTAACCAGCCGTTATGAAGAAAATGTTTTAGATTCGACCAATGCGTGGACGAAGTTAATTACCAACGTGAACGAATTGGCGGGTTTGCCCGAAACCGCGTTGGCACAAGCGAAACAAAGTGCTGGTGAGGCGGATGGCTGGTTAATCACGTTGCAATTTCCGTCCTATTTGGCAGTGATGACGTATGCCGATAATCGCGAATTGCGCCGCGAACATTACACCGCGTTTGCCACTCGCGCCACGACTGCCGATTTTGATAACACCGAAATCATGGAACAAATTCTCGCGTTGCGTCACGAAGAAGCGAAATTACTGAACTTTGAAAATTACGCGGATTTGTCATTAGCAACCAAAATGGCGAATTCGACCGATGAAGTGATTTCATTTTTGGAAGATTTAGCTGAAAAATCGTTGCCACAAGCACGTCAAGATTTTGCAGATTTACAGCAATTTGCGCGTGAAAATGTCGGCATTGAAACCGTGCAAGCGTGGGACGTGAGTTATTTATCTGAAAAAATGCGCCAGCAACATTACCAATTGTCGCAAGAAGAAGTAAAAAGTTATTTTCCGGTGCCGCACGTTTTGAAAGGGTTATTTGAAATTGTGCAACGTTTGTACGGTTTGCAAATTACAGAATTGAACGATTTTGACCGCTGGCATGAATCGGTACAATTGTTTGAAATTTGCGATTCGACTGGACAAAAACGCGGACGTTTTTATTTGGATTTATTCGCTCGAACCAAGAAACGCGGTGGCGCGTGGATGGACGATTGCATGGGACGACGCAAATTGGACGCTGAAACTGTACAAACGCCCGTCGCGTATTTGGTGTGTAATTTTACGCCGCCCACCGCAGACACGCCGTCGTTGTTGACGCATGACGATGTGACGACATTGTTTCACGAATTCGGACACGGTTTGCATCACGTTTTGACGCAAGTGGATTATTTGGGTGTGTCGGGAATCAGCGGCGTGGCCTGGGATGCGGTTGAATTGCCGAGCCAATTTATGGAAAATTGGTGTTGGGAAAAAGACGCTCTGGCGTTAATTTCTGCCCATTATCAAACGGGTGAAGCGTTGCCTGAAACGTTATTTGCAAAAATGCTCGCGGCGAAAAACTTTCAAGCGGGCATGACAATGGTGCGGCAATTGGAATTCAGTTTGTTCGATTTTCACATTCACCGCGATTTTGAGCCGCAAAAAGGCGGACGCATTTACGAAATTTTGAATACGATTCGAGCAAAAATTGCGGTGTTACCGATTCCAGAATTCAACCGTTTCGCACACAGTTTTTCGCATATTTTCGCGGGCGGTTACGCAGCGGGATATTACAGTTATAAATGGGCGGAAGTGTTGTCGAGCGATGCGTTTTCATTGTTTGAAGAAAAAGGGATTTTCGACGCTGAAACTGGCAAAGCCTTTTTGACCAACATTCTGGAACAAGGCGGCAGCGACGAAGCGATGGAATTATTCAAAAACTTCCGTGGACGCGAACCTTTGTGTGACGCACTGTTGCGACATAATGGAATCCAAGTAAATGACGACAACCGCTAAATTTTGGGGAGTTGTTCCAGCGGCGGGCGTGGGCAAACGCATGAATGCCAATCGCCCGAAGCAATATCTTTTGCTTTCAGAAACGCAAACCGTCCTCGAACACACGTTGACGCGTTTAATCGACGCGCAAGTTTTTGAAAAAATCGTCGTGGCGATTTCAGATGGCGATGCGTATTGGGATGATTTACTGATTTCAAAACACGAGAAAATCACTCGAGCAAACGGTGGCAAAGAACGTGCTGATTCGGTTTTAAATGCGTTGGCGGCGATTCAAAATCAAGCGAATTTAAAGGATTGGGTTTTGGTTCATGATGCCGCGCGTCCGTGCATTACGTCGCACGATATTCACAATTTAATTGCCGAATTGCGCGACGATGAAATGGGTGGAATTTTGGCGTTGTCGTCGCACGATACTCTGAAAGACGTGGACGACAATCAAATCGTTAGCACGCTAAATCGCAATCGAATTTGGCGAGCCTTAACGCCACAAATGTTTCGTTATGGCGCGTTGAAATCAGCATTAGAATTCACGCAAGGCAACGCGGAAATTACCGACGAAGCCAGCGCGTTAGAAGCGCAGGGATTTTCACCAAAAATTGTCGAAGGGCGTTCAGACAACATTAAAATTACACTCCCTGAAGATTTGGCGTTAGCGCAATTTTATTTAGTACAACAAAGATAAACATTTAACGAATTTACGGCTACACTTAGCCGACCATTTACTAACTATTTAAAAAGAGGTGATTATGTTGAATTTCAAATCAAAAAAAATGACATTGCCATTATGTCTTTGTGTCATGTCGCTGTTGTTATCACCTGCCTTAACACAGGCAGCGTCAGAAACAGGTAGCATCGCGGCGAATCAAGCCGCAGATCAAAAAGCGGCATTGGCGAAAAAAGCGGCTGATAGACAAAAAGCTGCCGAAGAAAAACAAAAAGCTGCCGAAGCACAAGCGGCTGAACCACAAAAAGAAAAAACCGCTGAAAAATAATTGGTGAGCTTTGCGGAATTCTGTTGGAACCGTTTCATCGTAACAACAGAATTTTACAATTTCCACGAAAAAGCCTGCATCAATAAAACAATAACCGCCTTTAGCGTCAAGCAGGGCGGTTTTTTTATTAACGGTTTAATTCAACAAATTCACGCTAAAAACGGTAAAATTCCGTATCTTTCAAACTTAGGAAATCTCAATTTTATGCACAACAAAACCATTACCGAACTCGCGCAAAGTTTACGCGCCAAAGAATTTTCCAGCGTTGAACTGACGCAGCATTTTTTGAATCGCGTCAATCAACACGCTGATTTGAATGCGTTTATTACCGTGACGGAAGATTTGGCGTTGCAAGCCGCACAAGCTGCGGACGCTCGAATTGCCGCCGGAAATGCTGAATTATTAACGGGCATTCCGATGGCGCACAAAGATATTTTTTGCACACAAGATGTGAAAACAACGTGCGGTTCAAAAATGTTGGATAACTTTATCGCGCCCTACAATGCAACGATTGTTGAAAAATTAAACGCGGTTGGCGCGGTAAATTTGGGCAAATTAAACATGGACGAATTCGCAATGGGTTCGTCGAACGAAACCAGTTTTTATGGTGCGGTGAAAAATCCGTGGAATAAAAATGCGGTTTCAGGCGGTTCGTCGGGCGGTTCAGCCGCTGCCGTCGCGGCACAACTCGCAGTTTGTACAACTGGCTCCGATACGGGCGGTTCGATTCGTCAACCCGCCGCATTTTGTGGCATCACGGGAATCAAACCCACTTACGGACGGGTTTCACGTTACGGCATGATTGCCTACGCATCGAGTTTGGATCAAGGCGGTTCGATGGCGCGAAGTGCCGAAGATTGCGCGATTTTGTTGCAAGCGATGGCGGGTTTTGATGCCAAAGATTCCACCAGCGTTGATGTTTCAGTTCCTGATTATTGCGCGGATTTAAACAAACCGCTGGCAGGTTTAAAAATCGGTTTGCCGAAAGAATTTTTTACGGCTGATTTAAATGCTGATATGGCGGCAACGTTAGAAACGGCGATTAACGAATACAAAAAATTGGGCGCAGAAATCAAAGACGTTTCCATGCCGAATTTGAAATATGCCATTCCCGCGTATTACGTTATTGCATCAGCAGAATGTTCGTCGAATTTGTCCCGTTTTGATGGCGTGCGTTTTGGTTATCGCTGTGAAAATCCGGCAGATTTGAACGATTTGTACACTCGTTCACGCGGCGAAGCGTTTGGCAAAGAAGTGAAACGTCGAATTTTGATGGGAACTTACGCGCTTTCAGCGGGTTATTACGATGCGTATTATTTGAAAGCTCAACAAGTTCGCCGTTTGATTAGCGACGATTTTAAAAATGCCTTGAACGAAGTCGATGTGATTTTCAGTCCCGTTACGCCTACGCCTGCGTTTAATATCGGTGAAAAAATCGCCAATCCAATTGAAATGTATTTGGCGGATATTTACACGATTGCGATTAACTTGGCGGGATTGCCTGCAATGTCGATTCCAGCTGGATTTATCAACGGTTTGCCTGTTGGTTTGCAAGTGATTGGCAATTATTTTGACGAGGCGCGTTTGTTGAACGTCGCGCACGCTTATCAAAACGTTACCGATTGGCATAAACAATCGCCTTCGCTTTAATTCAAAGGAACAAAATGAACACACAATGGGAAGTCGTGATTGGTTTAGAAATTCACGCACAATTAGCTACAAAATCTAAAATTTTCTCTGGCGCGGCAACCGCTTACGGCGCAGAACCGAACACGCAAGCCTGCGTTATTTCATTGGGAATGCCTGGCGTTTTACCTGTTTTGAACGAAGATGCAGTGCGAAAAGCGGTTGTTTTTGGCATGGCGATTGAGGCAGAAATTGCGCCGTATTCGGTATTCGCTCGCAAAAATTATTTTTATCCTGATTTGCCAAAAGGCTACCAAATTAGCCAATTTGAATTACCGATTGTTGGCAACGGGCATTTAGATATTGAAGTCGATGGCGAAACGAAACGCATCGGAGTCACGCGAGCGCATTTAGAAGAAGACGCGGGCAAATCATTACACGAAAACTTTCACGGTTCGACGGGCATTGATTTAAATCGTGCGGGAACACCACTTTTGGAAATCGTGTCCGAACCCGATATGCGTTCAGCGAAAGAAGCCGTTGCGTATATGCGAAAAATTCACGATTTAGTGCGCTATTTAAAAATCTGCGACGGCAACATGCAAGAAGGTTCATTCCGTTGCGATGCCAACGTTTCCGTGCGTCCGAAAGGTCAAATCGAATTCGGAACTCGCGCTGAAATCAAAAATATCAATTCATTTAAATTCGTCGAAAAAGCGATTAACCACGAAGTCGAACGCCAAATCGAAGTGATTGAAAACGGCGGGCGCGTCGTGCAAGAAACCCGTTTGTACGATTCCGACAAAGACGAAACGCGCTCAATGCGTAGCAAAGAAGAAGCGAACGATTACCGCTATTTCCCCGACCCCGATTTGTTGCCCGTTTTCGTGAGTGACGAACTAAAAGCGGAACTCAAAGCTGCGTTGCCCGAATTACCCGAAGCGAAACTTTTACGCTTCAAAACGGATTACAAATTAAACGATGAAAGCGCGACGATTTTAACTAGCTCGCGTGATATGGCGGATTATTTTGAAAATGTAGTGAAAATTTCGGGTTGCGAAAGCGCGATTTGTGCAAATTGGATTACGGGCGAATTATCAGCTGCATTAAATCGCGCTGATTTGGAAATTTCAGCATCACCGATTAACACGGAACGTTTTGCGGGTTTGGTGGCGCGAATTGCTGACGATACGATTTCAGGCAAAATTGGCAAACAAGTCTTTGAGTTTTTGTGGAACGGTTCAGAATCCGCCGACGAAATTATTGAAGCGCAAGGCTTGAGACAAATCACCGACACGGGCGCGATTGAAGAGATTATCGACACGATTTTGGCGACAAACGAAAAGCAAGCGGAACAATATCGTGGCGGCAATGAAAAAATGTTTGGTTTCTTCGTCGGGCAAGTCATGAAAGCCATGCAAGGCAAAGGCAATCCCGCTGAAATCAATAAAATTTTGAAAGCAAAATTGGCGTAAAAATCTTAAACCAGTGTGTTATAGTCACGCTTAATGAGAATGGTTATTGATAAGTCACCATTCTGTTTTCGATTATTTACGTTGAGGCGCGTTCTATGACAATTAGTTTAAACAATCTTGCCGTCGGCGACACAGGAAAAATCACTGGTTTCGATGCCGCTGGAAAGGCTTACCGCAAACGCTTATTGGCGATGGGTTTAACACGCGGCACGGAATTTAAAATCACTCGATTCGCGCCACTCGGCGACCCGATCGAAATAAAATTGCGCGGCTTTTCACTGACGTTACGAAAAGAAGAAGCTGCGTTCGTGTTGGCGGAATTAGTGAAATGAAAACCGATTTTATCATTGGTATTGTCGGCAATCCCAATTGCGGAAAAACGACATTATTCAACGTGTTAACGGGTTCAAAACAATACGTCGGCAATTGGGCGGGCGTAACCGTTGAAAAGAAAACAGGCGAATACAATTTTGCCGACAAACGGATTGAATGTGTCGATTTGCCAGGAACGTATTCGCTCGAATCGTCGGACGATAACGTGTCGCTCGACGAAAAAATTGCCCGTGATTACGTTGCCTCTCGCGAAGCCGATTTAATTATTAACATCGTCGATGCCTCCAATATCGAACGCAATTTGTATCTCACCGCGCAACTGATCGAAATGCGCGTGCCGATGTTGGTGGTGTTGAATATGATGGATGCGGTGAAAAAACGCGGCATTAAAATCGACCTCGAACTACTCGCGCAACAATTCGGCTGTCCCGTTGTCGCGATTTCTGCGGCAACGAAACAAGGCATTCCAGCGTTAAAAACCGCCATCAATCACGCCGCTAATCAACAACCCATTCCACACACACCGATTCATTACATTCTTGAAATTGAAAATGCGCTCGCGGTTTTAATGCCGAAATTAACCGACATCGCGAAAAATTATCCGTGCGATAGTCGGTGGTTAGCGATGCGATTATTAGAAAATGACACGCTCGCCCAAACCATTACGGGCGCAGATTTATTGCCGTTTGTCGCCGAATTACAAACTCAAATTGAAACGGAAACCGACGATGAAATTGATATTCTCGCGGCGGATGCGCGTTACGAATTCGTCAATCAATTAACTAAAAAAACCATTTGCAAACTCAGCGAAGTCAGCCGTCACACCAGCGAAAAAATTGACCGATTCGTGTTAAATCGCTTTTTAGGGATTCCGATTTTTCTGTTGGTGATGTACACGATGTTTTTGTTCACCATCAACATCGGCAGCGCGTTTGTGGATTTTTTCGAGCAATTCGTGGGCGCATTTTTAATCGATGGGTTGGGCGTTTTATTGACCGCTTACAATTGCCCCGATTGGCTCAACGTTTTATTGACGCAAGGTATTGGCGGCGGCGTGCAAGTCGTGGCGACGTTTATTCCGATTGTCGGTTTCTTATTTTTGTTTTTGTCGATGCTGGAAGATTCTGGCTACATGGCACGCGCCGCTTTTGTCATGGATAGATTTATGCGCTTTTTGGGCTTACCAGGCAAAGCATTTGTGCCAATGATTGTCGGTTTTGGCTGCAACGTTCCCGCGATTATGGCGACGCGTACGTTGGAAAATCCCCGCGATAGAATTTTGACCAATTTGATGAATCCGTTTATGTCTTGCGGTGCCCGCTTGCCGGTTTACGCTCTGTTTGCGGCGGCATTTTTTCCGATTAACGGGCAAAATATCGTTTTCAGTTTGTATTTATTAGGCATTGCCGTTGCCGTTTTAACGGGTTTGATTATGCGTCACACTTTGTTTAAAGGCGAAACATCGTCGTTCCTGATGGAATTACCTGCGTACCATTTGCCAACGTTGCAAGGCGTGTTGATTCGCACCGGCGACCGATTGAAATCGTTTGTGTTGAATGCCGGCAGAATTATTGTGCCGATGGTTTTGGTGTTGAATTTTCTAAATGCGCTGGGAACGGACGGCAGTTTTGGACGCGAAAATACCAATCATACCAATCAATCGGTGTTAAGTGAAATCGGTCGAAAATTAACCTTCGCGTTTGAACCGATGGGCATTCACGAAGACAATTGGGTGGCGACGGTGGGAATTTTCACTGGCGTATTGGCGAAAGAAGCCGTCGTTGGTACGTTGAACGCGCTTTATGGACAACTCGAAACGTCAGATTCACCGGTTGAAAAACCCGAATTTGATTTGCAAAATGCGCTGACGGAAGCCTGTTTAACCGTACCGAAAAATTTATCCGAAGTGACTAATCGTTTACTCGATCCGCTCGGTTTGAACGTGGGTAATTTAGAAAATACCGCCGAAGCCGCCAGCGCACAAAATGTGAATGCGGCGACGTTCACCGCGATGCAACACAGTTTCGACGGACAAGCGGGCGCGTTTGCGTATTTATTATTTATTTTGTTATACGCGCCGTGCGTGGCAGCCACAGCGGCAATTTATCGTGAAACCTCAGCAGGTTGGGCGGCATTTACCGTGGCGTGGACAACGGGAATTGCGTACATAACCGCCACGATTTTTTATCAAACTGCAACGTTTTCTGAACATCCTGAAAGTTCGTTGAGTTGGATTTTAGGATTGAGCGGTTTGTTA
>CAISXF010000045.1 GCA_903889445.1 uncultured Pseudomonadota bacterium
CCTTGAATAAAATCAGGGTGAACGTCGATGGAATCGCGATAGGCTTGTTCCGCTTTTTCAGACAATTTTTGCTGATCAAAAATAACCGCTAAATTGAAATATGCCGCATAACGAACCAGCGAATCGCTGTGTTTAATCCAGGTTTCGTACAATTCGATTTGCTGTGCGGGCGTTAATAACTCACCTGCCGACAACAATTCCATGATGTCCATATTGTTCTGTTGTGCTTGCTCTAAAAAGGTTTCAAAGGCAGAAGTAGTTTTAGATTTTGTCATGTGACGTTCTCAAAAAAATAAAATTAACCAAAATAATAATGAAAATAACAGCAATTCCTATGCCGCCAAACTGACTTTGCGTAAACGAGCGTAATAAAAACCGTCGCAATTATCGTCGCCCGTCAAAATTTGCCAGCCGTGTTTGGCGGGATTTGAATCAAAAGGTATTTCTTTTGCGTCGGCATGTTCTGCTAAAAATTGCGCGATTTGGTCTTCGTTTTCAGCTTTTAAAATCGAACACGTTGCATAAACTAACAAACCGCCTTCTTTCAACATTGACCACGCAGCTTTTAAAATAGCGGCTTGCAACGCGGGTAACGCAATTAAATCATCCGCACGACGCAATAATTTAATATCGGGATGACGACGAATTACGCCCAACGCAGAACACGGCGCATCCACCAAAATACGGTTAAAACATTTTCCGTCCCACCACGTTTCCGGTTGCGTGGCATCGCCGACAATCAATTGCGCCGATAAATTCAAGCGTCGCAAATTCGTTTCGACACGTTCCATTCGTGTTGCATCAATATCGACCGCGACGCAGTCCAAATTGGGTTGTGATTCCAAAATGTGAGCGGTTTTTCCTGCTGGTGCGGCACACAAATCTAAAATTCGCTGCCCTGCCCTCAATTCCAATAATCCTGCTGCAAATTGTGCCGCCGTATCTTGAACGGACACCGCGCCACTTTCAAAATTCGGCAACGCTGTTACGCCAACTGGTTTAATTAAATGAATCGCGGACGGACACGTTTCAACGGCTTCGGCTTCAATTTCCAAATCTGCCAACTGTTGTAAATAATTTTCGCGCGTCGTTTGCAACGCATTCACGCGCAACATCATCGGCGGCAATTGATTATTTGCGTGAAAAATTCGCGCGGCATTTTCACTTCCCCAATCATTTTCAACGCGAGAAATTAACCATTTTGGATGACTGTGCAACGCGGACGGATTCAAATCGGCTTGAAGTTCGAAGCTTTCTTGTTCGCGCAAATAACGGCGCAACAAGGCGTTAATCAGATTTTTTGCCCACGATTTTTTGCGTGTGGCATCGACCGTTTCAGAAACCGCCGCGTGCATTTTCACCCGCATAAACGCCAGTTGATACAAACCCACCAACGCCAGCGCGTAAATTTCAGCGTCTTTAATCGGCTTATCCAACAGCTGCGACAAAATGAATTGTAGCCGATGATAATAACGGCACACGCCGTAACAAACCGCTTGCACAAACGCCTTATCTTTGGGGTTTTCGAGAGCTTGCAACGTGTGTTCCAACGCAGAAGTGAGCGATTGCCCACCGTCTAAAACCCGCACCAATGTTCGGGCGGCAATAAGTCGTGTATTCATTTTTTATTTTTTCTCCACAATCGCAATTTCTTCATCACTTAACCCATAAAGCCCATAAACCAACCCATCAATCTCACAATTCAGGCACATAAGCCTCTTCATATTGCGTAATCAACACGCCGACTAATTCCATCAACGATGCTAATGGATGTTTTTCGTTTTCGCCAACCCTATCAATCAAACTATCAAGTAATGACACTGCTTTTTCATAATCAAGCCATACACAAATTATCGTCAGCATAATTCACCATTTCCAACAACACACCACGCCGTAATTCTTGTTCAGCTTGTTTGAATAACGCCCGATTGATTTGCGAACTCAAATACACTTCGCCGCAGTTTTCACAAATATCCGCTGGCACTTGTTTAAAAACTAATGTCGTTTGTTTGCGTTCCAACGTTACGGTTGTCACGCCGCTTTCAGTTTCGCCATTTCGGCAAATTGCACATTTCATTATTTTCTCCGTGAAAAATTGTCTGACCATTTGAGCAAATTCGGTTCATAAATCGTCACAATAATCAGCCGCTTTTCGTCTCGATTGACCGCAACCACTAAATGCAACGGACGTTTATTCATCGAATAACCATTGAGCAACAAACTCGGCAACGGATAATCATCATCGTAACGCTCGATAATTTCACCGTTTTTTAACAAAAATTCCACATCGTCATCACTGATTTCCCTTTCAAACATTCGCTTGGACGCATGAAGACGATAAACGATTTCAAAGTTTTCAACTTCCGTTAATTTCACTTCCCCTCCACAATCAAAATCTCTTCGTCACTCAACCCATAAAGCGCATAAACCAACACATCAATCTCACGTTCCAACGCGCGGGTGTCGTTGCCGGCTTTTTTATCGGCAAGGATTTTGTCCACTAACGTGATAAACGGCTGTTGCTGGTCGGCGGGGATTTTTGGAATGGGTAACTGTCTTAGAATTTCTATCTTAACTTGAGCAAATACTTTTCCACCTTCTGATGTGGTTTCTTTGTAGTAATAATTCAAAACTTTCGAGTTAAGAACGGCTAAAACATATTTTACGCTGTACGAATCATCCGTAATTGCTGTTCCATGCAACGTATTCGCGTAATAGAAATGTTCGGCATCAAGAGTTCCAATAATTTTGTCTGATGTTTGTCGTGTTAGAATTTTTTCACGTTCAAAGATATTTCTGTTTCTCATCCACAAACCAGTTCTTTTTTCTCCAACCCGCTCTAACTCTATTTTCATCATTTCATCTGGTTGATAATTCACCCAGTTATTTTCATAAGTTAATTCGTAACGATTTACGTCTTTTCCAAATAGTAATTTTTTGCAAAATGGATTTTCTTCTTTCTTTAAAAACAGAACGTCGGGAATTTTTCCTTGAATAATTCCATCTTTAGTTTCAGATATTTTGCTAAGAGCAACTGTATTACAACGTATTTTTTCAATTAAACTTGATTTTTCTTGGTTGTAATTTAAATCAAATTGCCTGTTTGGTGAGGCGTTGAAATGTGTAATTGGAATTTCTATTTTTTTGCTATTGCCAATTTCAGAAACATTAACATTTGGTAAAGCCAATATACTATTTCGTTCATTTTTTGTATTTTGATAAACGATTATTATCGAATCAACAACGGCACTATCAAAAACAGATTCATCAAATGAATCTATTTCAATAATAGTTTGCTCCGTTAAAAGTGAATTTCTCAAATCAAAGCATTGTGTATTTAAAAGCAATCTATCGGGAATAATGTATGCCGTTACGCCTTCTTTTTTAGCCAATGTTTTAGTTATTTCAAGAAAGAAATAGAACAGATTAAATCTACCAGTTGCGAATTTAAATTTTTGCTGAAAATACAATCTGTCGTTTGCAGCTATTTGTTTTATTTGAACATAAGGCGGATTGCCAATCACAATATCAAAGCCGTCGCTTAACCCGAACATCCATTCTGAATCAAAGAAATCTGCGCTGGCGTTTTGGTCGTAAGGATTCCACTGCGCTAATTGTTGCGCGGTCGCATTTCCCCAGCCGTTTTGTGCTAATAATTGGCTAATTTGTTCGCGTAACGCTTTGTCATCGTCGCGCAATTTACGTTTTGTGGTGGGGGTTTTAGCACTGAATAAACGATGTCGCACGGTTTTCAATTGGTTTTCGAGCGCGTCAATTTCTTTGTTATCGAAAAGGCTGATTTGTGCTTTGGGTTTATCGATGGCGATTAACGTGTTGGCGGCGACAAATTTTGTTTCTAGGTTTGGCAACGGTAAAACGCCAAAATTTTCTTTGGTAGCGCGAACGGTTTGGTCAACAATCAGCGAAATGAAAAACCGAAGTTTGCTGATTTGAATGGCGATGGCTTGAATATCAACGCCATAAATGCAGTTTTCGATGAGGTAGAGTTTGCGTCCATAATCGACTTCGTTCTCGAAAGCGTCTTCGAGAGCTTGCAAAGTTTTATCGCGAAAATCTGCGTCATCGATGGCGTTAATTTTTTCGATTTGTCGCGCTTTCCAGAGTTTATTTTGCGGATCGAGTTTGTGCAAACAATGAACGAGTTTGTGCAAAATGCCCATGGGGAATGCGCCCGAACCGCACGCGGGATCGAGGATTTTTAAATTATCGATGGCAGAAATTAGAGCGTTGGTTTGTGGCGCGTCGAACGGGTTTTGGGTTTCGTTATAACTGAGAAGATGTCGTAACGAAAGTTGCTTTCCCCCCTTTGAAGGGGGGCGGGGGGGATGTGCTTTAAGCTCAACATCAAAAGCACATCCCCCTGCCTTCGCTATCGCTACGGCTTCCCCCTTCAAAGGGGGAGAAGATTCAAAATACGCCAGCAACGATTCGTCCACCATGTAATCGACGATTTCACGCGGCGTATAAAACGAACCTGTTTGTTTTCGTGCGGTGGTACCCGTTTCGGGGTTATAACTGGCGAGTAAATTTTCAAAAACCTGCCCCAATAATTCGGGGTCGAGCGCAATGTCTTCTTCAATCGGTGTGTTTTCGGCAATGGTAAATTTGTAGTTTTTGAGAATATCGCACAGCCCTTTAATTTCGAAAGATTTGTTTTTATTGCCCAATTCGTCGCTTAAATCGACATTCTTTTGCGTGCCAAAAAAAATGAAATCTGGCACCGATAAAACGTTGTCGTCGCGGTCAGAAAAACCGTCGAAATAGGCAATCACATCGCCGCCTTGTTTGCCTTTTTTATCAGGAACGACCTTATCCAAACATTCAAATAAGCCGCCATTCATAAACGGCACCACGCTTTCAACCAACGTTAAAAATGCGTCGGAGTCTTGAAAATACGATTGGTAACGCATTAAATTTGTGACGTTCATGTGCTGTTTATCTTTGCGAAACTCCCGTTTCCCGCGCGTTTGATTGAGCGTCGCAAAGAATAAGTTTTGTAAAATGGCGCGATAAAAACGACTATTTTCATTTGTTTTCAAAACGTCATCGAGATAAGTTTCGTCAAAAAGTTGGGCAGGAATTAGCTCTTTTTCTTTGATAAACCAAACGAATAACAGCCGCGTTAAAAGTCGAATCAGGCTTTGCGAATGATATTGTTGCGGGTCGATGTTTTCAGGATTGGGAAACGTAACGTGTTTAATCGCCCAAAAATACCATTGCGACAATTCGTTATAAAACTTTTTGTTGAGTTCTTTGGTGTCCAACACTTTTTGCCAAGCATGATGCAATTCAACGAAATTCGTGGGTTTAGGTTTTAAATTTGAAAACGCTAAACTTTCTAAAATATCCAAATGAGCGCGATGGGTTTTTTCGAGACGAATATCTTTGAGCAGCGTGACTTTTTCTAAAACGTCGCGGCTTTCATCACGTTTATGAATGCGCCGTTTGATAACGGAAAGCGTGAGTGTGTCGCCGTGTTTGAACAAAATCAAAACCGGACGCGGAAACGCGGCGTTGAGTTCGCGGGTAATTTTGACTAAATCAGAACGCGAATAATGCGGTTTTTTGAGTTCAATGCCAAAAATCAAATACGCATCGATGACCACATTTTCAACTTGCCACGCGGCGAGCGTGGTATTTTCGGGCGTTAAGAAAAACAGTTGGTCAACATAATTCCATTCAGAAACGAGCGCGTTGGTTTCGTTTAATGGAGTGAATTCGTTTTTAAACCCGTCATAATTTTTTTGTGAAAGCGGTTGTTGATATTCGATGTTGTAGCCGAGTGTTTCAAAAAACGAGAGCGCGTTTTGCGTGAAATCGCCAGTTTTGAAAGCGTGTAATGTAGTTTTCATACTTTATTTTTAAAAAATGTGGGCGCGACAAATTCGCGCAGTGACGTGTAAAAAGCGCGAATGAATTCGCGCCCACCTTCTTTTTTAAATTTCACCCCAGTTTCGCGCCATTCAAATCATGCGCCGCTAAAAATGCTGTCGCGCTCATCCGTTTGCCGTTGGGCATTTGTAATTCATGTATCCGCACCCAACCTTCGCCCGTCGCTACGTCTAACGTTTTGGACGTGCAACGCGCCACGCCTGCTATTAAACCAGTCGATTCATTCAACACTTCGGCGTTCCAAATTTTCATCACCAAACCAGTGTAAACCGTGTGCGCGACCGGCCACGGGTTGAAACCGTGAATTTTTCGCACCAATATTTCTGCCGGTTGCGTCCAATCAATCGCCGCTTCTTCTTTGGTCAATTTCGCTGCGTAAGTGACTAAATTTTCATTTTGCGGTTCCGCAATCAACGCGCCATTTTCAATTTGCGCTAATACTTTTTCTAAACCTGTCGCGCTCAATTTCGACAATTGGTCATGAACCGTTGCCGCCGTGTCGGTGGGTTTAATCGCATAAATTTCTTTGTGCAACATATCGCCCGCATCCAACTTTTTCACAATCTGCATAATTGTCACGCCGGTTTTTTCGTCACCGGCAATAATGGCGCGTTGAATCGGTGCCGCGCCCCGCCAACGCGGCAATAATGAACCGTGTCCGTTAATACACCCCAAGCGTGGCGCGTCCAAAATCGTTTGCGTCAAAATCATTCCGTAAGCCACCACCACCATCAAATCAGCGTTGAAATTTTGAAAGGTGTGCAATGCGTCGTCCGTTTTCAACGTCAACGGTTGCAGAACCGGAATATTACGCGCCACCGCCAATACTTTCACCGGCGACGGCTGCAAATGTTGACCGCGTCCCGCCGCTCTGTCTGGCTGGGTATAAACCGCGCAAATCTCATGCCCCAAATCAATCAATTTTTGCAAACTCGGCACCGCAAATTCCGGCGTTCCCGCAAAAATAATTTTCATTCTTTGCTTTCCAAACGGTGCATTTTTTCCAATTTCGTTTTGATACGTTGGCGTTTCAGGGTCGATAAATAATCGACAAATAATTTGCCCCGCAAATGATCCATTTCATGCTGAATACAGGTCGAAAGTAAATCAATCGCTTCAATTTCAATCGTTTCGCCGTGACGGTCTAAGCCTTTAACAATAATGTTTGATGGACGAATAATTTTTTCAAACACTTCCGGCACGGAAAGACAGCCTTCTTTGTATTCAAACGCGCCTTCTTTGCTGATAATTTGCGGATTCATGAGGCACAACGGCGCATTTTTTTCTTCGCTAGTATCAATCACCAAAATTTGTAAATGGATATTCACTTGCGTCGCCGCCAAACCAATACCACCCGCGTGATACATGGTTTCAAGCATATCGTCGATAAGTTGTTGATGGCTATTATCTAAGTTTTTGACCGGTACCGCTTTTTTACGCAGTCGCTCGTCCGGAAATTCGAGAATCGTTAGAATACTCAATGCACTCTCCACTATAATGATTAAAAATGTTTAAATTAGGCTTGAATTCTATCCGAATTCGCTGCAACTTTGAAATGCACGCATGAAAAATACACGTTCCACGTTATCCACTTTTTTAATTGGTTTCTTGATTGATTTTTGCGTTTTTACCATCAGTCATGCCGATGAAATTGCACTCAATCCTGTCCATCCCGAAAAATATACCGTCGTCAAAGGCGATACGCTGTGGGATATTTCGGGTAAATTTTTACAACATCCGTGGCAATGGAAAAAACTGTGGGAAACCAATCATCAAATCAAAAATCCCAATTTAATTTACCCGAATGACACCATTTATTTCAGTCTGGTCAACGGTCAACCGCAACTCAGTTTATCGCGTCCGCAAGAATGGCAAACCGATCAACCTTGCGTGCTAAAACCGAGTGAATATGAAAAAGGGCGACAAAGTTTTCCGCTCGATAACAACGGAAAAGTGTTGCCGTGTTTGCGCGAAAGTGAACTGGAACGCCCGATTAACTTGATTCCGTACGAACGAATTGCCACTTTTTTAACGTCGCCAAAAGTGGTGAACGAAGCCGAATTAAAAAACGCCCCGTATGTTGTCGGTTTTCAAGAAGGGCATTTAATCGCCGGTGCAGGCGATAAAGTTTATGTGCGCGGTTTAGACGGCGATAATACCCCGCAAAATTACATACTTTATCGATCGGGGGAAACCTATTACAACGCCGACACCCATGAAGTTTTAGGTCACGAAGCCAAATATGTTGCTAACGCCACGCTGCAAACGCATGGTGATCCCGCCACGTTAATGATTACGAAAAGCTCGCTCGAAATTCGAGTGGGCGATCAAATCATGCCGGATGTGGAAGTCGAAAATCCGCTGCATTTTTTCCCACAGCCACCCGAACAACCCTTACACGGTCATATCATCGGCGTAATAAATGGGCGGGCATTGATTGGTTTATATAGCGTGGTGGTTATCGATAAAGGCAGCACGGACGGTTTAATCGCGGGGCATGAATTGATTATTTATCAAAAAGGCAAAATCATCATCGACACGCATCGTGAGGTTGCCGAAAAAGTGCAATTGCCCGATGAAATTGCAGGAAAAATTATGATTTTTCGCCCGTTTGAACATTTAAGTTACGCGCTGGTGATGGAATCGAAACACGATATTCACCGTTTGGACGATGTGAGAACCCAATGAAAATACTAAACTGCGAAGACGTAGATATTAAATACTGGTTGGCATTACTTCGCATTGAAGGAATTGGTTGTAAAACATTTGCCAATTTGATTGAAGACCACACGCCCGAGGAAATTTTCACCGCGAATCCATCCGAATTATCGTCGTGGGGAATAAAAAAAACGTTCGTTGAAGCCATTACGAATTTCGATTGGTTGGCGGTGGATTACGATTTGCAGTGGTTGGCACAACCGAATAATGACGTGCTAAAAATTACACACTCGCTTTATCCAGACCTACTGAAAGAAATTTATGACCCGCCGCCGTTACTGTTTGTTCGCGGCAATTCGCACGTTTTAGCGTATCCACAAATTGCGATTGTTGGCAGCCGTAATCCATCCGCGTTGGGCAACAAAACGGCGTTTGATTTTGCCTTTGCGTTAAGTCAATATGGTTTTGCGATTACTAGCGGTTTGGCGTTGGGCATTGATGCGACGGCACATCAAGGCACATTGAGCGCGAGCGGTTTTACGATTGCGGTGGCGGGAACGGGTTTGGATCGCGTTTATCCGTCCAGTAATCGCGATTTGGCTTTAGAAATTGTAAACACAGGCGTGATGATTTCAGAATTTCCACCTGGCACGATGGCGAAAGGTTCAAATTTTCCGCGTCGCAATCGGATTATCAGCGGATTGTGCCAAGGTTTATTGGTCGTTGAAGCCGCTCAAAAAAGCGGTTCGTTAATTACGGCACGCATGGCGTTGGAACAAAATCGTGAAGTTTTCGCCATTCCAGGTTCAATTTACAGCCCACTTTCACGCGGTTGCAACGCCATGATTCGGGAAGGCGCAAAACTTGTCGAATCGCCGCAAGATATTATCGATGAGTTAAGTCAATATAAACAACGCATTAGCTTTTTAAAATCCGAGCCACAACAATCATTACTTGACCTTGAGCAACAAACATTATTGAATCTAGTCATGTTTAGCCCCACGTCTATCGATGATTTGGTCGAAAGTTCATCTCAATCCGTGGAAAGCATCGCCGCGCAACTCTTTTTATTAGAACTGCAAGGTCACATTGAAGCAATCGCTGGTGGTTGCTACATTCGCGTAAAATAATAGCTAGGAATTATGAAAGAAAATATTTTTGATGTGTTGATGTATCTCTTTGAAAACTATATGGATGATGACAGCGAAGTCTCGCCCGATAACGATATGGTGACAACCGAGTTGCTCGAAGCAGGTTTTGAACACAAAGACGTGACAAAAGCCTTTGATTGGCTGGAATCGTTAGCAATTGAAGATTTGGATATTGCCGCGCAAGCCTCGTTATCATTTCGCGTTTTTAGCCCGTTTGAAAAACAGCGTTTGGATGTGGAATGCCAAGATTTAATGATGACATTAGAACGCACGGGAATTTTGAATTCGGTCAATCGTGAATTGGTTTTGGATCGCGCCATTGCGTTAAATGAAACGCTGACGCTGGAAAAATTGAAATGGATTGTGTTAATTGTACTTTTAAATCAACCCGATGAAGAATTAGCTCTGTCTCGAATGGAAGATATGATTTACGACTTGATTCCCACTTATCTACATTAAATTTTATCAAACGGAACCGATTAAATGAGTAAAAACCTCGTCATTGTGGAATCACCCGCCAAAGCAAAAACCATTGAAAAATATCTTGGCAAAGATTTTCACGTCCTCGCGTCTTACGGTCATGTCCGCGATTTAGTACCGAAAGAAGGCGCAGTCGATACGCAAAATGATTTCGCCATGAAATATGAGCTGATTGAACGCAATCAACGCCATGTTCAAGCAATTACTAAAGCCTTGAAAAGTGCCGATACGCTGTATTTAGCCACCGATCCCGATCGCGAAGGTGAAGCGATTTCGTGGCATTTATTAGAATTATTGAACGAAAAAAACTTATTAAAAAATAAAACCGTGCATCGTGTCGCCTTTCACGAAATCACTAAAAAAGCCGTCACCGAAGCGATTGCTGCGCCATCAGAATTGAATTACAACTTGGTTTACGCGCAACAAGCTCGTCGCGCGTTGGATTATTTAGTGGGCTTTAAATTATCGCCGTTGTTGTGGAAAAAAATTCGGCGCGGTTTGTCGGCGGGGCGCGTGCAAAGTCCCGCGTTGCGCTTAATTGTGGAACGTGAATTAGAAATTGAAGCGTTTAAAAATCGTGAATACTGGTCGATTGATGCGGCAGTATTTGCATTGGAACAAGCGTTTAAAGCGAAATTGACTTATTTTTCTGGCGAAAAAATGACGCAGTTCAGCATTCATAACGAGGATTTAGCCATGCTCACGCGACAAGTTTTGCTCGAAGCCGCGAACGGGGAATTAACCGTCGCGAAACTCGAAAAGAAACAACGCAAAAGCAATCCTGCGCCGCCGTTTATTACGTCAACGCTGCAACAAGAAGCCGCGCGAAAGTTGGGTTTTACCACCAAACGCACCATGACCGTTGCCCAGCAGCTTTATGAAGGCATCGAGATTGGCGGCGAAACGGCTGGTTTGATTACTTATATGCGGACGGATTCGGTGAATTTATCGGCGGAAGCGGTGGAGGATATTCGCGCGTTAATCGGCGAAATGTACGGCGTGGATAACGTCCCGCTAGAACCACCAAAATTTAAAACCAAATCTAAAAATGCTCAAGAAGCGCATGAAGCGGTTCGTCCGACTTCGGCGCGTCATTTACCGAGCAAAATTCAAACGTATTTGACCGCTGAACAGTTCAAATTATACGAATTGATTTGGAAACGCACGATTGCGTGTCAAATGATTCACGCAACATTGAACAGCGTGGCGATTGATTTGAGTTGTGACGACGGCAAAAATGTTTTCCGCGCCACAGGTTCATCCGTCGCGATTGCGGGTTTTATGGCGGTTTATTTGGAAGGCAAAGACGATTCCAAAGAGGGTGACGACAAAGAGAATTTTCTGCCAGCGTTAAAAGAAGGCGATACCGTGCAATTGAACGACGTGATAATCGCGCAACATTTCACCGAACCGCCACCGCGTTACGGCGAAGCGAGTTTGGTTAAAGCCTTAGAAGAACACGGCATTGGTCGCCCTTCAACGTATTCGTCGATTATTTCCACGTTGCAAAATCGGGAATATGTCACGCTCGAAACGAAACGTTTTTACCCGACCGACGTGGGTCGAATTGTGAATAAATTTTTAACCGAACATTTCACAAAATACGTTGATTACAGTTTTACGGCGAATTTAGAAGACGAATTAGACGAAGTGGCGCGTGGCGAAAAAGAATGGATTCCGTTGATGCACAGTTTTTGGAAACCGTTTGGCGCGTTAATTATTGAAAAAGAAGCCTCCGTGCAACGCAAAGATGTGACGCAAGAAGCGATTGATGAATTGTGTCCGCTGTGCAACAAAGGTTTATCGATTAGATTGGGGCGGAACGGACGTTTTATTGGTTGCACCGATTACCCAGAATGTTCGTACACGCGCAATTTAAACGATTCTGCGTCGAATGAACCCGAACTGGTTGAAGGACGTGAATGCCCTGAATGTACGTCGCCGTTGGTGTATAAAAGCAGCAAATACGGGAAATTCATTGGTTGCACCGGTTATCCGGACTGCCGTTACATTGAACCGATTGAAAAACCAATTGATACCGGCGTGCGTTGTCCACAATGTCAAAAAGGACAAATTTTTAAGCGCAAAGCCCGAAGCGGAAAGATATTCTATTCGTGTGAAAATTACCCGACGTGTGATTACGCGCTGTGGAATGCACCGCTTAACGAACCTTGTCCAACGTGTAATGGGGCGTTATTGACGCTGAAAGAAAGTAAAAAGCACGGCACACAAAAAGTGTGTCCGCAAAAGAGTTGTCATTATGTGGAAACAGTAGAAGAAACAGAAGAAACGAACGAAGCGGAATAAAGTGTTTGCGACACGATCACGGCACGTTGCCGTGATCGTATTGGTGAACGTTAACCAGATTTTAGTTTTGCCACAAGCTGAGAAATCAAATTATCGGGTTTAAACGGCTTAACAATGTAAGACGTAATGCCCACTGAAATGGCTTCTTTTACTTTGTCGCCTTCCGAAGACGAGGTCAACATAATCCAAGGTGGCGTAACTAATTTATGGTCGGCTTTCACGGCTTGATACAATTCAATACCGCTCATTAACGGCATATTCCAATCACAAATTACCACGTTGAATTTGAGTTTTGCCATCATTAGTAACGCTTCACGTCCCCCCGGAACGTCAGCAACATGAGCAAAACCCGCTTCGCGTAAAATAGCTTTCGTCAACGTCCGCATTGAAGCCGCATCATCAACAATAAGAATCTTTTTTTGTAATAATTCTGGGGATATATCCATTTTATTTTCCGGTGATTGATTGTTTTTTAATTTATAAGCATCGCACCAGCGACCTTGGTCGCTATTTTACAATATCCCTAATCAACCGACAAAATAAATAATGTGTACTCTCCTTTTAACCAATCCGACTCTTTAAAAACCCATCCATGTTAAGAATTACTGAACTCAAACTCCCGCTCGACCATTCTGCCGATGATTTGCAAACCACCGTACTTAATAGATTACAAATTCATTTAAATGAATTTGTCAGTTACCATATTTTTCGCCAAGGTCACGATGCACGGAAACGCGATGGCATTTTTCTGGTTTACACTCTTGATGTTGACGTGAAAAATGAAGCTGAAATTTTAGCGCGTTTTGCCAATGATAATCACATTAGTATTACGCCAAATACTGAATATTTGTTAATCACGCAAGCGGTTACGTCACCAAAAAATCGTCCGATTATTATAGGTTCCGGGCCGTGCGGATTATTAGCGACGTTAATTTTAGCGCAAATGGGTTTCAAACCCATTATGTTGGAACGCGGTAAATCCGTGCGCGAACGCACAAAAGATACGTTTGCATTGTGGCGAAAAAGCCAATTCAACGCCGAATCCAACGTGCAATTTGGTGAAGGTGGCGCGGGAACTTTTTCAGATGGAAAATTGTACACGCAAATTAAAGATCCAAATTTTTACGGACGGAAAGTGCTGCAAGAATTTGTCAAAGCCGGCGCACCGCCTGAAATTTTATATTTGAGTAAACCGCACATCGGCACGTTTCGGTTGGTGACGATGTTGGAAAAAATTCGCGCCACGATTGAATCGCTGGGGGGCGAAATTCGTTTTGAAAGTCGCGTCGATGAAGTGTTGATTAAAAATGGTTGCGTTCAAGGCGTGCAATTATCGAACGGCGAAACGCTTGACAGTTCGCACGTTGTTTTGGCAATTGGTCACAGCGCACGCGATACCTTTTCGATGTTGCACCGGAACGGCGTTTATATGGAAGCCAAGCCATTTTCGCTGGGTTTTCGGATTGAGCATCCGCAATCGTTGATTGATCAATGCCGTTTTGGCAACGATGCGGGTCATCCGTTATTGGGCGCGGCGGATTATAAAGTGGTGCATCATTGCAAAAATGGACGGTCAGTTTACAGTTTTTGTATGTGTCCAGGTGGAACGGTAGTGGCTGCTACGTCGGAAGCAGGTCACGTTGTCACTAACGGCATGAGCCAGTATTCGCGCAATGAACGCAATGCAAATAGCGCAATCGTGGTCGGTATTACGCCTGAAATCGATTATCCCGAACACGTTTTAGCGGGTGTCGATTTACAACGGCATTGGGAACGGCAGGCGTTTTTATTAGGCGGTGAAAATTACGCGGCACCCGCGCAATTGGTTGGTGATTTCTTGGCGAAACGTCCTTCGACCACGTTTGGCAGTGTGCAACCGTCTTACACGCCATCAGTAAAATTAGGCGATTTAAGCGCTTCTTTGCCTGATTACGCGATTGCCGCCATTCGGGAAGCATTGCCAGAATTCGATAAAAAAATAAAAGGCTTTGCCATGCACGATGCACTGTTGACTGGCGTGGAAACGCGCACTTCATCACCCGTTCGGATTAAACGAAATGACCAATTTCAAAGTTTAAATACGGTTGGATTGTATCCGGCAGGTGAAGGTGCAGGTTATGCGGGGGGGATTTTATCAGCGGCAATCGATGGCATTAAAGTCGCCGAAGCCGTTGCTAAAGTTCTGCAAACGTAAGATTCAGAAAACGAAAATGCTACTGTATTTCATGCTTTACTGAAAATCGCACTTTTTCGCGCTTTTTCTTTTTGCGAAAAAGTGCGATTCCCCGCGATAGCGGGTGCTTTTTTCAATCAATTATTCAATCAATTAGCGCGTTACAGCGTGTTTTCGAGGTCTTTTTTGGTGCTAAATTCGGTCAAATTTCAAGCATAATAACAGAGACAGAAAGGAAGGGCTGGAGACCGCGCCGTTCTTAGCCTAAAAAATGGAAAAGTAATGTGTTGGCATTACCAAGTAATGTGATAGCATTACTTTTTTAAGATTTTTTTCGAGATTTTTTTGAAATTTTAAGATTTTGAGATTTTTTTGTATTTTGAAGCGAACTATTTGACATGACAATTGATATTCAGACACAAGAAGCTCCACCAACAACGCGGTACAAAGATAAATTAAACGATGGCTTTTATGTTTATGTGCCGAAAAAACAAAAGATAAAGGATTCGTTCATCATGATGTTTCAAGAAAGATTGAGTGAAATAGCTGCAAACAAAGATTTAACAATAGAAAGCTATAGGGTTTTATTGGCGGTAATTGCCAAGACAGATTTTGAGAATTTTATTCATGTTAAACAGGTGCAGCTTGCCGCCGATTTAGGTATGCAAAAGCAAAATGTTAATAAAGCCTTCAAGCGTTTAGTTGACTTAGGAATCATCGAAAAAATCACCCAAGACAACATCAATGGTTATCGCTTAAATTATGAAATGGGTTGGAAAGGCAAAGCCTCCAATTTGAAATCGCACATTAAAGATAAAACAAGAGAAAAAATTGTCGAAATGGCAAAACACGCCCGTGAAGCTAAAAAAGCGACTGACACAAATGACGCGAAAGGCGAAAATCCGGTTCCACCGGCAAAGTCCGACGAAGAAGACTTGCCGCAAAATCTCGCCTAATTTTGCGTTTTGGTTTTGTGGGTGGAATTTTGAATTTAGATTTTAGGATTACATAATGCGCTGTCCCTTTTGTAACGAACACGAAACCCGTGTGTTAGATTCCCGCCTCGCCGACGAAGGCGATCAAGTTCGTCGCCGCCGCGAATGTGGCGTGTGCAAAGCGCGTTTCACGACGTACGAAGTCGCCGAATTACGTTTGCCCGACGTGGTCAAACACAATGGCACACGGGAACTTTTTAATGACGACAAATTACGCTCTGGTTTTATCAAAGCCCTTGAAAAACGTCCGGTAAATCGTGACACAATTGAACAAGCGATTAGCCGAATCAAACGCGGTTTAATTTGCAAAACCGAAAGCGAAATTGCCAGCCAATTTTTGGGTGAAAAAGTGATGAATGAATTACGAAATATTGACCACGTTGCCTATGTGCGTTTTGCGTCGGTGTATCGCAGCTTTGAAGATGTCAGCCAATTTAACGACGTGATTGCGAATTTGAACGATGAAAACTGATTTAGAATTTATGGCGCGAGCGTTGCAATTAGCGGAACGGGGACGTTTTACCACTGACCCAAATCCGCGTGTCGGCTGTGTGCTGGTGAAAAATGGGCGAATTATTGGCGAAGGTTTTCACGAAATGGCAGGGCAGGCGCACGCTGAAATTAACGCCTTAAAAAATGCCACCGAAGACGCAACGGGCGCGACGGCTTACGTCACGTTAGAACCTTGTAGTCATCATGGCAAAACACCGCCGTGTTGCGACGCGCTGATTTCAGCAGGAATTAAACGGCTGGTTGTCGCCATGAAAGATCCAAATCCGTTAGTTTCTGGGCGTGGTTTGGAACGTTGTAACGCTGCTGGAATTGAAATTATTGGCGACGTTTTACGCGCTGATGCTGAACAATTAAATCGCGGTTTTATGTCGCGGATGACTAAAAATCGCCCGTTTGTTATCAGCAAAATCGCAATGAGTTTGGACGGTAAAACGGCGTTGGCAAATGGCAAAAGTCAATGGATTACGTCGCCAGAAGCTCGCGCAGACGTGCATCGTTTTCGAGCGGAAAGTTCAGCGATTCTCACGGGAATCGGCACTGTTTTGGCGGATAATCCGTCGTTGAATGCGCGGGTGGATTTTCCGATTGTGCAACCGATTCGAGTGGTGTTAGATTCACAATTACAAATGCCGCCCGATTCGCAAATGGCGAAGTTAGACGGACGAACGTTAATTTTGACTTGTTCGGCTGACGAACAAAAACACGCGATTTTAAAAAAATCGGGTTTTGAAACGCACGTTTTGCCCGAATCAAACGGGCGTTTGGATTTGCCCGCCGTGATGGATTTTTTAGCCACCCAAGAAATCAATAACGTATTTGTCGAGGCGGGCGCGACCTTGAATGGCGCGTTGCTCGAAGCGTGTTTGGTGGATGAATGGTTGATTTACATGGCTTCGTGCGTGTTAGGCGATAAAGGACGGGGCGTGTTTGCGTTACCCGAATTACAATCCATGACCGATAAAAAAATGCTGCAATGGCGCGACGTGCGACACGTTGGCGCAGATTTGCGGCTCACACTTTCTTTTTGATTTTTCACTTTTTTGAGTTTTTACAATGACAGTTATTACACGATTTGCCCCCAGCCCAACCGGTTATTTACACGTTGGCGGAGCGCGTACCGCTTTGTTTTCATGGCTTTATGCGCGTAAACACGGCGGCACATTTATTTTACGCATCGAAGACACCGATTTAGAACGTTCCACCGAAGAATCGGTTCAAGCGATTTTTGACGGGATGGAATGGCTCGGTTTGAATTACGATACCGAACCGACTTTTCAAACGCATAATTTTCCGCGTTACAAAGAAATTATTGGGCAATTACTCGAAACGGGTCACGCTTATTATTGCGATTGCAGCAAAGAAGAATTAGAAATTTTGCGCGAACAACAAATGGCGGCAAAAGAAAAACCGCGTTACAACGGTAAATGTCGCGACGCGAATAAACCGCAAAGTGACAAAACCGTGGTGCGTTTTAAAACGCCGATGGATGGCGCGATTACGATTGCTGATTTGGTGAAAGGCGACATTACCGTTGCGAATAAAGAACTCGACGATTTGGTGATTGCGCGTACTGACGGCTCACCAACCTACAATTTAACCGTGGTCGTTGATGATATGGACATGAACATTACGCACGTTATTCGGGGCGACGACCATATCAATAACACGCCGCGCCAAATTAACATTCTGAATGCGTTAAATGCGCCGTTGCCAGAATACGCGCATTTGCCGATGATTTTGGGTTCGGACGGCGCGAGATTATCGAAACGTCACGGCGCAGTCAGCGTGATGCAGTTCCGCGACGAAGGTTATTTGCCGCAAGCGTTGTTGAATTATTTGGTGCGTTTGGGTTGGTCACACGGCGATCAAGAGATTTTTTCAATCGACGAAATGATTGAATTTTTCGACCTCAAAAACGTGAATGGCGCGGCTTCCACGTTCAACATGGAAAAATTATTGTGGTTGAATCACCATTATTTGATGCACGGCGAACTGGCTGAAATCGTGCCGCATTTGGTTTGGCATTTGGCGCAATTGGGCATTGATGCTGCAAATGAAAAAGTAGATTTAACAGATTTAATTAAAGCGCAACGCGAACGCTCTAAAACGTTGGTGGAAATGGCAAACGCGAGTATTTATTTTTATCGCGAATTTGAAAATTATGAAGAAAAATCCGCGAAAAAAGCATTTTCAGCAGGCAGCGACAACGTTTTAACGCATCTAAAAAATGCGTTTGCACAGCTTCAAAATTGGGAAAAAGAAGCCTTGCATGATGTGGTTAAAAATACCGCCGAAACACTAGAATTAGGTTTGGGAAAAGTCGCGCAACCGTTGCGCGTAGCAATTTGTGGTTCAGGCGTTTCGCCGTCGATTGATATTACGCTTTCATTATTGGGCAGAGAAAAAACGGTGGCGCGTTTGGAACGTGCTATTTCACACATTCAAACTCTGGCTTAAATTATGTACAAACACCTGTTGGATAATTTGAATACCGCTGTTTTGTTGTTCGATGCTGATTTGAAGTTGTGTTATTTGAACACGGCAGCGGAGATTATATTGGCAGATAGTGCGCGGCAATTGGTGGGAATTTCAGCCGAGCAATTGTTTAAATTATCCGATGCGGCGTTTGTCAGCAATTTAAAACATTGCCGCGCGGCGGGAGAATCGTTGATTGATTACGCGCTAGAATTAAATCGTATCGGTAATCACAGCGTTTTTGTGAATGTGAGCATCACTTCAGATTCTGAAAAATTCGCGGGTGACATGATTGTCGAATTAGTGCCGATTGATAATCGTCTTCGGATTTTGCAAGAAGAACAACTGCACGCTCAACAAAATACGGCGCGTTTGATGGTGCGGAGTTTGGCACACGAAATTAAAAATCCGCTGGGTGGATTGCGTGGCGCGGCGCAATTGCTGGATTTGGAATTGCCCAACGCGGAACTCAAAGAATATACACAGGTGATTATTGAAGAATCGGATCGTTTGCAAGATTTGGTTAATCGAATGTTAGGGTCGAATGAATTGCCGAATAAACAACGGTTAAACATTCACGAAGTATTGGAGCGCGTGCGCTGGCTGGTTCAAACGGAAACGGGTGAAAATATCAAAATTCAGTGCGATTATGACCCGAGTATTCCCGAATTTTTAGGCGATAAAAACCAGTTGATTCAAGCGGTGTTGAACATTGTGCGGAATGCCGTTCAAGCGATTTCGGAACGGGGAAATGTGATGTTGAAAACGCGCATTGCTCGAAATGTGACACTCGAACGCCAGCATTATAAACTGGCGTTGCGGTGTGAAATTATCGATGACGGCGAAGGTATTTCGCCCGATATGTTGAATAAAATTTTTTACCCGATGATTACGGGACGTGCTGAAGGAACGGGTTTGGGTTTGTCGATTGCCCAAACGTTAATCGCTCAACATTCTGGCGCGATTGAATGCAGCAGTGAAAAAGGACGCACGATTTTTACGATTATTCTGCCGTTACTTTCGGCGTAGGCGCACGACGTTTACCGACATTTTTTTTGTCACGATCACGCACTTTCACTTTTTCGACTTTCTCTTTTTTCTCTTCGATTTTCTTTTTACCGCCAACCGATTTGCCCGAGGCTTTCAATTTTTTCGGCCCTTGAAATTTTCCCGCCAATTCTTTGATGTTGCGACGAATAAAACTTTGGCGCAAAAAGCGTTCAATGCCCGCCATCAAATTCCATTCGGTATGTTTCACCAACGTAATGGTCACGCCCGTTTCGTCGCTGCGTCCCGTGCGTCCAATTCGGTGAATATAGTTAATCCCGTTGCGCGGCACTTCAAAGTTAATCACGATTTGAATGCCTTTAATATCCAAACCGCGTGCCGCCAAATCGGTAGCGACCAACACATTCACCACGCCATCACGAAATAATTTCATAACGCGCTGCCGTTCTTTTTGATCCATATCACCGTGTAAAACTGTGGCGCGAACTCCCGCCGCACGCAATGGATCGCATAACGCCGTGGCTTGCAGACGACTATTTGAAAACACCAGAGCTTTTTCAAACGTTTCATTTTTCAGCAACCACGCCAACAATTGTTGTTTGTGCGCGTTGTCGTCCGCCAAAACGATTTGCTGTTGAATGTGTGGCAATTCATCGCGCAATGTATTTAACGCAATCAACTCATATTTTTTTAAAACTTTATCCGCCATTTTCAACACACCCGCGTGCGTCAAGGTTGCGGAAAATAACAACGTTTGGCGATTTTCATTACAATTTTTTGCAATCGTCAAAACGTCTTCGCTAAAACCCATGTCCAGCATTCTATCGGCTTCGTCGAGAATCAAGGTTTCTAAATTCTCAAATGGCGCGGTGTCGAGCGTTAGCAATTCCAAAATACGACCAGGTGTGGCAATAATTACGGCGGTATTTTTGCGGAACATATTTTGCTGTTTTTTGAAATCTTCGCCGCCCGTAATTAACCCGACATTTAACGCTGTGCCGTCGAGTAATTGTTGGCATTGCAGAAAAATTTGTTGCGCTAATTCGCGCGTCGGCACTAATACCAACGCGCGAGTGCCAGCGTAATAATTCGGATTGATGAGCAAGTTATGCAGCGTTGGCAACAAAAAAGCCAAGGTTTTACCGCTGCCCGTTTTCGCGCTGACGAGCAAATTTTGGCGGGTCAAACTCGCGGGAATCGTGCGTTGTTGAACGGGCGTGGGTTTTTCAAACCCATTTTTGGTTAACGCTTCTTGTAATGCAGAATGCAGATTGAAACTCGAAAAATCCGATAATTCGGCGACGGTGGCGGGTGTTGAAGTGGTTTCTGTCATGGTGTAATTAAGTGAGGGTAAATTGGGAATAATGCGGACATTGTAGGCGGTATTGCCCACGAATTTTAATAATTGAATAAACTTAATTTGCGTGTGCGTTTTTCAGCAATTTAATAATTTCTTCTAAACGCCCAATTTCTCGTTTTTGAAAATCAATAATTTCATCTTTGTGACCAACCGTCATTTGAAGTTTTTGGATTTCAAACGCGATTTCGGCGGATGAACCAATGACGTTGAACCCCTGATTGTTTACGTTATCACTAATCAAATAAACGTTTCTATCGTCAGCCATCAATTCAAATAAGTGAACATCAAACACTTTTGCAATTTGTTCTAATTTTGGAATATGAGAATTTGTTTCGCCCCGTTCGATTTTGGAATAACCATTTACCGACATATTGAGTTTCTCCGCCATTTCTTCTTGTGACAAATTTTTGGACTCGCGCATTGAACGTATTTTTTCATGTATTTTCATAAATCACCACTAATTGGGTGTGTGTAACCACTGTTTGTTGATTGTAGCAGTTTAGACAAAAACTTAGAATGAACAGGTAATTTTTAACTTTTGGAATGGGCAATGAAAAAATTAGTTTTGGTTTTAACAATCGGATTCAGTTTAATTTCAGCAAGTGCTAGTGCTGACCAATCTGTGAACGGTTACGATAGAAGTAACGGCACACACGTTGATTCTTATACACGCAGTTCGCCGAACAGTACGACATCAGATAATTACGGTTCGCGCCGTGAAAGCAGCAGTAGTTATGAAACACAAGGTTATCCTTCGCCAAGTAATTCAAACAATCTTAGCAGTGGCGCACAGCCATTACAGCCGTTGAATCCCTACGGACGTTAATTAAAACTAAGGCGCAGCGAAAGTCGCGCCTTTTTTATGTGAGAAATTTATGAAAAAAATTATTTTAGCATTTGGACTTATGGCTATGTCTGTTACATCGTATGGTGCAAGCGATTGTTACACCAGCTACGTTTCAAAACCTACCCCAATGATGGGAAATGTCGGCGAAATCGTAACATTATCAGACGGAACAAATTGGAAAGTTGGGCTTGGTGAATATAATTATTTGTATCAGTATTATCCAAATGTAAGTGTCTGCCCATCAAAAGGAACTATTACATTGCCTGATTCGCTTAACCCTAAAGCAATCAGTGTTTCAAAAGTAACTACTTCAACCACCACTTCATTAGCACCAATAGTTAAAACAGCAGCAGTAACTACGACAGTTGCAAGATGTGATAACTCATCCGTTCAAGGGACGTATTCTGTGCAATGGAATGGCGTAAAAAGTGGGAAATCTATAGTTGGAAATTATCAAATGTATTTTGATGGTACAACAGCAAGCGATGGGTATGGTGTTGCAACATTAGGTGGGTACGATAGCACTAATAGCTATACTACAGGCAAAACTGGGGCATTTGATATGTCTTATATAGATACCAGTTCAAAAAGCCAACGGTACAAAGTAAATGATAATGGATGTGATATGTCTATTTTGGCTACACTTCCAGATGGCACCGCTTTTTATGCTAGAGTTTTATTAGATTTGATGGATGCAACAACAAAACCATATCGTGCAACACATGGAACTGGTTTTGCCACCGTTTACGATACTCCCGTTACTGTCAATATGACACGCTGGATAAAATAACGGCGAGTTTGTTTATTTTCGTATTTTCAAAACAAAAAACGCGACCCTAAAAGTCGCGTTTTTTTGTTGTGTAAGTTTTGCTTTCATTCACAAGTTTTCCTGAACAGCGGAGTATAATTTTCCAAAAAATTGGAAGTTGTATGAAAATTTTTAAATATCGTTTATTTGAAAAATGGGCTAAAAGGAAAGGAGTGAGCGATGATGACTTGAGAAAAACCGTTGTTGGCAATTTTGGAATAAGCCGCCATCACGGGTGGTTTATCTTCTCGCACCAACCGAACGCTACCACTGCCCGTCGTGAAGTTCCAAGCCGTGCCTCCATCATAGAAGCTAACGAACCACGCATAACCATTGTAGTAAGTATAAAGCGAAGAAGACCAAAACCAACCCGACAACTGGCTTGATGAAGTATTAGGAAAATAATTTGTATTAATGGCTGGCTTAGTCGTTTTTGCCGCCGCTAAGGTATTGCTAGCACAAATAAAACCAAGTTCACCTTCAGCCAGTTTGTTGTACTTGCTATCGGAACAAACAACCAAACCTTTGAGTTCTTCATTGGTCGGTAATCGCCAATCATTTTTACCGCACAAACGTTGGGCATTTACATCGGCGGCAAAATTAAAAGAATTGTCCCAAGTGTAATAATTATTCATGTCACGCAAACCGCCGTCTGTGGTTTTCACTTCCCACATCAAGCCGGTTTTGTTGTCTTTTGTGCAAGCCCAATCGGTAGAAGACGCGCCGAGTTTTGCGAAATCGGCAAGCGTCGAACCGTTGTTGGCAATTTTGGAATAGCCAGTAGTCGGTTGTGAAACGGTCGAAACGGTCACGATTTTAGAAACGGGCGGACTGGTTGCGTTGGCGGAATCGTAAGCGATGGCACTCCAACTGAACGAACCAACGGTGGCGTAAATATGTGAAAACGAAGGCGTTGCGCCAGTTTGGGAATCGGTAAACGTGTCGCCCCAATCGATGACAGTTCGGCTTAAATTTCCGTCGCGATCGCTGGCAGAAAGTTTGACAGAAACCGCCACACCGGTGGTAGCTTTGGTGTCGCCGCTGACAAAACTGAGCGTGGGTGAAACGTTCAACCGCGCGGGTTCAACGACTTCAAAATTGCCGGTGAGTTGGTTGCTTTTTAAAACGTTTTTGCTGTCGTAAATGCCGACGGTGTAAAGTCCAGAACCTAATGAAGTTGGCGCGGCGGATAAATTAAAACGGGTGCCGGAACCGTTCATTTTCACCAGCCCGTTGCCATAATTGATTTTGACGCTGCAACCGATTGGCAAAGACGCGCTTAACGTGGTTGAAAAGGTGGCGGCGTTGCCTTGCGTGATGGAATTGGGCGTGGCGTTAATCGTTGACACGCTGGGAACGATACTATCGGTGACGGTAATCGATTTAGAAAAATCGTCGCTGCTCGCTTCCGCGTCATCAAAGGCGGTGGCGATTAAATTTTGAATGCCCGCGAATTTGTAAGTGTGTGAAAACGTGAGCGTCGCACCATTCGTGGCGGTTTTAGAATCGTTGGCGGAACCATCGCCCCACGTCACTTCGACGCGGTCTAAATTGCCGTCGTCGTCCTTGGCGTTCAGTTTGAGCGTGTACGTTTTATTTTTAACGATAGAATCTGCGCCGCTGACAAACGACAACGTGGGCGCGACGTTATTTAATTCGGGTTCAGGTTCAACATTAGCCAGAATGGTAATGGAATCATCGAGCCGTTTTTGTTCTTCGTCGTTTTCGTCAAACACCGCGATTTTAAAAGAAATCGGCGTGTCGTGAATGCTGGTCGGCACGGTGAAAGCGTGTTGATAACGGTAATCCAAACCCGTTCCAGTCATGATTTTCCAACCGTCACCGACATCAATTTTAACGCTTTGACCGTCGGGCAATTCGTCCGTCAACAGCACGCTAAAATTAAACGTGCTACCGTTCGCGGCTTCGCGTGGCGCAACGTCAATGCTGTCAATGTCTGCAAATTTTTGCACCACTGAAAATTGATTGATATTGACTTGCTTTCGGACAACTTGACTGCCGGTGCTGGCGTTTTCAGAACCTTGAAAAATCAAACTTCTGTCGCCGGTTTTGCCAATCGCGACCACTTGCCAGAAATACGAATTTTCTTTTTGCAAAAAAGCGTGCGTTTTCGCCATCGGATAACTGGTGGCTTGAGTAATGAAATCCGCGCAAGGCGTGGCTTTCACACATTGACCTTTGCCCAAATCGTAATTTGAAAACCGTTCATTGTTTGAAATAATTAAATGATATTGCTTGATAGTGGTGGGATTTTTCGCCTGCCAACTAAATTTTAGCGGCTGTTTGAGTCCGACAATTTCATTATTTTGCGGCGTAATCAACGACGGCGACAATATTTTCGCGTGCGCGAGGGGCGAAATACTAACCAGCGAAACCATCGTGGTGATAATGAGTTTATTCATAATTTTTAGCCGTTGCCGTTCATGTTGTAGTCAATAATTAGTGGCGCGTGATCTGAAAAACGCTGGTCTTTGTAAATACTGACGGTTTTAACGCGGTTTTGCAATGACGCGCTAATGATTTGATAATCGATGCGCCAACCCACATTTTTTGCCCACGCTTCGCCACGATTTGACCACCAAGTATATTGTTCCGCGTCCGAATTCACCAATCGAAACGCATCAAACCAATCGCCATCGGCAAAAACTGCATCCAGCCACGCGCGTTCTTCAGGCAAAAAGCCAGAATTTTTTTGATTCCCGCGCCAATTTTTTAAATCAATCGCTTTGTGAGCGATGTTCCAATCGCCGCAAATAATCGTTTCACGACCCGTTACCGCGCAGCTTTTTAAATAATCATTAAAACGTTCCAGCACACTAAATTTAAAATTTTGGCGTTCTTCCCCCGACGAACCTGAAGGCAAATAAAGCGAAATCACGCTTAAATTTCCAAAACGCGCCTCGATAAAACGCCCTTCGCGGTCAATATCGTCAATGCCCATTCCAACAATAATTTCGTCAGGCTTTTGACGACAATAAAGCGCGACACCGCTGTAGCCTTTTTTTTCAGCATCATGATAAAAACAATGATACGGGGTGGGAAAAAATTTCTCATCGAGTTGTGAAATTTGGGCTTTCGTTTCTTGAATGCACACAACATCAGCATTTTGTTGAGCGAGCCAAACGAAAAAACCTTTGCGTTCAGCCGCGCGAATTCCGTTTGTATTGACCGTAATAATACGCATAAAAGTTTGAATCCATTGCGATTTGTGAGTTAAGTCCGTAAAATACGCATTTTTAATATCAACCGCCCGTTGGGGCAATGCGAAAAATCATGAAACCAGAAATTCATCCTAATTATAAACAAATTACCGTTACTTGTGGTTGCGGTAATACTTTTGTGACCGGTTCTGCGTTGGCTAAAGACTTAAACATCGAAGTTTGCTCTTCTTGCCACCCTTTTTATACAGGGAAACAGCGCGTTGTAGATACGGCGGGTCGTGTCGATAAATTTAACAAACGATTTGCGCGATAAGTTTTTACTTTTTGCGTACAAAAAAGCCGATACGTTTTGCGTATCGGCTTTTTTTATGACCATAACAACGGCGTTTAATTAGTCGTCTGTAGGTTCTTTTGCACGGCGCGAAGTTGAACTCAAGCGTTTTTTGCTTTTGTCAGCTTTGGGTTTGTCGTCATCAAATTTCGGAAACTTTTTACCTTCCGATTTAGTTTCTGATTTACTTTCCGATTTATATTCTGATTTGCTGCTGCCACCACCTGACACACTCGAAATGTTTAAAAGTTGTCCCGCAACACGCACTTTGCGTAATTCGTTTAACAATTCTTTCGGCATTCCAGCGGGTAATTCCACCGTGCTGTAATTGTCTTCAATCCGAATCCGCGCAATATGTGCGCCTTCAATACCCGTTTCATTGGCAATTGCGCCAACAATGTTACCGGCTTTGACACCGTGAGCGTTGCCCACTTCAATACGGAATGTTTCCATTTCGATATTGGACGCACCAAAATCACGTCTTGGCGGACGGCGTTCGCTGGTTTCACCACGATTTGGGCGGTCATTTCGGTCACGCGAATTACGACCTTCTGGGCGAGAATCACGTTCTCTGCCGCGTGAAGGCGGTCTGTCATCACGGTCACGATCGCGATCTGATACTTTTTTAGGCGGTGCCATTAACAATGGATCGTCGCCTTGCACCAATTTTGCTAATGCAGACGCAACTTCCAACGCGGTGACATTGTGTTCACGTTCATATTGTTCAATCAATTGACTGAAGAAACTCAATTCTTCTGCTGCCAACGTGTCGGTAATATTTTGCTTGAAACGCGCAATCCGTTTGTTGTTAATAATTTCCGTTGAAGGCAAACCCATTTCTTCAATTTTTTGTTTCGTGGCGCGTTCAATGTTGCTCAACAATTTGCGTTCACGCGGCGCAATAAACAAAATTGCGTCGCCAGTACGACCGGCGCGACCCGTACGACCGATACGATGCACATACGATTCGGTGTCGTAAGGAATATCATAGTTTAAAACGTGCGTGATTCTGTCCACGTCCAAACCACGCGCGGCTACGTCTGTTGCAATCAAAATGTCTAACTTGCCATTTTTCAAATGGTTAATCGCCCGTTCGCGCAAGTTTTGCGACATATCGCCGTTAATTGCCGCAGCAGAATAACCACGCGCTTCCAATTTTTCAGCCAATTCAATCGTGGCAGTTTTGGTTCGCACAAAAATAATCATGCCGTCGAACGTTTCAGCTTCCAAAATGCGCGTCAACGCATCGAGTTTATGCACGCCACTCACCAACCAATAACGTTGACGAATGTTTTCCGCCGAAGCCGTCGTGACTTTAATCGTAACGTGTTCAGGTTTGTTCAGATATTTTTCGGTCATTCTGCGAATCACCGTCGGCATCGTCGCAGAGAATAACGCAATCTGACGATTGTCAGGCGTTTGTTCTAAAATCCATTCCACGTCGTCAATAAAGCCCATGCGTAACATTTCATCGGCTTCGTCGAGAACGAGGAATTTCAAATTAGCCAACGACAACGTGCCTTTACGCATGTGATCCATGACGCGACCTGGCGTGCCAACCACAACGTGTGCGCCACGTTTCAACGAACGTAATTGCGTGCTGTAATCTTGTCCGCCGTAAATAGGCAAAACGTGAAAGTCTTTCAAATGTGACGCATAACGTTGAAATGCTTCTGCTACTTGAATAGCCAATTCGCGTGTTGGAGCTAAAACTAAAACTTGTGGGTCTTTTTGTTTTAAATCGATACGCGACAAAATGGGCAATGCGAATGCCGCCGTTTTGCCTGTTCCAGTTTGTGCCTGACCTAAAACATCTTTGCCGGCGAGAATGTAAGGGATGGTTTCTGCTTGAATGGGCGACGGTGTTTCGTAGCCAACATCTTTTAATGCTTTAAGTAGGGGTTCAATAATTCCTAAGTCACGAAATGACAGTAAGGATGAAGTCTCAGTAGACTCAGTGGTATCGTTAGACATTTATTTACCTGTTGTAAAATTTGAGAAAGCGCGATCGCGCTGGGAGGGTTATTCGTTTTTGGTAGTCCAATTATAGCGCATTTGCAAGCTATTCTGCTAATTTAGCCATTTTTAAGGATTTGCTTGTTATAATAAACGTAACGAAGCATTTATTATCAACCTCATCGAGAGCTTTCATGATTCAAGGTAGTATCGTAGCATTAGTCACTCCAATGGATAAATCGGGTGTCATTGATACCGACAGTTTGGCAGCATTGTGTGAATTTCATATCGAACAAGGCACCGATGCGTTAGTCGCTGTTGGAACAACGGGCGAATCCGCCACATTAAACGATGAAGAGCATTGTCGAGTCGTTAAATTCGTTGTCGATAAAGTGGCTGGACGCATTCCAGTTATTGCCGGCACCGGTTCAAATTCTACCGCCGAAGCGATTAACTTAACGCGCAAGGCAAAAGAAGCAGGCGCGGATGCCTGTTTAATCGTCACGCCTTATTACAACAAACCTACGCAAGAAGGGTTATATTTACACCACAAAGCGATTGCCGAAGCGGTTGATATTCCACAAATTTTATACAACGTTCCTGGTCGAACCGCGTGCGATATGTTGCCTGAAACAATTGGACGTTTAGCCAAAATCACGAACATTATCGGCGTAAAAGAAGCCACAGGTGATTTAAACCGAGTGCAACAAATTCGTGATTTAACCTCCGCAAATTTTGCTATTTACACCGGTGATGACGCGAGTAGCCGTAAATTTTGTTTATTAGGTGGTAACGGCTCCATTACCGTAACTGGCAATGTCGCGCCCCGTTTGGTTCACGAAATGATTGTCGCAGCAATAGCTGGCGATGCTGAAAAAGCCGCCGAAATCGATCAAAAATTGATTGGATTACACAGCAGTTTATTTGTTCAATCTAATCCCATTCCAGTGAAATGGGCGGTGGCGGAAATGGGTTTGATGAAAGAGGGAATTCGTTTGCCATTGACGTGGTTAAGCGAAGATTGTTTTGAAATCGTCCGCGCCACGATGCGTCAAGCGGGTGTAATCTAAAATGAAAGCGTCATTACGAGTTAGTTTTTTGATTGCTTGCGGTCTAAGCGTCAGCGGCTGTAGCACGATTCAAAGTTGGTTTCCCGACAAAGAAAAAGACTACCAATTCACCACTGAATTGCCACCGCTAATTATTCCGTCGGATTTAGCGCAAAAACCGTCCGTACCAAGCCGCGCGACCACCACAGCCGAACCAGTTATTGCGAAAACGGTTGAATCTGCAACACCTCAAAAATCGACAGTGAAAAATGTTTCATCCGCGATTGAAGCAGCCTCCGAACAAAAAGCCGTGAATCGCCCTGCACTGGCTGACGCGGAAACAGAATTATCACGCAACGAAATTCAAATCAGTTTGACACATGAAAACGCACCGACGTTGAATTTGAATGTGCCAGCGGTGCGAGCTTGGCGAATTATCGGTAAAGCATTAAGTCGTAGTGGTATTGAAATCACAAATCGTAATCAGGAAAGTGAACAAATTCACATTCAGATTCCCAATTCAAAACCTAAAACAGAATCTGAAAAATCATTTTTAACTGACACACTTTCTATTTTCGATGGTTTTGTAAGTGATGAAACAAGTGCGATTTTACAATTCCACGAATCGAACGCAAAAACCGCTGTCACGCTGTTAAATGCCGAATTAAAACCGCTCACCGACGGCACCGATAATAAAGTGTTGACCCTTTTATTCGATGCAATCAAAGCCGATTTAAGCAAATAGGCATGAAAATAAAAACGCCGTTATTTATGGTGATGATGAGCGTTTTTAGCGCGGTAACGAATGCTGAAGCGGTTTATAAATGCGTCACGAATGGGCGTGATGCAAAATATCAAAATTCACCGTGCGACGAAAGCAAACAAATTGCCGCCACCGTTTTTGATATGCCCGTGACCGCTCGAAAACAAATAACGCTCAAACAAAATAACGGTCATTATTTAATCGCGGGGGAAATTAACCGTGTAAAACTGACGTTTCTTATTGATACCGGTGCGTCCACCATCGCAATTCCTCAATTATTCGCCAATCAGGCGCACATTATTTGTACCAATCAATTTGTCACCATGAACACCGCGAACGGCAAAGTTCAGGCGTGCGTGACGACGGTGTCAAAACTAACGTTAAGCCCGTTTGAGTTTAACAACGTCGAAGTTTATATTCATCCGAATTTAGAAACGCCATTACTCGGCATGACCATTTTGCAGAAATTTAATATCGAACAACGCAACGGTGAAATGCACATTTCTGAACATTGACCTACTCTTACTTTCCACTTTTTATAAAAACCGCATGAAAAAATTATTAAGCACGTCCGCGTTATTTGAGTTTTGCAATGGATAACGACGCTATTGAAAAGCAACACCCAAAACAAAAGTCCGCAAGGTTTTGTCGATGGCGGCAAGATTGATTTTAGATATGGGTTAAAAAATCGATTAGAAACGATTGCATCCATTAGTCAAAAACGTCGTACATCATACATCTTAACGCGATGCTCAACTTTCAAAATTGACGATTTGAAGGCATGAAATTACTCCTGTAAAGTTATTTTTCCAAAGAATGACAGACGGGAGAAAAATCATGCCAGTGGAAAACTTTATCATTTATGTCTATTGCTGTGTAGTGGA
>CAISXF010000046.1 GCA_903889445.1 uncultured Pseudomonadota bacterium
CGCGCGGGTTAAACCGCCCGTCAACACGCTGGTCGTGTCACTCAATTTAAAGCCACTGGCGACATAACTCAATGTGGGATCCGCATCCCCGTAGATTCGGGTTTGCGGATTCGCGGCAATAGTTAACGCGGCGGGGGTAATCGCTAACGCGGCGGGGGTATAGGCAATCGTATAATTGGCATTGGCGAAACTGCTACTAATGGCATAACTGCCCACATTTTCACCGGTCGCGCGGGTTAAGCCGCCCGTCAACACGCTGGTCGTGTCACTCAATTTAAAGCCACTGGCGACATAACTCAATGTGGGATCCGCATCCCCGTAGATTCGGGTTTGCGGATTCGCGGCAACGGTTAACGCGGCGGGGGTAATGCTGTATTCACTGCTGATTGTGTCATCGGCAAAACCATAACCAATGGCACTGCTGTAACCGCCCGCATAAGCCACATCGTAACTGCCAACATGGCTAGAATTGGTTGCTGTGGTAGTGAAAGTAGGGGTGCCGGTGATTAAATCAAAAACTGCATCGCCATTGATATAACCACTACTGCTCGCTGCGCTAGGCATAACAATATCATTGCCATAAATACTTGTTGCCGTATTAGGCTTAACACTCAATTTAGGTTGTTCGCGGTAAATAGCGTAAATTCCAGATTCTGATGAACTTGCAGGTGCTAGTGGTTTTGTGTAACCAGTGTACGAATCGTCGCTATTATAACGAAATTGTCCACTTCCAGAAGTCGAACTAACCAAATCTATTAAGCCAGTGCTATTCGCCACCGAACCTGTGAATAATTGCCCAATCCCACCCAATCCCACTGAAATTTTTGGTAAACCTGAAATCAAAATGTTGCCGTCGGGTTGTGTCGTGGCGATAGTATTGGCACACATCTTCAACGCCGTCGAAGATATGTCAGTGGTAATGACATTTTTCGTAACGCTTAAATCGTCCGTTTGTGTCGCGATGTTAATGGTGCCAGTTGCAGTAATGCCGTCGGTCGTTGTTGAAGCTGTCACACCGTCCGTCGAACTGCTCACCGAACCGATGATTAAACCAATATTATTTGTATAATTCAACGAGCCGGTAATATTAGCCGCTAACGTTGCAAAACTATTGCCTGCAACGGGCAAATTAAACGCTGTTGGGGTGGTCGAACTCAGCAAACGTAACTTATCACCGCGCAACACTAACAACGCGCCATCGACGGTACTATTTGCTGTCGTGGCAATTGTCATTGTGGTGGCAATTGTCATTGTGTTTGTCGCTTCAATTAACGAAGGATAATCAGTTGAAGAAATTCCGCCCGAATTAACACTTAACAATACATTGTTCGCGCTATCCACCGTCGCATTGTTAAATAAAATACTCGAACCAAAAAGGTTAATATCACCGGTGGTGGTGTTGGTTGTTATTAAGTTTGTATTCATCAGCGAAATACCAGCCGTTGTTCCGGTGATATTCATGCTGTTGGTACTTGTTAATATCGAATCTTGTAACGTGACTTGAGGCGCAGTCATTTGCAAACCTCCGCTCGTGATTGCCGCGTTATTCGCCGTCATCGCACCCGTTGAAACAAGCGTTAAATTATCGCCAACATTGAAATCATCCAATATCGTCGCAATAGCATTGGTCAGCGAAACATTTGCGCCCGACACCGCTGAAATGGCACCACCGAAATTATTTCCAGGGGTCGTTAAAGTAATATCATTTGCGCCAGCCATTAAACTCGTCGTTCCTGTGACTGCCAGTGCGCTTGTTTGTGAAATTATTCCATTTGCAACAACGTTTAAATAACCTGTCATCGCTGACGTTCCAAATGTAATGGCATTAACATCGTCAAGCGAAACATTTTTACCTGACACAATCGAAACTGCACCTGTGAAATTATTATTTATGTTCGCTAAGGTAATGTCATTTGCCGTACCAGCTGTTAACGTGGTTGCACCGCTGACTAAAAGAGTGCCTGCACTAGGTGCGACGTAACTTTTTTGTGAAACCGCTCCTGTTGAAACCAGAGTCAAATTACCGCCAACATTGATGTTATTCAATAATGTGGTCGCCGCTGCATTGGTCAGCGAAACATTTGCGCCCGACACCGCTGAAATGGCACCACCGAAATTATTTCCAGGGGTCGTTAAAGTAATATCATTTGCGCCAGCCGTTAAACTTGTCGTTCCTGTGACAGAAAGTGCGCCGGCAGTAGTAGTTGTTGTTTGTGAAAGTGCGCCACCCGTGGTGACGGTTAAATCACCGGTAATCGCGGCGGTACCCAGCTCCAAGTCATTGCTATCTGTCAGCGACACATTGCCCCCCGACAGCACGGCAACCGCCCCTTTGAAATCGTTCGCCGTATTAGCGAGCGTAATCGCACTGGTGCCAGCGGTTAAACTGGTAGTGCCGCCAATGGACAGTACGCCCGTTTGGGAAAGTGCGTCAACCGTGGTGAGGGTCAAATTGCCGGTAATTGCGGCGGTACCCAGCTCCAAGTCATTGCTATCTGTCAGCGACACATTGCCCCCCGACAGCACGGTAACCGCCCCTTTGAAATCGTTCGCCGTATTAGCGAGCGTAATCGTACTGGTGCCAGCGGTTAAACTGGTAGTACCGCCAATGGACAGTACGCCCGTTTGGGAAAGTGCGCCACCCGTGGTGACGGTTAAATCACCGGTAATCGTGGCGGTACCCAGCTCCAAGGCATTGCTATCTGTCAGCCAAACATTCCCGCCCGACACTGCTGAAATGGCACCAGTGAAATTATTCACAGCAGTGTCGAGTTTAATATCATTTGTGCCAGTGGTGATTAAATTGGTCGCTCCTACAATTGAAAGTGCGCCTGCTTGTGAAATAGCTCCTGTGCTAATTGCGCTCAAAGTATTTTCGGTAATAACGGGCAATGTTAACGCCGATGAAACGTCATAGTTGATGGCACCTGTACCTGTTATTCCAGTCGTGGCATTTGGCGTAAAAGTCGCGGCGTTAGTAACATTCAACGTGCCGTTGATTGTTGACGCATCTGTCACGTTTAAGGATGTCGCTATTGATGTGCTTGATAAAGTCAAACCAATGCTCGCATCGATTGTTAAAGATTTAATGGCTGTCGCTAAATCGGTGTATAAAATTGTCTTATTTGCTCCCGCATGGGCGACATCAATCACCACAACGTCGCTTGAAGTCGGTAAAGAACCGCCCCAATTGGTAGGATCAGACCAATTATAATTTCCACTAGATATGAAGTATTTCACAGGGTGATAAATTGACAGTGCGTTGCCTATGTTTGTGGAAGGAGTACCGAAAGTTTGTGTGTTGGTATTGGTATTGATGGTCGTGTTTTGAATGTTTATGCCATTATTAGCTAGAATATTGATAAGCGTAGTGTTTGCCGTATTTCCAATATTTGTTGTAGCCCCAGACCATCCTAAATACATTGCACCGCTGCTTGTACTAGACGATTCAAGTGTCATACTTTGTGCAACACCAGCACCAACCGAACCGCCTAATTCTAAAGGCGGAAAATTATTAGATGAAATTCCTGTGATGGATATATTTCCTCCGTCGATATTACCGGAATTCATTTCAAATCCATAATAAGAACGACTCACAGCGGACTCTCCAACTATCGTAACTGTTCCCGCCGCCGTTGTTACGACCGTACCACCTGTTATCGAAACCCCCGATCCCGTCTCACCGCTTATTGTTTTTCCTCGAATGCTGATATTTCCTCCCCCTGCATTGATAGCGGAGCCAGTATTCATAATGAATCCATAGCGTTGAGGATGATATTGAACAATACCAGTGTTTAGTTCAACAGGGCCATAACCGATGGCATAATTATTCAATGGGTCTGCCCCCCCACCAATTGTGACGTTGCCGCCGTTGGTGCTAATGGCAGAAGCACCTAAATAAACACCGCCCCCTGTTGCGTTAGAATCAGAATTAGAGTTCATTACCAAATTAAGTGCGCCAGATGTAGAGCTAATCGTTGTATTAACGAGTGAAATCCGCCCAGTTGCCTGAAGGGTTAATGTTGCAGCTGATCCCGCTGATTTTGTGATATTCACTGTGCCGCTAGTCGCTATGTCACCAGAAACAGCATTTGTAACACTTGTTCCCGTATTCAATGTTAAAACATAACCAGCGGCAACCGTTGAATCAATCGTTGTGTCTGTCGGATCAATTAACCACAAACCGCCTTTGCCCGTCGGAGAAGCCGCTGTTACCGCGATACCTTTTGTATTTACTTTGTGTCCAGATGTTTCAACAAATCCACCATCACCCGATTTTGCGCCGCCTTTGGCAGAAATGTTGGCGGCGACTTTCGTTTCATTGTCTGACCATATGATGACTTTGCCGCCTTTGCCCGTTTCTTTTGCATCGGCTTTGATTTCAACTTTTTCAGAAATCGTGGTAGTTTTGGCGTTGTGAATGGCGGGATTTTTACCTTGATAGTCACCGCCGATTAAAACGTCTCCGCCGCCAGTTTTACCGCTTGCGTTGATTTTTGCGTGATCGACCACAATTTTTTTTCCGGTCACGGCAATGGAACCACCTTTATCTTCTTGACTGCTTACGTCTAACGTTCCAGCAGCGTGCGTCGTACCGTCTTCGCTATCTAGCACGATTCGTCCGGCGTGATTTTTCAAACTCCGTGCTTGAATAATACCGTCATTATTCACCACCGAATCCATAATCGCATCGGCACTTTTCGCGCTCATAATCACTGCGCCGCCGTCGGCTTGAATCAACCCTTTGTTTTCGGCGAGAGCATTTAAGGCAGCTTTGTCGATTTTGACCGTGACCAACCCGTCGCCGTTAAAATCTAAACTGACTTTTTCGCCTGCCGCGAGAGCGACGGTGCCACCGTCGTTTTTAATGGTGCCGCTGTTGCTGACTTCCGGCGCGATGAAGGCGACCACGCCGCCGTGTGCGGTAATTTCACCTTGGTTTTCAACCCGCCCAGAATGCTTATCGCTTTCGGTGAAATGGTTTTTGCTGTTTTGGAAATTTTCGTCACTCAATTTTTGCGTGCTGGCGACTAAACCGCCGACATCGACTTGCGCGGTTTTACCAAAAATCACGCCACTGCTATTGAGTAAATACACCTGTCCGTTGGCGTGGAGTTTGCCTTGGATTTCGGTGGGATTGCTGTCGTTAATCCGGTTGAGCGCGACGCTATCGGCGTTGGGTTGTTTAAAATCCACCGCCGCTTTTGCGCCGATATTAAAACTGTTCCATTCACCGACCATTTTATCGGTATTTTGTTGAATGGTGAGTGTGGCACCGCTTTGAGAAATGCTGCCCGAACCTTGCGTGATTTGTCCACCCGTGGGTAATTGGGTCGCCGCAGGGTCTGCGTAAGCGAGTGAAATACTTAACAACGAAACACCCAGAATTTGAGTAATACTATGCGGCAATAATCGATAATTGACCCCCAAAGAACTGGCTTGCAAAGGTGCGACATTTTTCATATCTGTCGTATTTTGACGACTAGATTTACAATGTCCTTTTGCTAGCTCCGAAACCACAACAAAAGCCTGTTGTGAGTCACTCCAAATAATTCGATAAACACGGTTCATGACGGCATTTTTCTCTTAAAAATAAACAGCGGAATTTAACAAAAAACGGTTTTCGTCGTGAGAACCCGAGCTATCGTTACCCACGGCACTCAACCCAGCATTCTTACCAATAGTATGCGCCCATGTTCCACGAACTGAAAAACTATTTCCATGTGCGAAGTTAATACCAATTCCACTGCCATGCAAGCGGAAGTCATTTAAACCGGACTTGCTAGTGACATCATTTTTATAGCGTTTTTCATGCAAGACAATATAGCCCGTATCAAAAAATCCAACCAGTTGAACGGTTCCAATATCTGATTTATACGGTATATCATAGCGAGCTTCAAAACTCGATACATAACCGCTATCGCCACTTGCTTCGCCAGATGGATAGGCGCGTACAGATGACGAACCCCCTAAAACAAATTTTTCAGCACTACTCAAATTGCCATCCGCCCATTGACCAGTGGTTGAAATAAACAAACTTAGGCTATCCGTTAATTTTTGCAAACGTGTGTAATTGAAATTATGTTTATCATAAATACCTCGGGATTTAGCCGAACTATCATCTGCCGCGCGTTCAGCCTTTAACAATAAATCCGCATTTCCGACTGTTGTATCATACGAAAATTGATTTAAACCGCCGCCCAAAAAATGATCCATATATTGCCCATTCACGCCGACTTTACCGCTGTTAATTTGCTTTTCGCTTGTTGTCTTGTTACTCGCGAAATCTTGCGTGGCTTTGATTGTGTAATCGGCAGTACCTGAAAAACTAAAGGCGCGTGACTTAATAAATGGATAACTCAAACCGATGCCGCCGGTTTGTGCTACACCCGCACTATTAAGTTTTCGTAATTCGCGCCCCACGCTGTAATCCAAATAACTGTAACGGGTGTTAAGTTGCAAACCGTTGTAACCAATTGGCGCACTAAATGAAATGCGACCCATATTTAAATTTTCCGCGTGCGTGCTACCAAGACTAAACAGCTCGCCAATGCCGAAAGGATCATTAACACTGACATTGAAATTCCCAACCCAGGTACCCGTGTAATGGCTTCCGGTGTCATCGAGCGTGGCATTACCTTTGATTAAATTGCCTTCTTTCACGTTCAAACCTAAGCGACTGGTGCCGGCTTTTTTACCTTTTTCCAAAGCTGTTTTCGCTTGAATGCCAGGCAAATCGTTCAATAATAATAAGGTGCGTTCTAACTTATCGCCCTGTAACGTATCACCGCTAATGATATAGCGCATTCGTTCTTGAATTAAATCATCGTTGAGTCGTGTATCGGGCGCACGTTGAATCGTAATACTTTGACCTTCGTCATTGATTTCCAAATGCCCTTGCGTGATAGTGATTTGGATATTGCCTTCAGTGACATCTTGTTTCGGCAAATAGGCTTTTGTGAGCAACCAACCTTTGGCTTTCAAGTGTTGACTAATACGATTAGCGAGTTTTTGAAGTTGTGCAAAGTCAAGACTTTGACCGATGGCATCGGCAACTAACGCCTGTAAAACCTCGTTACTTTCCAACGATTCACCGCCGTTAATCACGATACTTTTCACTGCAATCGTTACGCCTTTTTCGGGTGCCACGAAAACTTCGGGTTCTTCATACGGTTCTGGTGGTGGAAAATGGTCGAGTTTAGGAGTATTCAATTCTTGTTGACGAAGAATTTGTCCTGCATCCGGAACTTCAGCCGCATATAGGCGAGGAATAAATAGGGCGAGTAGTAAAAATAGAGGCATGGGAAGTATTTCTCGTTATGTTTATAAATTTAGGAAAACGATATACTATTTTTATGTAAAGAAAAAGATGTTGCGCCATAAATTGCAACGCCTATTAGAATCGATTTCACCAACTGAATCATCGTCCAATTTGACACGGGAACGATAAAATATAATGTCGTCGCCATAGCACTCGTCGCGACAATCACCCGTAATAAAAATAAAATCCAACCGGTTGTCGGGCGATAAATTTTGTTTTTTCTCAAAAAAATCAGCAACAGACCCGCGTTAACTATCGCTGCCAATGCGGTCGCCAAAGCCACGCCACCATGTGCGAAAGGTATAATCAATAACGATATAAATCCTACATTTGAAGCCAATGAATACCACGCAACCCGCACTGCGATTGAATGTGTCGATTGTGTGGTAAAAGCGGGCGTTAACACTTTAATCGCCAAAAAACCGACCAATCCCAGCGCGTAACCGATTAAACTTTGTGACGACGCATGAACATCGTGAGCCGTAAATTCGGCGGATTGAAATAGCACGCTCAAAATGGGTTCAGCTAATAAAATTAAACCGACTGTTGCCGGAAAGCCTAATAAAATTACCCGACGTAATCCCCAATCTAGTGTCACTGAAAATTGTTCTGTGTCCTGCTCGGCGTGACTTTTTGCCAATCGTGGCAACATCACCGTCGTCAACGCAGCTCCCAAAATACCCGTCGGAAATTCTAACAATCTGTCTGCGTAATACAGCCATGAAACACTGCCCGTTGTTAAAAACGACGCGACAAAAGTATTCATCAGCAAATTGATTTGGGTCGTCGAAGTCGCAAACAGCGTGGGCAACAAATTTTTCATGACGCGCTTCACAACGACATTATGAAAATCGAGTTGAAATCGCGGCAACAAACCCAAATTTCGCAAGGCTGGAATTTGAAACAAAAACTGCACAATTCCACCAAGTAAAACGCCGAAAGCTAACGCAATAATGGGTTTTGAAAAATACGGCGACAACCACAATGTCGCCCCAATCATGGTTAAATTAAGCAACGCGGGCGTAAATGCAGGAATCGAAAATTGCGTGTGTGCATTTAAAATACTGCCCATAAATGCGACTAAGGTAATAAAAAAACCGTAAGGCAACATGATTCGCAATAATAGTGTCGCTAAAATATGTTGGTCACCTTGCCAATCAAAACCCGCTGCACACAGCGTAATCAGCAAGGGCGCAACCATCATTCCAGCCAGCATCAACAGTGCGAGTAATAACGCCAAATGCCCCGTGATTTTGTTAATAATCTGGTGTAATTCGAGCAGATTATTTTGGGTTTTATATTCACTAATTAACGGCACAAAGGCTTGTGCGAATGCGCCTTCCGCGAATAATCGTCGAAGAAAATTTGGAAATCGAAACGCCACAAAAAACGCATCCGTTGCGGCACCAACACCAAAATATCGAGCAATCAGCATATCTCGCGTAAAACCGAGCAAACGTGAAAACAGCGTTAAGCCGCTCACTTGCAAAGTTGATTTTGAAAGCGTTTGACTCAAAAGATATACCGCCTGTAGGTGTGTAAAAAAGTGGTTAAATGATTGACAATCATAGCATTTACTAACATAATTTACAGATTCAAAACCATTTAAATTCCTTTTTAAATTACTTCGTAGAGACATCATGGCTAATTCACCCCAAGCAAAAAAACGTGCAAGACAATCAGAAAATAACCGCATTCGTAACGGTGGTCAACGTAGCAAATTACGCACTTTCGTCAAAAAAGTATTAGTTGCAATTAAAGCGGGCGACAAAGTTGCGGCAGTTGCTGCATACAAAGTTGCTGAATCTGTTTTAGACTCATCAGTAAACAAAGGCATTATTCACAAAAATAAAGCCGCTCGTGGTAAAAGCCGTTTGAACTTAAAAGTTAAAAATTTAGTTTTGGCTGCATAAGTCTCAAATCTGTAGAGGCGTTGCGCCGCAGCGTCTCCAGACAATCAAAAATTTCTCATTTCTAGCCGCTTGCGGCTTTTTCTATCTTCCCGAAAAACACCATGAACGAAATCGACTGGAACGAATACGCTTTAGAAACGCAAGCCATCCGCGCGGGTCAGCATCGCACACACGAAGATGAACACAGTATGCCGATTTTTATGACTTCGAGTTATGTGTTTAAAAGTGCAGAAGAGGCGGCGTTACGCTTTACCGGTCAGCAAATTGGCAACATTTATTCTCGTTTCACCAATCCCACCGTCGCCGCCTTTCAAGATCGTTTAGCGATTATGGAAAAGGGTGAGCGTTGTTTGGCGTTTGCGTCCGGCATGGCGGCGATTATGGCGGTCGGAATGGGATTGTTGAAAGCAGGTGATCATGTCGTGTGTTCGCGCGGCGTGTTCGGTAATACGGTTTTGATGTTCCAAAATTATTTTGGCAAATTCGGCGTGGAAACAGATTTTGTGGATTTAACCGACGTGAGTGCGTGGGAATCCGCGATTAAAACGAATACACGTCTATTATTTTTAGAAACGCCGTCGAATCCCTTGATTGAGATTGCGGATATTCGCGCTTTGGTTGATGTAGCACATGCACATAATTGTTTGCTTGTGGTCGATAATTGTTTTTGTACGCCAGCGTTGCAAAAACCGCTCGAATTAGGCGCAGATATTGTCGTGCATTCTGCGACAAAATATATCGACGGACAAGGACGTTGCGTCGGTGGCGCGGTGGTAGCGAGCGACGAAATTATTGAGAAATATATTTATCCCTATTTGCGAACTGGCGGCGCGACCATGAGCGCGTTTAATGCGTGGATATTTTTGGGCGGATTGGAAACGCTTTCTGTGCGAATGAAAGCGCATTGTGATAACGCAACGGCTTTGGCGCATTGGTTGATTGAACAACCCACGATTGCTAAAGTGAATTATCCCGCGCTGACATCGCACCCGCAGCATGAATTAGCCAAAAGGCAACAAAGTCATTTTGGTGGCGTAGTCAGTTTTGAAGTTCACGGCGGAAAAGAAGCGGCTTGGCGATTGATTGATGCAACGCAAATGTTGTCGATTACCGCGAATTTGGGTGATGTAAAAACAACTATCACGCATCCCGCCACCACAACGCACGGTCGTTTATCGCCTGAAGTTCGGGCTAAGGCGGGCATTAACGATAATTTAGTCCGAATTTCGGTCGGTTTAGAAGCGATTGAAGATATTAAAGCGGATTTGGCGCGTGGGCTTACGAATTAAGCAATGGTTCTAGTTTTCCCGCTTTATTCAGCGCATTTAAATCATCAAAACCGCCGACGTGAAAATCACCAATGTAAATTTGTGGCACTGTTCGGCGTTTCGTTTTTCGCATCATTTCTTCACGTTGCCCGTCTTGTTCGTCTACGTTAATTTCCGTATAAATCACATTTTTGCTATCGAGTAAGCGTTTCGCCATCACGCAATAACCACAACGATGAGCGGTATAAATCAGAATATTGACCATATTTTTCTCAAAAGTCGTTTTTTATTTCATTGCAAAATAGCGTTGTTTAATCGCTTGCCCGAGTTGATGTACCGCCATCGCGTATTTGTTGCTACTGTTGTATTTTTTGATGGTTTTAAAGTTATCGCCAATTGCCCAAAATTGATTGCCGTTATCCGTACCTAAAATAATATATTTGTCAGAAATATCGCCGTTAATGGGGGTTGCGACCAGTTCATTAAATTTCCAACCAGAGCTAGTAAAATAATGCGCGACGCTGCCAATGGCATCTTCGGAATTCCACAAATCACGTTTGCCATCGCCGTTGAAATCGACCGCTAATTTGCGAAAACTCTTTGGCATAAATTGCCCCAAACCTAATGCTCCTGCCCATGAACCCACCACTTTACGCGGTTCGTAGTTTTCCTCTTTCGTCATTAACAAAAAGTTTTCAAGTTCTTTGGTGAAGTATTCGGCACGACGTAATGTGAAAAATGACAATGTACTCAACGCATCAAAGGTATTCGTTTTACCAACGTTGCGTCCAAAATAGGTTTCTACGCCAATAATGCCAACAATATATTCTGGGTCAACGTGATAGGTTGCACTGGCGCGTTGCAAGGCTTCGGCATTTTGTCGCCAAAAATTCACACCGTTATTGATGTGAGCATCATCTAAAAATTGTTTTCGATAACTTGACCATCCTAGCGTTGGTTGAGGCTTCGATGGGGTGAGTGGTTCGGGCGAAACGGCACCTTGGTATTTTGGTTTTGGTGGAACTTGTGGATCCACTTCCAAACGCAAAACAGAGTCCAAACGATTAGCTTGCGAAAATAAGCTGTTTAAATAATCTTCTGAAAATCCGTAATCGTGAACCATGTGTTGCACAAACGCAGTCACGGCGGGCTGATTTGAATAAATCCCAACAATCAGACGCGGTTCAACATAATCAGGAATTCTGCCTGTATCGATTGGAGTCGGTTTACTCGGACGAATAATCGGCTCAGACGCGCAACCTGCCAATAAAAGCAGCAGAAATAAAACGAATAATCGGCGGAAAGTCATCACAAGTGAATCTCTCAAATAGCAATCGGGGCGGAGATATGGTCATCGGCATCGTAGCCGACTAATTCAAAATCATCGTAAGCGTAATCAAAAATCGAATCGGGTTTGCGCTTAATTTTCATCGTTGGCAATGTGCGTGGCTGGCGTTGTAATTGTGTTTTAGCTTGTTCTTGATGATTCAAATACAAATGCACATCGCCGCCCGTCCAAACGAATTCACCCAATTCTAAATCACATTGTTGGGCAATCATCATCGTGAGCAACGCATAACTGGCGATATTAAACGGCAACCCAATAAACGTGTCACAACTGCGCTGATAAAGTTGGCAAGAAAGTTTGTTATTCGCAACGTAAAACTGAAAAAACGCATGACACGGCGCAAGAGCCATTTTGCCGTTTTTGACATTTTTTTGAGGGTTGATTTTTTCGTCAGGCAAATCCGCAACATTCCACGCTGAAACGATAATGCGGCGACTGTTTGGATTGGTTTTTAACTGCTCGATGACTTGAGAAATCTGGTCAATGGTTTTGCCGTTTGGTGTTTCCCACGAACGCCATTGTTTGCCATAAATCGCGCCTAATTCACCATTTTCGTCAGCCCATTCACGCCAAATTGAAACGCCTTTTTCTTCCAGCAAATTGTTATTCGTATCGCCATTCAAAAACCACAACAACTCATGAATAATTGATTTCAAATGCACTTTTTTGGTGGTGATTAACGGAAAACCTACCGCTAAATCAAAACGCATTTGATGACCAAAAATCGACAGCGTACCGTTTCCAGTTCTATCGCCTTTTTGTGTGCCTTCGTTAAGCAATTTGTCTAAGAGTTCAAGATAATTTTTCATTTTTTAGGTTCAGGTGGCGTGTAAGCTTTATCCAAAATTTGATCGATTTTCACGGTTAAAGTTTCGACACCTTTCAAGGTTAATTTTTTATCACCACCTTTTGATTCAACAATGAAATTGCCTAACAATGCTGCATTATCGGCTTTCACCAAATGCCCCATCAAATACGCGAACAAAAAACTTGGTTTGTGCAAACGTCCGACAAAAATGTAATCCGCGCCGACAGATTTAGCTAAATCTGCTGCAACTTCATCATGGTCAAAAAGATAACCAACGCCGCTATTTGCGTATTGTTGCGCGTCTAATTGAACGGGAATAATTTGATAACCCGCGCTTTTTAATTCGCCTTCGAGCATTCCTTTCACTGCGGCGGTGCGTTCAATTTCTGCGGGAATTCCAGGTGCAAGGGTTAAATCTTTTAATTCAAAATCTAAAATAGCGATTTTGGTTTGAGCAAAAGCGTTGCTGTTTAAACATAACGCGATTATCGCTAAAAATTTCGCTAATTTTTTGTTCATATTTTCGCCTCACGCTTGTACGCAAAAACCATCAAACCTGTACCGACGATAATCATTGGCGTTGATAAAATTTGTCCCATCGTTACCCAATCGAAAACTAAATAACCCAAATGCGCGTCGGGAACTCGATAAAATTCAACAATAAATCGAAACACGCCGTAACCCGCAACGGCTAAACCTGTTGCTGCCATTGTCGGACGTTGTTTTTGGGTATAAAGCCAAACAATCACAAACAGCACAAAGCCTTCCAAAAATGCTTCGTAAAGTTGTGAAGGATGACGCGCCACGTCGCCACCATTTGGAAAAATCATTGCCCACGGCACGTCCGTCGGTCTGCCCCAAAGTTCAGAATTGATAAAATTACCAATTCGTCCTGCGCCCAGTCCAATCGGCGCAATTGGCGCGATTAAATCAGTGAGTTGCCAAAGTGAACAATTTTGTTTTTTTGCAAACCACGCCATCGCCACAAATACGCCCACCATCCCGCCGTGAAAAGACATTCCGCCTTGCCAGATTTTGAACAAAATCAGCGGATTTTCTAAAAACGCGCTGAAGTTATAAAACAAAATGTAGCCAAATCGTCCGCCTAAAATCACGCCCATCGCACCGTAAGTGACTAAATCTTCAATCGCTTCGGGTTTAATCGGCGACCACGCTTGTTTTGCGCGGTATTGTCCTAAAACGTACGTCGCCGCAAAACCAATCAAGTACATAATTCCGTACCAATGGATTTTTACAGCTCCAATCGAAATGGCAACGGGGTCAATGGCAGGATAAGCAAGCATAATTACACGTCCAAATTCGACACGTCGAGCGCGTGTTTCACAATAAAATCACGGCGCGGTTCAACCACATCGCCCATTAACGTAGTGAAAATTTCATCTGCCGCAATCGCGTCTTCAATCCGAACTTGCAACAAACGACGATTATTACTATCAAGCGTAGTTTCCCAAAGTTGTTCGGGATTCATCTCGCCCAAACCTTTGTAGCGTTGGATTGTTTGCCCTTTTTTGATTTCGCGCATCATCCACTCGAACGCTTGTTTGAAGTTTTCCACAGGCTGTTGACGTTCGCCCATTTGCATCACGGATTCAACGTTAAACAATCCCGCTGTTTCGTTTGCGTAAGTCGAAATTTTTTGATAATCGATGCTGTTAAAAAATGCCATCGGTAACTCAAAAACTTTGCTTGTGCCGTGTTTGCGTTTCGTCACGGTGACTTTGAAATCATGCGCGTTGTGATATTCCAATTCGCTGCTAAATTTCGCCAAACCACCCGCATTTTCCAAACGTTGGTGAATGTTATCAAGCCACGTTTGCATCGATTCTGCTGACGATTTTGTTTCGTCGTTCAACGGTTGAATGTAGCAAAATTGATCTAAAAATAAATCATCATAACGTCGCGCTAAACGTTGAATAATCGCGTTCACGTCCAAAAATGCTTTGGCTAATTTTTCCAACCCTTGCCCTTGAATCGCAGGTGCAGACGAATGGGTAATTAACTGCGCTTTTTCGAGTGCAAGTTGAATCAAATAACTGTTCAATTCGGCATCATCTTTGACGTAATGTTCTTGTTTGCCTTTTTTGACTTTGTAGAGCGGTGGTTGAGCAATATAAATGTAACCTTTTTCAATAATTTCAGGTAGTTGGCGATAAAAAAACGTGAGTAACAACGTGCGAATGTGTGAGCCATCAACGTCCGCATCGGTCATGATGATGATGCGGTGATAGCGTAATTTTTCGAGGTTATATTCATCTTTGCCGATGCCGCAACCTAGCGCGATGATTAGCGTACCGACTTCTTCAGACGAAATCATTTTGTCAAAACGCGCTTTTTCGACGTTCAAGATTTTACCTTTGAGCGGCAAAATTGCTTGTGTGCGACGATCACGTCCTTGTTTTGCTGAACCGCCAGCCGAATCGCCTTCGACTAAAAATAATTCTGACAAAGCGGGATCTTTTTCTTGGCAATCGGCTAATTTTCCTGGCAAACCTGCAATGTCTAACGTGGTTTTGCGACGTGTCATTTCACGCGCACGACGAGCCGCATCACGCGCTCTGGCTGCATCGATGATTTTGCCTGCAATCAATTTTGCGATTTGCGGTTTTTCTAACAAAAATTCTTGTAATTTTTCGTTCATCGTCGATTCAACGAGCGGTTTAACTTCTGACGAAACGAGTTTGTCTTTTGTTTGCGACGAGAATTTCGGGTCGGGAACTTTCACGGATAAAACCGCCGTTAAACCTTCACGCGCATCGTCGCCCGTTGTGGCAACTTTTTCTTTTTTTGCCAAACCGCTGGCTTCGATGTATTGATTGATTGTGCGGGTTAACGCGCCACGAAAACCTGCTAAATGTGAGCCACCGTCACGTTGTGGAATGTTATTGGTGTAACAAAAAACGTTTTCTTGATACGAATCGTTCCACTGCATCGCGACTTCAACGACCACGCCTTCTTTTTCCGCGCAAAAGTAAAACACGTCAGGAAATAACGGCGTTTTGTTTTTGTTTAAATGTGTGACAAATGCACTGATTCCGCCTTCAAATTCAAAAACATCTTCACGTTCGTTTCGTTCGTCAAACAAACTGATTCGCACGCCTGAATTTAAAAATGATAATTCGCGTAACCGTTTTGCCAAAATATCGTAATGAAATTCGACATTTGTGAATGTCACTTTGCTGGGCAAAAAACGAATCGTCGTGCCTGAACCTTCAAACGCGCCGAATGAAGCAAGTGGCGCGACGGGTTCGCCATTTTTGTAGGTTTGTTTGTAAAGTTGCCCATTTTTGCGAACTTCGAGGTGCAACTCTTCCGACAACGCATTCACAACTGAAACGCCTACGCCGTGTAAACCGCCCGAAACTTTGTAAGCGTTGTCATCGAATTTACCGCCCGCATGCAACACAGTCATAATCACTTCGGCGGCGGATCTGCCTTCTTCCTCGTGAATATCTACGGGAATGCCGCGACCATCGTCGGACACGCTGACCGAACCATCAGTGTGAATAATCACACGAACCTCTTTGCAATATCCCGCTAACGCTTCGTCAATCGAGTTATCGACGACCTCAAAAACCATGTGATGCAAACCCGAACCGTCATCGGTGTCGCCAATGTACATTCCAGGGCGTTTTCGGACTGCGTCCAGCCCTTTGAGGACTTGAATGTTGCTACTGTCGTATTGATCGATTGGCTTGCTCATAACGATGATTGGTTTCCTATTGCTTAAAATTTTAAAATGCGATGCCCGAATTTCGAGCATCACTTTTGGTGGTGCATTATAGCCTGAAATCGAGATTACAGGCGCATTGCCATGACGATAAATTTGTATTTTTCGCCATTCGGTTCATGAATGAAACAACTGCTCGAATCCTGAGCGATTGTCAGCATTGCTGTATCGCCGTCTAAATTCGAAATGGCTTCGGATAAATACTGCGCGTTAAAGGCAATCGATAATGACTCGTCATCGTAAATAATCGCGAGTTCTTCTTCAGCTTCGTCGTGTTCAGGATTGTGCGTGCTGATTTTCAAACGCTCCGTATCGATGTCGAACGTCACGCCTTTGAATTTTTCGTTCGACAAAATCGACACGCGAGTCAGTGCCGTTTTCAACACGATTTTTTCAATTTCGAGCGGGCTTAAAAAACCTTGTTGAAAAACTTTGCCGAAATCAGGATATTTCGAATCAATCAATTTAGCTGAAAAAATCAATTGCTTGATGTAAATGCGAATGCTGCTGCTTGAAAACTCAACACGCAGTTCGGTTTCGTGGTCGTCGATGAGTTTGCTGAGTTCTAACACACCTTTACGCGGTAAAATAATGCGTTCTTCAAAGCCGGTTGGGGTTTCAAGCTGATCTTCGTAAATCGACAAACGATGTCCGTCAGACGCGACGAGTTCAAGTTTGCTGTCGGAAATGTGAAGCAACAAGCCGTTAAGGTAATAACGCACGTCTTGGTTTGCCATGCAGAACGTGGTTTTGTCCAACGCGCGTTTGAACTGACCGGCGTTAATCATGAACTGATGCTCAAGTTCGCCTTCTGCAAATTCAGGATAATTATCCGCTGGCAAACAGTTCAACGAAAAGCGGCTGCGATTCGATGTGATTTTGACTTTGTCGTCGTTTTGCTCGAATTTGATTTCAGATCCGGCGGGTAATAAACGGCAAATATCCAAAAACTTACGCGCTGGAACCGTGATGGCACCCGATATTGCGTTGGGCAAATCAAGTTTTGAGATAAGCTGAACTTCCAAATCTGTGCCGGTCATCGTTAGTTGCTCGTTGTCGATGACGAGCAAAATGTTTGAGAGAATCGGCATTGTTTGGCGTTTTTCGATAACGCTAACGATTTGTTGCAAAGAACCCAAAAGGGCTTCGCGGTTGATAATAAATTTCATGGTGGTTTTCCTCGTAAAAAAGTGACAAAAATTCAAAAAATTTGGGTAGATAAATATCTATAGCCTTTTGTTGCAAGGCTTTCTCCGTGTCCCGTGCAAATCGTTCTGAAGGCATTGCTGATTAGAATCTACACAATTTAAAACAGGGTTTAATTTTCCATTAGAAAATTCCGTAATCGCTTCTTTTATTTAGACGACGTGGCGTTTTTTATCCATTCCAAAACAAAACGATTTGACGCAAATCAAGTGTATATGGTGTGTCGGTTTCAATGGCGGACGTATCCAGGCATTGAAATCGGTGCTAGGCACTTCGTTTTCAAGTTTATTGTGATAGATATTCCAGAGTGAACGCATTAAAATTTCAGAAAAAGTAGGAGTGTGAGGCACAAAAAATAGACGATGACACAACGATTAAAAATAATGCGACCCGAAACCAATACGCGACAGCACAATTGACACAGCCAGGGCTTTATTCTATCATCCGCGAACTATTTTATCCGTTTTTGTTAACCTCAATTAGGCTATAACTCCAATGAAAAGAACTTACCAACCCAGTAAAATTAAACGCGCCAGAACACATGGTTTTCGTGCAAGAATGGCGACACGCAACGGTCGAAAAGTAGTTAATGCGCGTCGTGCAAAAGGTCGCGCAAAATTGACCACTAGCGGTTAAGCGACAAATTTTTGTGACCAAAATAGACTTTAGTTTTCCGCAAAAAATTCGGCTGAAAACGCCGGCTGATTACAAAAAAGTTTTTACTAATCCGACGAAGTCTAGTGATACTTATTTCACGTTACTAGCGGTTCAAAATGATTTTGACTACCCGCGACTCGGATTAGTGGTTGCTAAAAAAAATATAAAGAAAGCGGTACACCGCAATCGTATTAAACGCATTGTTCGGGATAATTTTCGGCGACATCGTCACTCGATAATTAGCATCGACATTGTTGTTTTGGCACGCAGAGAAGCATTAGATGCGGCTCCCTTCTTACTGCAAAAGTCACTGGAAAAACATTGGCTTAGATTGGTTAACCGATGCAATTCATACTTACCACACTCATAAAATTTTATAGATATTTTATCAGCCCCGCGCTCGGGAACGTGTGCCGTTTTTACCCTAGTTGCTCTAGTTACGCTTTAGAAGCCGTCGAACGACACGGAAGCGTTACGGGGTCGTATCTTACACTCAAAAGACTGGCGAAATGTCACCCCTTTCATGAAGGCGGCATGGATCCTGTTCCAGAAAAATCGGTAATTTAAGAATGGATAATATAAGATTTATACTCATCGTTACTTTTGCGATGCTTGTGTTTATGTTGCAGCAGGCGTGGCAGGCAGATTATGCCCCCAAGCCCGCGATTGAAGCCGTTGTAGCGAGTATGAATACAAAAGATGATTTGCCAGCAACTAATACTGAGCCGCTGGTTCAAACTACCGCATCTAGTGCGGCAAATACAACGGAAGCGACTGCTAAAGTTATTAAAATTACCACCGACACACTAGCGTTAGAGATTAGTACTGAAGGCGGGACAATTCAAAATTTAGATTTGCTCGCTTACCCCGTTGAGCAAGAAAATACGACCGTGAATAAATTACGCGATATGTTCGGTTTTGCGATTCCTGAAATAAATAAAACGCCTGTGCGGATATTTAACGGACAAATAGACAAATTATTTGTAGCGCAAAGCGGTTTGATTACGAGTACAAATTCAGTTGAAGTCGCTAATCACCACAGTATTTTTGCCTCACTTCAAGAAAAATATACATTAGCAGCGGGTCAAGATAGTTTAACGGTGCCATTAACATGGACGAGTGGCGATGGCTTGCAAGTCACGAAAACCTTTACGTTTAATCGCGGTAGTTATGAAATTGATTTAACGCAAACCGTTAAAAACAATTCGACGAAAGCGTGGAATGGTCGCCAGTACAGTCAATTATTGAAAACGCCCAACACAGAAAGTAAAGGCGGAATGCTAACCAGCGGTATGCGTGCTTACGACGGTGGTGTGATTTATACCGAAGCTAAAAAGTACCAAAAAATTGATTTCGATGATATGCACGACGAAAATCTTGAAGTTGTGAGTTTAGGTGGGTGGACAGCCATGATTCAACATTATTTTGCCTCCGCGTGGGTTCCACCAGCGGATCAAGAAAATCATTTTTACAGTAAAGAATTAAAATTGGGTCAATACGTTATCGGTACTTATTCACCCGCTGTAACGATTGAAACCAATTCTGAAGCGAAATTTACTGCACAACTATTTGCAGGCCCTAAAATTCAGCCATTGATGGAAAAAGTCGCGCCAGGTTTGGAGTTAACGGTTGATTACAGTGTATTAACCTTTATCGGCAAGCCCATTTATTGGCTGCTCAATCAAATTCATAATTTGGTTGGTAACTGGGGTTTATCGATTATCGGCGTGACGTTTGTGATTAAATTGTTATTCTTTCCGTTGTCGCACGCTAGTTTTAAATCGATGGCGAAAATGCGGAAAATTCAGCCGCGTTTGAAAGAAATGCAGGAACGCTTTAAGGATGATCGCCCCCGTTTCAATACTGAAATGATGGCAATGTATCGCAAAGAAAAAGTAAATCCGTTGGGCGGTTGTTTGCCGATTTTGATTCAAATTCCCGTGTTTATGGCGTTGTATTGGGTGTTGAGCGAAACCGTTGAATTCCGTCAAGCCCCATTTATGTTGTGGATTCAAGATTTGTCGATTCAAGATCCGTTCTTTGTGTTGCCAGTGATTATGGGCATCAGCATGAAAATTCAGCAAAGTTTGAATCCCGCGCCGATTGATCCAATCCAAGCAAAAGTGATGAAAATGTTCCCGCTTATTTTCACGGTATTTTTCTTATTTTTCCCAGCGGGTTTGGTGTTGTACTGGGTAATCAATAATACGTTGTCGATTTTGCAACAGACTTACATCACGCGCCAAATCGAAAACGCGAAATAATGTGTTGAATCACGCAGACACCATCGCGGCAATTGCGACACCGTCAGGAAATGGCGGTGTTGGCATCATTCGGATTTCTGGAACGCTCGTTTTAGACATCGCTTCAAAATTACTTTCAAAACCTCTTTCACCTCGCACCGCCATTTATTCGCCTTTTCTTGATGAAAATGGTGAAATTATTGACTCGGGCATCGCCATTTATTTTCCAGCACCCCATTCTTACACGGGCGAATCAATTTTAGAATTACAAGGTCATGGCGGCGCAGTGGTTTTGGATATGCTGTTAAGGCGCGTGTTGGCATTAGGTGCGATCCAGGCGAGAGCTGGTGAATTCACCGAACGGGCGTTTTTAAATAGCAAACTCGATTTAGCACAAGCGGAAGCCGTCGCAGATTTAATTAGTAGCAGCACCGAACAATCAGTACGTTCCGCGCAAAAATCGATGCAGGGCGTATTTTCACAGCAAATTCAGTCGCTCGTTAAAGAGTTAATCGCTTTGCGTGTTTATGTTGAAGCAGCGATTGATTTTGTGGACGAAGAAATTGATTTTTTAAGTGACGGGTTAATTGAACGACGATTGAAAGCCTTGTTGACACAGATTGAGCAAATTCAAACAACCGCACAACAAGGGCGATTATTGCGCGATGGCATGACCATCGTTTTGGCAGGTAAGCCAAATGCAGGCAAATCAAGTTTGCTTAATTTTCTAGCGGGACATGATGCCGCGATTGTCACTGAAATTGCAGGAACAACCCGTGACGTATTGCGTGAACGGATTCAATTAGACGGAATGCCACTGCACATCATTGATACCGCTGGTTTGCGTGATTCGGACAATGTCGTGGAACAAGAAGGTATTCGCCGCGCTCGTGCTGAAATGGTGAAAGCGGATAAAATTTTGTTGCTGATTGACGTGCGTGAATCAGAAATTGAAACAGCGGCATTGCTAGCCACGCTGCCTGCGAATGTGGAAGTCATTCGAGTTTATAACAAAATCGATTTATTGACACGTTTGCCCGCAATCGAATCTACCACGAACGGAATCGCAATTTATGTGTCGATTAAAACCGGCGCAGGTTTGGAATTATTGACCACGCATTTAAAGCAAAGTGTCGGATTTAATGCCAGCGTTGAAAACGTATTTATCGCCCGGCGGCGGCATTTAGAAGCCCTGAATGCAGGTCACGAATTTGTCGAACAAGCTCTTTCACAATTACAAAACGCTTTGGCAGGTGAGTTAGTTGCTGAAGATTTACGGCAGGCGCAACACTGTTTGTCAGAAATTACCGGTGAATTTACGTCCGATGATTTGTTGGGCGAAATTTTTTCCAATTTTTGTATTGGTAAATAAAGTCAGGTTTTTATGTCGATTCCGCATTCTATTCTTCACGGCGCAGGTTTAGGTTTACGCCGTCCATTTTTAACCGAAATTTTGCAAACGCCGCAACCCGCCGTGGATTTTTTCGAAGTGGCACCCGAAAATTGGATTACGATGGGCGGCAAATTGGGCAAACAGTTTCGCGCCATGACGGAACAATATCAGTTTGTTTGTCACGGTTTATCGCTGTCAATTGGCAGTTCTGATCCGCTCGATGAAGTATTTGTGCAGCAAATCAAAACATTTATGGCGACGCACGGCATTGAACATTACAGCGAACATTTGAGTTATTGTAGCCACAATGGGCATTTGTACGATTTAATGCCAATTCCGTTTACAGCTGAAGCCGTGCAGCACGTCGCCGCACGAATTAAGCGGGTTCAAGATATTTTAGAGCGTAAAATTGCCATCGAAAATGTGTCGTATTACACGTTCACAGGGCAAGAAATGAGCGAGATTGATTTCTTTAATGCCGTTGTGAATGAAGCCAATTGCGACGTGTTGCTGGACGTGAATAACATTTACGTCAACAGCGTGAATCATGGTTATGACGCGATTGAATTTTTGAACGCGATGCCGGTCGAACGCATTACTTATGCTCACATTGCGGGACATTATCGTGAAGCCGAAGATTTTTTAGTGGACACGCATGGCGCGGCAATTATTGACTCCGTTTGGCAATTATTACAGCACGCTTATCAGCGTTTTGGCGTGTTTCCAACATTGTTGGAACGTGATTTTAATTTACCGTCAATCAATGAATTGATGGCTGAAGTACAACAAATCAAAAAATTTCAAATGGTGGCGTGATGAATTTCCAACAACATCAAGCGGCATTTGCTGCCTATATTCGCCATCCTGAAACGACTCCGTTGCCTGCGGGTGTAAAACCTGAACGCATGGCGATGTATCGGGAGCTGTTTTTTAACAATATCGATGGTTTTTTAATCGCTAATTTTCCGGTGTTGCATCGTTTATTCAGCGAACAAGATTGGCAGAATTTGGTTCAAGATTTTTTTGCTAAACACGTTTCTCACACGCCCCATTTTTCTGAAATTCCCGAAGAATTTTTGGCTTATTTACAAAATGAACGGCAGTGTGTGACGGATTTCCCGTTTATGGCAGAATTAGCGCATTACGAATGGGTGGAAATGGCGTTGTCGATTGCGGATGCCGAGAGTGAAAAAATGCCGTTAGAACATTTAACCGAAACCGCATTAAAATTGTCACCGTTAGCATGTTTGTTGGCGTATCAATTCCCTGTACATCAAATTTCACCGACCTTTTTGCCGTTATCGGTGCCGCAGCAGCCGACTTTTTTACTCGCGTATCGGAATTTTGAAGATGTTGTGCATTTTTGCGAGCTTACGCCGTTAACTTATCGGTTACTACAATTACTTGAAGCGAAATCGGGGCGGTTTTCAGAAACTTATTTAGCGCAACTTGCCACGTTTGCGCCGACCTTTTCGGTACAGAAGTTACAAGAATCGGGTTTGGAAATTTTGCGGGATTTTGTGCAGCGAGGCGTGATTGTTTCTGCTTGAAAATGTTTAGGCGCAAAGAATTTACGCCTAAACTGTACAAAATTTATTCTTGATTTGCAGTTGTTTTAAAACTATCTTTAATGCGAACGAACAATTCTTTTATACCACTGAACAAGTTGGTAACGGTAAGTGGTTCTTTTAGCATAAAACGATTACGCAATATGGCAACCGCTAGGAAGCCTGTAATTTGTGGCATCAATTCAAAAAACAGTGATTCTAAAACACCACCAAAACCTTGAAAGTCACCTTCATTTTTACGATCTGCGCCATTTTCGCCTTCATAAACTGCACCACCTTCACTACTTCTAAGTGCTTCCAATAAATAAATATCGAATTCAACCAATAAAAGCTGTACAACGAAAAAAGTGACGACGCTGCCCACCACCCAATAAAACATATTTTGTACTTTTGCGCGTGCTGCCGACTGATAAACCCAGATGGCAACAAAAATCATGAACATTCCACCAATCATCGTCTTATATCCTTTGAAATTATTATTTTTTTGTTAAGAAAAGAAACAGGTTTGTACATCTTACTATCATGTTTGAACCCTCTTTTTGAACGACAGAGCAGGATTCGTATTTGTCACGTCCGGGTGAAACTTGTTTTTTAATCAAGCCATCTTCAACGGTGTATTTTACCACGACTGTCATTTCTTTGGTTCGACCCAAAGAATCGGTAGCAATTGAAACTAATGTGCCGTCGTTTTTAAATTCCCACGAACTAGAAACGAATTTTTTCTCCCCGTCGAGTTTGATGGCTTCAGCGGTTAACGCCCATTTTCCTAATAGTTCGTTGTTATCTTTTAAAGCAACGTCGGCGTGTATTGAACCAGCAAAAAAAACAGCCATCAACGGTAAGCATTTAACGTAATTTGTTATTCTCATTTTTAACCAATCCTGATTGATACTCACAATGTAAATGTAACGTTTTTGATTATATCATTATTAAATATGCCGCTTTAACTTTTAGCGTATGAATCCACGCCAACTAAGTGACAAGCCTTGACTTTCACGCATTCTAAAGTATTATTACCCTTCGGTTTGTGCTAGTTTCTAGCATACTTTTAAAACAAAAAAAATCACAGGAGAATTCAATGGGTGCAATTTTAGACGTTACTGAAATGTTAAAAACACCAACAGGTGCAACGATTGGTTTAGCAGTTGTGGCAGCAGGTTACTTCTTCGTGAAATGGGTTTTTGCTCCACATCCAGAAGACGAAAAATAAGCGATAGACTTCAGTCTTTAGCAAAAAAGGTCGCAACAGCTTATGTTGCGACCTTTTTTTATGTCTAAAATTTTAACATTTGTAATCTTTAGGACTGTTATGTATTCACGTTTTTCCAATAAACTCTCTAAGTTGCTTAATAAACAAGTTCCAGCAACGGGATTAGGTTTGTTTCGTTTGTTTTATGGTCTTATTACGCTGCAAGAAATTTTCTTTTTATTATATTTTAATCACCTTATTTTCGATCCGATCCCCTATTTGGATGTCGAATTTCCGATGATTCCGACTTTTCTGGTTTTGTGGGCGGTCGTTGCGACGTGCGTCATGCTAGGTTATCGCTATCAAACTGCCATGTTGTGTAATTATTTATTCTGGATTTTGTTCGTTAATTTCACACCGATGCAGCGCGATTTTGACGGTGGTTTTGATACGTTCATGATTGGCGCAGGATTTTTCTTGTTATTTTTGCCCGCCGACAAAGCCTTTTCGTTGGACAATTTGCGTTACAAACTTAGTCAACCATTCAAACATTACCGCGAATATGCCAAGCCAACCGTTTCAGTTCTTGCCTATTATTTACCCGTAGCGATTTGCTTAGGATTTTTATATTTCGATTCTTCTGTTCACAAAATGTTTGCCGAACATTGGCGCAATGGTTTGGGAACGTGGTTGCCCGCTACCCAACCTTATTACGTTTCAGCGTTGGATATGTCGCCGTTATTGAATCAAGAATGGCTACAGAATTTGCTCGGTTATACGATTTTAGTCTTTCAATTCACGTTTATATTTTTCTTTTGGCAACGGCATTTACGCATCGTGTATTTGTTGATTGGCATGAGTTTGCATTTAGGGATTACGTTGTCATTCAACATTTATCCATTTGGTTTGGGAATGCTGTGCTTTTATTTTCTGATGATTCCGTTTCGCTGGTGGAGAGCAATGGGTCACGTTTTTATTGCAAAAAAACCGACGTTAACGGTGTTTTTTGATCGGCAATGTCCGCTGTGTAATCGCACGGCGTTGACGTTAAATCACTTTGATATTTTTCGGCGTATTGATTTTAAAAACGCACAAGAAAATGCGGCAAATTATCCGGAAATGGCGACGATTAAGTCAGAAACATTGTTGATGGATTTATATGCAATTGATACCAATGGTCACATTTATTCTGGTGTGCAAACTTACGCACAAATTTTTAAACATACTGGTTATTTAGCGTTTATTGGTGTGCTGTTGTCGTTGCCAATGATTCGTCCGTTCGTAGAGAAAAAATACCGCACGATTGCCGACACGCGCGTTCGTTGTGATGTGGCTTGTTTGGTTGTCGCGCCGTTGGAAAATAACACTTGGTACACTTCTCTAGTTGAACAATACGCTGTTCAAAAGCCGAAAACATTTACGCGAAAACTGACTAAAATTCTCACGTTATTATTGCTATTGCAGCTTAATAGCACCATTCACTACGGGTTGATTTATCGATTGAAATTGCATAATCCCGTTTTATCGCCGTTGACACAAATCAGTAATACGTTAATTTTGTGGTCGCAAACGTTTGTCGGAATTGTGCCGCACCCGCTGTATTTGCACGATCATTTTACGGGTTACGATCACATTTTGGCGATTACTTATACCGATGCCACCGGACAAGAGAAATGGCTGCCATTTGTGAATGATCAAGGACGAATGCTTGCGCCAAATTGGGGGCGAGTACATTCGATGTGGGCAAACATTGCTGTTACGCCAACCATTAACAATCAACGTTTAGAGAAATTTATTATGAAAATCACTGCTTTTTATGGGCGAGATTTAGGCATAGATTTGAATAAGACCACCTTTCATATTCAGATGAAAAAGACTCGCGCACCGAATGATTGGGTGAAAGATTTGTTACATCAAAACATGGCGGGAACGTGGACAATTATCGGTACTGCACAGTGGAAAGATAAGGCGATTCAAATTGAATTACCGGATAACATCAACAGTCTGTAATTGAGACATAATTATTCGATTTTTTTATTATTGCATTGACAGAATAGTCATGATATAAAATGCCCGTGCTTACAGATTAGCGCGATAATAATTAAAACAACTTTGAAGGATTTCACAAATGAAAAAAGTAATTTCTGTATTAGCTTTAGCGTTAATGATTGTTGGTTTAACTGGTTGTATCGATGATCAAGATAGCAGCAAACAAAAAGTTTCTAGTTCAATCTCTTTGTAAGATTGCACAAACGCTAGACCTTTAGCTTTTAGAGCTTTCAGAAAACCCAGCATTTTTGCTGGGTTTTTTGTTTTCGGGGCTTTTAGTTTTTTCAAACCGAAAAATCAACCATCAAAAACTGTGGCATATCACACATTTTTCAATAAAAACTGCGGCATATCGCACGATTTCACTCTTGATTTTAAATTTTAAGCCGTATTTTTGGTATAAAAACAGTGCTTTTTTCGATTTAAGCCAATAATTTCAATGGGTTTGAATGCAAAATTTTAAGCTGGCTTACATTCTGCTAAATAATGACAACACTTTAAGTTTTTACAATTTTAATTTGTTGCACAATTTATCAAATAAACTTTATTTCAGGATAAAAATGAATACGTCGCTTAAAACATTAACGTCAATTGCATTACTCGCTGGATCCGCACAAATTGCACACGCACACGCTGGTTTCAAAGATCAAATCACAGAAGGTTCAGTGAAAACATGGAACGCTGTCACCATCACTCACGGTTGTAACACGAATATCGGTGGCGAAAGTAATGGTCAGCCACATAAAGATGTCATTGCATTAAGTGCGATTTTCCCAAACTCACCTGGTTTTGGTGACGTGATTATCCGTGGTACGAAAGGTAAAGCTGCTGTTGCAGAAGTGAAAGATGCGACTGGAAATGTGACGACAAAAGCTGTTGATGGCTTTACCGTAGGCGAAGAAGATAAAATTGCTGATTTATCAAAAGACATCGTTGGTTCAGGAACTTCATCAAGTGGCGTGCCGTTGGTTTCAGCTTTGTCGTTAGTTAATGTTGGCGGCGCAATGTTCGCAAACAACATTCCTAAAGTTGATAGCAAAGGTAACGTGCGTGGCTGGCAAAGTTGGAGCGGCACATCACCTTACAACGGTGCGCCATTGTTAGAAAGTGCGAAAAAACCCGATGGCAGTGACATAAGCGAAACGGGTCTTTCACCTTTCGGCATTAACGCTTTCGCATTTAAACCTGAATCTTGCGCCAAAGCCTTAAAAATCCGTGTGGCGGTCGCCAATTGGTGTGAAAAAGGTGCGGCATCTTACAATAGCCCGAGTCGTGTTGATTTGTGGATTGGTCACATGACGACGAAATTTAATGACCCCGTCACGATGCCTAGCGCAAATGCCACGCCCGTTTTTTGGTCAACGTTGACGGTTAATCGTGATTTAGCGAGAAATCCGTTACCTGGTACAAAAGGATTTAATCCAGAAACAGGCGCGACAATTGATCGTTCTGTTACGGGTTGGGCGACGGGAGCGAAAGATTCAGCTGGTGCAGCGGTTACATCAACCAAAATAGCTTGCTCGGATACCGCCGATTACGACACGGTTTACATCGAACCAAGCAATGATGATATTGACAATTTATTGCCCATTTCGGCTGCAAAATATCCCGCAGGCGCGAACGGTGCGTTGTATTGGCCTACAAAATAATTCTTCGCTGTCAATAATCGACACGTTTTTAAAGCGTGTCGATTTTCAAAACACACATCAATCAAAAATGCGCGATAATACGCCAATTGTTATTTGTCTTGGATTCTTCTCATGAAAAAAATAGCTCAAAAAACGCTGTTATCGTTACTCGCATTGAGTGCATTTGAAAGCGCGTCTGCGTTAGATTCTGGCGCACAGAGTTTAACCACCACAATTGGCGCGACCGATTATTTTAAAATCACTTGTGCGGGTGATACCGATCATTTGAATTTTAAATTATTTGAAGGTGGCGTAACTGCTACATCTGCATCTTTAATTCCCGAATCGCCTCCTATTCTTCCGCAAATTTTAAATGCAACATTAACCAAATTAAAATTAACCACGACGACTTCCGCCATCGCCGCAGGCACAAATAAAGACGTAACGTTAAAAGGTGGCAATGGTGCGTACACGTTGACATTGGACACATTCGGCACAAATTTAACGCTAAAAACTGCACAAACTTATTCAGTCCAATATCAATGTTTAAATGCCGCAAAAATAGTCACAACAGGTTCATCAACACTCGTAAAATTGGGCATTGAATCCGCAACAAAAACGTTAGCCAATAATAAAACAGCAAAATACGCAATTAACTGCACTGGAAAAACGGATAGTTTAAAAGTAAAAATCATCAACAAAACCGCCG
>CAISXF010000047.1 GCA_903889445.1 uncultured Pseudomonadota bacterium
ATGCGTGCCTTTGCCTTCCAAAATAATGGCGAGTGTTTCTTCAATGCTCATTGCAGGTTTGTAAGGACGGGAGGAAAGCAACGCATCAAACACATCGGCAAGTGCCATCAATCGTGCGGAAATTGGAATTTCAGCACCTTTTAAAGCATTTGGATAGCCAGAACCATCCCATTTTTCATGATGACAGCCAGCAATTTCCATTGCAATTGTTAAAAAATCTCCGTGTTCCCCCATGTGATTTCCCGCTTGTTTCAGCATATCCAAACCGCGTTGTGCATGCGTTTTCATGATGGTGAATTCTTCTGAAGTGTGTTTCCCTGGTTTCAACAGAATTTCATCGGGAATCGCAATCTTGCCAATGTCGTGTAACGGCGCAGATTTTCTCATTTGTTCAATCACGTTCAGTGTGAGCGACTCACTGTAATGGGGTAATTTAGCCAATTCCACCGCCAACATTCCGACGTATTCCGACGTGCGGCGAATGTGATTTCCGGTGGTTTCGTCACGAAATTCCGCCATCGACACCATCACGAAAATGGTTGCGTCTTGCAAATGATTGAGTTCGGATAAACGCTGATCTATTTCTGTTTGCAGCCACTGATTGTGATTTTTTAAAGAGTTTCGCCATGTACTTATTTCTAAGTGCGTTTTGACTCGTGCTATCAGAATCGGCGGACTAATCGGTTTGTGAATAAAATCCACTGCACCAATTGAAAAACCTAATTCTTGATCTTCAATTTCAGTTTTGGAGGTGATAAAAATAACCGGTACATGTCGTGTGATTTCATCTGCTTTCAATCGCCGACATACTTCAAAACCATCCATGACAGGCATCATAATATCGAGTAGTATCAAATCGGGCGGTTCAGCACGCGCTAATTCAAGTGCCTTAAACCCATTATCGGTCACTTTAATTCGATAATTTTTTTTGAGCAGATTAACAATTAAAAGTAAATTCGGGAGCGTATCATCAACGACTAAAATGGTCGGGCGATTATTGTCTTCAATAGTCATAAAGTTGTGTGGTCAGATAAATGGGCTAATAATTCGTAGGCTGACTTATATTTCAGATTTTTTGCATAATTTTAAATGCCGATTTACTAAATCTTGCGCCAATAATTCCGCGATATTGAAATCACACACGCTTTCCAAGCCTTTCCACGCGGGAACACTGTTAATTTCAATCACGTTTAATTCTCCCGCGTTGTCTTCAAGAATATCCACACCGGCATAATCCATTTGCAATAAATGGGTGGCGCGAATCGCTAAATCACTCATTTCTGAGGTCGGTTCAATGCGTTCACAGCTTGCGCCTTTGGCGACATTATTGAGCCACGATTTACCGCGTCGGCGCATGGTCGCCACGACTTCGTCATTGATCACAAACACGCGATAATCTGAACAGCCTTCGCCCGCGCTGGGTACAAAACGCTGCAAATAATATACGCCGTGACTGCTGGTCAACCACGGTAAATCGGTCATTTTTTCAATGCGTCGAATGCCTTCGCCTTGCGAACCAAATAACGGTTTGCTGATAACAAAATTCCCTTGAGACAGTTCGTTTTTAGCCACCGCCAACGCGGCATCTCTATCACGCAAAACCCACGTCGGCGGCGTTTTTAACCCCGCGTGATATAATAAAAAACTGGTCATGGCTTTATCAACGCTGCGTTCAATGGCATTCGCATCGTTATAAACGGGAATGCCCATGATTTTCAGCGCGTGCAAAAAATCTAAATATAAAACGACTTCTTCTAACGAACCGCCTGGCACGCCACGCACAAAGACGGCGACAGGTAATGCTGTTTCAAATTCGGGAATGAAAATGGGCAACGCGGGAGTTTCAAGATTAAAACGGCAATCGGTCAAGGACTCAAACACGCTGTCATAACCTAAATTTTTAAAGGCTTGTTGTAATTGTTTGCCGTGCCAGCCAGTGTCGTCGGTGAAAATAGCGATTTTTGGAATAGTCATAATGTGTGATTCTCCGATAATGTGATATTGAATGATAACAAAACTAGACGTAGTTTTGTTATTCGACCTATTTCCCATTTTATCTAAATTTAAAAAATGACTGAAATTAAAGACAATTCATTGCAAAACTACCTTGATACATTAGCCAGCAAATCTGCCAGGCGGTGGAAGTGCAACGTTTTTTATCACGAGCTTGATTGTTCGTTTTAGCACAAATAAAAAAGGCTGGTTTTCGCCAGCTTTTTTTGTTTCATGATTGCCTAGTAATGTGAAAAGAATTAGACTCTTCGTACATTTTTAATCGTATTTTGTACGTTTTATTGGAGTTTTATGAAAGTATTAAGTTCAACCGAAGTCAGACAAAATTTTAGTGCCGTGTTATCAGAAATAGAAATAGAGCCTGTGAGTATTTCAAAGCAAGACAAAGCCATTGCTGTTGTGATGTCGCAAAAACGCTATAACGAATTAAAACGTCTTGAAGATATTTTATATGGGAAAGCCGCTGAATTAGCGATTCAAGAAGGTTTTGCTTCTGACACACAAGCGCAAGATTTAATGAATAGCATTGCGTAATGAGAGATTACAAATTCACGAAGCAAGCCTTTAAAACGCTAACCGATTTGTCAAAAAATGCGCCGAAAATCGCCAGTCATATCAAAGAAATCATCACAAATTTGAGACTCGATTTAATCGAAGGTGAAAGTTTGACGGGTTACGCAGAATTTAAAAAATTACGCACTGGCAAATATCGACTGATTTACACGTTGCGTGGTGAAGTTTTATTGATAGCTATCATCGAAAAAAGAGAAACGGTTTATGCCACATTTAAACATTTATTCAAAAAATCGGCGGCTTTTGATGATTGACAGCACAAACAAAAAAGGCTGGTTTTTCACCAGCCTTTTTATCAGTCGCCAGGATACTTATTACAACCTAAAGTGATTACTTCCCGCCACAGGCTACTTTCAATAATGTTTCGATAACGCTTCCTGGTATTACTGTCTCTGATTGCTCTATTAGGTTTGGCAGAGAAGTAACAATATCGCCATTCTTCATGTTTCCCGAATACTCATAACCATCTAATCGCCGACTTGTTTCTTCCAAGCAATCATATTCCTCTCGTACTAACATTGACAAATACCGAACATTATCAATATTCTGAACAGTCTTAAAGTCCACTAATTTCCACATCTTTACTTTGTTTCCATTCTTTCGTATCGATTGAATGTCTGCATAAACAGTAAAATCACCAATAGTAACAACTGAAGCTGCACTCACTTTAGTCCACTCAGCCAACACATTTGTAGATACGAATAACAGCATCATTATCACAATCTTTTTCATTATCATCCTCAGAATTATTTGTCGTAACCCGCGATTATATTTGCGATTGCAGCAATGACAAAGTGATTACTGTTTTCAACTGTTGCGCGAACAACGACACCGCAAATCATTTTTTTGTTACAATTCAAACTTAGAAATTTTTAAATTCAGAGAGTGATTATTATGTATCGTTTAGGTTGGTTTTTTTCAGAATTTTTTGCCTCAATGGGGATTCCACTTTTAATCAAAGTGAATGTGCTTTTTGATGTTGAAGCCAACGTTTATGTTGCGACTAGCTCCGATTTAAAAGGGTTAATCGTCGAAGCTGAAACGTTAGACGAATTAGAAAAAGAAGTTAAGGTTTTATTGCCTGAAATTCTTGCGTTGAACGTGCCGAGTTTGGTCAAATCAAAATCAACGTATTGTTCATTTAATCAAGCCCCGTTTGCTGTATGAACGGTTATGAAAAATTGCTCAAAGAATTATTGCTCCAACACGGCTGTAAATTTCTTCGTAGCGGTAAAGGTTCACATGAAATCTGGCTTTGTCCGAATGGTGTTTCTGTTGCCGTGAACCACACTTGTAAATCACGTCACACGGCAAACAGCATTTTAAAAGATGCAGGAATTTCACATCGTTTTTAAACCGAATCCCAAGCCTTTTCCAACCGCTGCGCTGATATAGCAATCGCCGTTTTCAACTGTTGCGCGAACAACGAAACCGCAAATTCTTCCAACATCCAACGAAACGCTTCCGTTTCAGGCGTAATGATTTCCTTTTTCAGCCGCTGCGAAACCGAATTCCAATAACGAATCTGAAAACGCGCAAGTTCATTAGCTTTTTGCGGCGTGTTATCTCGCTTGTCTAAACGGTATTGCATGGCTTTCAAATAACGCGGCAAATGTTTGAATTGAGCA
>CAISXF010000048.1 GCA_903889445.1 uncultured Pseudomonadota bacterium
CTGGTATTTGATAGACGATGCACTGGATAAGCTAAAACAGGACGTGGCGGACATTATCAGCAATGGCAAAACCTTACGCGAAGTAATCAAGTCGCAACCGATTGACGGCGAAGTTGTCACTGGCGAATTGGTCATTTAATCATGATTAACTTCTCTTACAATTCTGCTCTTTATGGACCGCTAAACGCACAAAAGCCGCGTGATATTTCTATCATCGCGGCTCGCGTTACTGGTGTAAAATTAACCCCGATTGATGATTCTCAAGATCATCAAATCGTTAATTCAATCGTTTAAGACCGACATTGAAAAAGGCAATTTTCAAGTGCTAATTGTACCTGATTTTTGCCTATTCCAAAATATGCCAATTGGCATAAATCCGCCTTATCGGTTGTCCACTTCTTAAATATGGATAACTAGACACATGAACACAATTTACGAAACCCGCGCTGAAGCTGAAGACGTTGCTGTATTTGACCAAGATTACGACGATTGTGAACTTGTCGAATGTATCGGTGGTTTTAAATTTGTCAAACGCCCCGCTGATAATGCAATTGCATCCACAACACAAAACACCGTTTTAGATAACGAAACACATCATTGCACCGTCGATTTATTACGCCACGTTTCAAACAATCACATCATTAAACGGTTAACACAAAGTATCGCAAACGCAACTGATTTGCCGCCTAGCACCGTGTTTTTAAATGGCTTAGGATTATTTAGTTCTATCGCTTGTCGTCAATGGCGCGTCAATTATCAACACAGTGGTTCAATACCGATAGGCTTGTACATCGTCACAGAACAACCTAGTGGAACTGGCAAAAGCCGTTCATTGAAAACCTACCAACAACCTTTTGAATCAATCCATTTTGAAAATTTGCGTGAAATCAAAAAAGCGTTAGAACTCGAAACCGAAAAAAAGGAAATAGATTTACTCTATGACCAGCTAAAAACTCAATCGTTTGTCACCAACCCAACACCCGAAGCATTAGAAGAATCATTGAATTACAGCAATGGATTTTTTAGCGCAGTGTCCAGCGAACAAGGTTTGTTCAATTCTTTGTTGGGCTTGTCGTATGGCGATTCAAAGAAAGCCAATAACAACGATTTAATGTTAAACGCTTTTGATGGTGGTTTCGTTAATTCAATTCGCGTAAATCGTGACGGTTATCGGGGCTTAGTGGGTGGTGGCGTGGTTTTATTCGCCCAACAAGGCAGCGTTGAAAAAGTTTTAAGCGCAAGCAACGGCACTGGATTAGCCGAACGTTTTTTGATGCTTGCCGAATCGCATAATTTAGGACGGCGCGACTGGAATAAACCCCGCCATATAGATAATGACTGTGTGAACGAATATGCCGAAATCTGCAAAAAGGTTACAGGTGATATTTTCTTAACGCCTAAATCATTATTCGATTTGCCTGATTTGACCATTGACCGTGACGGCTGGCGATTGATTAACGATTTCAGAAACAAAATCGAACCGCATTTAATCGACGGTGGTAAATACTCGCACAGTTCATTGCGTGGCGCAGCGGGTAAAGTCGATATGCAAATCATGAAAATAGCGGCAAACCTGCAATTGCTTGATGGTATAGAACCCGATTACAACCTTAACGCTTACATTATCGCCAACAATTTAATTCAAACCGCAATCGCCATTGTGGCGGATTTACTAGATGCACATTTGTCGATGCTAAAGGATAAGGGGCTTATTGGTACTAAAGCCGAATACAGCGCGATTCTGTCAATCTTTGAAAAGGATAACCGCGCCAAAACGTTTGAACAGATACGCAAAAGCAGAATAACCGTTGAACCGTTCAAAAGTCACACTGGCAACAAAAGCGAATTGGTTAAAACGACATTACACGACATGGTAGCCGATGGCATTTTATCGGTAACGCCATTAGATGGTGGCGGTTTGTCTTATGGGCTAATCCGCTAAACCTAGAAACGACGGGGCTTGCGTAAAATGCGTAAGAATGCGTAAAACCTTACGCAAGTCTTAAAGCCCTGCCAATAAAGGGATAGAAGGTAGTTAATAATATAAATGCGTAATTGCGTAAGACGTTAAAGACATTTTTTTAACGAATCAAAATTATTTTCTTTCATGGCGAATGATTTTGATTTTTTAGCCCGAAAAAGGCGCAACTTTTACGCATTTACGCAAATTGATTTTAGACACCCTTCTAGCCCTTATGTGGCGTGGCTTGCAGGTATGCGTAAGACTTTACGCATTTTTACGCATTTTACGCATTATTGATTTATAAGGACTTTTTAAAAATACGCCTTAAAGTCAACAACGGCGCGGGTTTAAACGATATTTTAGGAAACCACCAATGACGATGACCAAACAAACCTGTAACGATTGCGGCGAAAAGTTCGACGGCGAAACTTACAAAACCTTATGCCGTTCCTGTTTTATCGAGTTCAAGAAAAATGAACTTGCGAGTTTAAAAAGCAAAGTTGA
>CAISXF010000049.1 GCA_903889445.1 uncultured Pseudomonadota bacterium
GAAACCACCAATGACGATGACCAAACAAACCTGTAACGATTGCGGCGAAAAGTTCGACGGCGAAACTTACAAAACCTTATGCCGTTCCTGTTTTATCGAGTTCAAGAAAAATGAACTTGCGAGTTTAAAAAGCAAAGTTGAACGGCTTGAACGTGAAAACGAATCTTTAAGAAGTACCAGCGGCGGCATTGATGCTGATTTGCTGAAAAAAATAGCGAAGTTGGAACGCGACAAAGTGAAAGCCCGTAGCGAATTTAGGGCGGAAATAACCAAACTGACAGAAAAAATCGCATTGATGACGTTGGATAAGTACGCGGATGCACCAAAAGCCAAAATCATAACGATAAGCGGCATTGATGCTGATTTGTTGAAACGATTACGCCAACTATGCCACCCAGACAAACACGCGGGTAGTTCATTAAGTACCAACGTTTTTACGCAACTAAGCCGCCTTTAACCCACAACAGGAATTTAGAACATGACCCAATTTTCAAAAGTACCAGCGCAACACGCATTATTGCTATCGGCTTAAAAAAAGGGTTTTTTCAGGATAATTGCGTATTGTGTAGATGCTATGCGGGTTAGTGCGGTTTTTGTTTGTGTGACAAGTGACGCGGGTGGATTTGTACGGTTGACGCAATCAACGTCAACTGACACCACCCAGATAAGCACGCGGGAAGCTCGTTAAGTTATAACGTGTTTTTGCAGTTGGGCGAACTGTGACGATCGTTCGTGGCGGATAGACGTTATGAAAATTTGTGATAATTAGCGAAATAACGCGAGGTCGTTGTACCCCCTAGAGGCTTGATTCCCCAGGGTACCCCGACACCTGATTAAAGGCGGTTTTTTGTGCTTATCACGTCAAAACCCCGTAAGCCACGCCCCGTCTACGTTTACGCCATATCGGCATAATTCTTAGTCTCGCGTGCCAACAGCACCCCCGAATAATGCGGGCTACAGCGATTCTGCCCAAAATTACCGAATTTTCAAAACCGCAACTATTGCGCGTTAATTATCATGCCAACTAATAATAAATAAATATAAAACAATCACTTACAAACTGGCACGAAATAAGAGTATTTATTTAATGCGCGTTTTATGGTTTCGATTTAAAAGATTTTTCAATTTTAGGATTTTTTGAAAAAAGCGTGATTTTTACTGGAATTTTGCAACGCGGTCGATTTTGGGCAAATTTATCGGTTTTTTGATGGCTTGAAAGGCGCGAATAATCACGAAAAAAACACGCCCGAAGTTTGGGCAATTTTCGTTATGTGTACGCAGAAACAAAATGTGTGGGTTTTGGTAACGTTACCAGTAACAGTCAACCGAAACGTTAAGCGTTCAATCGTGAATGAATTGGTTAATCGCGTTGTGCCAATAGTCGAACCCGTGGCAATTGAATTAAATATCATCCACACACAACAACACGACCGCTGATTAAAAGGCGGTTTTTTTGTGCCTTCAAAATTGCCGTGTGTGGTGGTTTTGATGGTTCGACAATGCAATGGCATGAATCAAGGCGAAAATGGTTTAGATAGGCGTAATCGGAAAACCTGACAAGTTTATCTTTTGACAGGTTTTTGATTAGACTAATCGCTTTTAAAAAGTATTGACTTGTTGGCGCGTTACTCTATACTTATCGCATCTAATAAGTAACCAATAACAAGGTGTAAGTCATGAAAGGTTCAAGACCATTAAGCCGATTGCAAGTTAAAGCCGTTTTGAAAGCTACTGATTCAATTCGTCAAAAAACTTTACTCACAATGGGATTTTGTTGCGGTTACAGAATAAGCGAACTTTTGAGTTTAACCATTGCCAACGTATCAACCAACGGGCAAATCCATTCACACGTTACCGTTAAAGCAAGCAAAACGAAAACAGGCGTGACTAGAACCGTCCTACTTAATACCGATGCAAAGAAAGCATTGACGTTGTTATTGGAATGGTTGAAATCTAAAGGCTTGAACGATGCAACAACGCCGCTATTCCTAAGCCAAAAACGCACAATTAACGGTTCATTAAAAGCAATCTCACGCCAACAAGCACATGACCTTTTAAAAGCCTTGTTTGCCCTTATTGGTGAATTCGGCAATGTTTCCACACACACACTTAGAAAAACATTCGCTGCACGGATATGGGAAGCAACAAAGCAGTTGCCGCTCGTACAAATCGCGCTCGGACACAAATCAATTAACAGTACAGTCAGCTACTTAGATTTTGGTAACGATGACGTAGACAACGCAATTATGGGGATCATGTAATGGAACAAATCAAAGAAAAAAAGAAAATGGGCGCACCTAAAAAATCCAAAACTGGTGCTAATGTTTGGGTTCAAGCCGAATTTTTGGACACAATTAAAGTAATGCTCGAAACGTTACGCCAACAATCCAAACAGGCGGCATCATGAGCGCAATCCCGTTCGACACTTACACGTTTTACGATGAGCTGGTCAAAAGTGGACTTGCTGAAAAAACAGCTGATGCTCTCACGAAAGCTGTTACCAAAATTGAACAAGCGAAAATTGACGAACTCGCAACAAAAGGCGATGTTAAAGAATTGGAACTAAAAATTGAATTGGTACGCGCTCAATTAAGTGAACAAATCGAAAAAAGCAAAAACGATTTAATCAAGTGGTTTGTCGGTACAGCTTTTGCCATTGCATCAATCGGTTTTATGTTGGCGCGGTTTTTCACGCACGGCGTACTTTAACGGATTTGATAACAAGCCTCGATGCTGTAATGGTATCGGGGCTTTTTTGTGGGTAACGATATGGCAAAACGTGGACGACCAAAGAAAGTAAAAATTATATTGCCAAAAAATCCAGTTGGCAGACCAGCAGCAACAAAAAAAGACGATGCCGTCTTGTGGCTTTATTGCTTATGTGACGAAATGAAAATGGAGTACGGCGAAATCGTGAAAATAATCGCGGAAAATGTTCATCGCTCAAAAAAATCCGTTGAAGGAACGATTACCGCATTTAGAAAAAAGGTGATTGCAGAACGCTTAATTATTCAAGCCGACCCGCGTACTGGCAGAGTATATGTTTCGAAACTAAGTCAATCAATAGGGCTAATTTTGCCAAAACAACTACCTACTTTTATCAATCTTGACGACTTTTTCATTAAACGATAATTGTTAAGGGTGATTTTTTGAAATAAACATTTAAGCTACGCACAGATTCAAAAACAATCGAACTGAAACAACAACGCCCCGATAGCTAAACCCGACCAAGAGCGGCTATTTATGGGGCGTATTTAGAACCACCTAGTAAAAAAGTAGCAACCAAGTTCCACCCAAAAAATAGGCTTTATTTCGTTTCACCACTTTTAAAAAGGCAATTACATTATGCAACAAGCACCCGTTTTACTCAAAAAAGAAGCTGCAAAACAGTTAAAAATCGGCTTAACGTCACTCAATACGCTAATCAAAAACGGCGTGATTGTTCAAATTTAACTCACGAAACAACGTGTTGGCATTCTTCAAAGTGACATTGACGCTTACTTGACCGCGCAACGTTCAAAAGGCGGTGCAGCATGAAAATTACAGATACCGTTACCGATTGCACTACTAACGATTTACACGCCACAACCCCCGAAACATCAACACAAACCGCCTACGACGGCACAACGCCTATTAAATTTGAACTCGTAAAACATGGGCTTATCAAACCCAAAAACGATGACCAAAAACAATCCAAAATCACAAAAGAAGCCTGTACGGCTTTAGGCTTGCCAATTGATACGAAAGGCGGCAAAAAATCACCTGAGCAAAACGTAGCAATCCTTAAATGGTTAATTGCAAAGTACGCTAAACAATCCGAATCAACAGACCTGCCAATTGTCGAACCCGTTGCACCTGCTGAAGAAGTTGCTGAAGCAATTGAACCCGCTGAAGTTTTGCCCGTTCCTGAAGTGACCACCAACGCCGATTTATTCGCGCTCGAAACTGTCACGCCTTCAAATCAAATCATCATTAACACCGACCTAATTACTGAAATTAACAATCAAATTTCCCTCGCAGAAAGTAACGCGGATAAGGCTCTCGAATTTCAAGACAGGGCAATTGCACACAGTCAAAACGCAGGTGTACTACTTTTGCAAGTCAAAGCCACGTTAAGACATGGTGAATTTGGCGGATGGTTACTCGAAAATATAAACGTGTCAGAAAGACAGGCGCAACGGTATATGCGAAGTGCAAAAGGTTTGCCCGTGCTTCGCACAATTACCAAAACCGACACCGTGTCGGATTTGAAAAATGATGCTGATTTAGTCGCGCAAGTTGAAACGCTCGAAACTGAAGCCTTACGTCTTGAAAATGAAAAACTGCAACATGAATTACTGAAGGCACAACAGGCGGCTGAAGATTTACGCAATAATCAAACTCAAATCATCGATGCAAAAGTATCGGCGGTAATTTCAACAGAACGGGCGGCATTGATTGTCGAAAGTAGTGCAGCAACACAGACGCTCGAAAAACAATTGAGTGATGCAAAAGATAAGATTGCACGCGATAAAAAGGATTTAGACAAGGCGATTACAGACGGTGTGCGTTGCAAAATGAACGAACTCGATAACGAAATTCGCCGCAAAGAATTATCGCCTGAAGGCTTAACAGAAAGTATCAAAGAGTTGCGCGAAACAAAATCAGAACTCAATGAGGAAGTTGGCGCGATTCAAAAGCACAACAAATCTGTTGAAAAAATCAAAGATTACCTTACATCGGTTAAGGGCTACACATGGGATTTATTAGACGATAGTGCGTCAACACCTGTCGAAAATTTGAATGACTGGTATTTGATAGACGATGCACTGGATAAGCTAAAACAGGACGTGGCGGACATTATCAGCAATGGCAAAACCTTACGCGAAGTAATCAAGTCGCAACCGATTGACGGCGAAGTTGTCACTGGCGAATTGGTCATTTAATC